>JANQFK010000076.1 GCA_028277885.1 Myxococcota bacterium
ACGACACCCGAGGAGCCCACATCCACCAGGTCGCCGAGCTCCTCGCCGGTCTCGGGGTCGTACTCCCGCGGTGGCACCATGACCTGGCCCGCGCGGGTACGCACGCCGAGGATGCGCCGCTCGCGCAGGCCGGTGAAGAAGCGGCCCAGCAGCGGACCCACGGAGCGCCGGTAGGTGTACTCGACGACGTGGGGGGCGGTGAGCAGATCGGACGGACTGGAGGGGTTCGGGGGGGTGGACAATGCGTTCCTCAGCTCCCTCTTCGGGGTTGCCGTTCACTCTCGAGCAGCAGCCGCGCGGCGTCGCGGATGCGCTCCGAGACCGTTCGGACCGGGTTCAGCCCGCTCGCCCAGGCGAGCAGCGCCGAGAACCAGACCTGCTCGAGCACGAGCGCGACGCGGCGCTCCCAGTCGCTGCCGACGGGCTCCGAGAGCGGCCGCTCGACGTCGGGCGTCTCGCCGCGCAGGGCCGCGACGCTCAGGCGCGTCATGCGCAGGTGGAAGGCCGCGACCTTCAGCTCCGAGCCCGGGCTCCCCACCGCGATGGCGCGCAGCGCCGCCCGGGAGAGGTCCGGCCGGGCGCTCACGCCGCGGGTCGCGTGGGCGAACAGGTCGGCGATGCGCTCGCTGGCGTCGTCGCCGCGCAGGCCGCGCTTCGCCACGAAGCGCTCGAGCCGCTCCGTGCCCTCGTTCACCACGAAGAGCAGCAGCTCCTCCTTGCTCGGGAAGTACTTGTAGAGCGTCCCCAGCGCCACGTCGGCGGCCTCGGCCACGTCCCGCAGCCGCACCGCCTCGAAGCCGCCCTCGTCGGCGAGCTGGATCGCGGCATCGACGATGCGCCGCATGCGCCGCGCCTGGCTGGTGGCGAGGCGCGCGCCGCCGCCCTTCTCGCCGCGCGTGGAGGCCGGGTTCGCCATCCGCGGAATTGAAACAGGTTATAGTTTGTTCGACAAGAGGGAGGGGGGGTTCGGGGCGTCCTACCACCGGGAGGGCACCGGGGCGGGGCGGCACGGTCTCCCTTCGCTGCGGAGAGGGCATCGCCCGGTGGCCTGCCGGGGCTTGCGGCTCCCCTCCCCGCCCACAGGGCCCTCGGGGCCCCGGGGGTGGTCAGCGACGGTCCGGGGGGGTCTGGGCCGCGATGACGCGGCCGGCGATCAGGGTGAGGAGGCTGCGGGGGAGCAGGCGGACGGCGGCGTTGGCGCGCAGCCAGTTGAAGGCGCCGGAGATCACCGAGGGCTGGCGGCCGAGGGCGTCGAGGGCGGTCTCCACCACCTCCTCGGCGCTCTGGCCGGGGTGGGGGATCTCGCCGGCCACGTCCTGGAACTCGGTCTCCGTCGAGCCGGGCAGCAGCGAGAGCACGTCCACCCCGGTGCCGCGCAGCTCGCCCCAGAGCGCCTCGCCGAGCAGGTTGTCGAAGGCCTTGCTGGCGCTGTAGAGGGCGTGGAGCGGGAGCGGCTGGCTGCCCGCCACGGAGCCGGTGAAGATCACCGCGCCGCGGCCGCGCTCGCGCATGGCGGGGAGCAGGCGGCTGGTGAGCTCCACCGGTGCGGCGCAGTTCACCTGCACCAGCTCGCGCAGGCGCTCGGTCTCCTGGCCGTCGAAGCGGCCCGCGTAGCCGAAGCCGGCGTTGTTGACGAGCACCCCGACCTCGAGGTCCGCGGTCTCGCCCGCGATGCGCTCGCCCGCCGCGGGGTCGGCGAGGTCCGCCGCCACCACGCGGGTCGGCACGCTGAAGCCCTTCTCGATCCCGGCGGCGAGGGCGGCGAGCCGGTCCTCGCGGCGCGCCACCAGCACCACCCCCATGCCGTCGCGCGCGAAGGCCTTCGCGAAGGCGGCGCCGATCCCCGCCGAGGCGCCGGTCACCAGCGCCCACTCGCCGTAGCGCTCGCGCAGCGACGGGCGCGGCCGCTCGAAGAGGTCGCGCGCACCGTGGAGCGCCAGGGTGGGGAGCAGGAACACGCCGCCGGACAGCAGGCCCAGGAACAGGCTGCCCGCCCCGCCCACGTAGAGGAGCGGCCAGACCAGCATGCTGATCGCCACCTGGCCGGCGTAGAGCGGCGCCCACGGCCACATCCACTCCTTCATGCGCCAGAACCCGTACGCGCCCGCGCCGTACACGAACCAGTGGGGCAGCGCGAGGAGCTTCGCCCAGAGGCCGTGGAAGCGGACGCCGAACCAGACCTCCTCGTCCACGGCGGCGGGCTTCACGAACAGGTCCCAGGGCACGTAGACCACCGCCATGTAGGCGCAGAAGATCATCAGCACGTTCATCCACCAGGGGCGTCTCGCCAGGTGGTCGCGCAGCCAGTCTCCCATGGGGCCCTCCACCGCTCGGCGAGAGGCTAGCGCGGGCGCGGGAAGGGCGAGGAGTCGTTATGCTGCCTGCTCGTGAGAGGTGGATGGGTCCTGCTGTGCACGGCCCTGGCCGTGCCGATCCTCGCCTGCGGGGGCGACGACGAGAGCCCCGAGGCGCGCATCCGCGCGCGCCTCGCCGAGGTCGAGCTCCTGGCCGAGGCGGGCGACGTGGCCGGCGTGAAGCAGTTCCTCTCCGAGGACTACGCCGACGCCGCGGGCAACGACCGTCGCGCGCTGGCCACCTGGCTGACCCTGCAGCGCATGCAGCACCGCACGCTGCACGTCTGGAGCCGCGTACGCTCCCTCGAGATCGAGGCCGAGGGCAGGGCCGCCGTGGTGCTGGCGGCGGGCATGGCGGCCTCGCCCATCGCCGGAGCCGCCGACCTCGCGCGCATGAGGGCCGACGTCTACGAGATCGAGCTCGACCTGCGCGAGGAGGGCGGCGACTGGCGCGTGCTCTCCGCCCGCTGGAGCCCGACCTCGCCGCGCGACCTGCTCTGATTCAGCTCCGCTTCGCGACGGTCTTGCCGCGCACCACGCCCTGCTCGCGCAGCTCGCCGATGGTGACGATCTCGCCGCTGTAGGAGAGCGGCTGCTCGGCGAGCCAGAGCACGGCGTCGGACATGATGACCGGGTCCTCGAACTCGAAGTCCACGTCCTTCGGCAGGGTGGCGTCGAAGCCCTCGCTCCAGACCATCAGCTCGAGCCGGATGGCGTTCACCGCGATGCGGCCGCGCAGGTCGTGGGCGAAGGCCCGGGTCACGGCCTCGAGACCGGCCTTGGTGGTGTGGTAGCTGGCGCGCCCGAACTCCGGGTGCACCGCCACCGCCGAGGAGACGTTGACGATGCGGCCCCCGCCGGCCCCGATCATGCGCGGCGCGAAATAGAAGATGAAGTAGAAGGGCCCGTTGACGTTCACGTCCATGGCGAGGCGCCAGCGCCTCGTGGTGTCCTCGAGAGCGGGCTTCGGCGGGGCGAGGGCGGCGTTGTTGACGAGCAGGTCGCAGCGCCCGAACTCGGCGTAGACGCGGTCGGCGAGCTTCGCCACCCCCTCCTCGTCGCGCACGTCGAGGGCGACGGGCAGGGCGCGGCGGCCGGCCGCCTCCACCTGGGCGGCGGTCTCCTCCACCGTGCCCGGCAGGCGGCCGCGGCTGCCCTCGGCGGAGCGCGCGGTGCAGACCACGTCCCAGCCCGCCCCGGCGAGGTCGACGCACAGCTGGCGCCCGATCCCGCGGCTGGCTCCGGTGACGACGGCGACGCGCGCGCTCATGGCGGAGGGCAGCATACCGGACGGTGGTAGAATCGGCGGGGCGTCGAGAGGACCCATGAGCCGAGCCCCGACCCGAACGGCCTCGCCCCGAACGGCCCCGACCGAGGATCCCGGCACCCGGCGCTGGGTGCTGATCCGCGACCTGCTGGTGTTCTCCGCCAAGGCCGCCCTCGAGGCCCTGCGCGACATCGTGCTGATCCCTCTCGCGCTGCTCACCGGCGTGGCCGGGCTGCTCGGCAGCCGCAACGACCCCGAGCGTCCCTTCCGCGAGATGCTGGGTCTCGGCCGTCGCTTCGACGACTGGCTGAACCTGTTCGGCCCCATCGAGGACGAGCGGCCGCGCCGGCGCGAGGGCGAGACCGTCGACGCCTGGTTCGCCCGCCTCGAGTCGATCGTGGTGGAGCAGCACGACCGCGGCGGCATCACGGCCAGCGCCAAGGCCGCCATCGACCGCGCCCTCGACGGCGTGCAGCCCGGGCACCGGAGCGGCAGCGGCCGGGAGGGCGGTGGGCGCAACCTCGAGGAGGGCTGACGCCCTCAGCCCGCGCAGCGCCCCGCCACGAAGCCCATCGAGAACACGAACGCCGCGGTGGCGGCGGTCACGATCACGAGCGGCCGCGGCTGGCGCCAGAGCGGCACCTCGCCGAGCTCGTCCTCGGGCGGGAAGTGGCGGCGCAGGATGGCGTCCTCGGCGATGCGCGCGTTGCGCACGTTGGCCTTGTAGCCGAAGTCGAACACGTCCCCGAGCACCGGGATCAGGCCCACCAGGAGCTCGAGCCCGATGTTCCCCGCCATGCGGGCGAGGGCCCGGCGCGGCACGTCCACCCGCCAGGACTCGAGCACGATGAAGCCCGAGAGCAGCGCACCGGCCACGTCGCCGATGCCAGGGACGAGGCCGATCAGCGGGTCGAGGCCGATGCGGAAGTCCGTGCCCGGCACGCGGATCGACGAGTCGAGGACGTTGCCGAGGCGCTGGATGCGCTCGAGGGCCCGGGCGGCCCGGACCTTGTCCTCGCTCTCGGGGAGCGGCTTCGCCACCGGGGTGCGCTCGCTCATGGCTCGATCCCCCGCACCACACGGCCGGCACCGCGCAGCCTCGCCGCGGCCTCGGCGAGGGGTACCACGTCGCGCAGGGCCACGCAGCCGCGGGCGCGGACGTGGCCGCGCTGGAGCGTGCTCGCCACCCAGAGCGCGGGAGCCGCGGGCACGTCGAGCCCCTCGCGCTCCGCCACCACCTCGACCCGCGCGCCGGGCGCGCCCAGGGCCTCGAGCACGAGGGAGCCGCGCGGGGTGCCCAGGCGGCTCACGGCGCGGGCGGCGGGAAGGGCGACGCGCGCGACGCGCGCGAGGGCGCGGTCGGGAAGCGCGGCGAGGGCCGGCGCCGCCGCGGAGAGGCCGCGCACGAGGAGGGCGCGGTCGAAGCCCACGAAGAAGCGCACCGGAACGGACCGCGGGCCGAGGCGGAGGCCCTCGGCGGGGAAGCCCGCCGGGTAGCGGCCGTAGCGTCGCCCGTCGCCGCCCGGGCGCGTCACGGTGCCGCGGAACCAGCGCGCCCCGGCGTCGTCGTCGCGGCCGAGGGGCCGCAGCAGGCCCAGCAGCATGCCGGTGCCGAGGGGGTTGCGCGAGCCCAGGGAGAGCCAGGCGTCGACGCCCGTCACCTCCGGGCGCTCCGCCCACGCCTGGGCGAGGAGCTCGACGAGGCCGGGCGTCGTGGACGCGCCGGGCACGAGCACGACGCCGCGCTCGGCCGCGCCGGCCTCCCGGGCGGCGCGCGCCACCGCGGCGAGGAAGGCCGGCGTCTCGGCCAGGTCGACGTAGTGGCTGCCGGACGCCACGCAGGCGGAGACCAGCGGCGTCGGGTCGTAGTCGAAGGGGCCGACGGTGTTCACCACCGTGCAGTCGCCCCGCGCGAGCGCGCGCTCGAGGCCGGCGCGGTCGTGGAGGTCCAGTGCGAGGCCGCGCGCGTCGCCCACCGCGGTGCCGCGGCGCGACGCGGCGAGCACCTCGACCCCTTCGAGCTCCCGCCGGGCCAGCGCGACCACCCGCCGCCCCATCGTCCCCGGAGCCCCGAGGACGACGAGGGTCTTCACGGCGCGGCCACGTCGGGCGCCGGGGGCATCGGGCAGTCCGCGGAGGCGCGGCAACCGATGCGCGAGTGCGAGGCGTGGTAGGCGAGGTAGTGCTCGACCACGCGAGCCTGGGTGGAGGCGACGGGGTTGCGGTTGAAGTCGTGCTCCAGCACCGAGCGCACGGCGCGCGCCCAGGGCGCGTCGGGAATCGTCGCGTAGGTGACGCCGGCGGCCAGCAGCATCACGTTCACGTGGGGCGAGATCTCCGACGAGCCCAGCGCCGGGAGGTAGGGGTTGGCGCTCCCCGCCACCACCGGGGGGACGGGCCGCGCGAGCGACCAGGCGCGGTCGGGCAGCAGGGCCAGGTCCTCGGCCTTCGAGAACGAGACCACCGTCGCCACCGCGAAGGCCGGGACCAGTGCGGCGCGGAAGAGCGGCACCGGCGGCCGCAGCAGCAGCGCCACGCCGAGGCCGGCCACGGCGTGGAGCGCGACCACCGAGAGCAGGAACACGGAGTAGACCACCACCGGCGCTCCGACTCCCAGCGCCACCCACTCGGCGATGCTCGCCACGTGGCCCGAGAACACCATGATCGGGAAGTAGGAGACGCGCCAGGCGAGGAGCGCCGCCACGGCGAGGCCGATGCGCTGGGCCGGGCTCGAGGAGCCCCGCCCCGACGCCAGCGCCCACGCGCCGAGGCCGAGGGCGACGCCGCCCAGGGAGGCCACGTGGAGCGCGCTCCACAGCCCGGCCTGGGAGAGCGGCTGGGTGCGGTCGAGCCAGATCCCCCACGCCCCGAGCCCCACCCCGAGCGCGGCCCCGGCGAGGGGAACGAGGCGCTCCACTAGAAGACCAGCTTGGTCTTCAGCTCCGGCGCGACCTTGTCGAGGCGCTCGGCGAGCTCGGGCAGGTGGCAGGTCGGCACCGTCGGGAACAGGTGGTGCTCGACGTGGTAGAACATGTCGTAGGTGACGAACGCCTTCATCGGGTTGCGGATGGTGCGGGCGATGTAGTGCGAGCGGTCGCAGTCGTGGTGCACCGTCCACACCGCGAAGAAGGCCGAGAAGCACTGCCCCACCACCATGGCGATCACGTGGTAGCGGAGGAAGCTCCAGTCGAGCACCGCGAAGGCGAGGACCGCCATGCCCAGGATGGCGGCGAGCTCCCAGTAGATCCACTTGCGGATGCGCGCGTTGCCCATCTGGAGTGCCGCCTTGTGCAGCCGCACCGGGAACTGGGGGCCGGTGAGCAGCGCCTTCCAGCCGGGCATCTTGGCGCTCATGGCCTCGACGTCCTCGTCGTCCATGCAGTGGCGGTGGTGGCGCAGGTGGTTCCACTGCACGGCGTGCATCGCGCTCATCATGAGCGGCGACAGCACGAACATCAGCCACTCATGGGCGGGCCGGGAGACCCCCACCGCGTAGTGGAACGCGTTGTGGACCTGGCGCAGGCCACACAGGAAGAACATGAACGAGCAGGCCAGCGCCGGCACGTACCAGATCCCACCGAAGTGGGCGAAGACCAGGGATGCGGCGAGCCAGGGCAGGTAGATCCCGACCTCGTAGACGACCTCGAGCCGGCTGAGGTCGCACAGGTCCTTCCACTCCACCTTCTGCAGCCGCGGGTCCTGTAGGATCTCCAACGCCATGGGTCGCCTCTCCTCCGGTTTGCCTCCGACGGTCGTTTAGCTTAGGCGGGGAGGGGCGCGTCGCGCCAGGGACCGACGCCACACGCTCCCGGGGCTGGTACGAACGTTCGGCTCCCCGCCGGTACGGTGAAGACCGCGGCGGGCCCGCCCGGGCACCGCGGCGCCTCTCGCGGCGCAGCAGCTCGAGGTAGTAGCGGAAGCGGAAGTGGCGCGTCCCCGGCGTGAGCGCCACCAGCAGCCGCAGCCGCCGCGGGCCCGCGACGGTGCGCACCGAGCCGAGATCGACCCAGGTGCCGCTGCGCCGGAGAGCCACCGCGTGCACGGCGCCGACGGGCTCGTCCTCCTCGGGCCGACCCGCCCGGGCGGAGGGCGCCACCAGCGCGAGATCGCTCGGCCGCCAGGCCCGGATGCCGCCCCGCTGGCGCCGCGGACGCACCGTCACCTCGATCCAGTGGAAGGTCCGGGGCCAGCGGGTCGCGACGTGGGGCGGGCGCGGGTCGCGCGCGGGGCGCACCGCGTGGAGCGTCACCGTGGCGCCGCGCAGCGTCCGGCTGCGCGCGTGGAGGGCGCCCACGTAGCGCCGCCGCAGCGCGGGCAGCCCCAGCCAGAGCGCACCCACCCGCGCCAGCGCGCCGAGCCACAGGCCCTCGAGGCCCCGGCCCAGCGCGGCGCCAGCGCGGACGAGCTCGCCCAGGGCGCGGACCGCGGCCGGCGGCGGATGGACGGATTGCATCGCGGGGCGTTCCCTCCGCCCCTCTCATCGACCGGCAGGCGAGCTTCTTGAGACGGAAGGACGCCGCTCCAACATCCTGAAAAGACTGGGCTTCCCGGGATTCCGCCCTCAGCGGAGCGTGGCGAAGAACCCACGCACGTCCGCCACGAACAGGTCGGGCTCCTCGAGCATCGGGAAGTGGCCTCCCCGGGGCTGCTCGGTCCACCAGGTCACGTCGTAGACCTCCTCCATCCAGCTGCGCGGCGCCTTGAAGATCTCCTTCGGGAAGATCGTGCAGCCCGTGGGCACCTCGACGCGTCCCTGGGTGAACCCCACGCGTCCGCTCTGCATGGTCTCGTAGTAGAGCCGGGTCGAGGAGTTGATGGTCCCGGTCGCCCAGTAGAGCGTGAGGTTGGTGAGCAGATCGTCCTTGCTGAACTTCGACTCGACGTCTCCGTCGCAGTCGCTCCAGGTGCGGAACTTCTCGACGATCCACGCGGCGAGCCCGGCGGGCGAGTCGTTGAGCCCGTAGGCCAGGGTCTGGGGCTTGGTGCCCTGGATCTGGTAGTACCCCATCTCCCTGGCGCGGAACGCCTCGGACTCCTTCACGCGCTGCTTCTCCTCCTCGCTGAGCCCGGCTTCGGGGTTCGCCGGGTCCGGCGGGAGCGCGATGGCGAGGTTGAGGTGGATGCCGGCGCAGTGCTCGGGATCGAGGCGCCCCATCTGGGCGGTCACCATGGAGCCCCAGTCGCCGCCCTGGGCGCCGTAGCGCGCGTAGCCGAGGCGTCGCATCAGCTCGATCTGGGCCTCGCCGATGCGTTGCGGGTCCCAGCCGCGCTCCCGCGTCGGCCCCGAGAAGCCGTAGCCCGGCAGCGAGGGGCACACGACGTGGAAGGCGTCCTTCTCGCTTCCGCCGTGGGCCGTGGGGTCCGTGAGCGGCGCGATCACCCTCTTGAAGATCGTGAAGGAGCCCGGCCAGCCGTGGGTGAGGATCAGCGGCAGCGCGCCGGCGTGGCGCGAGCGCGCGTGCAGGAAGTGTATGGGCTGTCCGTCGATGCGCGTACGGTTCTGGGGGAAGGCGTTCAGCTGCGCCTCGACGGCGCGCCAGTCGAACCCGTCCCGCCAGTAGGCGCACAGCTGCTTCAGGTAGGCGAGGTCGGTGCCGTAGTCCCAGCCCGTCCCGGGGATCTGGTCGGGCCAGCGCGTGCGGGCGAGGCGCTCCTTCAGGTCCGTCAGCACCGCCTCGTCGATCTCGATGCGGAAGTCCTCGATCGCTGCGTCGCTCGTCGCGCTCATGGCTCGCTCCCCTCCCACACCCCGGTCTCCGGATGGAACGCCCGCCAGGCGAACCAGTAGGCCAGGGTCCCCGGCAGCCGCTCGGCGCGCTCGCCCGCGGGCCCGACCAGCGCGTCCTCGGCGACGCGCCAGGGCCGGCCGCCGCCGTCCCGGAGCACGCTGCTCTCGTCCGTGGCCGCGAAGCGCGCGCCGCCGCGACGGTAGGCCCGCACCTCGGCGCCGGACACGTAGCGCACCCGCCCCGTGCGCGGGACGCGCGCCTCGACCTCCACGAGGCCCCGGGTCGCCACCAGCACCACCCGCTCCCGGCCGAGGGAGTCGTTCACGACGCCGCGCCGCGCCAGGTCCTCGAGGGGCCAGGCGCGGGAGTGGCCCTCCCGCGTCACGCCGTACACGCGGGCCTTGGGCTCGAGGCGCTCGTCGCGCACGCCGCTCGGGAAGAGCAGCTTCGCCGAGGCGAGGTAGCCGCCGTAGGGGGCGCCCGGCTCGTAGTCGCGCTCGTGTCCGGTGTCCAGGGCGATCACCGTCGTGTCCGGGTGCTGCTCGCGCCACGCCTCCCAGGTCGTCACCACCACGGGCAGCGGCTCGAGGGCGAGCCCGTCCTCGGCGAGCGGGCCCAGCACGGCGCGCCCCTCGAGCTGGCTCCACAGGCTGCGCGTGGCGTGGTCGAACATCAGCTTGTTGCCGCGGTAGAGCAGGCCCGACGTCTCGAAGGTGTGGCTGGCGCCGGCGGCGGCCCCGGCCCCCAGCTTCCTCCCCGTCCGGTAGGCGATGGCCGAGCCGCACAGCGTGCAGGCGGCGAGGCTCACGGGCTCGCCGTCGAAGCGGTCGTTCACCAGCTCGTGCCAGTCGAGGATGCGGGCCGGGTAGGCGCGCGCCTCACCGGCGTGGACGAGCCCGAGCACGGTCTCGCCGGGCTCGAGCCAGGTGGCCTTGCCGGCGGAGACGAGGGCCGGGTTGGTGAGGGCCGGGATCCCGCCGGGCTCGACCCCGCCCCAGCGGATCAGCTCGGGGCGCAGGCGCACCTGCTCCGCCCCGTCCGCCCGGGCCAGGAAGGCGCCGAGCTCGGGCTGGATGCGCGCGAAGAGCCGGCCCTTGTAGCCGAGGAAGCCCGGCGGCGGGACGAGCCGCGTGCCCTCGTACCACTCCGCCCAGCGGAACCAGTCGCCACCGAGAGGCTGGCCGGCGAGGCGCTCCAGCGCGACCACCCGCGCGTTGTAGGCCTGGCTCTCGGCCTCGGCGAGGTGGCTGAAGCGCAGGCTCTCGATCAGCACCGCGATGAAGCGGCGATCGCCCCGGTCGAGCACCCGCGCGAGGGCGGACTCGATCGCGCCCGCGTCGGCGCCCTCGAGGGCCGCGTAGACGCCGGCCACCTCGCCGGCGGGGACCTCCCGCGCCGGGTCGTGGGCAAGGGGAGGATCTCCCCGCTCGCAGCCCGGGAGCGCGAGCGCCAGGAGGAGCAGCAGCCGGATCACGCGTCCGCTTCGCGCCGCCGGCAGCAGAAGACGTCGGTGCGGTAGGGGACGAGGAGGGAGGCGCGCGCGCGGGTGTCCGGGTGCTCCCCGAGCAGGCGCCGCACCTCGGCGCGAAGCGCCTCGTGCTCCGCGGGCGGGAGCGCGGCCACGTAGCTCACCGAGGCGGCGCGATCCACGAGCAGCTCGACGGAGCACTCGAGGGGGTGCGGGAAGCTGCGCTCCTCGAGGGAGGTGAAGAGCGGCGTCCCCGCGAAGGCGTCGCGCCAGCCGCCGGTCGCGTAGCGCGGCGCGTCGCCGGCGTGGGCGTGGATGAGCGCGGTGTACTCCGCCACCCACGGCACCGAGACGTTGGCGAGGTTCCAGATCAGCCCGAGGCCGCCTCCCGGCCGGAGCACGCGGTGGATCTCGGCGAGGGCCGCCGGGCCGTCGAACCAGTGGAACGCCTGGCCGACCACCACCGCGTCGGCGCTCGCGTCCGGCAGCGGCAGCGACTCGGCGACCGCGGCGCGGAGCTCGACCTCGGGATGCCGCGCCGCGAAGGCCTCGCCCATGGCGGCGACGGGCTCCACGGCCACCAGGTCCCGCGGCTCCAGGTGCGCGAGCAGCGCGTCGCTCAGCTTGCCCGTCCCCGCCGCGATCTCGACGACGCGCCGGCCCCGGGCCAGGCCGAGCGCGCCGGCGAGCCAGGCCACCGCCGCGGCGGGGTAGCCCGGCCGCGCGCGGGCGTAGACCGCGGTCCCGCGCGTGAAGCCGACCTCGGCGGCGGCGTGGATGGACACGGCGCGCCGGCCGCTCAGCCCGAGGCAGCGCGGCGGAAGGCCTCGATCACCTCCGTGGGCGCCTGCACGAGCTCGATCAGCACGCCCTCGCCACCGATGGGCGACTGCTCGTTGCCCTTGGGGTGGATGAAGCAGACGTCGAAGCCCGCCGCGCCCTTGCGGATGCCTCCGGGCGTGAAGCGCACGCCGCGGCCCTCGAGCCACTCGACGGCGGCGGGCAGGTCGTCGATCCAGAGGCCCACGTGGTTCAGTGCCGGGTCGTGCACCTTGGGGCGCTTCTCGGGATCGACGGGCTGCATCAGGTCCACCTCGACCCGGAGCGGCCCCTGGCCCGCCACCGCGATGTCCTCGTCGACGTTCTCCGACTCGCTGCGGAAGTCGCCGATCACCTCGAGGCCCAGGGTCTCGACCCAGAGACGCCGCAGCGCCTGCTTGTCGCGGCTCCCCACCGCGATCTGCTGCACACCCAGCACCGAGAACGGACGGTCCGACACGCTACACTTCCTCCTGTAGGCCTCGAGATTCCAGAGGGTAGCGCGGAAGCCGGAGTTTCCCGTCCCAGCGAAGCTCCTACAGCCACACCGCAAGCCCGGCGGGCAGCCGGCCGTCGCGTCAAGAAATCGCACCCGCGGCCGATCCTTCAGTCGGGGGGGTATGGACGGGTGAGCAAGGATCGCGACGACAAGGAGGCGGGCGTGCGGTCGACGCCGCCCACCCTCGGGCTGGGCGACCTCACGGCCCCCCAGGCCCCGCGCAGCTTCCCGCGGCTCACCATGCGTGGCGAGGCGGAGCTGGTCGCCATCGACCAGGCCCGCCCGAACCCGATGGTGAGCATCCAGCTCCAGGATCTCGCCTGGGGCGGCTTCGGCTTCCTGTGCCCGATGCCGCTCGAGGTGGGCTCGCGCTGGCGCGCGCTCTTCCTGTTCGGCAAGCAGCAGGTGGGCGAGCAGACCCTCGTGGTGCGCCACTGCGGGGAGATCGAGCCCGGGCTCTACCGCGCCGGCGCCCAGGTGTGCGTCGACAACGGCCTGGTGCGGCTGCTCGGCGTGGACTGGACCCAGCTCGCGGGCGGCGGCTTCCAGCGCGACGGCTGAGGCGGCCCCGTCGCGGCCGAGCCGTTACCCTCCGCCGCGATGAGCCTCCCCGAGAGCGGCCCCGCCCCGGCCCGCGTGCACTTCCGCTCGCTCGGCTGTCCCAAGAACCTCCTCGACACCGAGGTGATGCTGGGCAGCCTGGCCCTGCGCGGCTACGCGATCGCCGAGGAGCTGGCCGACGCCGACGTGGCGGTGGTGAACACCTGCTCGTTCATCGAGAGCGCGCGGGAGGAGTCCATCGAGGCGATCCTCGAGGTGGCGGACCTGCGCGAGCGCGGCGAGCTGCGCGCGCTCGTGGTCGCGGGCTGCCTGCCCCAGCGCTACGGCGCGGAGCTCGCCCGGGAGCTGCCCGAGGTGGACGCCTTCGTCGGGACCGGCGCCTTCCAGGACATCGCCCCCATCCTCGACGACGCCCTGGCCGGGCGCTCCCGCGGCGTCTACGTCGAGGCGGGCGAGACCCACCTCTACGACGAGCGTGCGCCCCGCATCCTCACCGGAGCCGGCCACAGCGCCTACGTGAAGATCGCCGAGGGCTGCGACCGCATCTGCGCGTTCTGCGCCATCCCGGGCATCCGGGGCGCCTTCCAGAGCCGCAGCCTCGACTCCGTCGTCGCCGAGGCCCGCCAGCTCGCCGCCGCCGGCGTGCGCGAGATCAACCTCGTCGCCCAGGACTCGACCTCCTGGGGGAAGGACCACAAGGAGCCCGGCGTCGGGCGCGCCGACCTGGCCGACCTGCTGCGCGCCCTCGACGGCGTGGACGGCCTCGACTGGATCCGCCAGCTCTACCTCTACCCCTCGGCGGTGAGCGACGAGCTCGTCGAGGTGATGGCCGGCGCGAAGCGCGTCCTGCGCTACGTGGACGTCCCGCTCCAGCACGCCAGCGACCGCATGCTGCGCGCCATGCGGCGCGGCACCTCGGCCGAGCGCCAGCGCGCGCTGGTCGCACGCCTGCGCGCCGCCATGCCCGACGTGACGCTCCGCACCACGCTCATCGTGGGCTTCCCCGGCGAGACCGACGCCGACTTCGACGAGCTGCTCGCCTTCGTGGAGGAGACGCGCTTCGATCGCCTGGGCGTCTTCCGCTACTCCGACGAGGAGGGCACCGCCGCGCACGCGCTGGAGGGCAAGGTGCCGCGTGCCGTGGCGCGGGAGCGCTGGCGGCGGGTGACCGAGCTCCAGCGCCGCATCCTCGTCGAGAAGCTCGAGGGCCAGGTGGGCCGCGAGGCCGAGGTGCTGGTGGACGCCGAGATGGGCGGCGGCGTGAGCCTCGGACGACTCGCCTCCCAGGCGCCCGAGATCGACGGCGTGGTGTTCCTCACGGGTTCGGGGGCGGCGGGGGACGCTGCGCCCGGCGAGCTGGTGCGGGCCCGCATCAGCGGCGTGCGCGGCGACTGCGACCTCGAGGCCGAGCGGCTCTAGCCGGCCGGCCCGGGATCGGTCTGCGGCCTCAGCCCTTCCAGCCCCGGGCCAGCAGGTAGCGCTCGCTCGAGCCCTTGCGGGTGGCGCGGGGCCGCAGCACCCGGGCCTTGGCGAAGCGCGCCCGCAGGCGGCGGCTCACCTGCTCGGCCTCCGGGCAGTCGAGGAGCTTCAGCAGCAGGCCCCCGCCGGGGGCCAGGAGCTCCGGCAGCCGGGCCTCGACGCCCTCGAGGAGCGCCTCCTCGCGGGCCCGGTCCGCCACCCGGATGCCCGAGAGCTTCGGTGCGGCGTCGCACAGCAGGACGTCCGCCGGCCCGCCCAGCGCGTCGAGAACCGCCGGCGTGACACGGGCTTCCGTGAAGTCACCCACTAACGCGAACACGTTCGCAAGATCCAGGCTCGGCTCGATGGCGGCGAGGTCCACCCCCACGACTCGCCCCCCGGTCCCCACCGCCCGGGCCGCCACCTGGAGCCAGCCCCCGGGCCAGCAGCCGAGGTCCACGACCCGCTGGCCGGGGCGCGGCAGCCCGTGGGCGCGCTGGATCTCCTCGAGCTTGTAGGCCGCGCGGGAGCGGAACCCCTCGCGCTGGGCGCGCTGGTGGTAGGCGTCCTTGCGCACGTAGGCCATCGCGCCAGGTTACCCCGCGGGCCCTGGGAGGCCGACCCGGCGTGGGTCGGCCTCCGCCGCAGAGCGAGACCGAAGGGCTCGCTCGGCTAGGACGGAGCGTCCCGCCGCCGCGGGCGGGTGACGGCGAAGAGCAGGCCCCCCGCCGCCACGGTGAGCAGGCCCAGGGCGGACTCGAGCGGCCGGCCGCGCGCCGCCCACCACAGCGTCCAGCCCGAGATCGCCAAGAACAGGAGCGGGGTCGCGGGGTAGCCCCAGGTCCGGAAGGGGCGCGGCAGCTCGGGCCGGCGCCGGCGCAGCACCAGCACGCACGAGACCGCGAGGCTCCCGAAGAGGGTCAGGGTGAAGCCCGCATACTGCATGATCTGGTCGATGCGGCCCGAGAGCACGATGGCGCTGGTCACCACCCCCTGGAGCGCCAGGGCCAGGACCGGCGCGCCGCGGCGCGCGTCCACCCGGGCCAGCGCGCCGAAGGCCGGGTAGCTCTCGCCGAGCGCGTAGTAGACCCGCGGCCCCGCGATCGTCATCGCCGTCGCCGAGGCGACCAGCGAGATGCACAGCACCCCGGTCACCAGCGAGACGCCCGTGGGCCCGAAGAGCGAGCGCGACGCGACCAGCCCGACCTCGACCACCCCGGCCAGCTCGCCCACGTCGGCGCCGTACAGGTAGACCGCGTTCAGCCCCAGGTACACGAGCACCACGATGCCGGTGCCGAGCAGCAGGCTGCGCGGGAGGTCGCGCTGGGGATGCTCGAACTCGCTGGCGAGGTAGGCCGAGGCGTTCCAGCCCGAGTAGCAGAACATCACGAAGATGAGCGAGGTGCCGAGGGCGGCGAAGAGCGGCGCGCCGGTGGGCGCGGTCTCGGCCACCACGGCGAAGTTCGCGGCTTCGCCGCGGCCGAAGGCCGCCGCGAACACCAGGATGCCGACCACGCCCGCCACCTTGATCGCCGTGATGACGTCGCTGAACCGCATGCCGCCGCGGGCGCCCGCCATCTGGATCGCGACCAGCACCCACACCACCCCGAGCGCCACGGCGTCCTGGGCGCCCAGACCGCCCAGCAGCCGCGGATCCTCCTCGAGGGCGGGGAAGAAGTGCGTCAGGTAGCGCGCGAGCCCCTTGCACGCCGAGGCAATGGGCGCCGAGAACCCCGCCACCAGCGAGACGAACCCGCTCATGAACCCGAACGCCCCGCCGTAGGTCTCGCTCAGGTAGACGTACTCGCCGCCGGCGCGGGGCATGGCGGCCCCCAGCTCGCCGTAGCAGAGCGCCCCGCACAGGGCGAGCAGCCCGCCCACCACCCACAGCGAGAGGATCCACCCCGGATGCCCCAGGTCCGCGGCCTGGAAGCCGGTGGTCGTGAAGATCCCGGCCCCGATGATGTTCGCGAGAACGAGCAGCGTCGCCGAGCGCAGGCCCAGGTAGCGCTGCAGCCGGGTCACTTCACGCGCCGCAGGTAGCCGCCCAGCGAGTTGGAGACCATGAAGCGCTCGCGGCGCCGGTCGATCACGAAGTCGTCGTTCTCGGCCGCGAACCGGGCGGTGGCCTTCCACGCCTCGACGATCGTGTCCTGGACGACGATGTAGCTCCCCGGGCTCACGAGCGGCGCGTAGGCCTCGAGCTCGGCCCTCACGTGCTCCACGGTGTGGAGGGAGTCCAGGAGCAGCATCACCTTCCTGCCCGCCACCCGCCGGCGTACCTCGGCCACGATCTCCGGGTCCGTGGAGCCGCCGAGCAGGAAGTCGACGCGACGCCGACTGATGGGGAGCTCGACGGCCCGCGGGTCGCGCCGGTCCTCGATGTCGATGGTGATGACGCGAGCCTCGGGGTTGAGCTGCTCGAGCAGCAGCGCCCAGAGCGCCGCGCTGCCGCCGTGGTAGGTGCCGGTCTCGATCAGGAAGTCGGGCTCGACCTCCGAGATCAGCTCCTGGACCATCCAGGCGTCGAGCGGGTTCTGCAGGGTCGAGACGCCGAGGAAGCGGTTCTTGAAGACCTCGCGCCGCTTGATCCAGAGCTGGCGGAACGCCTGGATGGTCTCGGCGTCGGTCGCAGCCGCCCGGGGGACCGGCGCCTGGCCTGGGGCAGGTGCCTCGCTGCAGTGGAGCGAAGCCAGGGCGACGCCGACGAGGCAGGCGATCCGGAGGTCGGGCCTGCTCGACACCTTGGCCTCCCCGCCGATCTCGTGGCGTCGCCGGCGGGCGCGCTACTTGGGCGCGACCGCCGCCCGGATGCGGACGACGGCGTTGTTGTGGCCCGGGACCGAGCCCCGCAGCAGGAGCAGGTTCTTCTCGGCATCCACCCGCACCACCTCGACGTTGCGCGTGGTCACCTTCGACGCCCCCATGCGGCCGAACATGCCCAGGCCCTTGATCACCTTGCCCGGGTAGGCGCCGGCGCCGATGGCGCCGCCGTGGCGGAAGGACTCGTGGGTGCCGTGGGTGCGCCGCTTCACCGCGAAGTTGTGGCGCTTCACCGTGCCCGCGGTGCCGCGGCCCTTCGAGGTACCGATCACGTCCACCCGCTGGCCCGACTCGAAGACGTCGGCCTTGATCTCCTGGCCCACCTCGTACTGGGCGACCTCCTCGGCGGAGAGCCGGCTCTCGTGGAGGTGGCGCTTGGGCTCCATCCCGCCCTTCTGGAAGTGCCCGACCGCCGCCTTGGAGAGGGTCTTGGGCCGGCGCTCGCCGAAGCCGAGCTGCACCGCCGCGTAGCGGTCGTTCTCCGGGGTCTTGACCTGCACGACGGTGTTGGGCCCGGCCTCGAGCACCGTCACGGGGACCGACTCGCCGGCCTCATTGAACACGCGGGTCATGCCGATCTTGCGGCAGAGGAGTTCGATGGCCACTTTCCTGACTCCGGCATCTCGGGCGGGTTGCCCCGGGGGGTTCTGGAAGGGCCCGCAGGATAGGAGGCAGGGATCCCCATGTCGAGCCACCGCGTCACCCTGATTCCCGGCGACGGGATCGGTCCCGAGGTCACCCAGGCGGCGGAGCGCGTGATCGAGGCCTCCGGGGCCTCGATCGAGTGGGACCGCGTGGAGGCCGGGGCCGAGGTGGTCTCCAAGTACGGCTCCCCGGTCCCGGAGCCCGTGCTGAACTCGATCCGGGCCAACGGGGTGGCGCTGAAGGGCCCCGTCGGCACCCCCATCGGCGGCGGCTTCCGGAGCGCCAACGTGACCCTGCGCCAGGCCCTCGACCTCTACGCCTGCGTGCGGCCCGTGAAGACCGTCCCCGGCATCCCGGCGCGCTTCGAGGGCGTCGACCTGGTGGTGGTGCGGGAGAACACCGAGGGCCTCTACTCGGGCCTCGAGCACCGGGTGGCGCCGGGCATCGTGGAGAGCCTCAAGGTCGTGACCGAGAAGGCCTGCCTGCGCATCGCCCGCCACGCCTTCGAGCTGGCGGTGCGCGAGGGGCGCGGGCAGGTCTGCGCGGTCCACAAGGCCAACATCATGAAGATGTCCGACGGGCTCTTCCTGGAGTGCACCCGGCGCATCGCCAAGGAGCACCCGGAGGTCGAGTACCGCGAGATCATCATCGACAACTGCGCCATGCAGCTCGTGAAGAGCCCCGAGCAGTTCGAGGTGCTGGTGCTCGAGAACCTCTACGGCGACATCATGTCGGACCTGTGCGCCGGCCTGGTGGGCGGCCTGGGCGTGGTGCCCGGCGCGAACCTGGGCGACCAGTGCGCCGTCTTCGAGGCGGTGCACGGGAGCGCGCCCGACATCGCGGGCAAGCGCGTCGCCAATCCCTGCGCGGTGATCCTCTCGGGCGCCATGCTGCTCGACCACCTCGGCGAGACCGAGGCCGGCCGCGCGGTGGAGCGCGCCGTCCACGCCGCCCTGGCGGACCCGGCGAACCGCACGCGGGACCTCGGCGGCACGGCGAGCCTCGACGAGATCACCGACGCCATCATCGACCAGCTCCAGTAGCGGCCGGCGCCCCGGGCCCGGCTAGACTCCGCGCGACGACCCGACCCGCCCCTCCCCGGTGGCGGGTGGGGCGTTCTTGCGTTCTGGAGAGGCCTTTGGCGTCGGAGGAGAGGGGCGGAGCGAGCGAGCTCGCCGCGCTGGCGGCGCGCAGCCGCGGGCGGGCGGGTCCGGTCCACTGGACGGGGCTGCGCGGCGCCGCGCGCGCCGTGGTGGGCGCGCGCCTCGTCGAGGCCCACCCCGACGGCCCGGCGCTGTTCCTCGCCGCCAACGCCAAGGAGGCCGACGCCCTCCTCGACGACCTGCGCACCGCCCTGGGCGAGCCCCCCGCCGAGGAGGGCGGGCGGGTGCGCCCGTTCCCGCGCCACGACACCTCGCCCTACGACCGCTTCTCCCCCCAGGCCTTCGTGACCGCCCAGCGCATGGACGTGCTGCACCGCCTGGACGCGGCGGGCGAGGGCGCCGAGCCGCCCCCCATCGTGGTGGCGCCCTGGACCGCCCTCACCCTGCGCGTGCCCGCGCGCGGCGTGGTGCGGGCGCGCTCGGTGCGGCTCGCGGTGGGCGAGAGCGTGGACCGCGACGAGCTCGTCGCCACCCTGGTGGGCGCCGGCTACGCGCGCCAGCCCCTGGTGGAGGAGCGCGGCGAGATCGCCGTGCGCGGCGGCATCGTGGACCTGTTCCCGCCGCAACGCGCGCGGCCGCTGCGCATCGAGCTGCTCGGCGACGAGGTCGAGTCGATCCGCGAGTTCGACGCCGCGAGCCAGCGCACCGAGGGCAAGCTCGACTCCCTGGTGGCGCCGCCGGCGCGGGAGCTGGTGGTGGACCGGGAGCTGGTGGTGGAGCGCGGCGACGCGCTGCGCGCCCTCGCCCAGGAGCAGGGGCTCGAGGCCCGCGCCGTGGACGCCCTCGTCGACGGCCTGCTGCGCGGCCACCTGCCGCCGGGCGCCGAGGCGCTCTCGCCCCTGCTCCAGCCCGCCCTCGAGAGCTTCCTCGACTTCCTGCCCGAGAGCGCCCTCGTCGTGATCGAGCGCCCCGCCGCCGGCCAGGAGCGCCTGCGCGAGTACGCGGCCGAGATCCTCGAGAACTACGACGCGGCCCGGGCGGCGGAGCGCCCCGTCTCGGCGCCGGAGGCGCTCTTCGTCGCCGCCGACGACCTCGAGGCCGAGGTGGAGCGGCGCGCCCCGGTCTCCCTCGAGCGCCTCGACCTCGACGCCGTCACCCCCGCCGGCGAGCACCACCCCGTGCGCGCCCACTCCCAGGACGAGCTCGCCGCCGAGCTGCGCAAGGCGCGCAGCGGCGAGTCCGCGCTGGCGCCACTGGTCGAGGCCGCCACGGCCTGGACCGAGGAGCGCTGGCGGGTCGTGCTCGCCACCGCGTCGCTCTCGGCCGCCGACCGCCTCGCGCACCTGCTCGGCGAGTACGGCCTCTCGCCCGTCCTCACCCGGGAGCCCGCGCCGTGCTGGCAGTGGTCGGCGCCCGGCCGCGTGGAGGTGCGGGTGGCGCCGCTCTCGGCGGGCTTCACCCTGCCCCTCGAGCACCTCGCCGTCGTCACCGAGGAGGAGATCTTCGGCCCCCGCGAGCGCCGGCGGCGCGCCACCACGGCGCGCGAGGGCGCCGCCGTCGAGGCCCTGGCCCAGCTCGCGCCGGGCGACTTCCTGGTCCATGCCGAGCACGGCATCGGCATCTATCGCGGGCTGGTGATGCTCGAGGTCGCGGGCCTGCGCAGCGAGATGCTGCGCCTCGAGTACGAGGGCGGCGACCGCCTGTTCCTGCCCGTGCACCGCCTCAACCTGGTGCAGCGCTACATCGGCGCCGACGGGCCCGCGCCGAAGGTGGACCGCCTGGGCGGCCAGACCTGGGAGAAGACCAAGCGCGGCGTCAAGAAGTCGGTGCGCAAGCTGGCCCGGGAGCTAATCGCGGTCCACGCCGCCCGCGAGCTGGCGCCGGGCCACGCCTTCTCGCCGCGCGACCGCCACCTCGAGGAGTTCGAGGCCGCCTTCGCCTGGGAGGAGACCCCGGACCAGCTCTCCGCCATCGAGGACGTGCTCACGGACCTGACCCGCACGCGCCCCATGGACCGGCTGGTGTGCGGCGACGTCGGCTACGGCAAGACCGAGGTCGCGATCCGCGCCACCTTCCGGGCGGTGATGGACGGCAAGCAGGTCGCCGTGCTCGTCCCCACCACGGTGCTGTGCCAGCAGCACCTCGAGACCTTCCAGGCGCGCTTCGAGGGCCACGCGGTCGCGATCGAGTCGCTCTCGCGCTTCCGCTCGCCCGCCGAGGCGCGCGCCGTGCTCGAGGGCCTCGCCTCGGGCAAGGTGGACGTCGTGATCGGCACCCACCGCCTGCTCCAGAAGAACGTCGCGTTCCGCGACCTCGGGCTGCTCGTGGTCGACGAGGAGCACCGCTTCGGCGTCACCCACAAGGAGCGCATCAAGCAGCTCAAGCAGAGCGTCGACGTGCTCACCCTCACCGCCACGCCGATCCCGCGCACGCTCCAGATGGCGTTCTCGGGGCTGCGCGACCTCTCGGTCATCAACACGCCGCCGCCGGACCGGCTCGCGATCCGCACCCAGGTGTGCCGCTTCGACGAGTCCCTGGTGCGCGAGGCGATCCTGCGCGAGGTGCGCCGGGGCGGGCAGGTGTTCTTCGTCCACAACCGGGTGCAGTCCATCGCGAGCCTCGCCGAGCTGCTCGAGCGCCTGGTGCCCGAGGTGAAGGTTCTCGTCGCCCACGGCCAGCTGGGCGAGCGCGAGCTCGAGAAGCGCATGCTGGCGTTCCTGAGGGGCGAGGCCGACGTGCTGCTCTGCACCACCATCATCGAGAGCGGCCTCGACATCCCCCGGGCCAACACGATCCTGGTGGACCGCGCCGACGCGCTCGGCCTGGCCCAGCTCTACCAGCTGCGCGGGCGCGTCGGGCGAAGCCGCCACCGCGCCTACGCCTACCTGCTGATCCCCGGCGAGGCGGGGCTCAGCCGCGACGCCGAGCGCCGCCTGGAGGCCATCCAGGACCTCTCCGAGCTCGGCAGCGGCTTCCGCCTGGCCAACATGGACCTCGAGATCCGCGGTGCCGGCAACCTGCTGGGCGAGGAGCAGTCCGGGAACCTCGGCGCCGTGGGCTACGAGACCTACATGGAGCTGCTCGAGGAGACCATCGACGAGCTGCGCGGGCAGGCGCGGCCCCTCGCCATCGACCCGGAGATCCGCCTGCCCGTGACGGCGCAGCTGCCCGAGGAGTACGTGCCCGAGGTGAGCCAGCGCCTGGTGCTCTACAAGCGCCTGGCGAGCGCGCCCGACGCCGCGGACCTGGCGCGCATCCGCGAGGAGCTGCTCGACCGCTACGGCCCGCTCCCGCCCGAGGCCGAGAACCTGGTGCGGGTGATCCGCGTGAAGCTCGCCGCCCGGGACGCCGGGGTGGTGGCGGTGGACCTCGAGCGCGGCGAGCTGGCCCTCACCGCGGGCCCCTACTCGCGCATCGATCCCGCCCACCTGGCGAGCCTGGTCTCGGGCCCGGATGCGCGGCTGCGGGTGGCCCGGGACCAGCGCCTGCGCACCCCGGTGCCCAGCCGCGAGCCCGAGCCCCTGCTCGACTTCGCCCGCGAGACCCTGGAGAGCCTCGTCGCTCCCGCGGTCCGGGGCGCGGACCGCGCCCGCTGACCGGGAGTCCGGACCGGTGCGCTACCGTGCCGGTCCCGATCAGGCAGACTCCGCCGTCGACCCACCCCCGAGGAGCATGCCATGGCCGAGGCCACACCCCTCGATCCGCGCGCGCGCGAGCGCGTGCTCGAGCGCCTCGAGCGCGAGCGCTTCGACTGCGTGGTGATCGGCGGGGGCATCACGGGGGCCGGGATCGCCCGCGAAGCGGCCCAGCGCGGCCTCTCGGTGGCGCTCTTCGAGGCCCGGGACTTCGCCTCGGGCACCTCGAGCCGCTCCTCCAAGCTGATCCACGGCGGCCTGCGCTACCTGGCCATGGGCGACGTCGCGCTGGTGCGCTCCACCGCCCTCGAGCGCAAGGTGATCCACGGCCTGGCGCCCCACCTCGCCGAGCCGCGCTGGCTGCTGGTGCCCGCGCGCTCCCGGGTGGGCGAGATGAAGCTGCGCGCCGGCATCACCACCTACGAGAAGCTCGGCGCCGTCGCCGACGCGGACCTCCACCGGAACTGGGGCCGCGACGAGCTCGCCGAGCACGAGCCGCTCCTCGACCGCGAGCGCTTCGCCTACGGCGTCGCCTACCGCGAGTACCTCACCAACGACGCGCGCCTGGTGCTCGCCAACCTGCGCGCCGCCGCGGACGGCGGCGCCGTGGTGCTGAACCGCACCCGCGTCGAGAACGTGACGCAGGAGGACGGCGCGGCGGACGGCGTCGAGGTGCGCTGCGGCCTCACCGGCCGCGAGGTGCGGGTGCGGGCCCGCTGCATCATCAACGCCGGCGGCCCCTGGGTGGACGCGGTTCGCCGCCTCGAGCAGAAGGACGCGCCGCCGCGGCTCCACCTCACCAAGGGCGTCCACATCGTGTTCCCCGCCGAGCGCCTGCCCCTGCGCAACATGGTGCTGCTCAACACCGCCGACAAGCGCTCCATCTTCGTGATCCCCACCGGCCCGGCCGTCTACGTCGGCACCACCGACACCACCTACGAGCCCGGCGTCGAGACCTGGCCCGTCATCACCCGCGCCGACGTCGAGTACCTGCTCGCTCCCGTGAACCGGGACTTCCGCGTCGATCCCATCGCGCCCCAGGAGGTCGCCGCCGCCTGGGCGGGCCTGCGCCCGCTGATCGCCGAGCCCGGCAAGGCGCCCTCGGAGATCTCGCGCAAGGACGAGGTCTGGATCGGCCCCCACGGCGTGATCACCATCGCGGGCGGCAAGCTCACCGGCTACCGCCCCATGGCGCAGCTCACGCTCGAGAAGGCCGCCGAGGCCTGCGGGCTCTCCCTCGCGCCGCCCCTCGAGGAGGAGCCGCCGCTGCCCGGCGGCGACTTCGACGGCGACCTCGACGCCCTCGAGGCGCGGCTCGTGCAGGAGCACGCCGTCACCGAGCACGCCGCCGCGCGCCTCGCCCGCCTCTACGGCACCGAGGCCTTCGAGGTGGCCAAGCGCGACCCGGCGCCGCTCTCCGAGGTCGGCGCCCTGGTGGCCGGCGAGGTCGAGTGGGGCGTCGCCGAGGAGGGCGCCGTCCACCTCCGCGATCTGCTGTACCGCCGCACCGGCGCCGCCCTCTACGAGCCCGAGGCCCGGGAGACCGCGGTGGAGCCCGCCGCCGACCGCATGGCCGCGCTGCTCGGCTGGAGCCCGGAGAAGCGCGCCGAGGAGATCGAGGACGTGCGCGGGCGGCTGGCGGCGGACCTGACCTTCGCGGAGAACGAGGGATCCTAGGACGCGACGGCCGCCATCGCGCCGCGCGTTCGAACCGGTTGCCGGGTCTCCCCACCTGGCGCCAGGCCTGGCTCCGAGGACGGCTCGACGCATCGATTCGTCCAACAAGCGGCCTCACGTCCCACGCGCGGCCAGCCTCCGGAACCGCGCCTTGAGCTCGGGCGTGGCGGCCGGGCCCGGAATCATCGTCACGTCCTGGAGCCTGAGCTTCGCCCCCGACCGATCGCGTGGGACGAGGGGAGCCACGGACCGGCGCGTCTCACGGTCGGCCATGTAGGAAGGCGGGCCCGTCTCCCCGAACATCCAGCGGTTTCCCCACTGCTGCAGCGCCAGGAGCACGACCCAGAGCTCTCGACCGGCCCGGTCGAGCTCATAGATCCTGCGACGGCGGTCGTCCGCGTCGACGCGCACCCGGAGGATCCCGCGATCGACCAGGTCACGCAGACGCGCGGTGAGCGTGTTGCGGGGGATGGCCAGGGTCTTCCGAAAGCCGTCGAACGTCCGGGTACCGAACATCGCCTCTCGGACGATCAGCAGCGTCCACGCATCGCCCACCACATCCAGCGCCCGCGCGATTCCGCAGGGCACGCCCTCGAAGCTCTTCCTTCGCATGCCGTCCCGTCCTCGATCCGATTTCGAGTTGCATCATAGGACGGAAGATTCTAGTCTCATCATTGGATCAATCTGGGAGCCGAGCCAGCCGAGGCCCGACGGCATGCGCCAGCTGTACTACGAAGGACCGAGGAGGGTCGCCTGGCGAGAGGCGGCGGAGCCGCGTCTGGGTGCGGACCACGAGGCGCTCGTCGCACCGATCGCTGCGACCACGTGTGACGTCGACTTCGCGGTGATCGCTGGCATGAGCCCGTTCGAGCCGCCCTTCGCGATCGGCCATGAGGCCGTCTGCCGGGTCGTCGACGTCGGCGACGGCGTCCGAGGGTTCGCAGCGGGTGACGTGGTCTCGGTTCCGTACCACCGGTCGTGCGGCGCGTGTCGCGCCTGCAGCGCCGGCGCACTGCTCCATTGCGATCGCCAGGACGCTCCGAACGTTCCGTCGTACGGGTTTCCCCATGCAGGAGAATGGGGCGGCATGTTCTCGGAGCGATTCCGCGTTCCGTACGCAGATCACTCTCTCCTGCGCGTCCCCGATGGAGTCGACCCGCTCGCGGCCGTGTCCGCGGGCGACAACCTGTCGGATGCGTGGAGCACTACGGTGCCCCACATCGAGTCGTGTCCGGGCGCGAGCGTCCTGATTCTGAGCTTCGGAGGCTACGGCCTCTACGCGGCCCAATGGTCGATCTCGGCGGGCGCGCGAGTCGTGACCTACGTGGATCACGATCCGCATCGACGGTCGGTCGCGCGTGGCCTGGGCGCCGATCCGCTCGCCTGGAGCCCGGAGCTCCGCCTGCAGCGCCGCTACGACGTCATCGTCAACGCGAGGCCGGGAGCAGACTCACTGCGCTTCGCGCTCCTCGCGGCCGCCCCCAACGGCGTGTGCGAGAGCACGGCGATCTTCTTCGAAGACGTGCCGCTTCCACTCGGCGCGATGCACTACTCCGGGGTTCGCCTTCACTCGAGCTACTGCCCGACGAGGAGGTACATGGACGACGTGATGAGGGCGCTTGCCGCGGGTGAGATCGACCCTCGTCGAGTCGAATCCGAGATCATCGCGCTCGACGAGGTTCCGGAGCGCTTCGCCGACCTCACCCACAAGCCGATCGTACGCTTCGAGTCGTGACGCCGGTCTGGGCAAGAAGGTCCAGCCCGGCGATCGCGCGTTCGACGGACCGCCCGTGTAGCCTCCGCCGGAGCTCCCACGCAGGCGGTCTCCTACCTCCCCCGACGCGCGAGCTCGCGGTGGCGGGCACGCGCGGGAGCCCCAGCGCAACGACCTTCTCGACCACTGGACCCCGGGAGCGAGCTGGCGGAGACCGCGGAGATCGAACCCGCGACCGCCTCACCGGCCGGGGCGAGGGGCGCTCACTCCCCCGCCGCGATGAACTCCTCGGTCCGCCGCCACGCCTCGTCGTCGGTGAGCTGGCGCGGCGGGTGCTTCATGAAGAAGGCCGAGGGGCCCTCGAGCGCGCCGCCGATCCCGCGGTCGAGGCCGAGCTTCGCGCAGCGGATGGCGTCGATGGAGACGCCCGCGGAGTTGGGGGAGTCCTCCACCGAGAGGCGCAGCTCGAGGTTCATGGGGACGTCGCCGAAGAGCTTGCCCTCCATGCGCAGGAAGCAGACCTTGTTGTCGTTCTGCCAGGCCACGTAGTCGCTGGGGCCGACGTGGATGTTCTCGTCGGGGAGGCGGTCGGCCGCCACGGACTGCACCGCCTCGGTCTTGGACTCCTTCTTGGAGGCGAGGCGGGCGCGGTTCAGCATGTTGAGGAAGTCCGTGTTGCCGCCGGTGTTGAGCTGATAGGTGCGCTCGAGCTCGACGCCGCGGCGGCGGAACAGGTCCGTCAGCGTCCGGTGCACGATGGTGGCGCCGAGCTGGGCCTTGATGTCGTCGCCCACGACGGGGAGCCCGCGCTCCGCGAAGCGGCGCTCCCAGGCGGGGTCGCTCGCGATGAAGACCGGCATGCAGTTCACCAGGGCCACGCCGGCCTCGAGGGCGCACTCGGCGTAGAAGCGGGTGGCGCGCTCGGAGCCCACGGGCAGGTAGTTGACCAGCACCTCGGCCCGGGCTTCGCGCAGCACGCGCACCACCTCGGCGTGGTCGGCCTCGAGGGCGTCCGCGGGCCGGAAGGAGCGCTCGGCGGGGTGCTCGGCCATGTGGGCCGAGACGCCGTCGAGGACGCGCCCCATGCGCACCGCCACCCCCAGCTTGGGGACGTCGTCGCAGAACGTCGCGGTGCAGTTGGGGGCGGCGAAGATCGCCTCGGAGACGTCGCGCCCCACCTTGCGGTGGTCCACGTCGAAGGCGGCCACCACGTCGACGTCGGACGGCCGGAAGCCCCCGATCTCCCAGTGCATGAGGCCGATCGCCCCGGCCGGATCGCGACCCTCGTAGTAGCGGAGCCCCTGGACCAGGGAGCTGGCACAGTTGCCCACACCCACGATGGCGGTCCGGATCCTGCTCATGCGGCCTCCCACTCGAGCGAAGCGGAAGTCTCCACCTCTCCGGGAGGGGTCGCAAGGCCCGCTCGGAGAGGCGCCGGCGGCCACCGCGAGCGACCGGCAGCGGTGGGGAAGCCACCCCGTCGGGGCGGCGCAGGGCGGGCGCGGCGAGGTCGCAGGCTTCAGCGCCAGCCGACGGGCTGGTAGCCGAGCTCGCTCAGGCACGTCACCACGAAGCGGCGCTCGACGGGGTCGAGCTGGCGCGACTGGAACAGGCTGCGCATCAGCGAGCCCGCCGCGGCGCCCGCCGCCGCGGAGCCGGCACCGCGGCCGGCCTGGCCCCACACCGCGCCGGCCGCGCCCCCCACGACGCCACCGCGCACCGCTCCCTTGGCCGCCTCCTCGGCGGCCTCGGCGCTCTTGCTGCCGCGGCCCGCGTACTGGCGCGCGAACTCGATGCAGCGGTCCACGTCGTAGCGGGCCGCCTCGGGCCCCACCCTGGCGAGGTGCTCGTTCGGGTACAGCACGGGGCGCTGCGTCGCACAGCCCAGCACCACCAGGGCGGGCAGCGCGAGCCAGAGCGGGCGGATCTTCATCGGCGGCTTCCTCGAGGCTCCTCCCCTTCGACGCGGCCGCGGCTCCGGGTGTTCGAGCCCGGCCCCGGCGCAAACCTCGCGTAAACGGGGAACCTCCTGGTTTACCGCCAATTTACAGCGCGGCGCGCGGTTCGTCCGTAGGGTGCTGGAGGACCCCGGCCCGGGTTGCGGCCGGGCCCCGGAACCCAGGAGAACCCCATGAACGATCTCGACCGCCTTCCCCGCGCCGCTCGCCGGCCCCGCCAACCCCGCCAACCCCGCCGACCCCGCCGACGGGAGCTGGCGCTGCTCGCTGCACTGGTGCTCGGCTCGGCGCTGGTCGCCCACGCCAAGGCCCCGGATGCCGTGCCGGCGCCGCCCCCCGTCGGCCAGGCCGCGCGGATCGACCTGGTCTTCGCGCTCGACACCACGGGCTCGATGTCGGGCCTGATCGAGGGCGCGAAGCAGAAGATCTGGTCCATCGCGAGCGAGCTGATGAGCGCCCAGCCCACGCCCGAGATCCGCATCGGCCTGGTCGCCTACCGGGACCGCGGCGACGCCTACGTGACGCGCCGCCTCGACCTCACCGACGACATCGACGCCGTGTGGGCCGAGCTCCAGCAGCTCCGCGCCGACGGCGGCGGCGACGGGCCGGAGTCCGTCAACCAGGCCCTCCACGAGGCCGTGACGCGCCTGGGCTGGAGCCGGAGCCCGTCGGTCTACAAGGCCGTGTTCCTCGTCGGCGACGCGCCTCCCCACATGGACTACGCGAACGAGGTGCAGTACCCGGAGACGCTGCGTGTGGCCCGCGAGGCCGGCATCGTGATCAACACCGTGCAGTGCGGGTCGATCCCCGACACCGCCCGGGTGTGGCGCACCATCGCGAGCGGCGGCGGCGGCCACTACGCCGCCATCGCCCAGGACGGCGCCATGCACGCCATGCTGAGCCCGGTGGACGACGAGCTCGCCGAGCTGAACCGCGAGCTGGCGGGCACGGTGATGGCCTACGGCGACGCCGAGGCGCGGGAGGAGGTGCGCGCCAAGCGCGGCCTCGCCCTCGCCGCGTCGCCCGCGGTCGCGGCCTCCCGCCTCGACTACCTCTCGAAGAGCGGCGGGCGCGCCAACCTCGGCGCGCGCGACCTCGTGGACGCCGTGAAGGAGGGCCTCGTCGACGTGAAGACGCTCCCCGAGGCGGAGCTTCCCGAGGACCTGCGCGGCCTCGGGAAGGCGGAGCGCGAGGAGCGGGTGCGCGCCCGGCTCGCCGAGCGCGAGGCGATCCAGAAGCGCATCGACGGCCTCGTGCAGGAGCGCGAGAGCTGGCGTCGCGCGGAGCTCGAGCGGCTCGCCGCCGAGGGCAAGGACGACGCCTTCGACCTCGAGGTGCTGGAGTCCGTGCGCCGCCAGGCCGCCGAGAAGGGCCTGCGCTGGAAGTGATGGGGGGCCGGGGGTGGAGGCGGCCCGCGGGCTCAGCCCCGGCCCGCCTCCACCGCCCGCTGCATGGCGGCGAGGGCGCCGGCGCCGAAGCGCGCCTGCACCCGGCGCAGCCAGGGATCGACCACGCGGGCCAGCGCCAGGGACGGCCGCGAGAACGCGAGCACGTCGAACCACACGCCGTCGTTTCCCGGGTGATGCTCCACCGCGAAGCGCTCCTCGCCGCGCAGCGAGTGGTCCGGGAGCGTCCCGTAGGCGAAGGCGAAGCAGCGCACGGGCCCCTCGACCTCCTCGTCGACGTACACGACGCGACTCGGGTGGAAGGACCAGAGCCCGGCGGCGCGCGTCAGCACGCCGACGCAGCGCGACACCTCGAGCGGCGTGTCGGGCCAGCACAGCTCGAGGCCGTCCTGTCGGAAGGGCGCCCAGGCGCGCAGCGCCTCGCGGCCGCGCCGGAAGCACGCCTCGCCCCGACCGAGGCGCACCCGATGGTGGTGCAGCGCGTAGCGACGGCGGAGGCGGCGGTCCACCACCCGGGCGGGGTCGCGCGACAGCCCCACCTCGGCGTAGGAGAAGTCGCGGCTCGACTGCGATGCGAGGCGCTGGCGCAGCTCCTCGTCGCGCGGGCGCCCGAGGTGGAAGCTCACGGAGCGCGGCTCAGTGGATCCAGTTCATGAAGGCATCGAAGCGGGCCTGGTCCACGGGCACCACGTCGAGCTCCTGGACGACGCCCTCGGCGATGCCCAGACGCACCAGCACCTGGGACTCATGGACCTGGTCCCCGCGTCGCGCCCACAGGTCGTAGTGGATCACCGCGCCGGAGCTCCCCGCGAAGAGCTCGCGCAGGGAGAGGCGCAGGTCGTCGACGTGGTCCCCGAACTCGGCGATGCGGCCGATCACCAGGTCGCGCCCGCGCACCTCGCCCGAGAGGGCGTTGTCGCCGCGGGAGCGGAGCACCGCCTTCTCGGCCAGGGCCGACGCGAGGGCACTGCCGTCCCCCGCCGCCACCGCCTGCCAGACCCGGGTGGCGACGCCGAGGTTCGCGGCCTCGGTGCTCGTCCGAGCCCTCATGGTGGGGCCAGCCTATCACGGCGCTCGCGCGCGGAGATATCCATTCGGTTCCCTCAGGCGGCGTCGAGGGTCGCTTCCCCGCGCTGCCAGTCCACCGGACAGAGCTCCCCGGTCTGGAGCGCATCGAGGGTCCGCAGCACCTCCTGGGGGCTGCGCCCGACGCTCAGGTCGTTCACGGAGACGAAGCGGATCACGCCCTCGGGATCGACGACGAAGGTCGCCCGCAGGCACACGCCCTCTCCCCCATCCAGGATGCCGAGCGACCCCGAGAGGTCGCGCTTCAGGTCCGAGAGCATCGGGAAGGGGAGGTCCTTCAGCAGCCCGTGGCTCTGGCGCCACGCGAGGTGCACGTACTCGCTGTCCGTGCTGACGCCGAGAAGGCGCGCCCCGCGCTGGCGGAACTCGCCCTCGAGGGCCCCGAAGCCCGCGATCTCGGTGGGGCACACGAAGGTGAAGTCCTTGGGCCAGAAGAACACCACCCGCCACTCGCCGGGATGGGAGTCCCCGCCGAGGCGGGTGAAGGCGTCGCCCGGGTCGCTCGACACGACGGCGGTCAGGTCGTAGTCGGGGAAGCGGTCTCCAACGGTCAGCATGGGGTCTCCTCGGCAGGGAAGCGGGCGATGAAAGGAGTGTCGGGTTCGCGGACTCATCAGTCCAATTGTTGTTTTCGATGCCTTCGATAGCTTATCTGGATGACCCAGCGGCCTACGATCCGTCAGCTCGAGTACCTGGTGGCGGTAGAGGAGACGCGCCACTTCGGGCGCGCCGCGCGCCAGTGCGCCGTCACCCAGCCCGCCCTCAGCACCCAGATCCAGCAGCTCGAGGAGCTGCTCGGCGTGCAGCTCTTCGAGCGCAGCCGGCGCCGGGTGGTGGTGACGCCCGAGGGCGAGCAGGTGATCGCCCGCGCGCGCCGCACCTTGCGCGAGCTCGACGACCTGCTCGACGCCGCCCGGGCCGCGCGCAGGAGCCTGGCCGGGCCGCTACGCCTCGGCGTGATCCCCACCGTGGCCCCCTACCTGCTGCCGCCGCTGCTGCCCCGGGTGCGCGCCGCGCTCCCGGAGCTCGAGCTGGTGCTGCGCGAGGACCAGACCGCGCGCCTGGTGGAGCGCCTCGAGAGCGGCGGCCTCGACCTGCTGCTCCTGGCGCTGCCCGTGGAGGAGGCTCCCCTCGAGGAGATGCCCCTCTACGACGAGGCCTTCGTGTTCGTGGCGCCCGAGGACCACCGCCTCGCCCGCGCCCGGAGCGCCAAGGTGCCCGAGAGCGCGCTGGCCGACGAGGAGGTGCTGCTCCTCGAGGACGGCCACTGCCTGCGCGCCCAGGCGCTCTCGCTGTGCGAGCGCGCCGGCGCCCGGGAGAGCGCGCGCATCCAGGCGACGAGCCTGGGAACCCTGGTCCAGATGGTCGCCAACGGCCTCGGCGTCACCCTGCTGCCCGAGCGCGCCGTGCCCGTCGAGGTGCGCGCGGACTCGAGCCTCGCGGTGCGGTCCTTCCGCCCGCCGGCGCCCGGGCGCAGCATCGGTCTCGCCTGGCGCCGGGGCTCGGCCCGGGCGCCCGAGCACCGCGCCCTCGGCGAGCTGCTCCAGCGCGAGGACCGCGCCCTCAGGCGAGGCCGGCGGCGACGATCCCCATCGTGATGAGCGTCGCCACCTGGACCAGGAAGAAGCCGAAGCGCAGGTTGACGGCGAGGTCGCTTCCCGAGGCGACGTGGACCAGGGACTGACCGACCCGGGCGGCCACCACCACCCAGGCGCCGGTCTCGAAGGCCGCGCTCTCGACGTCGGCGACGGCGCCCACGATCACCACCGCGCCGAAGAGCGGCAGGAACTCGAGGCAGTTGAGGTGCGCGCGGTTGAGCCGCCAGTAGGTGTCGGCGCCGTGGGGGACGCCGGCCGGGAAGTCGCCCGGCCGGGCCTTGCCCGCCGCCACCTTCGCCACCCGGCTGAGCCCCACGGCGAGCAGCAGCGTGACCGTCCACGCCACGAAGGCGAGCAGGGCGAGGAGGGAGCCCGAGGCCATCAGCGCGCGGGGCGGCGCAGGCGGTGCACCGTGGGCGGCTCCGCCGCCATCGGGGCGAGCTTCGCCACCGCGGCCTGGAGGGAGGGCTGGGCGAGATGGGTGCTCAGGTGCTCCTCGCTCTCCCAGGCCTCCACCATGGCGAAGCGCGTCGGGTCCGCGGCGTCCTGCCAGATGTCGTACTCGATGCAGCCCGCCTCGCTCTGGGTGGGCTCCACCAGCGTCTTGCGCGCGGCCTCCAGGAAGGCGTCGACCTGGTCGGCCTTCACGGCGAAGCTGGCGAACACGCGGACCGTTCCATCGGACATCGAGCGCTCCTTCCGCCCCCGGGCGCGGAGGCTAGCGCAGCGGGGTCGGCTCGCGGTGAGCGCACGCGGTGCTTGCGGCGTCACCGCAGCAGGCTACGCCAGCGGGCCCCGCGGCCACGTCGCGGGCCTGGAACCCATCCCTGCAATCCTTCCGTCGCCCAGCCAGCGCACCCAGCGGCCGTGCCAGTGGGACTCGGCGAGCTTGCGGTTCTCGCCGCCGGGCCAGCGGCGCAGCTCCACGTCGGTGCTCTCGACCCGGGTGCCCTCCTTGCGCAGCCAGGCCAGGGGCGCCGCCGCGCTCGCGCGCGCCCCCGCCGCCTCCACGATGCCGGAGACGGCGCTGCGCTCGGACTCGGGCAGGTACCACCACATCACGCTCTGGAAGAGCACCGTGGCGCGGCCGGGCGCGGGCTCGGCGAGCGCCTCGGCGAGCCAGTCGCGCGCCCGCGCGCGGCGAATCGTCGGCGGCTCGCGGCGCACCTCGGCGATGGCGGCGCGCATCAGCGCGAGCCGCTCCGGGTGGTCGGGCCAGATGAAGGACTCGAGGCGCAGGCGCGCCTCGGCGTCCTCGAGGTCGATGGGCGAGAGGTCGCAGCCCTCGCGGCTCGCCACCTCGAGGGGTGCGTCGAAGGCGGCGGGCGGCCCCTCCCAGTCGCTCTCGATCCGGACGCCCGAGGACGGGTCGCCCCAGCGGTGGGGACCGAGCCGGTAGGCGTAGCGGTCCCAGACCAGGTTGAGCCCCGCGCTCGAGCCGATCTCGAGCACGCGCAGCGGGAGACCGGTGCTCCGCGCCACCTCGAGGAAGCCGCCGAGCAGCGCGGCGCTGCGTCGCACCTCGTTGGTCTGCACCTGGCGGTCGAGGCGGGGGCGGAGCACGTCGGCGCGCTCCTCGACCAGCCCGCGAAACGCCGGCCAGACGGCGGCGTCCACGCCCCCGCCTTCGCCCGCGGCCCGGTAGTGTCGGGCGAGCTCCGGCGCGCGGCCCGCCAGCACCTCGGCGTGGACGGCGCCGAGCAGGCGCATCGAGAGGGCGTCGAGCACGGGGTGCCCGCGCCAGTCCCCGAGCAGGCGCGCCACGGGCCCTCCGGCCGCCACGTCGTCGGCGGCCCGCTCCATCAGCAGGGCGTAGAGGGGCGAGGGGCCCTGGTCCGCGCAGGCCTCGGCCTGCTGGCGGAAGGCCGCCTCGACGGCGCGCAGGTCCGCGGGCCCGGCGGGATCGGCCATGGCGGCAGCCTAGCCGAGACCGGACAGCTAGATTCCGGCCGCGCGCCCCGAGGAGCCCCCATGGCCCGCTACGTCGCCACCATCGAGGTCCCCAAGCCCCTCGAGGAGACCTTCGAGTACCTCTCCGACTTCGCCAACACCCGCGACTGGGATCCCGGCGTGGTCGAGGCCGAGCCCCTGGTGGAGGGGCCGGTGGACGTGGGCAGCCTGTTCCGCGTCGTGGCCCGCTTCCTCGGCCGCGACGTCGAGCTGCGCTACGAGGTCACCGCCTTCGAGCCGCCGAAGCGGGTCGTGCTCGAGGCCCACTCGACCAGCGTGCACTCCCTCGACGAGATCCGCTTCGAGGCCACGGCCGAGGGGACCCGGATCACCTACGACGCGAACCTCCAGCTGAAGGGCTTCCTCGCCCTGGCCGACCCCCTGCTGGGCTGGGTGTTCCAGGGCGTGGGCGACAAGGCCGTGGCGGGCCTGCGAGCTGCCCTGGGAGGCTGAGAACCGTCCCGGCGGGGACGGTTGACGGGACCCTCCCGGTCGGCCCACCATGGCGGGCTGACCGCTTCCGGGAGGAGTCCCCATGACCGGCCCGCGCCGCCGCTTCGCCGCCCCCTTCCTCGCCCTCGTGCTGCTGGCGGGCCTCGCGCTCGGCGCGACCCAGTGCCCGCTCTTCGGCGACTTCCCCGCCTACGTCACCATCGAGCTCGACAAGCTGCCGGGCGAGACCGACGAGGAGTTCGAGACCCGCGTGCGCCTCGCCTTCATCGACGCGCGCCCGGGCACGATCTTCCAGTTCGGCGAGGGCACCTACCGCTTCACCAACAGCCTGATCCTCGACACCTCCCACGTCACCGTCCGCGGCCGCGGCATGTACCGCACCATCCTGAGCTTCGCGGGCCAGGAGCGCGGCGCCGAGGGCCTGCTGGTGCGCGCGGATGCCTTCGTGCTCCAGAGCATCGGCATCGAGGACACCGGCGGCGACGGCGTGCGGGTCGAGGCCGCCGACGGCGTCGTCTTCGAGTACGCGCGGGTCGAGTGGACCCGCGGGCCCCACCCCGAGAACGGCGCCTACGGCGTCTACCCCGTGGCCAGCCAGAACGTGCTGGTCCAGAACTGCGTGGTGCGCGGCGCCCAGGACGCCGGCATCTACGTGGGTCAGTCCGACAACATCGTCGTGCGCAAGAACCTCGTCTACGACAGCGTGGCGGGCATCGAGATCGAGAACTCCACCAAGGCCGACGTGACCCTCAACGAGCTGGTGGACAACACCGGCGGCATCCTGGTCTTCGACCTTCCCAACCTCCAGAAGCAGGGCGGCAACGGGACCCGGGTGTTCCGCAACTACGTCCACAACAACGACCAGCCCAACTTCGGCAGCGGCTTCGTCGCCAACGTCCCGGCCGGGACGGGCATCCTCATCGTCGCCAACGACGACATCGAGATCTTCGAGAACCTGATCTACGACAACAAGACCGTCGCCATCGCGGTGGTGGGCTTCGCGATCAGCTTCATCAGCTTCGACGACCCGCGCTACGACCCCTGGCCCGAGAAGATCAACATCCACGACAACGTGATCGTGGGCGGCGGCACCGCGCCCGACGGCCTGCTCGGCGGCGGCATCGCCGCCAAGTTCACCGCCTTCGGGGCCGAGATGCCCCAGATCGTCTGGGACGGCGACATCAACCCGATCTACGGCGACAGCCTGCCGCCGGACCTCCAGCTCTGCATCCTGGACAACGGCGACGCCACCTTCGGCAACTTCAACGGCCTGGGCCCGATCCCGCCCAGCAACGACGTCACGCCGCACCTGTGCTCCCACCCCGCGCTGGCCCCGATCGTGCTGCGCAACCTGCCGCCGCGGCCCGAGCCCGAGGGCGGGTTCACCGAGGAGCAGATCGCCGCGCTGTGCAACGCGCCGGGCAGCGGCCCCAACTGGGATGCCTTCGTGGTGGACTGCCCGAACCTGGGCGACTACCGGCTGTTCGAGGGCGGCGACCCCACGGCCACGCCCCTGGGCGGCGGCCTCCCCTACGACCTCACCACCGCGCTCTTCTCCGACTACGCGAGCAAGTACCGGGTGGTCTTCCTGCCGCCCGCCGAGGCCGCGGGCTACCGGGCCGACGACACCCTCGAGTTCCCGGTGGGCACCATCATCGCCAAGACCTTCACCTTCCCCGACGACCTCGGGGACCCGGGGAGCCCCGAGACCGTGGTGGAGACGCGGCTGCTGATCCACCGCACCTCGGGCTGGGCCTCGCTGCCCTACATCTTCCCCGAGTCCGGCGGCGACGCCGTGCTGACCCGGGTGGGTGGATCGCGCACCGTCACCTTCGAGCACCCGGACCGCGGCACGATCACGACGGAGTACCAGATCCCCGACGTGAACCAGTGCGCGAGCTGCCACGACCGGGCGGGCCTGCCGGGCACGCCGCCCATCGGGCCGCGCCCCGACCTGCTGAACCGCGACTACGACTACGCGAGCGGCACCGCGAACCAGCTCCAGCACTGGGTGGACGTGGGCGCGCTCATGGACGCGCCGGCCGACGTCGCGAACGCGGCGCCCCGCACGCCGCCCTGGGACGACCCCGCCGCAGGCACCCTCGACGAGCGCGCCCGGGGCTACCTCGACATCAACTGCGCCCACTGCCACAGCGAGGTCGGGCGCGCGCGGACCACGGGGCTGTTCCTGGACCTCGCCCAGCCGCTCGACATCAACTACGGCATCTGCAAGATCCCGGTGGCGGCGGGCTCGGGCTCCGGCGGGCTCGACTTCAACATCGTGCCCGGCGTGCCGTCCCAGTCGATCATGGTGTTCCGGATGAACTCCCTCGAGGGCGGCATCCAGATGCCCGAGATCGCCAAGAGCCTGGTCCACACCGAGGCCATGCAGGACGTCGTCATCCCGTGGGTCGAGTCCCTGGGGCCGCTGTTCCCGGACGGCTGCCCGGACCTCGACGGCGGCGGCCCCTAGGCGCCCGGCGCGTCAGCGCCCGAGGATCACCCGGCAGATCTCGGAGACGTGGTCGAGGCGCGCCTCGAAGAGGTCGCCGTCGGGCGGCGCGCCGAAGCGCGGGGGCGTGCCGGCGAGGCCCGCGCGGGCCTCGAGCCAGCGCTCTGCCCCGGCGCTGAGGTTCTCGCGCCCCCGGGCCGCGGCCTCGCGGAGCGCCGCGGCCCAGGGCGCGCCGCCGCCGGGGGCGGCCGTCTCGAGCAGGTCGAGGCACTCCCGCAGGCAGCGCTGGAACTCGCCCGAGACGGACACCCGCCGCCCTAGGCCTTCCTTCCGCGCACCTGGCGGTAGCCAAACAGCAGCAGCACGGCGCCGCCGGTCGCGGTCGCGATGCTGCCCAGGCTGAAGTCCGTGGCCGAGCCGAACCCGATCGCGGTGCCGATGAAGCCGCCCACGAAGGCGCCGGCGATGCCGAGCAGGATGGTCACCACGATCCCGCCCGGGTCGTCGCCGGGCATGATCAGCTTGCCGAGGGCTCCGGCGATGAGCCCGAGCAGGATCCAGGAGAGAATCGACATGAGAGGTGCTCCTTCGCGGCGTCGAGCCCCTCCTCTCGCGCCGACGGAATCCAAACAGCCCGACGCGCGCGCGTCAAGCGCCCGGCCCGCATCCGCCCACCGGGACGGGGGCTTGGAGCCGCGCCTGCGGGCTGCCGAAGCCCCGTCCGCGCCCCCCGCGCAACCGATCCGGCCGGCCCGGGTTGGACTCCTCGAAACCCCGAATCGAGGAGAACACGGAGATGGGCAAGACGACGATCCTGGGAGCCGCGATCCTGAGCATGGGCCTGGGCCTGGGGGCGACCGCGGCCTCCGCGGAGGGCGACGGCGACCGCTTCGACCGACGTGGCGACCGCATCGAGGAGCGGCTCGACCGCAAGGGCGACCGCGTGGAGCGACGCCTCGACAACAAGGGCGATCGCATCGACCGCCGGCTCGACCACAAGGGCGACCGGATCGACCGGCGCCTGGACCGGCGCTCCGACCGGGCCGCCGAGGCAGGCCGCGACGGCCTCGCGCGGCGGCTCGACCGCAAGGGCGATCGCATCGACCGGCGACTCGACAACCGGGGCGACCGCGTCGACCGCCGGCTCGACCGCAAGGGCAGCCGCGTGGACCGGCGCCTCGACCGCAAGGGCCAGCGCGCCGACCGGCGGCTGGATCGCGTCAGCCGTCGCCGCTAGGCGACGGCTGCAAGCGGGTCGGGCGCCGCTAGGCGACGGCTGCAAACGGGCCGGGCGCCGCCAGGCGGCGGGCCGCTTCGCGCGAGCGGGGGCGTTGGTCACGCTCCCGACCAACGTCCCCGCGAGATCGCGAAGTGCAGGGTCGGTCGGCCGTCGACCGGCCGCTCGCCTTCCGGCTCCATGCCGAGCCGCTCCAGCACCCGCACCGAGTCCGCGTTCGGCGTGTCCACCCGGCCGGCGACGCGCTCGACGCCGAGCTCCCCGAAGGCGTGGTCGAGGACGGCCCGGGAGGCCTCGCTCGCGTAGCCGCGGCCCCAGACCCCGGGCGCGAGCCCGTAGAGCAGCTCGATCTCGTCGCTCCCCTCCACGAAGCGCAGCCCGACGAAGCCCGCGAGCCCGCGAGCCCCCGCGGCCCGCTCGCGCAGGGTCCAGACCCCGAAGCCATGGGCGTCGAAGGAGCCGAGGCTCTCCTCGATCACCTGGGCGGCGCGCTCGCGCGGGATCGCCGCGTCGTCCCAGAGCCAGCGCCGCACGTCGGGGTCGGTCCACAGCCGGTGCAGGGCATCCAGGTCGTCCCAGTCGCTGGGCCGCAGCTCGAGGCGCTTCGTCCCGAGCCGGTGCGGCTCGCTCACCGCGCGGGCTTCCAGGCGATCGCCTTCAGCTCCACGGCGAGCTTCGGGTCGGGCAGCTCGTCCACGGCGACGGTGGTGCGGGTGGGACCGCTCGCGTCGAAGTAGCGGTTCCAGGTCTCCACGAAGCCCCGGTAGGCCTCCATGTCGATCAGGAAGCAGGTCACGTCCACCACGTCCTCGAGCCCCGCGCCCTCGGTGTCGAGGATGGCGGCGAGGTTCACGATGGCGCGCTCGGTCTGCGCCCGGACGTCGAGGCGCAGCTCGCCGTCGGGGCCCGTCTCGGCGCCGGGCACCGAGTCGTCGGCCGCGCGGGCGCTCACGCCCGCTACGAACAGCAGGTCGCCCGCCCGTCGGATCGTCGCGTACTGGGAAAGGACCGGATCGCCCTGGCGGTGCCCGCCGAGCCCCTCGCTCACGCAGCCTCCCTCCCCACCCTCGCCGCAGGAGTCGCGCCAATGGTGTAGCCTGCCGGGCGGCTCCTGCCCATCCGACCCCGCTTCGATGCCGAGGGAGGCCCCGTGGAAACCGTCGATCTCGAGCGCAGCGACTCCGGCGTCGTGACCCTCACCCTGAACCGCCCGGCACGGAAGAACGCCATCGACTCCGTCATGTGGACCGAGCTGCTGACGGTCTTCCGCGAGGTGGCGCGCCGCGACGAGGACCGGGTGCTGGTGGTGACCGGCGCCGGCGACGGCTTCTGCAGCGGCGCCGACCTCGGCGACGACGACAACGTGGGGCCCCAGCGCCACCACCTGCGCAGCATGCACGAGGTGAACGACGTCGCCCTGGCGCTGCGCCAGATCCCCAAGCCCGTGATCGCCAAGGTGAACGGCGTGGCGGCCGGCGCGGGGCTCAACCTCGCCCTGGGCTGCGACCTGATCGTGGCCTCGGAGAAGGCGCGCTTCTCGGAGATCTTCGCCCGGCGCGGCCTCAGCATCGACTTCGGCGGCTCCTGGCTGCTTCCGCGCCTGGTGGGCCTGCACAAGGCCAAGGAGCTGGCCCTGCTGGCCGAGGTGATCGATAGCAGGGAGGCCGAGCGCCTCGGCATCGTGAACCGGGTGGTGCCCGAGGAGAAGCTCGACGCCTTCGTGGACGACTGGGCCGAGCGCCTCGCCGCCGGGCCGCCCCTCGCCCTCACCATGACCAAGCGGCTGCTCGACGCGGGCCTGCTGTCGAGCTTCGAGGACGCGCTCCAGGCCGAGGGCCTGGCCCAGACGGTGAACTTCGGCTCCCACGACACCCGCGAGGCCATCGCCTCCTTCCTCCAGAAGCGCACGCCCCGCTTCCACGGCAGGTAGGGCCCGCCGTGGCCGAAGGCGCGCGCACCGGCTGGCCCGAGAGCCTGGCCGACTACCTGGGCTGGGTGAGCTGCGGCGGCGGCGAGGGCGTGCGCCGCGCCAAGTTCGAGGTGCGGTCGGAGCACATCGCCCCCAACGGCTTCCTCCAGGCCTCGACGGTGGTCGCCCTGGCGGACATGTGCTGCGCCGGCGGCACCATGGACTCGCTGCCCGAGGGTGCCAGCTTCACCACCGTGGAGCTCAAGATCAACCTGCTCGGCACGACGCGCGAGGGCACCGTGCGCTGCGAGGCGACCTGTCAGCACGCCGGCCGCACCACCCAGGTCTGGGACGCCGTCGTCACCAGCGAGAAGAGCGGCAAGACCATCGCGCTCTTCCGCTGCACCCAGCTGGTGCTCCAGCCGCGGGGCTAGAGCCGGGGGGCGCGGCTCAGGAGTCCCCGCGCGCCCCGTCCACGCTCCAGAGGCCGCCGCCCTTGGCCGCGATGAACAGGAACACGAAGCAGTAGAGCGCCGCGAGCTCGCCCCTGTTCTCGAGCGGGAAGAGCGCCTGGGTGCCGTGGGCCATCCAATAGGCCGCCGCCATGAGGCCGCTGCACAGGAACGCCGACCAGCGCGTGAACAGGCCGATCATCACGAGGATGCCGCCCACCAGCTCGATGGGTCCCGCCACGTAGGTGATGTAGGCGGGCGAGCCTTCGCGCGCCGGGAGCGGGAAGCCGATCAGCTTCTGGCTGCCGTGCCACAGGAACAGCAGCCCGGTGACGATGCGCATCAGCGCATAGGTGTGGGCCTCGTAGGGTCGCATGAAGCCGGCCATGGCTCCTCCTCGTCTGGGGTCGCGCGCGCCGGCTGCGAGCCTATCACGCTCCGGGGCCGCCGGGGATGCCGAGCGCCCGCCCGACGAAGGCCCGAACCGCGGCGAGGCTCGGCTCGACGGCCACCGAGCCCGGCAGGCCGGGGATCTCGTCGCGGCGTTCGAGGTGTGCGACGAGCGGCCGCCCGTAGCGCAGCGCGAGCTCCACCTCGCTCGCCGTGCCCTCGCTCCCGGGGAGCGCCACCACCGCGTCGGCGCTCAGCACGTTCAGGTGGTTGCGCGACCCGGGCTGCGACCCCCGGGCGCCCCGCAGCGGCAGGTGGGTCTGGATGGGGATCTCCACCCAGGGGTTCGGGTAGCCGGGGGGCGGCCCGGCGCGCGGGTCCTCGCCGGCGCTCGGCAGGATGCCGATCGAGAGGCCGCGCCGCCCGGCCACCGCCACGAAGCCGCGGCTCACGGACGCCATCACGCCCCCGCCACCGCCGGTGACGAGGTGCACCCCCGCCCGGGCCAGCCAGGCGCCGAGGGGCGCCGAGCGCCCGGCTTGGGGCTCGCTGCCGCTGCCGATCACCGCCACGCGCGGAAGCCGGCTCACCTGCATCGCGCACCTCCAGAGGCCCGGGCGCGCCCACTCTAGCGGTCCGCGCCGGCCCGCCGGCACGCCACCGTGGCGAGGGGAATCGGCCCCTCAAGTCCCCGACGCCGGCTCGCCGATAGGCCCCCTGCGGGCCCCGGCCCGCCGGAGGGACCCCATGAAGCGCTGGCTCGCCATCCTGCTGCTCGTCGCCCAGCTGCCGGCGGCGGCGATCGCCCAGAGCGACGCCGCCTCCCCGGATCCCGCCGCGGAGGAGTCGGAGGAGGCCGCCGCGGTGGTCGTCCCGCTACGCGAGGGCCGCGAGAAGCCGCGCAGCTGCAAGGTGATCGCCAAGCAGATCGCCCACTACGAGACCGTGGTCGAGGAGGCCAAGCGCCGGAAGAACCCGCTCTGGGAGAACGCCACCGAGATGCAGATCGACAACCTGCGGATGCAGCAGTTCCGCAAGTGTCCCGACGACGTGCCGCCGAGCGCCATGGAGCGCGTCGCCGAGCTGCTGAAGACCCTCGGCCGCGCGGCCCTCACCGCCTCGACCTTCGGCGCCTTCTAGGAACGCCGCCTAGGAGCGGGCCGGCCCCAGCCGCGCCCAGGCGATCGCGTCGCCCAGGCGGTCGTTGCCCCAGAACAGCTCGTCCCCCACCACGAAGCTCGGCGCGCCGAACACCCCGAGCTCGCGTGCGCGCTCGGTCTGCTCGCGCAGGCGCTGCTTCGTCTCGGGGCTCGCGGCGGCGGCCAGCGTCGCCTCGGCGTCGGCGCCGACGGCGTGGAGGATGCCCGAGAGCGTCTCGGGCGCGGAGACGTCGAGGTCCTGGGCGAAGTTCGCCGCGAAGGTGGCGCGCACGAACTCGGGCAGCCACTCGCTGCCCAGCCCCACGCAGGCCACGCGGGCGGCCAGCAGCCCGTTGCGCGGGAACACCGAGGGCCGCTCGAACGCCAGGCCGTAGCCCTCGCAGAGCCGCTCCAGGTCGCGCCACATGTAGCGGCCCTTCGCCGGGTAAAGGTTGAAGGGCGAGTCCTTCCAGCCCTGCTCGGCGAAGATCGGACCCAGCAGGAACGGCTGCCAGCGGACCTCCACGCCCGCCGCCTCCGCGACCGCGCCGATGCGCGACACCGACAGGTAGGAGTAGGTGCTGGCGAACTCGAACCAGAAGTCGATGGGCTTCACGCCCGGCGGCGTGCGCGCGCGCGCCTCCGCAGCGAGACGACGGCCAGGGCGCCCAGCGCGAGCAGCGGTGCGACGTGGACGGGCTCCAGCCAGTGGGCGAGCCAGCTCGCGCCGGCCGTGCCGTGCCCGGGATGGGCCGAGGCCACGCTGGCGAGGGCGAGTACGGCGAGGAAGACGAGGCTGCGAACGAGCATGCGGGTCTCCTGTGTGGGACTGCGGGGGCTCGAGGCGAGGCTACCACCCCCCGCCGGTGCGCGCCTCCGCGAGGCGGCGCGCCAGCGCGCCGACGTCGGGCAGGCGCTCGCAGTCGACCTGCCCCCAGTCGTCGAAGGGGTCGAGGAGCAGCGGGTGGATGCCCGCCGCCCGCGCGCCGACCACGTCGGCGGCGTACAGGTCGCCCACGTGGAGGGTGCGCTCGGGCCGGGTGCCCGCGCGCTCGAGGGCGTGGTCGAAGATGCGCCGGTCGGGCTTCTCCCAGCCCACGAGGTGGGAGTCGTGCACGTCGCTGAAGAAGTCGCGCAGCCCCTGCTCGGCGAGCCCGCGCTCCACGGTGCCGTCGGAGTTGCTCACCACCACGAGCTCGAGGCCGGTCTCCCGCAGCGCGGCCAGGGCCTCGGGCACGCCGGGCAGCACCCAGCACCAGAGCCGGTGGCTCTCGCCGTGCACGCGCAGCGACGGCGCGAGGGCGGCCACGATCGCGTCGAGGCCGGCGTCGTCGTGGTCCGCCGCCGCGGCGAGGCCCCGCAGCGCGCCGCGCAGCCAGGTCTGGAAGCCGTCCCGGTCCTCGGTGGAGCGGTCCGCGAGCCAGCGGGAGAGCGCCGGCCGCGCCGCCGCCTCGGCCCGCCGCAGCTCCTGGGGACCGCAGGCGAGCCCGTGGGACCCGAGCTCCCGCGCGATGCGGTCGAAGTCCACGGACATCAGCGTGTTCCCCACGTCGAGGAACAGGGTCTCGATGTCCGCCCAGGGGATCGGCGGGGGCACCGTCTAGGAGCCGGCCTCGGAGAACTGCCGGGCGTAGTCGACGCTGAGCCAGCGCTCGGGCCGCATGCGCACCAGCAGGCTCTCGCCGGCCGCGCGCTCCCCCGCGGTCGCCTCGACGTAGGCGTCGCCGAGCTCCGCTCCCAGGTAGCGGTGCGCCATGGGCCGCGTGTCGCGCTCGAGGTCCGCGGGCTCCGAGGAGACGATGGGACCCTCGACGGAGACGTACTGGTAGGGCGGCGTCTCGGTCTGCACGCACAGGCTGAAGCGCTCGAGCTTCTCGAGGAGCCGGCCCTTGCGGGACAGGCGGTCGGTGATGATGCGCAGGTCGCCCCCCGGCTCGTAGGCGTACCAGATCGGCACGCTGAGCGGCCCGCGCCCCTCCTCGGCGAGGCTGATGACGCCGACGTGCAGGTCGGCCAGGAACTCCTCTCGCTGCTTCGTCGTCATGGCCAGGGACATGCTCGCTCCTCCTCGGCTCGAGACTACGGGATCCGCCGCTCAGCGGCCCACGGCGGGGGCGAGGCCGAGCTCGGCCTCGGTGCAGGCGTCGAGCCGCACCGCGATGGAGGCGCTCGTGTCCTGAAGGAGCCCCACCCAGGCGTCGGCCCAGCCGTAGCGCCGGCGCAGCAGGGTCCGGATCCGCTCGTGCCCCTCCGCCCCGGGCTCGGGCGTGGCGCGCACGCAGGCGAAGGCCCCGCCGCGCTCGAGGGTGGCGACGGGCCGCGTGAGCAGCGACCGGTACCAGGCGCGCTCGGGAGTCGCGGCCTCGACCCAGAGCGCGCCGTCGGCCTCGGCGATCCACATGCGCGTCGCCTCGCCCGCACCGTCGCCAGCGACGGTGTGGAGCACCACCACCTCCTGGGCCTCCAGGGCCACCGCGGTCACCAGGGCGAAGCCGACGACCACGAGCGCCAGCCCGAGGGCCGGGCGGCGCAGCCGCTCAGGCATGCACCTGGGCCAGCTCCGCGATGCCGCCGAAGTCCGGGTGGTCGCCCACGTGGCGGAAGTGGTGCCGCCAGAGGATCGCGTCCTCCCGCGCCAGGAACACGCCGGGCATGCGCCAGATGTCGCCGCTGCGCTCGCCGTTGCGGTGCCCCTTGTCGAGGGCACGGCGCCGGGCCGACCACACACCCGGCACCACGAAGTCGCGCACCCGTCCCCGGCGCACCCCGAAGGCCTCGTAGATGTGGAGCTCCGGGTCCGAGACCGCGCGCACGGCGGGCCACTGGCGGCGCAGGAAGGCGCGGCCCTCGGTGGGGCTCCCCTGGTAGAAGAGGAGCACGGGGGGATAGCCGGGCGTCTCGCTGGCCGCGCGCAGCTCGGCGAGGGTCTCCTTGCAGAACCCGCAGCCGAAGTGGCGCAGGAACACCAGCAGCGTGGTCTCGGTGCCGAGCTGGTCGCCCAGGGAGCCGGGCATCAGGTTCACGCCGCGAACCGGCGCGGCGAGAAGCTCGGAGGGGATCTTGTCCACGGGCCCCAGCGTAGCTCCGAACGCCCGGGGGTGTCGGGCCGGCGCTCAGGCTCCGGGCAGCCGCTCCGTAACGAGGGCCTCGGCGGGGATGCCCCAGCGGACCAGCCGTTCGTGGTGGCGGACCTGCCACTGGTCCGGCGCCGTGCGCTCGATGAGCCCGATGGGCCGGCAGCCGCCTACCAGGGCCGGGCGCAGCGCGTACACCAGGCGCCAGCCCGCCATCAGGGCGCGCGACGCCGGCGTGAAGGGCCGGGTCAGGCTCACCAGCGCGAGCACGCCCCCGGGAGCCAGCACGCGCCGGGCCTCGGCGAGCAGGCGCGTGATGTCCTCCTCGGAGAGCAGGTCGAGCACGAAGTTGGAGACGAAGCGATCGACGCTTCCCGCCTCGAGGTCGAGCTCGGGCTTGCCCTCGGTCTGGCGCACCTCCGCCCGGGCGCCGAAGCGCGCGAGCCGCTCCGCGGCGAGGCCGACCATGGTGGAGCTCGAGTCGAGGCCCAGGTAGCGGGCGTCGGGCCCCAGGTGGCGGTCGAGCAGGCCCTCGGCGAAGCGCCCCGTGCCGCAGCCGAACTCGAGCACCGAGCGCGCGCTCTCGAAGCTCGCGTGGCGCAGCAGGATGCCCGTGGCGGCGTCCTCGTAGAAGGCCTGGCTGTCCTGGCGCGCTCCCAGGCGGTCGTAGAAGGCGCGCGCCTCGGCGTGGGAGAGGGTGCGTTCGCCGCTCGACTTCGTGGCCATGGCTCGCTCGCGGTGGCAGGCTGGAACGCGCCCAATCTAACACGGGCCCGCCATGGGAACGAAGCCCGGCTGCGCCTCGACCCGGGCCAGCCAGGCCCGCAGCGCGGGATGGGGCGCGAGGGAGAAGCCGCCCTCCGGCGCGACGTGGGTGTAGGCGTAGAGCGCGATGTCGGCCACGCCGTAGCGATCCGCCACGAAGAAGGGGTGTGCCGCCAGGTGCGCGTCCATCACCGCGAGCGCGGCCTCGCCGGCGGTCTTCTTCTCGGCCAGGCGCTCGCGGTGCCAGGGCGTGAGCTCGACGTGCTTCCGCCAGAAGCGCGACGTCGCGATGTGGGGCTCGTGGCTGTACTGCTCGAAGCCCATCCACTGGAGCACCCGGACCCGGTCGAGGCCGGGGCCGGGCAGGAACGGCGTGCCCTCGGCGAGGTGGAACAGGATCGCGTTCGACTCCCACAGGCACGAGCCGTCGTCGAGCTCGAGCACCGGGATCTTCCCGTTCGGGTTGCGCGCGAGGAACTCCGGGGTGCGCGACTCCCCCGCCAGGATGTCGACGGGGACGTACTCGTAGGCGTGGCCGAGCTGCGCGAGCAGCAGGCGCACCTTGTAGCCGTTGCCCGAGTCGGGGAAGTCGTGGAGCCGCACCCGGATGGCTCAGCCCGCGGGCGCCTTGGCGCCCTCCTCGAGCAGGCCGCGACCGGGCACGTAGTTCACCTCGATGCGGATGCCGTCGGGATCCTCGAACAGCAGCGAGTAGTAGCCCGGCGCGAACCCGTCCTGCTGCTCCGGCGGGTGCACGATGGTGGCACCCAGCTCCTTCAGGAACTCGTGGAGCTCGTCCACCTGCTCCCGGCTGCGGGCGCGCAGGCACAGGTGGTGGAGCCCGACGCGTCGCTGGACGAAGCGCTCGCCGCGGTACTCGGGGTCGGCGGGCGAGATCGCGATGGCGGTGCGGCTCCCGACGCAGTAGAGGAACCCGTCGCCCTTCATCACGGTCTTCATGTCGACGAAGTTCAGGAGCCTCTCGTAGAAGGGCACCGCACGCTCGAAGTCGCTCACGGTGAGCTGCACGTGGGCCATTCCGTTCAGCTGCATGATTCCTCCTCTCGTCCCTGTCGTTCCTGGAGGTCGAGGTAGGCGCCCTCCACGAGGCCCTCCCGCGGCACGCCCAGGGCCTCCATCAGCCGCTCGGCCTCGCGGGTCCCCTCGGCGACGGCCTGCCCGGGCTCGAGCACCACCTCGAGCTCCACGAAGTCGCCGAGGCCCTCCACGCGGTCGAGGTGCACCCGGGTGGCGCCGACGTGCTGCACCTCCCGCGCCTTGCGCACCACGCCCCGCACCCCGTAGGCGGCGGCCAGGGCCTCGACCAGGAGCTTCGCGTCCGGCGCCGGCGCGACCACGTAGCGCGACTCCTTGGGTCCCGCCGCGTCGGGGCGCCGGTAGAAGATCACCTCCCCCCGACCGTCGGCCAGGCGGCGCACCTTGAGTCGCCCCTTGGAGCAGGCGAGGAAGGTGTCCTCCTGCTCCAGGTGCTCGGGCGCCGCGGTGGCGAGGGCGGCCGCCCGGGCGCGCACGGCCTCGAGGTCCCGCACCCGCGCCTTGATCTCGACGTTGCGCCTCACGAGCCCGCTCCCGCGGAGCCGGCGACCAGCTCCTGGAGGGCGCCGGTCACGAGCCCCGCGATGGCGAGCACGATGAGCGGGGCCTGGAGCAGCGCCGCGAAGGCGACGAGGCCCGCCGGCGACAGGCCCAGCGCCTCGACGACCCGCGGCCGCCGCCCGCGCATGAGCTGCACGCTCAGCCAGGCGCCGAACAGCGAGCTCGCCAGGCACAGCACGAAGGCGCGGCGGTAGCCGCCGAAGGCGGACGCGGCGATCAGCTCGGACGGATCGATGACGCCTCCCCTCCCCGCGGCCGCGCCCCGGCCAGCGCCGCGCGCACGAAGGCCGTCTTGCCCTCGGTGTAGGCCTCGCGCTCGGCGCCGTGGAGCGCGGCCAGCCGGCGCTTCAGCCGCTCGTAGGCCCGCGCCAGCTGGGGCTCGGCGCGCAGCCGGTCGCGGAAGCGCAGGTGGTCGCGCCAGAAGCGCTCGCCCCTCACCACCGCGTGGAGGTGGTGGGTGCGGGGCTTCGAGACCGGGAGCGCGAAGAAGCGCCGCTCGGGGTGCACCCGCTCGAGCTCCGGCACGTACTCGTAGCCGAGCCGCTCCAGTGCGGGGATCCGCGCCTCCACGGCCGCCAGGTCCGGCGCACCGAGCATCAGGTCGAGGATCGGCTTCGCCGCGAGCCCGGGCACCGCGGTGCTGCCCACGTGCTCCACCTCCACCGGGTGGGACTCGAACACGGCGAGCAGCCGCTCCCGCTCCGCGCCGAAGCGGGCCGGCCAGGCCGGGTCGTGGGGGCGGATCTCGACGCGCCGCCGGGCCCCCACTACACGAACGCCTTCTGGAGCGCCTCGCCCGCCGCCGCCACCGCCTCGGGCCGGTGCCCGTCGGCGGGCAGGTTCACCACGATGCCGTCGAGGCCGCGCCCGAGGAGCTGCTCGCGCACCTGGGCCGCCACGCCGTCGGGGTCCCCCACCAGCAGCCGGTTGCCGATCATCTCCCGGATCGGCGGCTCGAGCTTCTCCCAGTCGAGCCCGCGGCGGCGCAGGAAGTCGTCGCGCAGCGCCTCGGCCTTCTCCGGCGTGGGGCCCATCACCAGGGAGCCGAGCCAGCTGGTGCGGATCTCGCTGCGGTCCCGGCCGAGCTCGGCGCAGTGCCGATCGAGGGCCTCGAGCTTGCGCGGCAGCTCCGCCGGGGGACAGGTGAGGTTGCTCTCGTCGGCGTAGCGCGCCGCCAGGCGCAGCGTGCGGCGCTCGCCGTTCCCACCCACCAGGATCGGCGGCCCGCCGCGCTGGAGCGGCGCCGGCGAGTTGATCGCCTGCTCGACCCGGTAGTGGCTGCCGCGGCGGGTGGGCCGCTCGCAGCGCAGCATCGGACGCAGGATCCCGAGCGCCTCCTCGAGGCGGTCGAGGCGCTCGCGCAGCGGCGGGAAGTCGAAGCCCAGGCCCACGTGCTCGGGCTCGAACCAGCCGGCGCCGATGCCCAGCAGCGCGCGACCGCCCGAGATCACGTCCAGGGTGGTGACGATCTTCGCCACGTGGGCGGGGTTGCGATAGGTGTTGCCCGTCACCAGGGTGCCGAGGCGAGCGCTCGAGGTGCGCGCTGCCAGCGCACCGAGCAGCGTGTAGGACTCCAGCATGCGGTGGTCCGGCGGGCCCAGCGCCGGCAGCTGGTAGAAGTGGTCCATCACCAGCACCGTGTCGAAGCCCGAGTGCTCGGCCTCGGCTGCGATCACGGCGAGGCGTTCGAAGAGATCCTCGTCGGGGACGCCCGGGAAGTCGAAGTTGGGGATCTGGAGCCCCAGCCGCGTCATGCCGCGAGGCTAGCGCAGCAGGGCTTCCTCCCGGCCCTGGCGCGCGAGCTCGCCCAGCCTCTCGCGGATCTCCTCGGCGCCGAGCTGCCGCCAGTCCGGCAGCACGCGGTCGAGGCAGACGCGCAGCACGCGGTCCACGCCCGGCAGGATCCAGTGCAGGCCCGGGCCGAGGACGCGCTGGAAGCAGCCGAGCCGGAACGCCACGAGCCCGCACCGGCAGCAGCAGCGCGAGCGCGAAGACCAGCCACGGGCTCATGCGCCCGGGAGCGGGCGCCCGCCGGGGAGACTCGACCCGCCTACAGGTTGGCGCCGCTCCTGCCGATGCATGGCTGGGGAGGGGAGCATGGCTTCGGGAAATCGCGCCCGGGCGGTCGAGATCGAGCTGTGCGCTCTCGGCATGACGCCCGAGGCGGCGGCGCTGCTCGCCTCGGACCTGGTGATCCGCTACCCGCTCGCCCGCCGCGGCGGCGTGCGGGCCCTGGCACGCCAGGTGGAGCCCCGGGGCCTCGACCCGGCGAGCGCCGAGGCGGCCGCCGCCATGCTGCTGGCCCTCGAGCTCTACGACGCCGGCCGCAGCTTCGGCGAGGTGCGCGAGGCGCTCCTCGGCGAGGGAGTCGGCGAGCCCGGCGCCCTCAACGCCGCCCTCGACGCGGCGCGCCTGCACCGCACCCCGCGCGAGCAGCCCGAGGGGTCCGACGACCTGGGCCGCCTGCTGCTCTGCGCCGCCATCGCGGCGCTCGGCATCGTCCTGCTTCTGATCTGACCCGGGACCAACCGGGTCAGGGTCTGATCGGATCCGGGGCCGACCGGGGCAGGGTCGATCGGATCCGGGGCCGACCGGATCAGTCCACGTCGAAGCGCATCACGAAGCGCTGGCTCGCGGGCAGGCCGTCCTCGTCCTCGTCGCGGAACAGCTCCACCAGGCCCGGCGTGAGCTCCTCGGCGGCGAGCGCGCGGAACCCCAGCCCGCGGTAGAAGGGCGCGTTCCAGGGCAGCTCCCGGAAGGTGGTGAGGGTGACGCCGGCCAGGCCCCGCCGGCGCGCGCCCTCGCAGACGACGCGCACCAGCGCGGCGCCGAGGCCGCGGCGGCCGTGGGCGGGGTGCACGTCCACCTCGTCGAGGTGCGCGCAGCCGTCGAGGGGCTGGGCGAGGGCGAAGCCCACGGGCCGTGAGCCCGGCCCGACCGCGACCCACAGCAGGCCCGTGCGCTGCGCCTCGGCCAGGCTCGCCTCGGGGGTCACGTCGGCCAGCACCCCGGGCGCGAAGTCCGTGTCGTGGAACAGCAGCGACGCCGCGCGCTCGATCTCCGGGAGCGCGCCGATCTCCTCCGCCCGCGCGAGGCGGATCGCGTAGCGCGGCTCCCCGCGCTCCGCGGCCCGCAGCCGGTACAGCCGGTGCGGCAGCCCGACGTGCTCGAAGTCGCGCTGGTAGCGGAAGCCCGCCTTCTCCATCACCCGGCGGGACCCCCGGTTGGTCGTCATGGTGAAGCCGTGGAGCTCCTCGAGCCCGACGTCGTGGAACCCGACCGCCAGCGCCGCCTCGGCCAGCTCCGTCGCGAGGCCCCGGCCCCAGTGCCCGGCGTCGATCGCGTAGGCGAGCTCCACCACCGGCTCGCCCTCGACGCGGTTGTGGCGCAGCCCGCCGCGCCCCACGAAGCGCCCCGGGCCACTCCCCCGGTCGCGGAGCCGCAGCGCCCAGAGCCCGAAGCCGTGCTCCGACCAGTGGGCGCGCTCGCGCTCCAGGAACTCGCGGGTCTCGTCCGCGCTGCGCGTCCCGGCCAGGGTCGCCATCACGCGCTCGTCGGCGTGCAGACGCACCAGATCCTCGAGGTGGCGGTCGTCGAGCCGCTCGCAGGCGAGCCGCGTGGTGGTGGGCGCCTCGCGGTCCGGGGCCTCGAGGGGCACCCAGGCCTCGACCTCATCCGCCAAGGGCGGCTTCCGGGGAGCATCCTGGGGAACGGGGCGGGCGGACGAAGGCGAGCATCGCCTCGGCGAGGCTCACGGCTCGCTGCGCGACGAGTGGTAGGAGAGCCCGCGCGGAATCGGCCCGCCCTGGTAGACGCGCCAGGCCGGCGGGAGCTCGAGCACCACGGTGGCCACCACGCCGAGCAGCGTGAGCCCGAGCGCCACCCGGCCCGCCAGGGCGTCGAGGGGGAGCAGGGCCAGGAAGAGCGCCACCATCACGGCCGAGGCCAGGAACCCGCCGCAGGACATCACCAGGAACTGCTCGCGGCCGTTGCGGTCGGAGTCGTAGTTGAAGAGGAAGGTGGAGAGCGGCGTCGCGGGCAGGTGCACCACGCTCCCCCCCAGCCAGGCTCCCGCCAGGTGGCCCCACTCGTGGACCAGGTAGCCGCACACCGCGGTGAGCGCTCCCGCGAGCACCGCGACCGGCCACGCCGCGCCGGCGGCCCCGGAGGCCCACAGCCCCAGGGTGAGCGACACGAGGGCGAGGTCGCGCAGCGCGTGCTTCCAGGGAACCGTCACGACGCGGCGTCCTCGGGCTCGGGCTCGGGCTCGGGCGAGCGCAGCCCGAACGCGAGCAGCCCGGCCCCCAGCAGGATGGCGACGTCGGCGAAGTTGAAGATGCCCGTGCGCAGGCCCCCCACGCCCAGGCTCACGAAGTCCGTCACCGCGCCGGCGTTCAGCACCCGGTCGAGCCAGTTGCCGAGCCCGCCGCCGGCGAGCAGCGCGAGCCCGAGCAGCTCGGCGCGACCGAGGCGCCCCGTGCGCAGCAGCACCACGCTGAGCCCCGCCAGCAGCAGCGGCACCACCACCACGAAGATCAGCTGGCGCGTGCCCGGCGAGAGCCCCGCCCCGAGGCTCAGGAAGGCGCCCGGGTTCGTCACCAGCTCGAGGCGCACCAGGTCGCCCGCCACGGAGACCGGTCCGCTCTCGGCCAGCGAGCGCGAGGCCACCTGCTTGGTGGCCTGGTCGCAGGCGAAGCAGGCCAGCAGGCAGGCCAGGAACGCGACTCCGCGCAGCCGACTCATCGGGCCTCCCCGTAGCGACCCCGGCTCCGGGCCCGGCTCCGAGCCAGGTGGCGGACGCCCCCCGCCAGCCCACTGCCGACCAGGATCCCGAGCCAGCTGGCCGAGAGGTCGTCGAAGGAGAATACCCGATCCGGGATCGCGATCTGGACCAGCTCCTCGAGGGTGACGGCGACGAGCACGAGGAGGGTGCAGCCGATCACGCCGAGGGTGCGGCCGCGCAGCCGCGCCGGCGCGAAGCCGAGGGCCACGAAGAACGCCAGCAGGCCCATCACGACGAAGTGCCCGGTGACGTCGCGACCGGGGATGCGGTTCACGACGTCGAAGACCGGCCCCTTCGGATCCAGGCTCGCCAACACGCTCAGCACCACGACGGCCGCGATGGAGAGCAGCGCGAGCCCGCGCAGTCGCTCAGGACGCACCGGCCTCTCGCGCGTGGAGGCCGAAGTCGAGCCCGAAGTCGGGTTCGGGAAGGAAGCCGGGCCCGAGCCCGCGATCCGCGTCGGCGAGCCGCATCGCGCCCAGTCTAACGGACGATCCGGTGGACCGATCGGACGCCCGCGCCTCAGCGCCAGGCCGCCCTCCAGGCCACGGCGGGGCGCGGCGGCGCCTTTGCGAGGCGGCGGATGACGCGGACCGCCAGCGACTCCCAGCCCTCGGTGAGGAGGGCATCGGGGCGCGCGCTGCGGACCTGCGCGATGGCGCCCTCGGCGTCGAGCCCGCGGGTGCGCGCGAGGTAGTGGGCCAGCACCAGGCCGGTGCGATCCCGGCCCGCCGCGCAGTGCACCAGCACGCGGCGGCCGGCGGAGAGCTGGGCGTCGAGGAACGCGAAGGCCCGCGGCACGCGAGCCAGGCAGACGCGCTCGTCCTCCGCGTCCGGCGGCGCCCGGGTGGGCAGCGGAACGCTCGCATGGGCGAGGCCCGCCGCGGCCAGCTCCAGCGGATCGCACTGGTCGTCGGCCAGGCTGAGCACCGCCTGGAAGCCCGCGGCCCGGAGCGAGCGGAGCTGCCAGGGCACCCGGGCCGGCCCCTCCCGGCCCGCCAGCCGGCCGGGCACCACCCAGAAGACGCGTTCCACGACGCGCCAGTCTAGCGCGCGGCGCGGGGCCGCGGGGGCTGCGGGGGCTGTGTCAGGGAACCACCTCGAGCTCCGGACTCACCACCAGCTCCTCGTCGAGGTAGACGAGGAAGCGCCAGACCCCGGGCGCGTCGACGGCGGGCTTGGGGCGGTACCAGGACCAGGTGTTCCAGGTCGCGTCGGCGTTCTGGAAGCGCATCCGTTGGACGCTCACGAGCTCGCCGGCTCCGTCGAGGATCTCGAGCCGGTAGGCGTGCTCGCCGGGCTCGATGTCGAGCCAGCTGATGAAGACGTAGAGCGGCTCGGGGCGCAGCGCGAAGCTCTGGAGGTCGCTCACCGGATCGTTGTGCGCGCTGATGCCGTCGGTGAAGACCACGCGCGTGCGCAGCCCGGAGCCCACCAGGGGACCGGTCTGCACGGGCGACACGCCGGCCGCGCAGCCCCAGGCCAGCAGGACCGCGAGCGCGAGGGCTCGGGCCACCTAGCCCCGGCTCCGCCCGCCCACGGGACCGCGCTGGAGGAGGTGCAGGAAGAGCATCAGCACCGGGTAGGCGAGCGGCGCGAGCCACACCTGGCTCGAGTGCACCGAGCCGGCGGCCCGGAGGACGAGCACGCTGCCGAGGGCCGCCACGCCGCAGACCGCGATCAGGAGCTGCACCGCGGGGTAGGCGGCGAGGCTCGCCCGGCGGCGCCACAGCGCGACCCCCACCCCGTTCGCGGCGAGCGCCAGGCCCAGCACCGCCGCACCCGCCACGGGATGCCGCGGCAGGGTGAGGACGCCGAGCAGCCCCATCCACAGCGTGGCGCCGAGCTGGCCGCCGAACCAGCCACCGGCGTTCCAGCGGAAGCCGCCGCCGGACCGGCCTTCGAGGGATCCGCCCATGGCCTCCTGCATCGGCGGGCCGCCCCTGCTACTCCACCGTGAAGTGGGGGTTCCAGGCCACCTCCCACAGGAAGCCGTCGGGGTCGCTGAAGTAGCCCGAGTAGCCGCCCCAGAAGACCTTCTGGCCGGCCTTCACCAGCTCGGCCCCGGCGTCCACGGCCTGCTGGAGCAGGCGGTCCACGGCCTCGGGCGACTCCACGTTGTGGGCCAGCGCGAAGCCTCGGAAGCCCGAGCCCTCGGGCGAGACCGTGGCGTCCTCGGCCAGGGCCTTGCGCGGATAGAGGGAGAGCCAGGTGCCCGAGGTCTCGAAGAAGGCGATGCCGTCGGGGCCGTCGCGCCGGGGCAGCCCGAGCCCGTCGCGGTAGAACGCCACCGCGCGGTCGAGGTCCTCGACTCCCAGGGTGATGAGCGTGATGCGTGCGTCCATGGGCGCCTCCTACCCGTTGCGAGCCCGTTGCGAGCCTGTTGCGAGCCCGTCGCGGTCCCGGCGCGCACCGGTCGCCCCAGCATACACCCGGGGCGTCGCTCAGGGGTTCTCGCGGGGGATGTGGACCACCTCGAGCTTGATGCCGTCGGGGTCGGCGAAGAACGCCGCGTAGTAGCCGTCGCCGTAGCCCGGCTGCCCCGAGTAGTCGACGGGCGGATCGAGCACCGTGGCACCGGCCGCCCGCATGGCCGCGTGGACGCGGTCCACGTCCGCCGGGCTCTCGGCGTGGAACGCCAGGTGGTGGAGCCCCGGCGCGTAGCGGTCGTGGCGACGGTCGCGGCTCTCCGGAGCCGCGGGCCGCACCTCGATCCCGAAGGCCGCGCCGCCGGGGTAGCGGACGGTCCAGCACGCCCTCTCGGCCCCCGGCTCGCGGAAGCCCGGCGCATCCGAGACCCGGCGGTCGAAGCCCAGGGCCTCGAAGAAGGCGGCGTAGAACGGGATCGAGCGGCGCGGGTCGCCGATCGACACGTCGATGTGGCTCAGGGGTCCGCGGATCGCCATCGGGTCTCCTTCGTCGGGGTCAGCGCGGCTCGAGGTGCGGGGCCAGGAAGCCGAGGATGCGGCGCTCGTACTCCGGGCCGGCGAAGCGGTGGAAGTCCTGGTGCCGCGCGCCCTCGATCTCCCAGAGCTGCTTGGGCTCCGGCGCCTCGGCGAACAGGCGGCGCGACTCGGCGAGGGGCGTGCGGCGGTCCCGCGTGCCGGCGACCAGGAGCAGCGGCGCACGGAGGTTGCGCACGCCCTCGATGGGGCGCAGCCGCGAGGCCGGGATGCCGAGCCGCGGGCGGATCTGCGCGGCGAGGAGCGGCGCGAAGGGCCGACCCAGCCGGCCGAGCCGGACCTCGAGCCGGTTGCGCACCGCCTCCTCGATGGTCGGGTAGACGGCCTCCACCACCAGCGCGTCGAGGTCGAGGGGCGGCTCGGCGAGCAGCACCGCCGCGCCTCCCAGGGAGGTGCCGAGGGCCGCCACCCGGCGCCCGCCGGCGCGCAGCCGCTCGAGGGCGGCCCGGGCGTCCCGCGCCTCGAGGTGGCCGAAGCTCATGCGCTCGCCCGTGCTCTCGCCGTGGGCCTGGAAGTCGATCAGCAGCACCGCGTAGCCCGCGGCGCGGAGGAACTCGGCGCGCCCCAGCATGCTGCGCCGGTTGGAGCGGAAGGGATGCAGCAGCAGCACGGCCGGCGCACCCGGGCGGGGCTCCGCGAGCCAGCCGCGCAGCTCGGCGCCGGAGCCGCTGGCGAGTCGCAGCGCGGCGTAGCCCGGCGGCGGCGGCCCGAGGGTCGCGGGCACGGGAGCCCCGATCGAGCCCCCCATCCACCACGCCGCCGCGCCCGCCAGCCCGGCGGCCGCGAGGGCCGCGGCCAGCATCCCGATCGCGAGTCGGCGCCGCACCGGTGGGTCTCCGCCCGCCCGCCTCCGCACGCCGAGAGCATGCCGCCGGCTCCCGGCGGCGGCTACTCCCCGAGAGCCCGCTCCAGGCGACCCTCGGCCTGGTCGTAGGCGCGCTCGACCGCCTGGGCGGCGCGCTCCGTGGTGGGGGCGGCGGGCTCCGCCTCGGGCTCGGCGCCGGCGAGGGGCGCGAGCCGCCCGCCGAACGCGCCGTGCACGCCCTTGGAGAAGACCTCGGCGCCGACCCAGACGCCGAGCACGATCAGCACGATTCCGAACAATCGACCCATGGCGAACCTCCCGGAGGGCTCGGATGCCACCAGGACGATCGGCCTGCCGCGAGCTGGGATTGAGTGGGTGGGCTCGCGGGCTTCGAGAGAGAAGGAAGGGAGGGACTGGGGAGGGGGGAGAGAGGGAGAGACGCAGGGGAGAGGCACGGAGCCCCGCGCGGGTGGCGCGGGGCTCCGGTTCCTCCTACCAGCGGCCGCCGCCGCCGCCGCCACCACCGCGGCGCTTCTCCTGCGCCTCGTTCACGCGCAACGGGCGACCGCCGAAGTCCCGGCCGTCCAGCTCGGAGATGGCCTTGTCCGCGCCGGCCGCGTCGAGCTCGACGAAGCCGAAGCCGCGCGAGCGGCCCGTGTCGCGATCGGTGATGACCGCGGCGGACTGGACCTCACCGAAGGTGGAAAAGAGGTCCCGGAGCTCGGCCTCGGTCGTGCTCCAGGGGAGGTTGCCAACGTAGATCTTCTTCACGAAATCTCATCCATGCCCGGAACGGGTCCGGGCTCCGTGCAGGTGCTCAGCCGGATCGTCCGGAAGCGCTCCCGCCAATTGACCGCAACGAGCACCGTGCCCGTGTGGCAGGCTTCGAAACCGACTCTGAACCGACTTTTTTGAAGTGGAATGACACTCGAAGGAAATCGGGCAGGACGTGTTCCTAGGCGACCGGACGGTAGGGCACGCCAGCGGGGGGCGCCACAAGGATCGGGGTCGGTTCGAGGTGGGCTCGAAGCAGGTTCGGGGGCGGTTCGAGGGGAAGCACCCCTCCCGGGGAGCCCTCCCGTGCCCCGAGGGCAGCGTGCGCGCCATCACGCTCGTCGGGGACGGGCTCGCGCGCCGACGCGCCCGGGGGAGGTCGACCCGACACGGGTCGCGACCGACGCCGCGAGAGATCGCGCGAAGCGCGATCGCCGCTAGCTTCTGCGCCCGATGACGGCACGGAAGACCTCGCGCAAGGCCCCGGCGAAGAAGGGCTCCGGCGGCACCGGCAAGGCCGCCGGGACCTCCCGCAAGAAGACCACGAAGGCGGCCGCCGGGGCGCGCAGGACGCGCAAGAAGGCCGCAGGCGCCGAGGCTCCGAAGCCCGCCACCCCCGAGGCACCGCAGGCCGAGGCGAAGCCGCGCCCCGCCAGCTCGTCGCTGAACGTGAACCTCGGCCACGTCTTCGCGCTGCGCCCCAAGGTGAGCACCAGCTTCCGCCCCGCGGACTTCCACGCCGCCCGCCAGCGACTCCAGGACGAGACCTACGCGAGCCTCGAAGAGGCGGCCCGGGCCGTCGTCGAGAAGGCGCTCGAGCTGACGCGCGAGGGCGGCGCCCGACGCGGCCCGCGAACGCGTCGCTAGCACCCCGGGGACCGCTGAACCTCGTTCAGCGGCGGTCGCGCAGGTAGCTGCGGATCGCGCGGCGATACGCCTGGGCCTCGCTCATCTCGGGATCGTGGCGTCGCGCCTCGGCGAGGAGCCGCTCCACCCGCGCGGGGTCGCCTTCGCACACCCGCAGCAGGTACTCGCGGTCCTTGCGTGGGGCCCGCCCGGCGCGCAGCGCACGGAAGGGCAGCGCCGCGCGCAGCCGCCGCCCGAGCGGCGTGGTGGACACGATCGCCGCGATCACCGCCACGCCGAGCACGACGACGAGCCAGTCGGGCATCGGCTAGAGCGGCTTCGTGACGTAGAGGGTCGGCGTCTCCCAGGGACCGAAGCCCACGCTCCGGTAGAGACGCTTCGCGCCCTCGTTGGTGTCGTGGACCTCGAGGGTGAGCTTGCAGCCGTCGCGCTCCCGGGCGCGGCGCTCGGCCTCGTCGAGCAGCGCCCGCCCGACCCCGCGGCCGCGCTCGGCCTCCGCCACCACCAGGTCGTGCACGTTCAGGAAGGGGCGGCCCGCGAAGGTCGAGAAGCCCCAGATGCAGACGGCGAGCCCCACGGGCCGGTCGTCCGCGAACGCCATCAGGGTGAGGGCCGCGGGATGGGAGCGCAGGCCCGGCACCAGGCGCTCCCGGGCGGACGCCGAGAGCGGCGCGGACTGGCCCCCGGGGCCGCGCGCGTAGGAGTCGATCAGCGCCACCACGGCCGCGGCCTCGCCGGCGTCGGCGAGATCGGCCTCCCGGATCTCGAGCTTCGCGGTCGCCGGCATCCGGGCGGTCAGGCTCCCGGGGGCTTCATGTCCTCGGGCGCCACCTCGCGCACGTGGGTGTGGAAGAACCAGTGGTGGCCCTCGGGGTCCGTGGCCCGGTAGGTGCGGTCCCCGTAGAACTGGTCCTCGGGAGGCGACGCGATGTCGGCGCCGGCCTCCTTGGCCCGGGCGTGGTGGGCATCCACGTCGTCGACGTAGCAGACGATGATGCCGTGCCGGGCGGGGAGCTCGTTGGGATTGGTGAACCCCATCTCCTCCACCGCGGTGGCGAGCATCACCACGTTGTCCTGGTACCCGACCTCCGCGTGCATCACCTGCCCGTCCGGGCCCGGCATCCGGAAGCGCTCCTCGAAGCCGAAGGCCTTGCACAGGAACTCGAGGGCCGCCTGGGCGTCCTTGTACATGATGTAGGGGATGATGCGCTGGCAGCCGGCGGGGGGGTTCTGGACCATGGAAGCGCCTCCGAGCCGAGAGTATCACGGAATCACGCCTCGCCGGTGAAGACCGATCCCTCGCGGACGAAGCACAGCGGGTTTCCGAAGGGATCGAAGGACTCCTCCCCCCACGGCCGGCGCGCGATCTCCCCCAGCGGCCCCACCCCGGGCGGGGACCCGCTCGGGAACGAGGCACCGGCCTCGCGGCAGGTGCGGTGCGCGGCCTCGAGATCCGGGACCGCGAGGTAGACGGGCTCGGGGAGGGGCGTGGCGGCGTGGCCGTCGCCGTCGGCGACGGGGTCGAAGCACGCGAGGATGCTGCCTCCGCAGTCGAAGTCGTGGCGGCCCGGCGAGACGCGGCGCCCGGGCTCGCCCAGCACCGCGGCGTAGAAGGCACGCGCCGCCTCCAGGTCGCCGACGGGCAGGATGACCCGGAACAGGCGCGCCATCCCCTACCTCGCCGCGAGCCGCTCGAGGCCCGCCCGCGAGGGCTCCGCGACCTCGATCCGGGCGCCGTGCATGGCCCGATCCTACCCCAGCGGACCCGGGGGATGGGGTGGCCCGGCGGCCGCAGCCCCGACTTGAGGAGTCGACGCGGGGGGCCGATGAGGTCTGCGAGGAGACCGCATGGCTCGAGCCGCCCGGGCGATCCTGTTGGGGCTGCTGCTCGCCGGCCTGCCGAGCGCAGGCGGCGACGCCCGGGAGCCCGCGCCCGCGGACTGGAACCCCGAGGGCATCCGCTGGGTCGGGTTCGAGCGCGGCATGGCGCGGCTGAAGCGCACCGGCAGGCCCGGCCTGCTGGTCTTCTACACGGACTGGTGCCCCCACTGCCGGGACTACAGCCGCGTGTTCCACGATCGCGACGTGGTCGAGCTCTCCCGTCGCTTCGTGATGATGCGCGTGGACCGCGACGAGAGCGGGGCCCTCAACGAGCTCTACGGGGAGCGCGGCACCTACGTGCCCCGCACGCTCTTCCTCACCCCGCAGCGCTCGGTGGACTGGAGCGCCCACGGGGCGAACCGCAAGTACCCCCACTTCCTCGACACCGACTCCCCGGAAGAGCTCGTCGGGGTGATGCGGCGCTTCCTGGCGCGTCAGGCGGCCAGCAGCACCGACGCGCAGAGCCCGAAGCCCGCGAGGTAGGTGCCCAGCGCCCCCACGAAGCGCAGGGGGTGGGGCTTCTCCAGGGTCTCCGAGAGCACGATGCCCGCGGCCAGCAGGTAGCGGCACGCGGTCGCGATCCCCATGCACCACAGCACCCAGCCCGCCGCGTCCGTGGCCGCCACCCAGATCAGGACGGCCAGGATCGGCGCGTACTCGGTGGTGTTGCCGTGGGCGCGCACGAGCTTGTGCAGCGGATGCGACGGGTCCGGCGGGTAGCCCGCCGCCGTGCCGGTGCGGCCGCGGGTCATCGAGACCGCGAAGCCCAGGCCCAGGACCAGCAGGCCGAGCAGACCGATGCACACCAGAGCCACGTCCATGGGAGTCCTCCTCGCGCGGCGGGCCTCAGGCCGGCCAGCCTCCGCAGATTGCGCCCATCAGGATCAGATAGAGGGCCCGGTACCCCATCTGGATGAAGTAGAGGGGCCAGCCCCAGCCCGAGAAGAGGCTGTCCGAGAGCATCGTCATCGCCACGACGCCGAGGCCGAGCAGCGCGCCCACCCCGGCGCCCGCGAGCGCGGTCCCCGCGCCCGTCGCCGCCACCACCAGCGCGACGCTCACCGCCGCCACCCCGCAGGAGACGATGCTGCCCCCCATGGCCGCAGCCGGCGAGCCCAGCTCCTCCTGGGCCTTGCCCAGCGCGGCCATCCAGGCCGGGCCGAAGAGCAGTGGCGAGTACCAGGCGGCCCCGAGGACCACGCCCACGAGGGCGGCGACCCCGACCGCCGCGAAGTTCACGCCCGCGAGATCGAACATGCGACGCCTCCTCCCGGAGTCGAGGACGCGGGCAGGGTATCACGCGGTGGGTGGGGCGAAGACGAAGACGTCGATCCGCTCCTCGAAGACGTGGGTCTCGGGAAGCTCGCGGCAGCGCCGGGTGAGCGCCCGGAGCCCCGCCTCGAACTCCGCGTCGGGGATCTGGCGCAGGCTCGAGATCGCCCGCGCGCCGATCTTGCCGAGGTACTCCTCGACGCCGCGCGCGAAGACGCCGCAGACGCTGGCCTCCTCCCGGAGCCGCAGCCCCGCCGCCGCGGCGCAGCTCCGCACGCGCTCGCGGCGGGGGAGGACGCGCTCGGCGATGCGCCGGGCGCCGGGAAAGCAGGCCTGCCAGGACGTCGGGTCCACGCACTCCCGCGTGGGGGTGCGCAGGTAGACGAGACCGCCGGGCGCGAGGAGCCGCCCCATCTCCCGGAACGCGGTCTCGGGCGCCGGGACGTGGTGCAGCACCATGGCGAGGAGCACCGCGTCGAAGCTGGCGCTCGCGAAGGGGAGCGCCTCGACCCGCGCCCGCAGGAAGCCGAAGCATCCCGAGGGATCCCGCGACCGCGCCGCGGCGAGCATCCCGTGGGAGGGGTCGACGCCCAGCACCCGGACCGCCTCCGGGAAGGCCTCGCGCGCGAGCCTCGTATGGCGGCCCGTCCCGCAGCCGACGTCGAGGATGCGTCGCGGCTCGCGGCCCGCGAAGCGCGCGCGCAGGTCCTCGACCCACACGCGGCGCGTCTCGTCCCGCATCTCCCGGGCGGCGTCGTAGACGCGGTGGATGCCGCTGCCGTCCCAGTCGAAGGGCACCGGCGCGCTCAGCTGCGCTGGCGCAGCGCGGAGACCGCCGTGGCGAAGGCCACGAGCATCAGCCCGGTGCGGCCCCAGTGCCAGCGCGCCCAGGTCGCGAGGGCGTCGCCCACCGCCTCGGGCGCGAGGCTCCCGGAGGCGAAGCTCGCGTTGGCGTCCTCGAAGTAGACCGGGAAGGCGAGCAGGACGAGGAGCGAGAGCGCGGCCGCCAGCGCCCAGGCGGGCCGGCGGCGGATGCCGTGGAGCAGCGCCGCCGCCACGGCGAGGATCGCGCTCCCGATCTCGAGCGGTGCGAAGAACCGGAACAGCAGCCCGGCGTGCTCCGCGTACCAGTCGAGGAAGGTCCGGGGCTCCGCCGAGCGCCAGAAGGGAACCAGCACCGCACCCTCGGCGAGGAGCGCCCCGGCCGAGAGCCCGAGCGCGATCACGGTGAGCCATCCCAGCGCGGCCGCCATCCCTACGCCCACACCGTCCAGACGAGCCCCGCACCGAGCGCGGCGGCGACGACGCTCATCCGCCCTGCCCCGGCCCGCGGTTGCCGAAGAAGCCGGCGAGCTTCGTCACCTCGAGATCGCCCATCACCTTGCACTGGCAGGCCAGGCGAAGTCCGCTTCCGGCGCCGAGCCGGCGGCTCTCCGCGGTGGTGGGCTCCGAGACCGGCCCCTCGACCCGGACCGCGCAGGTGCCGCACAGGCCCCGACCGCGGCAGTTCAGTGCGCGGGCCGCGTCGTTGTAGAGCGGCAGCCGCGCGCGCACGAGCACGACGCGCAGGTTCGCGCCCTCCAGGCAGTCGACGGAGCGGCCGGCGAAGCGGATGGTGGGCAAGGGTCAGCCGGGCTCGTGCACGAAGCGGGACTCCCGCAGCGTCTCGAACACCCTCAGGCTGTACTCCTCGTAGTAGCGCTCCCGGCCCACGCGCTGGGCCTCGAGGTGCCGCGGGTGCTCGCGCCACGCCCGCTGCTGGTCGGGCGACTCGAACTCCACCACGCTGCAGCGCTCCCCGTCCTCGGACACGAAGACCTTGTAGGAGAGGAAGCCCGGCATCGACTCGGCGAGCTCCATCATGTCGTCGGCCAGGGCCTGGAACTCCTCGGCGTTCTCGGAGCGGAGCCGGGAGCGGAACACGGTGACCACCATCGGAGGCCTCCCTCGGGCTCTCCCGAGGGTATCCGATCGCGGCGCCCTCACCCGACCCGCCAGCGCCGGCGCACCGCCTTGGTGTCGGGCTGGCCCACGCGCTCCCAGTACACCCAGAGGCAGCGCTCGACGGACAGGCGGAAGATCGGGTCGCTGCGCCGGAAGGCCGGGAACGGGATCGCGGCGTGCACCGCGGCCCGCTCGTCCTCGTCGCGCACCTCCTCGGCGCGGCCGGCGACCTGGAGCTCCTCGTCGTCGGCGCCGAGGAAGGCGTGGAGCACGTAGTGGCCGCGCTCGCGCAGGTCCGCGGCCTTGGGGGTGCGGGCGCCGGCGCTCAGGAACAGGTCGTCACCGCAGAAGATCGGGCAGACCGGCGCAAGGTGGGGCGCCCCCGAGGCGCCGCCGGTGGCGAGGAAACCGATCGCGATGCCGTCGGACCCCACCAGCAGCCGGCGCCCCGCCTCGGCGAGCTCCGGCGCCGCCGTCGCGAACTCGGCCCAGCGCGTCATCCCCCGGAGAGCGCCTGGAGGATCTGCACCTCGTCGCCCGGGGCGAGCGTCTCGTCGAGCCCCGCCGCGCGCTGGCGGTTCACGAAGATGCGCACGTGGGGCCGGATGCCGTCCTGCTCGTCGATCATGCGGAAGCGGATGCCCGGAAAGCGGCGGTCGAGGTCGGCCAGCAGCTCGCCCACGGTGGCGCCGTCGGCCTCGACCTCCGAGGCCCTCGTGTAGGAGCGCAGGGGCGAGGGGATCGCGACCCTCATGGGCGGGCCCTCACCCCTCGAGCTCCACCGCCTCCACGCTGAACACGTGGGGCAGGTGCGAGGCGACGCAGCTCCAGGCCTCGCCCTCGTCGACGCTCGCCCAGAGCTCCCCGCTGGTGGTGCCGAAGTAGACGCCGACCGGGTCGTGGGCGTCCACCGCCATGGCCTGGCGCAGCACCGTCAGCCAGGCGTTCTCCCGGGGCAGCCCCGCATCGCGCCGCTGCCAGCTGTGCCCGGCGTCCCGCGTCACGTAGACGGCCGGCCGGCCGTCGGGGCTCGTGCGCGGCCACACGTCGGTGCCGTCCATGGGGAAGACCCAGACCGTGTCGGGATCGCGCGGGTGCAGGCCGACGGGGAAGCCGATGTCGCCGACCTCCCGCGGCATCGCGTTGCCCACCCGCTCCCACACCTCGCCGGGCCGCTCGAGGCGGTAGATGCCGCAGTGGTTCTGCTGCCAGAGCACGTCCGGCGCCAGCGGGTGCAGGCGCACGCAGTGGGGATCGTGGCCGTACTCGGGGTCGGGCTCGGGCTGGAAGTTCGCCTCGCAGCCGCGGTTGAGCGGCCGCCAGTCGGCCCCGCCGTCGGTGCTCTCGAAGACGCCGCCTCCCGACAGCCCGATGTAGAGGTGGCGCGGGTCCCGGGGGTCGACGTTGATGGAGTGGAGCAGGGAGCCGCCGGGCGCGCCGTCGTCGCCGTCCTGGGTCCAGCGGCCCCACATCGGATGCTCGTTCCAGCCCGAGACCGGCTCCCAGGTGTCGCCCGCGTCCTCGGAGCGGAACAGCGCCGGCGGCGAGGTGCCGGCGTACCAGACGTCGGCCTCGTCCGCGCTCGCCGGCTCCAGCCAGAAGACGTGGTCGACGACGCGCCCGGCCTCCTCGCCGGCGGCCTTGGGGAAGGCGGGCGGTCGCGTCGCCTCGCTCCAGCTCTTGGCGAGGTCCGAGGAGCGGAACAGCGTGGGCCCGAGGTGGCCGGTCTTCGTGGCCGCGAGCAGCGTGCGGTCGTCGCGCGGATCGAGGACCACGTGGTAGGCGATGTGGCCGAGGAAGTGCGGCCCGTCGAGGGACCATTGGCGGCGCTCGGCGTCGCCGTGGAGCAGGAAGATCCCCTTGCGCGTTCCCACTAGCAGGAGGACGCGACCGGTCCGGGGAGCGGGAGGCGAGTGCGTCGACACGGGGAACCCCCAGGCCCATCACCCGCCGCCAGCATACACCGCTCACCTCGGCCGGGGGCGGACCTCGAGGCGGTGCACCCGGCTCACGCCGTGGGGAAGCCGCGGGCAGACGATGTAGCCCTCGCGCCAGAAGCCGGCGTCGCGGTGCGGCGGCGAGCCCACGACCGCGTAGTAGTCGCGGTGCCCGCCCGCCAGGGCCACGCCGGCGAGCCCGGCGACCAGCGCCTGGAGCTCGTCGTGGCTCGGCGTCCCCGAGACCCGGAGGGGATGGAGCGCGGTCAGCTGCGCGAGGCGCCGCGCCACCTCGTCGGCGAGCTCGGCCTTGCGCAGGCGACCCTTGCCGGGCAAGGGCTTCAGGCCGAGCCCCCGCCAGCCCGCCGTCGGAAAGCTCTCGAGCACGAAGCGGCCCTCGTCGGCGCCCGCCTCGGCGCGGGGCAGGCGGGCCCAGCCCCGCTCGCCGAGGCGATCGAAGAGCTCGATGGAGAGCTCCGCGAACCCGGTCCAGCTGCCCGGCTTCACCACGCCCGGTGCAGCGGTCTTCCCGGGCGTCGCCACCGCCTTCTCGCAGCGGCGCTGGTGCTCGAGCTCCGAGTGCTCCGCCTTCCAGGCCTGGGGGCCGTCCACCAGCAGCACCCGCGCCCCGGCCTCGCCCGCGAGCCGGTCGAGGCGCTCGGCGAGGGCTTCGGCGGTGGGCGGGTCCGAATCGTTCTCGAGGGAGACGAGCTCGCAGTCGATGCGGTCGCGGGACCCGCGCAGCACCACCAGCCCGTTCGACGCCCAGGACTTCTTGGCGAGGTCGATGGAGACGACGGTCGCTTCAGCCATGCTCCTCCAGGTACTCCCGGAGCGCACGGGCGTTGTTGAGGTCCTCCTCCCGCGAGCCGAACACCAGGGTGACGACGCCGCCGCCGAGCCGCTCGCGCAGCTCCTCGAAGCCCTCGGGGTTCGCGTCGAGCTCCGCGAAGTAGCGCCGACGGAACTCCGGCCACTTCTCGGGGTCGTGGCGGTACCACTTCCGCAGCGCATCCGAGGGCGCGACCGGCTTCGCCCAGTAGTCGATCCGCGCCTTCGCCTTCGACACGCCGCGGGGCCAGATGCGGTCGATCAGGATGCGGGTCCCGTCGGCCCTCGCGGCGGCCTCGTAGACCCGCTTGGTGCGGATCCTCATCGTGCGTCGTCGGGCCGGAACCAGAACTCCACCTCGGAGGTCGCCACCTCGAAGCGCGCCGCGTGCACCTCGCCGGGAGCGAGGCGGTACCACTGGCCGGGACCCAGTCGGCGCTCGACGCCGTCCACGATCAGGACCAGCTCGCCCTCGGTCACCACGCCGCAATTCTCGGTCTCGTGGGTGTGGGGCTCGATCTCGGTCCCGGCCGGGTAGGAGGCGAACAGCACCTCGCAGCCCTCGGCGGCGAGGCGGAAGGCGTCGAAGGGCCCCGCGAAGGGGGGCAGGGAGCGGATCCGCTGCGGGAAGTGCTCGGGCTCTCGCGGCATCCCGAGGCGAGGCTACGCGCCGCGCCGCGGCCTCGCCAGCAGCGCGCGGTGCTGTGGTAGCCTGGGCTCCGCGCGCCGGAGACCGCTCATGTCGGGCAGCGACCGCAACCGGGTGGAGGCCTTCCGCGGGCTGCACGAGGCGGACGGCATCCTCGTGCTGCCCGGCGTCTGGGACGTCGCCAGCGCCCGGGTCTTCGCCGACGCCGGCTTCCCCGCCCTCGGCACGACCAGCTCCGGAGTGGCCTGGACGCTCGGGCACGCGAGCGGGCAGGAGGCGGGCTGGCCGGCCTTCCTGGAGACGAGCCGGCGCGTGGCCGCCGCCGTCCCCGTCCCGGTGAGCTTCGACGTCGAGAGCGGCTTCGCGGACTCGCCCGAGGGCGTGGTCGAGAACGTTCACCAGGCCATCGAGGCGGGCGCCTGCGGCATCAACCTCGAGGACGGGCTGGTGGAGGGAGGGCTTCGCGAGCTGTCGCCCGTGATCGAGGCGCTGCACGGGATCCACGAGCTGTGCGATCGGCTCGACCATCCGCTGTTCGTGAACGCGCGCACCGACGTCTACCTGGGCGGGATCCCCGACGAGGCCCGGCAGCTCGACGAGACGATCCGGCGGGGCCGGGCCTTCGCGGAGGCCGGGGCCGACGGCTTCTTCGCGCCGGGGATCGCGGCGACCGACGCGATCCGCAGCGTCGTGGCCGAGGTCCCCCTGCCCCTCAACGTCTACGCGATCCCCGGGCTCCCCACGGCCACCGAGCTGGGCAAGCTCGGCGTACGCCGCGTCTCCATGGGCTGCGGGCCGCTGCAGTCGGTGCTCGCCCATACCCGCGGCATGGCCCGGGCGCTGCGTCGCGACGGAGACTGGGCGAGCTTCACCGGCGACTGGCTCGAGTACCCCGACGCCCTGGCGCTCTGCGGGAGCCGCCCGGGCTGACCGGTCAGCCCGCCGGAGCTTCGGGCAGCACGGGGAGCAGCACGAAGTGCCAGAGGGGCTGGAAGCTCGCGATCCCCGCCAGCACGCCGTGGCGCAGCGCCCGGCGCGGGAGACGGCGCGCACCGCGGACCAGGATGGGAACCGCGACGGGAAGGTTCACGAGCAGGCCCGAGACCACGCCGGGCGCGACCATGGCGAACCACAGCGAGGTGGGAACGCGACCCAGGGCATGGAGCGTCAGGTGGGTCGCCAGCGCGACTCCCAGCCACGCGGGCCCGGCCCGCCGCGCCGCCAGCGCGCCCACCGCGGTGAATGCGACCAGGGACGGCGCGTTCAGCCACAGCCAGGCCTCGTTGGTGAAGTACATGCCGAGGTACCGGGTCGCGAACTCCGCGGTCCCCATGCCCCAGAGCCGCTCGTCCAGCAGGTGGATCGCGTAGGCGGGCGGGAGCAGCCAGAGCCACCCCGCCGCGGCCGCCGCCTCCTCGCCTCGCGCCGCCGCCCCGCTCACGCCCACGACTGCAGCTCGATCGCGTTGCCCTCGGGGTCGGTCACGTAGCACCAGGTGACGCGGTCGCCCGCCGGGGTGGGGAGCGTCACCACCTTCCCCACCGCGCCGCCTCCCCGGGCCAGCACCTCGGCCCGCGCCTCGGGGACCGACGCCACCGCGAAGGCCAGGTGGCCGAAGCCCGGGCGGTTCACGGCGCGCGTGCCCTCGGGCGCCGCCTCGGAGGTCTCGGAGTACTGGAACACCTCGAGGGTGGGTCCGTCGTCGCCGTGGCCCGGCAGCCGCAGGTGCACCCCCGCGAGCCGCGCACCCGCCACGCCGGTGCCGGCCTCGAGCGCCGGCCCCGCGTAGTCGCGCTCCGGGGGCACGCGCACGCAGCCGAACACCTCCTCGTAGAAGCGCGCGAGGGCGCGCCAGTCCCGAGCGATCAGGTTGGTGTGGACGTAGCGGGCGTCGCGCGGCATCGGCCCAGGCCGCTCCTACCGCTCCCGCCGCGGGCGGCGCACGCTGCCGACGGGCTCGAGCTCGATCCTCAGGAGTCCGACCATCCGGCCGCGGCGGCCCGCGCCGGCTCGGCCCGGCGCAGCACGAGCAGCGCCGCGGCGGCGGCGGCGAGCGCCACCGCCTCACCCGCCCAGGCCGTCACCACCGTGCCCTGGGGAGCGCCGTCCAGGGGGACGCTCAGGACGCGCGCCGCGTTCATCCCGCCGAGCGTCGCCACCGCGATCCAGAGGCCGGCCTCGACCCGCGAGGCGCGCAGCGCGCAGTGGCCCAGCACCGCGGCCACGCCGAGCTCGAGCCCGCCGTAGACCGCGCGCACGTCGTTCAGCGCCGCCGGCGTGCGCAGCTCGATGCCGATCCGCGCGAGCAGCTCCGGCGCGAGCGCGAACGACGCCCCGGCGACGGCGAAGAGCAGCGCCGTGAGCACCAGCACCCCCCGCGCGAGGGCGGCCGCCACGCGGGCCTCAGCCCGGCAGGCGCTCGAAGGTGGGGATGCCTTCGGGCACCAGGTGGAAGGGCTGCTTGTCGCAGGTGTAGATCACCATCTGCGGCGCGCCGAACACGCTCGGATCGTCGAGGGCCCCGACCTTCAGCAGCACGGCGCCGGGCATGCCCGGTGCCCGGCTCAGCAGGGGCGTCCCGCACTCCCCGCAGAACTCGCGGGTCACGGGGCTCTCGAGGTCCTTGCGCCGGAACGCCTTGGGCGTCCCGCTCGTGTACGCGAAGCCGGACTCCGGGAAGCCCATCACGGCGTTGGGCATGCCCCCGGAGGTGTACTGGCACTCCCGGCAGTGGCACTGGCCCTTGAACAGGGGGTCTCCCTCGATCGCGAAGCGCACGGCGCCGCAGTAGCAGCCGCCTTCCACCTTCATGGGAACCTCCTTCGGCGACGGCCGGCGGGCGTGGACGCGCGAGCCCACCGGAACGCCTCCGGGAGGGTATGCCAGGACGCGGCGCGATGCCCTCGGGCGGCGGAGCGCTCAGCCCCTGCGCTGGAGCCTCTCGACGGCGTCCTTGGCCTCGCGCAGGCTCACGCCGTCCCGCTCGCGATAGAGCTGGATGGCGTCGATCTTGCGGCCGGCGGCGAGGGCGGCCTCGATGGAGTCCGTGCGGCCCGGGGAGCCCGTGGCGGGCAGGCGCACCGAGGCGTCCCGGCCGCGCAGCAGCAGGACCCCGAGCCCGACGGCGACCGCGCTGGCGAGGAGGACTCCGCTCGACACGGAGCCCGGATCGGCGCACCGGGCGACGGGATTGAGCGCCGGGGCCCCCGGGCGCCCGTGATACCGTGTCGCGCGTGGCCTCCGACCCGTCCCTCCGCGCCCGCCTGCTCGAGCTGCAGCGGCGCGACGACGCGAAGCGGCAGGAGCTCGTGGAGCGCGGCGAGCTCTTCGAGGGCTACCACCCCGAGATGGAGGCGGTGCACGCCGCCAACGCCCGGGCGCTCGAGCGCGAGCTCGACGCCCACGGCTGGCCCGACCCGCGGCGCACGGGCGAGGACGGGGCCCGGGCGGCGTGCCGGGTCGCGATCCACGCGATCGGCGAGCCCGCCTTCCAGCGCCGCTGTCTGGCACTCCTCGAAGCGGCCGTCGCCGACGGCCGCGCCGCCCCGGCCCACCTCGCCACCCTCACCGACCGCGTGCGCTTCAACGAGCGCCGGCCCCAACGCTACGGGACGCTCCTCGACTGGGATGCCGAGGGCCGGCTGAGCCCCTGGCCCATCGAGGATCCCGGGGAGGTGGCCGGGCGCCGGCGCGCCGTGGGGCTGCCCCCGCTCGCGCAGAGCGTCCGCGAGGCCCGGGAGCGGGCCGAGCGCGAGGGCGCCCGGCCGCCGCGCCCCTTCGCGGAGCGGCAGGCCGAGATCGACGCCTGGGCGCGGCGCACGGGGTGGCTCGACGGCTGAGGCCGGCCCGTCAGCCCCGGGCGAGCGAGCGCGCCGCGAGGGACACCAGCGCGACGGCGCGCTCCTTGTCGATGCAGCGCGCCGCACGGTCTTCCCCGCGCTCCCCCCGGCGGTGCGCGAGCGCGGCCTCGATCGCGGCGCGCCACTCCGGGTACCGCTCCCAGGCCCAGCGCGCCGCGCCGGTCTTGGTCGCGGGCCCCTCGCCCGCCGCGGCGTGGAGCCCGCGGCACGCCGTGAAGACCGCGTAGACGAGGAACGCCTCGGACTGCGCGGCCGCGGTGCGCCCGGGCATCTCCGCGAGGTGGATCCGGACCGCGCGCAGGAAGTCGGCCTCGCTCATCGCGGGGACCACGCTCGCGGGCGGGGGCCCGCGCAGCGCGACCCCCACCTCGCGCACCTGGTGCCAGTTCGTCGCCCAGCCCGGGAGGGTCCGGGTGCGCCGCAGCGGCCCCTCCCCCGGGCTCACCACGACGATCGGGCTCTCGCGCTCCTTGAAGCCGCGGAGCCCTGCGGCCGAGAGGTAGGCGACGTCGACCCGGTCCGCCCAGTCCGGGAAGCCGGACGCGAAGGACGCGTGCATGCCGGCGAGGCGTCGCAGCGCGGCGTCGTCGACGTCGTCGGCGGTGACCACCAGCAGGTCGACGTCGCTCACGCCGGGCTGGAAGTCGCCCGCCACCGCCGAGCCGAACAGGTAGACGCCGACCACGTCCGGCCCGAGGGCCGCGTCGAATCCCGCCAGCAGCGCGTCGACGGCAGGCTCGACCCCGGGCGGAAGCGCCGGCCGCGACGCGCCCGCAGCCGTCAACCGATGGCCTCGGCGAGGCGGTCGCGGTGCTCGGCGAACCATGCGCGCCGCCGGTCGTGGCGCGCGCGGCCGCCGAGCGCGTTCCACATCTCCACGAAGCCGGGCTCGCCCGCCGCGACCCGACGCGCGACGAAGGCGCCGCCCTGGGCGATGCTCTCGGCGATCGCGTCGAGCAGCGCCGCGCGGCCCGGTGGCAGCCCGTAGGCGTCGGCCACGACGCGCAGCCGCGCGAAGGGGTCGAGGCCCGCGCGCCCGGTGCGCGCGGCGTCCTCCTCGGTGTCGAGGGGAACGCACATGCGCGCGAAGGCGGCGAGGTCGTGGACCCGCCGCCCGGGCGCCGCGAAGTCGAAGTCGAGGAGCGCCACGGCCTCGCCGTCCCGGAACACCACGTTCTCGGGACACACGTCGTTGTGGCAGACGACGTCGCCTCCCAGGGGGTCGGCGAGCTCGTCGCTCCAGCCTCCGCCGGGCGGCGGCACGAAGCCGACGCTCGCGTCGTGGAGGCGCCGGATCAGCGCGGCCGTGCTGGCCAGGGCGCGGTCGGTCTGCACCCAGGCCGGGAACGGCAGCACCGCCACGTCGCCTGGAACGAAGCGCAGCCGCTCGCGGCCGTCGGGATCCACGCCGACGGGCTCCGGCGCGCCCTCGAAGCCCCGGGCGCGCAGGTGGCGCAGCAGGGCGTGGAGGGTCGGCGTGTGGGGGCTCGAGGGCCGCAGCACGTCGCCACCCACGCGCACCACGGCGCCCGCGTTGGCGACCCCGCCCTGGAGGATCTCCTCGTCGGGCATGGCTCACGGATCGCCGACCACGATCGTGCCCGCGACCCCCGAGAGCTCCTTGATGCGGAACGCGTAGGTGCCGGCGCTCTCGAAGGTGAAGTGCCAGCCCTCGCGGGGAGCGAGGGTCGGGCTCTCGAAGGCCTCGCCCTCCCCCACCACCGTGCACGGGCCGCCCCCCACGTTGTCGTTGTGGAAGTGGACGGTCGAGCCCGTGGTGACGACGAGCCGCTCCGGCCGCACGCCGGAGTAGGAGACCTTCACCGTGGGCCCGTGGGCGCCGGCCGCCGTGGCGACGGCGACGAGCAGCGCGGCACCGGCCGCCGCCAAGAGGAGTCGAGAGGCCTTCACCGCGCGCACCTCCGTGGGAGGTCCGGAGCCTACCGGAACCGCGCCGCGGGAGCCCGGAGGCGGGGCCGTGGTCGGCGCCCCCATCCGCGGTAGGCTTGGCCGCCAGCGAGGGAGTGGATCATGTCCGCGCTGCCCGACGCCGTCGTCTCGATCCTCGACCGGCTCATCGTCCGCTCGCCCTACGGGACGCTCCTCGGGCTCGAGCTGGTCGAAGCCGCCGAGGACCTCGTGCGCCTGCGGCTCCCCTACCGCGAGGCGGTCACGACCCTCGGCGACACCGTGCACGGCGGAGCCATCGCGGGGCTGGTCGACTCCGCCGCCACGGCCTCCTTCTGGGCGAGCCCCGACATCCCGCCCGGCTCCCGCGGCACCACCATCGGCTTCTCCCTCAACCTCGTCTCGGCGGGGCGCGGCAGCGACCTCGTCGCCACCGCCCGGGTGCGACGGCGGGGACGCGAGATCTCCACCGGCGAGGTGTCGGTGCAAGACGCCGACGGCAAGGAGATCGCCCTGGCGCTCGTGACCTACAAGCTCTCTCCCCCCACCTGAACCCGCGCCCACGGAGGCATCATGGAGTTCGTCGAAACCTCGGAGGCGCGCGAGCGCTCGGGCCTGCGCCTGGTCGTGGTCCCCGGCATCCCCAGCCCCTGGGGCGAGGCCGCCAAGACGATCCTGCACCTGAAGCAGATCCCCTTCGTGGCGGTGCGGCTCACGCCGGGCGACGCGGCGCTCGCCGAGTGGACCGGCCAGACCAGCGCCCCGGTGGCGATGTACGACGACGAGCCGCCGCGGGGCGGCTGGGCCGAGATCCTGCTCCTCGCCGAGCGGCTGGCGCCGAAGCCGGCGCTGCTGCCCACGGACCCGGAGCGGCGTGCCGAGGTGTTCGGCCTCTCCCACGAGATCTGCGGCGAGATGGGGCTGGGCTGGTGCCGCCGGCTGCTGGGCGTGGCCGCCGGCCTCGAGGGCGGCGGCGGCTTCCCGAAGCCCGTCGCCGAGTACCTCGCGCCCAAGTACGGCTACCGCCCGGGCATCGGCGCCGAGGCCCAGCAGCGGGTGCTGGACGTCCTCGGGATGCTGGCGGGCCGCCTGCGGCGCCAGCGCGACGCGGGCGCGGACTACTACCTGGGCGCGGACCTCACCGCCGTGGACGTCTACTCCGCCGCCTTCATGGCCCTGCTCGCGCCGCTCCCGCCCGAGCACTGCCCGATGCCGGACTTCATGCGCGCCGCCATGGGGACGCTCGACGACGCCACCCGGGACGCCCTCGACCCGATCCTGCTCGAGCACCGCGACCTCGTCTACGAGCGCCACGGGAAGCTGCCCCTCGAGCTGTGAGCAGGCTCAGCGCGGGCGGAACTTCCAGGCCCGCACCAGGGGCAGCATGTCGTCGGGCTGGCCCTCGTAGCCGAGCACGCCCGGGGGCAGGCGCAGCCACGGCTGGGCGCTCCGGGTCCAGATGTGGCCGACCGGCTCGAGCCAGGCGGTGTCGTCGAGGGTCCCCGGGTGCAGGTTGCGCAGCTCCGGGTAGCGCGCGGGGACTCCCCAGAGCGACGTGTTGCACCGCGGACAGCACTCCGAGCGCTTCTCGCGACCGTCTTCGAGCCGGCAGCCCCGCGGCTCGGGGCTCCCACGAAGCAGCGCCAGGGACTCCCGGTTCACGATCATCGAGAGGGCGAAGCTCGCGCCGGTCTCGGTCTGGCAGTCGGTGCAGTGGCAGGCATAGAGCGTGACGGGATCCGCCACGAGCTCGTAGCGGACGGCTCCGCACACGCAGCCTCCGGGTCTCGCCTCGAACTCCACGCGGCTCCTCCCCGCCTAGACGGGCTGGTCGGAGACGTGGGTCGAGTTGAACTTGATGAGGTGGCCCGACGGCGACGGCACCGTGAAGGAGCTGTGGATCCGCCCCTCGTCGATCTCCGAGGGCGCGAGGCCGCGCGCGCGCAGCTCGGCGTGGGTGGCGGCGAGATCCTCGACCATGAGGTCGAAGTAGGCGATGCCCGAGCCCGGCTCCTCGGCGGGGAGCAGCAGCAGGTGGGTGCCGCCGCGCAGCTCGAACACCGCGAAGCCCTCGCCCTCGGCGAGGAAGCGCATGCCGAGGGCCGTCATGAAGTCCCGCGTCGCCGGTATGTCCGGCGTGCGCAGCGTGACGTGGCCGACCCAGACCGGCGGGCGCGGATCCGAGCTGCTCATCGGGGCCTCCTTCGCGGGCGCCACGCAACCGTACCACGCAGGGCGCGCCGCTCCCCGCGGCGGGCCCCGCTCCACCCCGGTAGCGTATCGCCATGAGCACCATCGACCGGCTCCTCGAACACAACGCGAGCTACGCGACGGGCTTCGCCCAGGGCCGCCTCGCTTCGGCTCCCGCGGGCCGCGTCGCGGTGGTGTCCTGCATGGACGCGCGGCTGCGGATCGACGCCATGCTGGGCCTCTCCGAGGGCGACGCCCACGTGATCCGGAACGCCGGCGGGATCGTGACCGACGACGTGATCCGCTCGCTCACGCTCTCCCAGCGCCTGCTCGGGACCCGGGAGGTGATGCTGATCCAGCACACGGACTGCGGCCTCACGGATCTCGAGGACGCCGAGGTCGCCGACACCATCGAGCGCGACACCGGCGTCCGCCCGCCCTTCGCCCTCGGGGCCTTTCCGGACCTCGAGGCGAACCTGCGGCTCTCCATCGGACGCGTCACCGCGAGCCCCTTCCTTCCCCACCGCGACGCGGTCCGCGGCTTCGTGTACGAGGTCGGGACGGGTCGGCTCCGCGAGGTCTCGTAGGCGACCCGCGAGGCCTGGCTACCCTCGGCGGGTGCCGAGCGAGCTCCCGACCAGGGCGTGCGCCAGCTGCGGGCGCGAGTTCGCCTGGCGCCGCAAGTGGGCGAGCTGCTGGGACCAGGTGCGCCACTGCAGCGAGCGGTGCCGCCGGAGCCGCGTGGGCGCCCTCGACCGGCGCCTCGAGGACGCGATCCGCACGCTCCTGGCGTCGCGATCGGGATCCCTCTGCCCCTCCGAGGCGGCGCGCGCCGTCGATCCCGGGGGCTGGCGCGACCTCATGGAGCGCGCACGCGCCGCCGGACGCCGGCTGGCGGGCCGCGACGAGATCGTCGTGCTCCAGCGCGGCCGCGGCGTCGACCCCTCCCGCGCGAAGGGCCCGATCCGCTTCGGCCGCGGCGCTCAGTTCCCCGCGGCGTCCCCCCGCCGGGCGAGGTAGGCCACGAGCCCGCCGTAGAAGAGCGGCGCCATCAGCAGCCAGGACACCTGGCCCTGGAGCGTGATGGTCCGGTCCCGGAACTCGAAGAGCGTCGGGTTCCACCACGGGCCGGTCGGGACGAGCGGCGCCCAGGAGAGCCGCTTCCCCTCGGCGAGCTGGTCGTGGTAGAGGAACGTCTCCACGAAGACGTTCTGGCCCAGGAACCAGAGCCCGAGGATCGCGAAGGCGCCCCAGTGCCAGCGACGGAAGGGCTCGCCGCGGCGCCCCAGCACGAGCCAGACCAGCAGCAGCCCGCCGAGACAGATCGTGCCGGCGTCGGCGAGGGAGTTGAGGACCCAGTTCACGTGGATGGGAATCGCGGCGCTGAGCTCCGGTGCGCGGCGCAGGTCCACCGCGTCGCCGCCCACCCAGCCGTAGGTGAACCACAGCTCCCACCCTACCGCGCAGGCCACGAACGAGGCGGCGTACACCGCGGGCACCCAGTCGGGGACGACGCGCCGGCGCCGGAGGAGCGGCACCACCACGAGGGGCGCGAGCGCGCTCGCGTAGACGACGGCGACGACCCGGGTCTGCTCGGGCGTCACGAGCCCGGCGCGGGGGACTCGAGACGGTAGACGTAGCGGTCCGCCGGGAAGCCCTCGAGCTCGCCCGGCCGGCCCACCAGCACCGCGCGGAGCGGGTAGACCTTGTCGCCGAAGCGCGCCCGCACCTGCGGGTCCGCGCGGATGTGGTCGTGCCAGCGCCGGTCCTCGGCCGGGTCGATGTAGAGCTGGCCGTCGCGGACGATGCAATTGAGCTCCACCGAGTAGGGGTCCCCGGGGCGCGTCTCGAGGTGGATGAGCTGGCCCTCGACGAAGGACCAGTCCGTCACCGGCTCCATCACCAGCTCGCCGCGCAGCTCCCCTCCCGGGAACATCAGGAAGGGCCCGCCGCAGCCCGCCGCCGCGAGCGCGAGCGCCGTGCCCAGGATCCCGCCGAGTGTGCTTCGTCGCACCATCGCGTCCTCCCGCTCTCGCGCTCCAAGGTACCACGGGAGCGCCCCCGCGAAGGGGCTAGGATGGGAGAACCGAGGGGGAGCACCATGGTTCTCGACCACCTCATCCTGAAGGTGAACGACGCGGCGACGAGCGCGCGCTTCTACGCCGAGGTGCTCGGGCTCGGGGTCGACGGCGAGCGCGGGCCCTTCACGGTGGTGCGCGTCACACCGGACCTGACCCTCCAGCTGGCGCCCTGGGGCACCGACGGCGGCGACCACCTCGCCTTCGCGATGAGCCGCGACGAGTTCGACGCGGTCTTCGAGCGGGTGCGGGCGAACGGGATCCCGTACGGGGACTCCTTCCACGCCGTCGGCAACGGGAAGGGCCCCGGCGAGGAGACGGGCGCCCGCGGCCCGGGCGCGTCGCTCTACCTGTTCGATCCCGACCGCCACCTGATCGAGATCCGGCACTACGACGCCCCCGCCCCCTAGGCGGGCCCGCCCCGGAAGATCCGCCGCAGGTTGCGGTGCCGCAGCCGGAAGGTGAGGCGGAACACGGGGGCGAAGAGCGGCCCCAGCCACGCGAGCCGCGGCTCGAAGCGCACCCGGTCCGTCACCACGCAGCCCGAGGCGGCGGGCTCGACGGTGCGCTCGTGCTCCCAGACGCGCTGGCTGAAGAGGGAGGAGCGCTCCAGGAAGCGCCGCCCCGGCTCGATCTCGACGAAGCAGACGTCGTCGTACTCCACCGGGAGCACCCCGCCCAGCAGCAGCCAGCTGCGGAAGGCTCGCTCCCCCGGGCGCCAGCCGGCGGTGAGCTCCTCCACGCCCTTCGGGAAGGTCATGCGCAGCAGCGGCGACAGCTCCCGGTTCACGCCGGCCGGGGTGACGGCGTGGCTCCAGACGCTCTCGGGGTCCGCGGCCAGGCGCGATGCGACGCGGAGCTCGCCCAGGGTTGGCCTCCCGGTGGCGCCCGTCATGCGGGCGGCTCGTACCAGATCTCGATCTCGTAGCCGTCGGGGTCCGCCACGTAGAGGTACGGCTCGCCGGGGCAATGCTCGCCCCGCCGCAGCACCCGCCCTCCGGCGCGCTCGGCCTCCCGCGCCGCGCGCTCCGCGTCGGCGGGCGAGACCAGGCGGAAGCCGAAGTGGTGGATCCCCCCGCGCACGCCGGGGTCCGGCCGCCGCTCGAACACCAGCACGTCGTGCTCGCCGGGCCCGAGCGCCTGGATGCAGCCCTCCTCCCGGTGGTACTCCTTCACGCCGAAGAGCGCGGCATAGAAGGCGAGGGACGCCTCGGGATCCGCGACCGACAGGCTGATGTGCGTGAGGCCGTGGGTCTCGATCACGGGCCCGCCTCCTTGCCGCCCATGCTACCGCCGGAGGAACCCGTGAGGAAGCAGTACCACTTCCAGCCGTCCGAGCGGGGCCTGCTCGCCTGGGACGTCGACCGGCTGGTGCGCCTGGCCCGCGACCTGCCGCGGATCCGCATCGACCCGGCCGCGGTCCGCGAGCTCGACGAGGTCCATTGGTTCGACGGGGAGGAGGAGCGCCCCACGTGCCGCAAGCTCCTGCTCCACATGCGCCTCGTCGAGCAGGCCGACCTCGCCCATCCGATCATCCTGGGCGCCGACGGCCGGGTGATGGACGGCATGCACCGCGTCGTGAAGGCCCTGCTCGAGGAGAGGACGGAGATCGAGGCCGTGCGCTTCGAGCGCGACCCCGAGCCCGACCACGTCGGCCGCGGGCCCCGCGACCTCCCCTACTGAGCTTCGGGGTCGGGGCCGTCCCCGGCGAGCCAGGTCTCGGCCTGGGCGATCTCCCGGAAGACGCGCAGCTCGTAGGGGGCATCCCGCAGCAGCGCGTACATTCGCACCAGGCCGTAGACGGCGGGCTGCTCGGCAACCACCGCGATCCGCGATCCCTCGAAATCCCGCTCGGAGCGCCGGGTGAAGTCCACGAGGCGACGGATCGCCTCGGTCGAGAAGCCGCCCAGATCGACGTCGCGGCACACCACCAGTCCCCGGCTGCCGAGTCGGTAGTCGGGGTGTGCCAGCACCTCCGACAGGTACTCGACCGGATCGGAGTCGAAGACCGATCCCGTGATGGTGGTGAACACCGTGTTCTTGGACGGCTCGATCCTGTAGGTGATCGGCATCCCGTGCTGCCCGGAGCGGCCGCGCGCTCAGCGTACCGAGAGGGTAGGTCGGCCGAGTGTCGCCCGAAAGTGCTCGAGGCGCACCGGCACCGTGCCCTCGTCCCCGGCGAGCCAGCGAACCCAGGAGTCGGCGAGTCCGTACTTCTCGCGAAGCAGCTCGTGGAGGTGCGGGTGGGGACCGGGCACCGGGACGGCGAGGTAGCGCCGCCGCTCGCCCGCCCGCTCGACCTCCACCACCGGGTTCTCCTCGATGTCCTGCAGCCAGCGAGAGTCGCGACCGTGCACCCAGGCGTAGCCCTCGTAGTCGACCACCCAGAGCCGCGCGGAGTGGGTCCGGCCCTCGGCGTTGCGGGTGCGCAGGACCACCACCTCCTTGCCGATCTCGATGAAGGCGAGGTGGGCGAGGACGCAGGCGACGGGCAGTCCGACCACGACCGCGGCGAGGAGCGCGACCCGCCTCCTTCCGCTCATCCCACGGCGCCCGCCGCCGCCGAGCGCTCGCGCCGGTAGAGCCCCAGGGAGAGCAGGGTGATGGGGATCTCGAAGGCGAGCGCCATGGCGTGGAAGCGCGAAGGCGCCGCGTCGATGGCCAGGCCGAGGAGCCGGCAGGCGCCGATGGCTCCCACCACCGCCCCCGTCGCGAGCAGCGCCGTCGCGTGGCGCGACGGCGCCCAGGCGGACCACGCCAGGAAGGCCGCGAAGCCCAGCTGGAAGCCGCCGTAGGTGGCGCGCACGTCGGTGAGGCCCGTGGCGCTGGCCTGGATCCCGGCCGCCGTGGCGAAGGGCTCGGGCATCACCAGATAGCCGAGGCCGAAGAGCGCGAACACGCCCGCCAGGATCCACAGGATGCCGCGCGTCACCGGGCCGCTCCGCTCATCGACGGCATGCTACCACGCGCGGCCGCCGTGCCGTCAGCGCCGCCGCCGCGGGTGGCCGAGCCGCCACTCCAGGACGGGCAGGCTGTCGATCCCCCAGAAGAGCTCCCCGTCGAGCAGCATGGACGGGACGCCGAAGACTCCCGCCGCCTCCGCCGCGGCCGTGGAGGCGCTCAGCCCCTCGCTCGCCTCCGGAGCCTCGGCGGCGGCGAGCCACGCGTCGGCGGGGCCGTCGGCCTCCCGGATGCACTCGACCAGCACCTCCCGGGCGCCGAGGTCGCGCTGGTCGCGCCAGGCCGCCCGGAACAGCGCGCGGTGGAGCTTCGAGAAGCCCGGAGCCTCGCCCGCCACCACCGCGAGCCGCAGCGCCGTGGCGGACGGCACCGGGTGGGGCTTGGGGTGGCGGATCGGCACGCCGTGGAACTCCGCGATGCGCGCGCCGTCCATGGGCACGTAGCGCCGCTTCACCTCGGAGTAGGGCAGCCCCTTCGCGTAGTTGCTGAGCTGCATGATGTCGACGGGCCGCCAGCGCAGGGCGAGGCCGTTGCCCTCGGCGAACCCGGGCAGCACCTCCGCGGCCACGTAGGCGAAGGGCGACCGGTAGTCGAAGTACACGTCGACGGGGGTCTCCGGCATGCTAGGCGCGCGCCGCCAGCACGAAGAGCCACACACAGCAGCCGAGCCCCACGAAGTAGACGAGGGAGCGCAGGGTGGAGAGGCCCGCAACGTAGACGGCTCCGTGCGCCACCCGGGCCGCCACGAAGCCCAGCGAGGCGAGGGCCGACTGGGACGCGTCGGCTCCCGCGAGGTGCGCGACGAACACCGCCACCGCGAAGGTGGGGAGCGCCTCCCAGGCGTTGGCCTGGGCCGCGTAGGCCCGTGCGCCGGCCCCCTCGAGCCGCTCGGCCTGGCCGCGCGGATCCGCGTTGTCGATCGAGCCCAGGTTCGCCTTGCGGAAGCCGTCGCCGACCAGCGCCAGCAGGAGCGGGAGCACGGCCACGACGCCGAGGCACCAGAACGGCACCGTCACAGTGGCTGGCCCGCGGGCTCGCCGAAGAGCAGCTGGCCGCTCGAGTAGGTGGAGCCGAAGGTCCGGGCCAGGCTGGCGACCTGGCGCAGCGCCGAGAGCAGCTGGGCGTCGGTGAGCGACGAGAGCGGGTGCAGGAAGGCCGCGTACACCACGCCCTCGCTCACCGCGTAGCGCGCGTCGAGGGACGAGTGGTAGTTGGCCACCAGCATCCGGTCGAGCTCGCGGCGTCCCACCTCAGCGCGGGAGGTGACCGGAGCCACGATGCGCATGCGGTCGTGGCTCACGTCGGAGATGCACGCCATGCCGACCCCCTGATGGCGGAACTGCACCGCACCGGGGCTGCCCTGGAAGTCGCGGCTGGCCCCGGCGATCAGCCGCTCCATGCGCTCGCGGGTCATGGTCGAGCCGCTCGATCCCGCGCAGGCCGACACCACGCCGGCGAGGGCGAGACACAGGAAGGTTCTTCTCGTGCGCATGGCGGTCTCCCGTCTGGGTCGGGCGCGGGGCGGGCGCTAGCGGTCCGGCTCGGCCTCGTAGAGCTCGCCCTCGAGGTCGATCAGCTTGTCCTGGATGAAGCGCTGGGCGTCCCGGATCGCCTCGTTGTAGACCGACGGGGCGAGCTGCTTCAGGAAGAAGTCGAGGATCAGCGAGGCCTTGAGCTCACCGATGTCGTCGTCGTGCTGGTCGCGGAAGTAGGCCTGGGTGGCCGCGACGAGTGTCTGGCGCCGCTCGTGGGAGAGCTGGATCCGCATCGGGTGGCGCGACGGTACCACGGGCGCCGGCTAGCGGCCCTTCACGAGGCGGCACACGTCGATGCCGCGGCCCCGATGCGGCGGAACGCCCTCGCAGCCCGCCCGCCGGCGCTGGCGCCCGAGCTCCGCGCAGGCGGGCGGCGGACCGGACCCGAACACCGGGCAGGCGCACAGCCGGCCCTTCGCGTCGAGCCAGGGGACCACGGCGTCGGCGTAGAGCGAGCGGGCCAGCCGCGCGGCGGCCTCCGCCTGCTCGGGCCGCGCGCCCTGGGCGAGGCGACGCGCGAGGACGAGCCGGTCGAGGGCGGCGTCGAGCCGCCACGAGACCCAGCGCAGCGCCTCGGACGCGGCGGCGCGCTCGCGCGACTCCGAGGGGCTGAGCGCCGCCACGGCCGCGCAGGGCCGCGAGAAGGCTGCCGGGGGGTGCGGGGCGTCCGGGCCGGCCGCGGAGGCCCGAGCCGCGACCCAGGCAACGAGCCCGAGGGCGAGGAAGGATCGGAGCGCCATGCAGGGAACGACGCCCGGGCGCCGCTCCCCGACTCAGGCGCTCGCGGCGGGGTCGGGCGTGCCGTGGGGGTCCTTCAGGAACAGGTAGACCGCCCAGCCCAGCTCCTCCCGCCCCCAGCGCAGGTACTGGTCGCGCTCGGCCCGCACCCGCGCCACCAGCTCGGGCACGTCCGGGTCCTCGGGGTGCAGGCGCGCGTAGCGCTCGATGGCCCACCACTGGGTGCCCTCGTAGCGGTCCCACTCGTCGGCGCTCGACACGAAGGTGCGCAGCAGCGCGAGCCCGCGTGCGAGCCCCGTCTCGACGTTCCCGCGATGGGTGCCGAAGCTCGCCTCCACGTACTCGCAGGCCTCGAGGTACTCGGGCGAGGGGTCGCGCCACCAGAAGGGCTCGCCCACCACCACCGTGCCCCCGGGCCGGGCCCAGGCGGCGAGCGCGTCGAGCGTGCCACCGAGGCCCTCCCAGATCCACGAGGCCCCCAGGCAGATCGCGGCGTCGAAGGACTCGGGCGGCGCGTCGTAGTCGCGACCGTTCGCCTCGACGATCTCGATCGTCCGCGTGAGGCCCGCCGCCTCGACCTTGGCGCGCGCGTCGGCGGCGAAGTCCGTGGAGAGGTCCACGCCCACGCCGTGGCAGCCCCAGCGACGGGCGGCCCGGACCAGCAGCTCCCCCTTGCCGCACGCGATGTCGAGCAGGCGGCCCTCCCCGGGCAGGGCCAGCAGGCCGATCAGCTCGTCGAGCTTCTCCTCGCCGAGCGGGTTGCAGACGACGTGGTGCTCGTGGCCGACGGTGAAGAACTTCCAGAAGTCCATGCTGGCGTCTCCCGGTCCGGGCGACCCGTCACTGCGAGGCCCGGGGAGGATCGCCGGCGATCATGTAGCGCCAGAAGCGGCGGGGCTCTCCGACCGCGAAGTTCCCGCCCGCGCGGTGCTGGACCGAGAGGTTGTCCCAGACGAGCACGTCGTGGTCCCGCCAGTCGTGCTCGCAGCCCGGCGCCCGGGCCTCGGCGTGGTCCTGCACCCGCTGGAGCAGCGCGCGACCCTCGGCCACGGGCATGCCCTCGACGTGCCGGGCTCGGTCCAGGTCGAGGTAGATCGCGCGGGTGCCGGTCACGGGATGCTCGACCACCAGGGGGTGGGTCACCTCCACCAGCGCGTCGGCCGGTCCGCGGGCCGAGCGTCGCGGCGGGAAGGCGTCCTCGTTGTCGTAGGCGTAGAGGACGCGCAGCCCCTCGATCTCGCGGCGGGCTCCCGGATCGAGGAGCTCCCACGCCGCGCGCATGTCGAGGAAGCAGGTCGGGCCCCCGCCGCTCGGCGGGAGCTCCCGGGCGTTCAGCACCGTCGCGACCGCCGGCCGCTCGGTGTAGGTGTCGTCGGTGTGGAACGCCTCGAACAGGCCCGGCCGCCGATCGTCCATGCCGCCGAAGCAGAGGTCGCCGAGCTTCTCGCGGATCTCGTCGGTCATCACGAAGCCCGAATCGATCAGCTGGCGCCGCTGGTCGTAGCGCATCTCGCCGCCGTCCTTCGTGCGGCCGACGGGGTCCTTGATGGCTCCGAAGAGCCCCGCGACCTCCTGGAGGCCGGCGTCGTCGAGCTCGGCCTCCATGCGCAGGCAGAGCACGCCGAGGCGCGCCAGCGCGGCTCGCAGCGCCGGCGCGTGCTCGGCCCAGCGGCCGGGCCCGAGCCCGCGCACCTCGGTCACCCCGAAGCACCCCTCCGGCTCACGGAGCTCGAGCATCAGGCGGCCTCCCGGGCCGCATGCTACCACGGGCGGGGGCGCGCTCCGTGCGCGCGGCGCTCAGCGCCCGTTCGCGGGCGCGACCTCGCGGCTCTCCGCCGCTGCCAGGCTCGCCGGCTCGATGCCGAGCCAGGCGAGGGCCTCGTCGCGGGTCCGCGAGACGTGGTGGACGAAGGGAAGCTCGAAGCCCTCGGCGAGCGCCGCGTACTGGCGGCCGCTCGCGAAGGTGAGATCGCTCGGTGCGACGGCCGCCGTGCGCCCGCCCTCCCGCCCCCGCACCTTCCCGACCAGGTCCGCCTGGACGGCGTGGATCCGATCCCGGCCGAAGTGGCCCACGGAGGCCTCGGAGAAGTCCCACAGGCTGAGGAGCGGGGGCGGATCGAGCTGGTACATCGCGATCACCGCGCCCCGGAACTCGTCCTCCTCGAGCGCACCCGTGACGGTGTGGATGATGAGGTCGAGCCCCGGATGGAGTCGCACCTGGATCACGCAGCCGGCTCCCTCGCTCCCACGCGAACCGGGGGTCGAGGGTACCGGCCCCGCCGGGAAGCCGCTCGGGAGTCCGCTGCAGCGCACGGGCTGCACGCGTCGTCCGGGGGCTGCACGCGGGGCGCCGGGGAGCCGCGAGCCTCCGCCCCTGCCCGCTGCGGTCGGGCACGGGGTTCGCATACCCTGGAGCCACGTCACGGTGGAGGTCTCTCCAGTGAGCAGCGAACCCGACCGCCGCCTGCGGGTCCTGGGAGCCGCGGGCATCCTTCTCCTCTTCCTCGGCACCGTCGCCATGGTGACTTCGAGCCGCGGCTCGCTGATCAGCGGCTTCGTGAACAGCGCCATCGACATCCACTCGAGCGCCTCGGCGGGCGAGCTCGCCCAGCTGGCCGTGGAGCTCGACGCGGCCCCGGAGATCTCGGACCGGACGATCCGGGCCATCGTGGAGAGCGTGCTCGAGCGCGCGAAGCAGGGCGACCCCCAGGCGGCCCTCGTCGCTCTCGAGATCGCCGAGCGCCAGCGCGACGCCGACGCACCGGCGCGTCCCTAGGCCGGAGCGGCGCTAGCGCCGCTCCACGGGATGGATCCGGCCGGCCGGCCCGTACTGGATCGCCGCCGGCCGCCGGCCCGATCGCAGGTAGGCCGCGATGCGCGGGCGCTCGGCGAACCGGACACGGAACGTCTCGAGGCTCCCCCCGTTCGACACTCCGGGGTAGAGCGCCTCGACGTCCTCGAGATAGGAGAACGCGACCAGGTCGGCGAGGGTCGGGGAGTCGCCCGCCCAGAACCCGGAGCGCGCGGGGTTGGTCTCGTGGAACCGCGCCAGCGCGTCGAGCCGCGGACGCAGCTCCTGCTCCACGAAGACGCCCCGCTGCTCCTCGAAGCCCGGGCGCCAGAAGGCGTGACCCATCTGGTCCTTGGCATCACGCAACGCCTCCACCGCCACGTCGCAGCGCAGGCGCTGGGCCTCCTTCTCCCCCTCGAGGCCGTGACGGCGCGCCAGGTACCGGCAGATCGCGTAGGTCTGGAACAGCTCGTGCCCGTCGATCCGCAGCCGCGGGAGCTCGCCGAAGGGGAGCCGGGGCTTGAGCTCCGGCCACCGCTCCGACGGGACCTGGACGTCGTCGTACGCGACCCCCGCCTCCTCGAGCAGCAGGCGGATCGGCTCCGCCCGCCCGCGGATGTCGAAGTAGGTGAGCTCGGGGCGGGACGTCATCCGGCGGGGCCGGCCTCCGCCCGGTGGTACGCGAAGGTCAGGCGCGGGGAGTGCAGGAAGCGTCCCTCCCCGCCCGGGAGCGGGCTGCGAGGATCCAGCGTGCCGACGTCGACGAAGGACATGGGACTCCCTCCCGGTGGCAGGGTACCGCAGGACGGCGCGGGCCAGCGCCGCCACTCGCCGAGCTCCTCCGCCGCGATGCCGTTCTCGGGCCGCGCTACGGGCACGCCGGACGCTCCGCGGCGGCGCCCGTTCCCGCCCGCAGCGCCCACGTGACCCCCGCCAGGGTGACGACGTGGAAGCCCACCAGCACATCGAGGTACGAGCGCTGGGCCGGCGAGACCGCGAAGGCCTCGGGCACGTCGAGCACCCAGCCGCGCAGCGCCGTGTAGAGGACGATCTGGCTCACCGCCGCCGCGTAGAAGGCCGCCACCGCGTAGGTCCGGCGTCGGACGAGACCCGCCACGACCGCCACGTCGAGGCCCAGGTACACGACGTCGAGGGCCTGCCACCTCCGCGGCGCGGTCGGCCAGTCGAAGCCGGTGAGGCTCGCCATGTTGAGGACGTGCACCGCCGCGCCGTAGGCGTAGAAGCCGCTGACGACCCAGAGGATCGCCGTCGCCGCGCGACCCGCTCCGCCCCGGGACCCTCCCATCCCTAGCCGTCGAAGGCCTCGCGCCAGCTCCCGTCGCCGGCGCGGAAGGACTGGAGGAGCCGGACGACGTCCTCCAGGGATTCCGGGGGTCGGGACGAGACGTGCTCCCGGTCGCCGTCGCCGAACTTCGCGCTGAACCCGTCCTCGGGACGCAGGCTGCCCGAGCCCTCGAGGAACGAGCCGTCCTCGCGCACGAGCACCACGAAGGTGACCTCCTGCCAGGGGAGCGCGTGGACCGGCTCGGCGATGAGGGCTGCATCGGGATCCCGGGCCACGAGGCGCGGCCGGTACTCCGGGGGCTCGTGCACCTCCAGCACCGTGGCAGCCACGGGGCCCGAGGGCTCCGGCCGACCGCACGCCACCGCGACGGCGAGGACGGCCAGGCGGACCATCGCGCGGCTCGCGCTGCCTGCCCTCACCCGGCGTCGCTCCCGGCGTCCGGCGTCCCACCGAGGAGCGTCAGCACGTTGCCCTCGGGATCCCGCAGGTGGGCGAGCACGCCGCCCCACGGCTGGCGGCCCGCGGGCGCGAGGAACTCGACCCCGCGCTCGCGGAGCTCCCGGTGGGTGGCCTCGATGTCCGCCACCCGGAGGCTCACGCCGACGTAGCGACCCACGAGCTCCCGGGCCTCCTCGTCGTCCTCCGCCAGGCGTTCCACCGCCAGACTGCAGCCCCCGGTGTCGAACTCCGCCCAGCCGAAGCGCGGCTCGATCCGGAGCGGCGGCATGCCGAGCGTGTCCCGGTAGAAGCGCACCGCCGCCTCCCAGTCCCGCACGAAGACCCGCACGACGGCGAGCTCCCAGGCGCGGCGGGTCACGGAAGCGCGCCGCCCTCGCCGCCCCGGAACACCGACGTGTAGTGCTCCACCACGGGGAAGGGGTCGTAGAAGGAGTGCAGCAGGCTCTTCCAGCGCTGGTAGGCCGGCGAGCCGCGGAAGCCCTCGGTGTGGCTCTCGAGGTCCCGCCACCAGACGAGGAGCAGCCAGCGATCGCCGCGCTCGACGCAGCGCCGCAGCTCGTGGCGCAGGTAGCCCGGGCTGGCGGCGAGGATCGACTGGGCCTCCGCGAAGGCGGCCTCGAACGCGGCTCCCCGATCCTCGCGAACGTCGAGGACGGCGACCTCGAGCACCGGATCGGCTCCCACGCCGCCCATCGCCTAGGGCCGCTTCTCCACGCGGACGTCCGAGAAGAACGCCGTGCTGCTCGCCCCGGTCTCGTCGGTGTCGCAGAAGAGCGCGATCTCGACCAGCCGCGCGCCGGCGGGGTCGCCCCAGAGCTCGCGGTACAGCTCGGTCATGTCGACGCGCTCGCGGTGCCAGCGGCCCGCGTTCTCGTCGCCGCCGTTCGCCGTGTAGTGCGGGAAGGAGAGCAGGCCGAAGAACCTCAGGTGCTTCCAGTCCCCGCGGCGCGGCGAGCGGTTGCCCCAGATGATCTCCATGGAGCGCTCGTCGCCGTCCCCGGAGGCGAAGGTCAGGTAGAGGCGGGCCGGATGGTCGTCGCCCGCCACGGTCCGCTCGTCCGTCTCGCTGGCGATCGGCTCCTCGACGAGCCAGTCCCAGGCGAGCACCGGATAGCGGTCGAGGTCCACGTCCACCCAGCGGAAGAGCATCGACGCGCTGTCCCGGGTGCGCAGGCGGATCGTGTCGCGGCCGTCCCGTGCGACGAAGGAGATCTCCATCGGCGGGTGGCGGAGGAAGGTGCGGTGGTGCCAGCCCGCCGCCGGAGGCTCGAGGGAGGGCGGCCGGGCGAAGTCCATCAGCGCGAAGGAGGCCGAGCCGTCGGGCACCAGCACCGCGACGCGCTCCGGGCTCGCGCAGGCCAGCAGCGCCAGCGCCACGACCGCCACGCTTCCGAGAGCCCGCATCCGCACCTCCGGTCGGGAGCATACCGCTCGGTGACGCCGGGGCGCCCGGCGAGGGCTTCCCGCACTCGTGCGCCCAGGCCCTCGTCCCCGGCGCGGTAGACTGCGCGCTTCGGGAGACGGCAGCGTGCGGATCCGCGAGGACGACCTGACGGGAGAGGAGGTGGCCCGCCTGCTCGAGGAGCACCTCGCCGACATGCACGCGGTGACGCCCCCGGAGAGCGTCCATGCTCTCGACCTCGCGAGCCTGGGGGCGCCCGACGTCACCTTCTGGTCGGTGTGGGAGGGCGACGAGCTGCTCGGCTGCGGCGCGCTCCGCGAGCTCGACGCACGCAGCGGCGAGATCAAGTCGATGCGCACCGCGCGCCGGCACCGGGGTCGGGGCGTCGCCTCGCGGATGCTCGAGCACATCGTCCGGGAGGCGGTGCGCCGCGGCTACCGGCGCCTCCACCTCGAGACCGGCTCCATGCCCGAGTTCGCGCCCGCCCGGGCCATGTACGCCCGCCACGGCTTCGAGCCCTGCGGTCCCTTCGCCGAGTACACCGAGGACCCGAACAGCGTCTTCATGACGCGCGTGCTGTAGGCGCTCAGAGCGCCTTGCGGAAGCAGACGATGCGCTCGACCTCGCGGTAGCCGAGGGCCCGGTGGGCCGCCTGGCCCGCCTCGTTGGCGAGCTCGGAGTCGCTCGCGAGCTCCTCGAGCCCGCGCGAGCGGGCCCACGCCTCGGCGGCCGCCACCAGGCGGGCGCCGACGCCCCGGCCCCGCAGGTCCGCATCGACCCACCAGCCCTCCAGGTAGGCGACGGGCGAGGACGCGCAGCCCTCGGCGTGGGAGCGCGTCCCCACCTCGAGGAACCCCCCGAGGCGTCCGTCGTCGCGCTCGGCGACGATCACGCTCGAGTCCGGTGGAGCCTCCGACAGGAAGGCGTCGATCTCGACCGGGTGGTCGTCGCGAGCCTGCGGCCACAGGCCCTCGCGCATGCGCAGCCACTCCGCGCGGTCGCGCGGCTCGGCGGGGCGCACCCTCACTCCGGCGCGAGGCCCCGCGCGACGAGCGCGCGCTCGAGCGCTTCGGCGCCCGTGAAGTGCAGCCCCTCCCAGCCGGCGGCGCGCGCCGCGTCCACGTTGGCGCGCGAGTCGTCGATGAGCGCCAGCTCACCGGGACCGGCCCCCACCCGCTCGGCCACCCGGGCGTATAGCTCGGGCGCCGGCTTGAGAGCCCCCACCTCGTAGGAGAACACGATGGGGTCGAACCCCGAGGCGATCGCCCCGAGATGGACGGGCAGCGCCTCGCGCAGCAGCGGAGGGTTGTTGGTGAGGAGGCCGACCCGCGCGCCCCGACCCACGCGCCGCGCGAGGGCGAGCACCTCGGGAGCCGGCTCGAAGGCGAGGGCGAGGACGCGCAGCAGCTCGGCCCGCGGAAGCCGTGCCCCGAGCACCTCGCAGAGCCGGGCGTGCATCCCGTCGGCATCGTAGAGGCCGGCGTCGAAGTCCCGGCTCAGGCCGGAGCGCCACACCGCCTCGTGGATGCGGGCGGGGTCGGCTCCGGCCAGTGGAGCGAGGGCGGCGAGCCGGCGCTCCGGGTCGAACCGGGCCGCCACCCCGCCCAGATCGAAGAAGACCAGGGAAACGGCCACGGGCGACCCCCGGCTCCCTCAGTCCTCGAGCTTCCAGCCCAGCTGGAACTCGATCTCCTCGTCCGAGGAGCCGCGCTCGTGCTCGACGTTGATCCGGGCACCGGGCGGGACCGAGATGCGCTCGCCCGCCACCTGGATGCGGAACCGGTCGCCGTTCTCGATGCAGTCGGCGAGTCGCCGCAGCTTGGCCACGAATTGCCGGGCCGGGTAGTCCTTCTCGACGTCGCGCTTCTTCCGGGCCTTTCGCTTCGCCACCTCCACACCTCCTCTTGCCGGGGACCGGGACGGGCTGCGCCGTCGGAAGCCTACCGATCGGGTGGAGCGGGTCGAGTCGCCAGCCCTTCGAGGCCGCCCGTAGAGATCCCGCAGCTCGTCCTTTGCCGCCTCGAGCCGTCGGCGCTGTGGCGCCGGGAGCCGGCTCCCGGCGCGATTCAGGTAGAAGGTCAGCATCGACATCGCCGAGCGGAAGGGATCGCTCCTCCGCCGCCGGCTGGCCTCGGCGGAGCGCTGGAGCGAGCGCGCGATGCGCCGGGGATCCTCGAAGCCGAACACGCCCTCCTCGAGATCGAGGGCGTCGCTCTCCTCGGTGACGCGCTGGGACCACCGGCTTCTCCTCGCCGCCACCTCAACCCCCGTGCACGCCGTGGCCGGCGCCGCGCAGCGCGGCCGCGGCAGCCGGCAGGGCCGCCTCGGGAACCAGCAGGTGGTCCGTGTCGTGGGTGGAGAGGACGAAGAGGGGCACGCCCGCGGCCGCGAGCGGGATGCAGAGCGCCGCGAGGATGCCGGTCTCCGCGAACGCGAGCGGCCCGCGCACCGCCAGCCGGCGATACCCCCGCTCCGCCTCCACCGAATCCGGGAGGGACGCCTCTTCGCAGACGATCGAGAGCTCCCCGGGCGTGCGCGTGACCGAGACGAAGCCCTCGCCCCGCGCCCAGCCGGGCTCCGCCTCGCCGGGCCCGAGGCGCGCCACGGCGAGGCGGCCCGGGACGACGTCGAGGGCGAGGACGCGGCGCCCCTCACCCACCGGCGGGCTCCGGACGGCGCAGGAACTCGACGTGGAAGCGGCACGCGCCCTCGGGCTCCACCTCGTGGGGCACCTCGGGCTCGACGACACCCGGGTGGCCGGGCGAGAGCCGGTGCTCCTCGGTCGGCTCGCCCAGGATGCGGTAGCGGAGCACCCCCTCGTGCACCTCGATGCGCGCCCAGACGCCGGCGCGCGTCGTGTGGCGCCGGCGCAGGCCCGCGGGCATGGTCGCCTCGGTGAACTCCGGCGTGCGCCGCTGCACGACGGCATCCTCGGGCAGGCGCTTCACGGCCGCCAGCGATGCCCGCAGGTCGCGCAGCGCAGCGACCGCGACCAGAAGACCAGGGGGAAGGAGAGCACCCAGGAGAGCACCGCGCTCCAGCGGTGCGCGCGCGGGTGGCGGACCTCCCCGCTCCGGCAGGCCGGGCACTCGTACACGTCGCCGGGCGCCGGCGCCGGGGGCTCGGGGACCAGGGAGGAGCGGTCCTCGGCGAGCAGCCGGTGCGCGCGCTCGAAGTCCACCTCGGCCACCTGGAGCTTCACGCCGCCCACCGCCTGGGAGTAGAGCCAGAACGCTCCCACGGTGTGCTCGTCGGCGATGTGGGCCGGGATGCCCTCGGCCTCGAGCATGGCGCGGGCGATGTAGGCGGCGGACGCCTCCCGGAACGCGGCCACGGTGCGCACGCTCCGAGTCTAACCGGGTCGCGACCGCGGGCTCGGCCCGGCCCTACGCGCCCGGATCCGCAATGACCTCGTCGAGCAGGTGCTGCGCGTAGCGGACCATTCCCGGGTTCGTATCCATGTAGTAGGGCAGCGCGATCAGCGCGACGCTGAGCGACCAGCCGCGCCCCCGGGCCCAGGTCGCGTCGTCCACGCCGAGCGAGGCGCGGAACACCTCGCGCACCTCCGCGGAGAAGAGGCTCCAGGCGATGATGAGCTCGCAGGCCGGGTCCCCCACCCCCAGGCCCCCGAAGTCGATCACGCCGTGGAGCCGGCCCTCGGCGAGGATCAGGTTCTCGGGCTTGAGGTCCCCGTGGATCCAGACCGGCGGGCGCGCCCAGACGGGGGCCCGCAGGGCGGCCTCCCAGGCTGCGGTGAGCGGCCGGGGATCGACGCGGTCGCCCAGGGCCTCGATGGCGTCGCGCACCGCGGCGTCCCGCACGCGGAGCGGAACGCCGCGGAAGAAGTTGTGCGGGCCGGGGGGCGGCCCCGCGGACGCGTCGATCCGCTGGAGCGCGGCGATGAAGCCCGCGAGGGTGACGGCCGTCTCGACCGGGTCCGCGAGCGAGCCGCGGCCCGCATCCTCTCCGACGAGCCAGGGATAGACGGACCAGTCCCAGGGATAGTGCTCGGCCGGCCGGCCCCGGGCGAGGGGGACGGGGACCGCGAGGGGCAGCCGGGGCGCCAGCTCCGGCAGCCAGCGGTGCTCCTTGTCGAGCTGCGCGACCGCCGACGGAATGCGGGGCAGCCGGGCGACCAGCTCCTCCCCCAGCCGGTAGAGCGCGTTGTCGGTGCCCGAGGACGCCACCGGCTCGATGGGGAGCCCGGCCCACTGCGGGAGCTGCGCGGCGACCAGCCGGCCCACCAGGGCGGCGTCGGTCTCGACCTCGTCCGCGTGCATCCGGTCCGGGCTCACGGGCGGGCACCCCCGGGCAGGCGCCCCGGAGCCGCGGCCTCCGCGGCTAGAAGAGGCGCAGAACGAAGGAGCCGTACCAGAACATCCAGAACGGGACGCCGACCACGACCGCCGCGCGCCCGATCCCGCGCGTCCAGCGCACGAAGGCGGCGGGCGCCCCCAGGCTCGAGGGCAGGCCCATGCAGGAGGCCCCGAACGCGAACCACGCGACCATGAACGGCAGCGAGATGGCCGCGATCTCCGACGCCTCGGCCTTCACCGAGGACTCCGTGGACTGCATGAGGTGCAGCCCCAGCTGGGCGACCGCGATGGCACCGAAGCCGACGGCGGCCAGCAGGACGTGGGAGCCTCCCCGGGTGACGCGCATGCAGGCGAGGTCGGCAGAACGGACGCGTTCCTGAAACCTCCCCCGCACCGCCGAAGCCGCGCACTCCGGGTGAGCCGCCCACGCTAGAGCTCCGAGGCCGCCATCACGAGCGCGGAGGTGCCGGCGTTCACGGCGAGGACGGCGTTGTGGACGGCGAGCCGCCGGGTGAGGCCGAGCGCCGCGAGAGACAGGCCGCTCGCCAGGAAGTAGGCGGGGGGCGCCGCGTCGAGCACGCCCGGCAGCGCCAGGTCGGAGAGGGTCGCGAGCAGCATGAAGAGGCCCGCGAGGGGGAGCACCACGCCGCTCGAGTCGAGGTAGTGGCGCCCCAGGGCCTCGGGGCCCGGACAGGACGACTCCGGAGTGAGGACGTGGGTGAGGAGCGCCATCGCCATGGCCGGGAGCAGCACGAGCAGGGAGTGGTGGGCATGGTCGAAGGGAACCTCGCGGTACGACCAGAGACCGAACCAGTGGAGCACGAGGGAGAGGAACAGCCACACCGTGAGGAGGGCGAAGGGCAGCGAGAAGCCGAAGCGCGCCCGGTCCCGGAGGATGCGCCCCCAGGCGGTGACCAGCTCCGCGGCCGCGAACGCCAGCATGATCGAGACCAGCACGGAGTTGAACTCGAAGCGACTCACGGCAGGCCGAGCCGGGCCTCAGACGGCCCGACGGAGCGCGCGAGCCTGGAGCAGCAGGTGGAGACAGATCGGGAAGACCGTCAGGTCCACCGCGAGGTGCCAGGCCGTGTAGGGGTGCAGGAAGCCGTTGCGGATCGAGTTGGCGACGCCCAGGAAGGCCGCGAACGCCGGCAGCAGCGCGCCCCACCAGAGCACGCGCTCGCCGGGCCGGAGGAGGAACCATCCGATGGCGAAGAACGCGAGACCGAAGGCCACGACCACCGCGAGCACCGGGCCCCAGTCGAAGACGAGCAGCTCCGACAGGTGGGTCACACCCGACAGCAGCATGAGGACGCCGGCCAGCTTGCGGGCTCTCGGCATGGTGGGCGGGCACTATACCACGAGGCCGCGGCCGCTCCGGCGCCGGGGCCCTGCTACGCGCTGCCGCGCTCGCTCCGCATGCGCTCGAAGGCTCCCGGTCGCGCGCGTGCCTCCCAGGCCCCGACGAGCTCCTCGACGTTCCGCTCCAGCGGCCGCGTCGCGTCCACCTCGAAGTCGTAGGTGGCGAACTCATGGATGGTCTCGAAGTCCCGGCGCGCCTCGCCGATGCGCCGGTCGCCCCGCGCCCGCTCCCGCGCCTCGAGCTCCTCGAGCGGACACTGGACCGCCACGAAGTAGACGTCGAAGGCGGAGAGCAGCTCGAGGAGGCGCGCGAGCCAGGCCTCGGTCTCGACGATGTGCTCGACGACGAGGTTGTTGCCCGCGCCCGCCAGCGCGGCCAGGGAGCGGTGGAAGCCCTCGAAGAAGGCCGGGCGGAGCGCGGGCCAGGCGAACTCCCCGGACCGGATCCGCTCCGTCGGGAGCAGCCCCGCGTCGCGCAGGTGGTCGATGGAGACGTGGTAGAAGGGCTCGGCGAGGCGCTGCTGGAGGGCCCGCGCGAGCGTCGACTTGCCCGAGCTCGACGCACCGTGGAGCAGGATGATCTTGCCCGGCCCCGCCATGGTGACTCCCGCCTGCGCGCAGCGGACGGTATCACGGCCCGCGGCGCCGGGACCCCGGCCAGCCGCGAAGCACCAGCCCTGCCAGCGCTCCCGCGCCGAGGGCCGCGGGCAGCCCCCAGGAGGCCCCGATCGCGAGCCAGGGGCCCCAGCTCACGCGCCCGCCGTCGTGGATCGCGCCCTGCGGGTTGTGGTCCCACGCGATCGCCATCATCACCGCGCCCAGCGCGACGCCCACGCCGAGCCCGATCCCCGCCGCGAGGCGCCACGGTCCGGCGGGCCGCCCGCTCATCCGTCCTCGCCCGGGCGCTGTGCCACGGGGCACTCGAGGTGGATGTCCTCGGGCTCGAGGGCGAGCAGCCCGGCGTCGGGCTCCGCCGCGAGCTCGGCGCCGAGGGCGAGGTAGAAGTCGACGGTGCGCGCGGAGGGCGTGGCGGACACGTAGAGGCTGCGGGCGCCCCGGCGCGCCGCCTCCTCTCTGGCGCGGCCGAACAGGAGCCGGCCCAGCCCCCGGCCGCGGTGGGCGCGGCCCACGTGCAGGAACTTGAGCTGGAGCCGATCCCGCCGCGCGCCGATGAGGCGGCTCTCGAGCACCGCGGCGGCGACGAGCCGGGGGCCTTCGAAGAGCCCGTGGAACCAGCCGCCGCGGTCGTGGCAGTCCGCGAGGAGCGGCCCGTACTTCTCCGCCTCGCCCGGGGGCCAGCCGCGCACGTCGTGGTGCTCGGCGCGCAGCACGAGCTCGCCCTCGGCGACGCGGTACATGGCGTCGATCACCTCGCTGCGGTCGATCGTCCAGAGCGCGTCGAGCTCCCCGCGGCCGAGCGCCCGGCCCTGGATGGCGCTCATCGCCCCCTGCCCGGGCCTTCGCCGGCGCCTCCCCGTCGGCGCTCCCGCCCCGCGCGTCGCTCCCGCCGGCGGCCGCGATCGCGGGAGCGGTGCTCCGCGCTCGACAGGCAGTCGTCGATCCGGTCGAGCAGGTCCGACTGCTCCGAGGGCGTCGTCACCCGGAGCCGCACGAGCTCGTCGGCCAGGCGCACGTCGGCGTAGACGCCGCTCGGGTCGTCGTGGAAGTGCAGGAAGGCACGGGACTGGAGCGTGAAGACGCCCGGGCGCGCCTCGCGCAGCGCGGAGCGCGCCCGCAGCTCGCCGAGGAGCGGCTCGATGCGGGCCAGGGTGCTGGGACCGGCGTGCCTCACGGGCCGCTACACCTGGGTGAGCCCGCGGCGCCGCACGCCGCGCCCCACCAGCCCCTGGTAGCGCCTCGGCAGCAGGCGCTGGAGGAAGGAGATCACGCGGGCATCGGCGCCCACCACGATCCGGGGGTTGCCGCGGAGCACGCCCTCGACGATCGCGCGCGCCGCCTTCTCGGGCGGGGTCCGCGCCATGCGATCGAACTCGGCCAGCATCTGCTCGCGGGGCCGCTCCGGGGCCTGGCCCCGGCCCAGGCGCGCGTTGCGCGCGATCGCCGTCGCGACGCCGCCGGGCAGCACCAGGTGGGCGCGGACGGGCGACTCCTGCACGGCCAGCTCGATGGAGAGGGCCTCGGTGAAGCCGCGGACGGCGAACTTCGAGGCCGTGTAGGCCGACTGGCCCGGGTTCGCGATCAGGCCGAAGGCGCTCGACACGTTCACGACGTGGCCCCCGCCCGCCGCCTCGAGGTGGGGCAGGAACGCCTTGGTGCCGTGCACGACGCCCCAGAAGTTCACGCCCATGAGCCACTCCAGCTCGTCGAGCTCGAGGTCGCGCACCGTGGAGAGCAGGGTGACGCCGGCGTTGTTGAGCACGAGGTGCACGGCGCCGTGCCGGGCCACCACGTCCTCCGCCCATGCGAGGACCTCGTCGGCGCGCGCCACGTCGACCACCCGGGCGCTCGCCCGCACGCCGAGCTTCTCGCACCGGGCACGGGTCTCCTCGAGCCCCGCGGCGTCCACGTCGCACAGGGCCGTCTCGCAGCCGGCACCCGCGAGATGCAGCGCCAGCGCCCGGCCGATGCCGCTCGCGGCGCCGGTCACGGCCGCCACCTTGTCTCGCAGGTCCTTCATCCCGCGCCTCGGCCCGCGTCAGGCGGTCGACAGTAGCCCAGGGCGACCCCAGGTGTAGCGACAGCTCCGCACCATCGCCCCGCCGTGGGTCTGCATGCTGGACACCTCGGCGCAGCGACCGCCGAGGCTCTCGTAGAAGCGCCGCGCCGCGCCGTTGCTCTCCAGCACCAGGAGATGCACCCCCAGCTCGGGATGGCGGTCCGCGAGCCACGCGCCCGCCCGGCGCATCAGCTCGGCCCCGATCCCCCGGCGCTTCGCCGGCGCGTCCACGTGGAGGTTGTCGACGAAGGAGCCCCAGTGCCGGTCGTGGGCGCCGTAGACGCACACGAACCCGACCAGGCCGCGGGCGTCGATGGCGAGCTGCACGTGCTGGTTCGCGGCGGGGCGGTGCAGCCGCTCGCGCCACACCGCGCGGCGCTCGCCGAGCAGGTCGCCGTCGAGGAAGTCGTCGGTGAGCTCGCCGCGGTAGTGGGCGCGCCAGCTGCGGGCGTGGAGCGCCGCCACCGCCTCGAGGTCGTCGCGGGTCGCGGCGCGGTAGTCGGTCATCGCCCTGGTCGCTAGCCGCGGTTGAAGCGCGGCTTCCGCTTCTCGAGGAAGGCCTGGATGCCCTCGCGCTGGTCGGGCGTGCCCAGGGTCGCGAGCACCGCGCGGCGCTCCGCCGCGATCCCTTCGGCGAGGGGCGCATCCCCGGCCCCGACCACGCAGCGGAGCATCTCCGCCACCGCGAGGGCGGGCATCGCGGCCAGCTCGTGGGCGAGGTCCCGCGCCCGCTGGAACAGCTCGGCGTTGGGCCAGACCTCGCTCACCAGCCCGATGCGCCGCGCCTCGGGCCCGGAGATCTTCTTCGCCCGCAGGATCATGTCGAGGGCGTGGTCGCGGCCCACGCGGCGGGTCAGGCGGGCGCTGCCCCCCCAGGCGGGCACGGTGCCCAGGTCGAGCTCGGGAAGCCCGATCCGGGCGCCGTCCGCCGCCGCGAGCCGGAAGTGGCAGGCCAGTGGGAGCTCGAGACCGCCTCCGAGGCAGTAGCCGGTGAGCACCGCGACCACCGGCTTCGGGAGGCCCTCGATGGCTTCGAGCACGCGCAGCCGCTGATCGAAGAGCGCCTCCGGGCTTCCCATGCGCCGGATGCCCTCGGGCAGCTCCTTCAGGTCCATCCCGACGGAGAAGTTCTCCTCGCCGGCGCCCCGGATCACGACGGCCCGCACGCCGGGGTCGTCGGCGATGCGCGCCACCTCGACCTCCAGCGCGTCCATGAAGTCGAGCCCCATCCGGTTGCGCGGCGCGTCGTTGATGACGAGGGTCTCGACGGGACCCTCGCGCTCGACGAGCAGCGCTGCTCCGTCCGCGCCCGCCTGCGTCCCCGTGTCCGTCAAGGCTCCACCTCCGCCAGCCCGTCGGTCTCGGGTGCGCCACCCGCGAGCAGCCGCTTCAGGGCCTCCGGCCCGACCGCCCCCAGCGGCCGGCCCGCGGCGGTGTAGACGCCGTCGCAGCCCTTCGTGTCCCCCTGCACGTTCACCACGAGGAAGCCCCGCGAGGGCCCGACGGCCTCGCTGTAGGTGCCCGCGATCTCGTCGCAGTCGGGGCCCGAGCCCAGGAAGCGCTGGCAGATCACGACGGGGGCGCCGCCGGCGCCCGCGGCCTCGACGCGCCCCCGCACCTCCCCGGTGAAGCTCGACTCGCTCGCCGCCATCAGGTCCTCGAGGGTCGTGATCACCGCCGTCGAGCAGCCGATGGCGCGGAGCGCGTCGCTGCCCGGAGCGTTCGCCATGCGCAGGCCGAGGTCCATCTGGGCCACGAGGTCCCTCCCCTCCTCGGAGCGGAGGAAGGAGGCGACCGCCACCACGGCACCGATCAGCCCCAGCGCGCCGAGGGTGACGAGCACGTAGAGGACGCTCTGGAACGAGGGTCTGCGCATGGTCACGACGCTCCGCTCCCAACCCTATCACGATCGCGGGCGACGGCGACTGCTACGCCGCGCACCTCGCCGAGGACGCGCTCCTCGTGTTCGCCGAGCCCACCGGGGTGCTCGACGAGCCCACCTGCGTCGAGATCATCCGCCGCAGCCCGGCCGGCGAGGTGCGCTGGGAGATCCTCGACCCGTGCTTCCGGTGGCTCGGCGACGACGGCGCCGCGCCACCCGGCCCGAGCCGCCCGCGGTATGCTGCCACCGGGACGGAGGAGGCGGCATGCTCCACGAGCGCTTCGCGCGCTGGGCCTATCGCGGAGGACGGCCGAACCGGCTGGCCGCGGTCCTGAACCGCGGCTGGGCGGCCGTGCACGCCTGGGGCATGCTGCCCGACTACCTGGTGACCCTCGAGGTCGCCGGGCGCAAGACGGGGAAGCCCGTCACGCTTCCCCTCGTGATGGCCGTCTGCGACGGCGAGCGGTACGTCGTCTCGATGCTGGGGGATGGCGTCGGCTGGGTGCGGAACGTGCGCGCCGCCGGTGGCCGGGCGGCCCTGCTCCACGGCCGCCGCGAGGAGGTTCGCCTCGAGGAGGTTCCCGTCGAACGGCGAGCACCGCTCATCAAGGCCTACCTGAAGCGCGCTCCCGGCGGGCGTCCCCACATCGCCGTCGACAAGGACTCGCCGCTCGAGGCCTTCGAGGCGGTGGCGGCCGAGGTCCCCGTCTTCCGGGTGGTCGCCGCGGCCTGACCCTCACTCGCTGCGGGGATCCAGCCGGAAGATCCAGATCTCGCGCTCCGGGTCCCGGTCCTCGGGCTCGATCCCGTACTTGCCCTCCAGCGCCGCCCGGGCGCGGTCGTACTCGCCGGCGTCGGTGACGCGCACCGCCACCCGCTCGTAGACCTCGCGCCCCAGTCGGATGCGAACGCGGGGATCCTCGGCGACGTGCGCCACCCAGCTGCGCTTCGTCGGGCGCTTGGGCCCGAGGATCATGGAGGTGGGCACGTAGAGCTCGGAGCCGAGGGCCGCGAACCAGGTGTTGACCGAGTAGGGATCCGAGGGGCGCGTCTCGAGCTGGGCGTTCTCGACGTCCGCCGCGGCGTCCCAGCTCGCCACCTCGGACGGGCCCGCCGCACCGGAGAGCCGGCCGCCCGGGATGGGGCCGAGCGGACCGCAGGCCACGAGCGGCAGCAGTGCGAAGACGGCGAGGCGGATCTTCATGGCGAGCTCCTGGAGCCCCTCCCCGGCATCCATCGGGCGAGCAGGCTACCACGCGCGCACCGCTAGGGATGCACCGGGCGCCAGGTGGGGCGGGAGCCCGACCAGTACACCCCCGTGAGCGGTCCCACGAGGTCCGCCCTCGGGACGGTTCCCCAGAAGCGGCCGTCGTAGGAGTTCGTCCGGTTGTCGCCGAGCAGGAGGTAGCGGCCCTCCGGGACCCGTGTCGGGGCGACCGGGGCGGCGGCACGGCCGGGATCCCGCGCGATCCGGAACGCGCCGGCGGCGAGGCGCTGGCGGCTCAGCGCCAGGCGCCCGCCCGACGGGCTCTGGATCGTCTCGCCGGTGGGCTCCTCGGGGACGAGGACGTCGTTCACGTACAGACGGCCGTCGCGGGTCTCGATGGCGTCGCCCGGGAGCGCCACCACGCGCATGACGAACGACTCGCGCGGCAGGTCGGGCCGGTCGTCGGCAGGCCAGACCCGCGAGCCCTCGCGCCCGAGCTCGCGCGCGAGGGAGAAGACGACCACCTCGCCCCGCACGGGCTCGCGCGTCTCGTAGGCCTCGAGGTCCACGAAGAAGCGGTCGCCCGGCCGGAGCGTCGGGAGCATCGCCTCCGACGCCGCGTGGAAGGCCTCGTACCGCGAGTCGAGCCACTGGCCGATGGGATCGGCCAGCTCCCAGCCCGGGCCGCAGCCCCAGAGCGCGCCGCAGCCCAGGAGCGAGGCGGCGAGCGCGATCGCCCTACGGGCCGCCGACCGCATCCGTCTCCTCGGGAGGTGGAGCCGGCTCGGGGCATGCGTACGCCTCACCCACGAAGTCGAGACCCGACCGCGCGGCGTGCCAGGCCGGGTGATCGCCGGTCGGCAGGACGAGGTTGGCATCCAGCCGCCCGGCCTGCCCCGCGAGCTCGTTGAAGAAGTGCTCGACGTGCCCCCCCGTCAGGCGATCGAGGAGGCCGACCTCATGGCCCGGCACGCGGATGGGCCCCGCGAGACGGCAGTCGGACACGTCGTCTCCGAAGTCCGCGAGGGTCACGAAGCGGCTCTCGGTCACCTGAGGAGAGCCGAGCTCGCTCGGCCCGCAGCCCGGGAGCGGTGCCGACAGCAGCACGAGGAGGAGCGTGGACCCGCTAGGCCCCTGCATCGGGCTCTCCGTCGTCGAGCCGGAACCTCGTGACGACACCCTCCGACCCCACCTCCAGCGCGCCGGCCACGATCTCCACGCTCTCCGCGGGCCACAGGGTCTTCCTGGCGTGCCAGTCGAGTCGTCCGGAGAGCGTCACCCGAAGCGCGCCGCCCTCGTACACGACGTAGACGCAGCCTACGTGCTCGAGGACCTCGAGGACGGAGAAGCCCGAATCCCCCCAGCGCTCCAGCGCGGCGACCTGCCGCAGCGCCGGGCGATCCGCCCGGAAGTGGTAGACCGCGGAGTCTCCGACGAGGATCGCATCGCCTCCGGCCACCACCGTGCGGATCTCTCCGGGACGGGCCAGCGGGTGCTCCGCGAACGTCGTCTCGCCTCCGTACAGCGAGAGGAACACCACCTCGCCGGGCCCGGCGCGAAAGTCGAGCACCCCGTGGTCCGGGAGCTCGACCTGGAACGCACCTCGGATGTCGTAGAGGGCGGAGCGCATCGCGCGCCTTCAGCCTCCTTCAGCCACGGTCAAGGAGGAGGCTCGAAGCCGTAGTAGCGCGCGGGCGGCTCCTCCTCGAACTGCTCGAGGGCGCCCGAGTCCCGGTACCAGGGGGTCGCGCTGCGGGTCCACACGGCCGCGCAGGGCGTCGGCTCCCGCCCTCCTTCGAGGGTGCCGAGGCGTACGCGCCGGAGCGAGGGGAAGGAGAGGGGGCGGCCGTAGATCGGCGAGCCGCACCGCGAGCAGAAGGCCCGGACGTAGTCGGGGGAGGACCGGTACTCGGAGATCGCGTCCTCGCCCGCCAGCACCCGGAAGTCCGAGGCCTGCACCGAGGCGTTGACTGCGAAGGCCGACCCGCTCGCGCGGCGACACATCGAGCAGTGGCAGTAGACGACCGGACCGATGGGTCCCCGGACCTCGAACCGGACCGACCCGCACAGACAGCTCCCGGGATGCACCTCCACGTCGGCTCCCTCCCTCGCAGGACCACGATACCGCGCCGGCCTCACGGTCAGGACCCGAGGACCCGCTCGAAGCAGCCGCTGCCCGAGCCGTCCAGCTCCAGGCGATGGACGTCGGGGAAGCGGAGCGCCTTCCAGAAGTCGAAGCCGACGTCCGGGTCGAAGTGGTTCAGCAGCAGGGTGATCCAGTTGCCGTGGGTGGAGAGCACGAGCGGCCCGCCGGAGCGCCGCGCCGCGAGCGCCTCCACCAGCGAGACGGCGCGCTGCTGTGCGCACCGGCTCGTCTCCCCGCCCGCGTGGGCGAGGTCGGGGTCGGCCAGGGTCGCGGCCACGGCGGCGTCGAAGGCGAGGCCCGCGGGGCAGCCCAGCTCGCGCTCCCGCAGGTCGGCGAGCTCTTCGACGGGGAGGCCCCGGCGGCGCGCCAGCGGCGCCACGGTCTCGAGGGCGCGCCGGTACGGGCTCGAGCAGATGGCCTCGACCGGCGTCGCGTCGAGCCGCACCGCCAGGTCCTCGGCAGCCTCCCGCCCGGCCGCGGTGAGCGGACGCATCGGGTCCGGCGACCAAGCCGCCTCGGCGTGTCGGATGAGCAGGAAGGAGGCCATGGTCGAGCGCAGAGCGCGGTGGTGCGGCGGCGCGGCGGGATCAGCCTGCGGAGAGGCTCGCCACGCTGTGGAGTGCGACGCCGGCGAGGAGGCCGCCGAACGTGGCGGCCCACATGGCGTCCTCGCGGTCCGCCCCGATCGCGACCTCTCCCGCGCCGCGGGCCGCGAGGCGCGCGGGCAGGTAGAACGCGAGGCCCGCGACCGCGACCACGCCCAGCGCCACGAACTCCCCGAGCGGGCCGCGCAGCAGCGGCCAGGCGGCGCCCGCGAGCACGGCTCCGGCCAGCATCGGCAGGCCCCGGGGGCGAAGCTCCTCGATGAGACGGTCCATGGCGGCTCCTGGTGGGCGCGGGAAGAGTACCATCTCGTCCGCGAGGGCGCGGACGCGCGGGACCCGACGCGCGGCACTGCACCGGCCACCCCTCTACTCTACTCCTGCGGCTCGGCGAAGGTGAGCCGGTTGCCGAAGGGGTCCGTGACCGTCATCCCGCGACCGCCCCAGGCGAACGTCTCGACCTCGGGGCGGGCGAACCCGTAGTCGTGCCCCCGGAGCTCGTCGCAGTACGCGTCGACCCCGGCCATCGTCACGAACACACCGGACCCGGGCGTCCCATCGCCATGGTGCTCGGAGAGGTGCAGCACGCAGTCTCCGCGCGAGAGCTGGAGGTAGAGCGGGAGCCGCGGCTCGAAGCGATGCTCCCAGTCCACCGAGAAGCCGAGGAAGTCGACGTAGAACTCCCGCGCCCGGGCCTCGTCGAAGATGCGGAGGATCGGAGTCGGGTGGCCCAGCCTCACGTCGCTCGCCCCTCTCACGCCTTCGCGCTCGGCCGTGCCGCCATGGAGGCGTGCCACCCCGCGAGCTCCGGGTGCAGCTCCTCGAAGTAGCGACAGATCGCCAGCGACTCCGAGATGCAGCTTCCGGCGTCGAGCTCGAGCACCGGAAGGATGCCGATGGGGTTCCTACGCCGGAACTCCCGCGTGCGGTTCTCCCGGTGGAGCTCGAGCGGCTCGTGGGGGACGGTGATCCCCTTCTCGGCGAGGTACATGCGCACCCGGCGCGGGCTGGGTGCCGTTCCGCCACGGTCCACGTAGAGCTTCACCGCGCGGGCCAGGATACCAGCCGGGCCGGCGCGCGGCGCCTGGAGCGCCATGCGTCGCGATCGCGCTCGGCGCGAGGCCCGCGCTAGAGCAGCGACGCGAGCCCGTCCCGGGAGCGCACGACGAGGCGCCCGTAGGCGAGCTCGATCCAGCCCTCGCGCTCGAAGCGCTTCAGGTGGCGCCCGACCGCCTCGCGGGTCGCCCCCACCATGGCGGCGAGGTCCTCCTGGGGCAGGTGGAGATCGATCGCCACGCCGCCTCCCCGCTCCTCGGCGCCGTGGTCACCGGCGAGCTCGAGGATGCGCTTGGCGAGACGCGTGGGGAGATCGAGGAGCACCGCGTCCTCGACGAAGTGGAAGAGCATGCGCAGCCGGTGGCTCAGCAGCTCGGCGAAGGGCGGCCAGAACTCGGGCCGCGCGCGCAGCAGCGCGTGGAACTCGCGCTCGGGCACGAGCCACAGCTCGGTCTCGCCGATCGCCACGTTGTCGTGGGCGCGCGGCAGGCCGTCGAAGAGCGAGAGCTCACCGAACCACTCCCCCGGCCCGAGGACCGTCAGCACCAGCTCGCGCCCGTCGCCTCCGTGGCCCAGCACCTGCACGCGCCCCGCCCGCACCCCGAACAGGCCGTGGGCCGCATCGCCGCGGCGGAAGATCACCGCGCCGTCCGGGTAGCGCTTGGGCAGCGCCCGGGCCTCCAGCTCGCGGGTCAGGGCCTCGGGGAGCGTCCGAAGAAACTCTTTGTGAATCAGGAGGTTGTCGGGCAAGCGCCGGCCTCCGCCGAGAGAATCGCGCGACTGCGATCCGGGTCGCAGTGTGCCCGATCCCCGCCGCGTAGGCTGCCTCCCAGCGAGGGAGCCGACTCCCTCCAACCACCGGGAGACACCCCATGGCCGCCGCCCTCGCCACCGCCCCCCAGCCCGCCTGCTCGCCCGAGGAGTGGGCCGTCCGCGTCGACCTCGCCGCCGCCTACCGGCTGGTCGCGCTCCACGGCTGGGACGACCTGATCTTCACCCACCTCTCGGCTCGCGTGCCCGGGAGCGACCACTTCGTCATCAACCCCTACGGGCTGCTCTTCGAGGAGATCACCGCCTCGAGCCTCGTGAAGATCGACGTCGAGGGGAACGTCGTGGAGCCGTCCCCGTACCCGGTCAACGCCGCCGGCTTCACCATCCACAGCGCGGTCCACATGACCCGCGAGGACGCCCACTGCGTGGTTCACCTCCACACCGTGCAGGGCCAGGCGGTGTCGGCCCAGCGCGCGGGCCTGCTCCCCATCACCCAGACCGCGCTCCAGGTCCGGCACGATCTGGCCTACCACGACTTCGAGGGCATCGCCGAGGACCTCGACGAGCGCGAGCGCATCGCCCGTGACCTCGGCGACCGCAACGCACTGATCCTGCGCAACCACGGCACCCTCACCGTGGGCGAGACCGTCGCCGACGCCTGGCTGCGCATGTACATGCTCGAGCGCGCCTGCGAGGCGCAGCTCGCCGCCCAGGCGGGCGGCCCGCTGCTCGAGGCCCCCGCCGAGGCGGGCGACAAGACCGCCGCCATCGCGAAGGCGGGCCTGCCGGTGATCGGCCGCCAGCTCGCATGGCCGGCCCTGCTGCGCCGCCTCGACCGCGTGGACCCGAGCTACCGCGACTGAGGCGAGACTACACGCCGTAGGAGGCCAAGAACCGGTGCGCGGGCGCCGTGGTGTGGAGTGCCTGGAAGGGGAAGCAGGCGGCCACGTGCGCGAGGCTCGTGGCCCGGCCGAGCGCGCCCAGGAAGGCCTCCGCCCGGGGCCGTCTCAGCTCGCCGCGTCGGTCCACGAACTGCCCCCACGGCGGCATCGAGCGGAACGCGCCGCGGAGCGGACGGGCGCTCGCGACGTAGCCGGCGGGAAGCGGCTCACCGGACAGGTCCCGGACGCTCTCCGCGAACGTGTACTGGAGGTCGAAGAACTCCCGGGCGAACGCCATGCCTGCTCGACTAGGCGTCGCCTGCCCGCGCGCCGGGCCCGAGGGTCAGGAAGGCGGCGGCCACGAGCAGCACCGACGCCACGAGGTCGATCACCACCACCCGCCGAAGCTCCGCGTTGAGATCCCCGACCAGGTGGGCGACGGCGACGAAGGACAGCATGCTCAGGAGCCCCGCGCCGACCGCGAAGGCCCGCAAGGGAGGATGGAAGGCGGCGGCGATCAGGAGCGCACCGACGATGCCGAAGAGGACGGCCCGGTGGCGCATCAGGACGACCAGGTTCGGGTCGACGAGGGAGACGCCGTAGAGAGCCTCGAGGCGGGCAATCGAGAGGACGCCGCTCACCGGCAGCAGGTTCACCACGCCGACGAGGACGTAGAGGGCCGCCGCGAGCGTGCTCATGGCGGGACCATACCGCTTCCGTCCCGAGCTTCCGATGCGCGGCGATGAGGTGCCGGAGGCCCCGTCACGATCGGCGGCCGTCGCCCATCGCAGAGCACCTGGCGTGACCCGAGCCGCTCGAGCAGGGCGGAGGGGAACAGGAGGAGCGAGATGCACCACGCCACGACCGTGAGGGCGATCTTCGCGACCAGGACTCTCGCGAGGGTCCGTAGCTGCATGGGCAGCTCCGCCTGGCGGGCCGTGCGCTCGGCGGCGGGCGACCGCCGTCCTGGCGGCTCGCCGCGCCCGCGCTCGCCGCCCGACCGTCCCACGGATCGATCACCGCGGGCTGCTAGGCTCGATGCGCGATGATCTCGCCGGAAGAGTTCGTGGAGCGGCTTTGCCGGGTGGCGGCGGACCGCGGGCCGCGCCGGTTTCCGCGCGGCGGGCGGGACCGGCAGATCCTGATGAAGAGCATCGTGATGCTCCTCGACACCGAGCGTTGGTACACCGAGGGCGAGATCAACGCCCTGCTCCGGGACTGGAGCCGCGAGGTCGCACCCGCCATCGACGCGGATCACGTGACCCTGCGGCGTCTGCTCGTCGACTACGGACACCTCGAGCGCACCCCGGACGGGAGCACCTACCGGATCGGCTTCCCGCCCCGCCCCGTCGCCTTCGACCTCGAGGTCGACGACATCGACGTGCGGGCGACGATCGCCGCGTACCGGGACTACGCGGAGCGGCGCAGGCAGCGCCGCGGCTCCGACTCCGCCGCCTAGCGAGGGGCGCCATCGGTGGCGACCCCGCCTATGCGATACTGGTCCCCGTGCCCGAGGAGCGGCTCGAAGGTGGGATCGCGAACGCGGGCAAGGTGTTCCGCGTCGGCCCGCACGTACTTCGCCCCTCGTGCGCGCACAGCGACTCGATCCATGCCTTCCTCCGGGCGCTGCGACGAGCCGGCTTCGCCGGCGCACCGTGGCCGGTCGGCATCCACGAGGACGGCCGCGAGCGCCTCGAGTTCATCGAAGGCGACGTCCCCCTGGCCCCGTACCCCGAGTGGAGCCAGTCCGACACCGCGCTGGCCTCCATCGCCGAGCTGCTGCGCGCGCTGCACGACGCCGCGCGCGGCTTCGACCCTCGGGGCCACACCTGGAGCGACGCACTGGCCGGCCCCGCCGGCGGTACGCTCGTGTGTCACAACGACGTGGAGCCCTCCAACGTGGTCTTCCGCGACGGCGTCGCCGTTGCGCTGATCGACTTCGAGTTCGCGGCGCCCGGCCGGCCCGCCTACGACCTCGCCCAGCTGGCCCGGCTCTGTGTGCCGATCGAGGACGACTTCGACCAGGACCGCATCGGCTGGCGGCCCGCCGACCGTCCGGCCCGGCTGCGGCTCGTCGCCGACGCCTATGGACTCGGCCGGGACGGCCGCACGGAGCTGCTCGCCGCCATGGACGCTGCCCTCGACCGCATCGAGAACGCCGCCCGGAGCAGCCTCGTGGCGGGCGATCCGGACACCATCGCGATGCTGGAGAGGACCGGGGGCATCGAGAAGTACGACCGCCGGCGCCGCTGGTGGGCCCACCACCACGACCGGTTCGCTGCCGCCCTGCGCTGACGCGCTCACCCTTCGACGATCCTGCGGAGCGACTCGAGGTGGCGGGTGTGCCAGCCCGCCTCGTGGCCTTCGAGCTCGGAGGCCGCAGCGGCGCCGAGCCGCTCGAACCCGTGGTGGAAGAGCTCGACGTGGCAACCCTCGTAGAGCGGCGTCAGGCGGATCCCTCCGAGAAGCTCAGCTCGCGACCCGGCTCGAAGACGACGATCTCACCCCCGAAGCGCCGCCGCCCAGCGTCCGACTCGGCACTCAGCACGATCCGGCTCCCGAGCTTCGGCTCACAGCTCTCCAGGGTGTGGCCGAGGCCGAACCAGGCCGCGAGGCGATCGAAGGACGCGAGCTCCTCCCAGACCCGCCCGGGACTCGCTCGAAGGAAGGCGCTCCTTCGGACGTGGAGTGCGCCGATCTCCAGTCCCACGCTCACCCCTCCCGGCTCGGTCGCCGGAGTGCGTGACGACGGTACCGCGGCTCGCGGGGGAGGAGCGTTCGCGTCTCCTGGCCGGCGGGCCTCGCTCATGGTGCGGAAGCCGGGGCGCTGCGGAGGCGGGTCAGGCGGCTTCGGAGAAGCAGAGGATGTAGCCGTCGGGGTCCTCGACATGGAACTCGCGCCTGCCCCAGGGTCGCTCTTCGAGCGGCCTCGTGATCGGGACGCCACGCTCCGTGAACTCGTCGTGGAACTGTGCGACGCCCGAGACGTCGAGGTACGCATCGAGGTGCTCCCCCGACCTCTGGTGGGCTCGCTCGGCCTCCAGCTTGGGCGCGCACTTGAGATGGATCGTGGCGCCATCGCGGGAGACGCCGGCGTAGAAGCCTTCGTAGACGAAGTCGACGCTGAAGCCGAGGCGCTCCTGGTAGAAGGCCAGCGCTTCGCTGAGCTCGTTCACGAGGAACTGCGGTGCCGCAGTGCTGATGGAAGGCATCGGGCGACCTCCTGCACTCGGGCGCAACGATACCACGCACGGGTCACTGCCCGTGAGACGCCTCGTGGCGCCAGCGCTCAGTCGCCCTCGGGAAACTGCGGCACGAACAGGGTGACCACCGCGATGGCGAGGAACGCCACCGCCAGGGCCGAGTGGAGCCGGCGATCGGCCGAGAGGAAGCCGAGGACGAGCGAGCCGAGGGCCAGCAGCTCGGCGACGCGCACGCCGGTGGGAACCGCCAGCTCGTGGAACCAGGGGCCGATCGCGGCCAGCAGGACGCCGAGGAAGGCGACGGCGAAGAAGGATCGCCGCACCCGATAGAAGTGGGGCTCGGCGTCGGGAGGGAAGTCGCCCGGCAGCAGGAGGAACACGCCCAGGAAGAGCGTCGCCGGGCTCGACAGCACGTAGACGAACTGGGAGAAGTGGAGGGTCGGGACGTTGTAGCGGAACCACAGCTGCCACCAGACCTGGATGTGCGCCAGCCCGAGCGTCACCAGCCAGCTCGAGTGGACCCAGTAGAGCCGCGGACGGGTCTCCGTGACGAGCAGGCGACCCAGGCCGGTGAGGAGCTGCGCGACCCCGAGCGCCAGGATGATCGAGGCCATGACCGAGACGTACTCGAAGATCGTCATTGGCATGGCACCGGGTCAGGAGCGCGGCTTGCGGATCTCGTAGACCACATGAGGCTCGTCACCCGAGAGAGGTCGGGTCCGGACGCCCTCGCGGAGCACGCCGCCGATCTTCTCCATCGCACGGCGCGAGCGGTGGTTCCGGACCCCTACCCAGAAGACCACGGCATCCACGAAGGAGAACGCGTGGGCCAGCATGAGCTGCTTGATCTCCCCGTTGTAGGTGCCGCCCCAGTAGTCCCGCCCCAGGAAGGTCCAGCCGATCTCGATCTCGCGGAGACCGGGGTCGTACCCGTGGAAGCGGCTTGAGCCGATGATCCTGCCGCTCTCCCTTTCGACCAGGGCGAACGCGGATCCGCTCGCCAGGGCGCCGTCGAAGAACTCCCGAAACACCGGCTCCCGGTAGCGATCGCTGGCGGGATGCAGGGCCCACACCCCCGGATCCCCCGCGACTGCGAAGAGCCCCTCCCAGTCCGAGGCCTCCAGGGGACGGACCACGACCCGCTCGCCGACGAGGGTCGGCTGGAGGTCCGGCGCCTTCGGGGGGGCTCGCTCCTCCGGCGGTCGTTCGCCGACGCGCATCGCTGGCCGCCTCACGGACCCGGCGCAGGGCGGCCGGGCCGCCGCCGTGGCGGCCCGGGGCGCCAGCGCTCGTCGCTCGACGGTACCACGGCTCGCTCGGGCCGAGCCGTGCCCGGGCCGGGGCGGCGCCTGGTCGAGCGGCAGGCCTACGGGCCACGGCCGAGCTCCACGCCGACGCGAGACAGAAGCCGCACGAAATTGACCGCCGACACGAACAGGTAGTAGACGAGTGCCGCGAGAAAGGCGGAGAAGGAGACGGAAGCGAGTTGACCGAGCGCGTTGAGCACCTGGATCAGAAAGACGACCAGCGCAAAGGCTGCCACGGCCGTCTCGAGCGCGAAGAAGATCGGCTGATCGCTCTCTCGGCGCACTCTGGCCAGGGTGCGTGTGTCCAGGGCCGCCACCACGACGAGGTGGAGGACCACCAGGGCGCTCCCCACCCGCCACACCCTGGCCTCGGCGATGCCTCCATGATGAAGGAGGAACGGAAGCAGCGAGAACAGGAGCGCCGCCAGACTCGCGCCCAGCAGCACGCGGAAACGAAAGACCTCGAGAGGCGCCCACTCCGCGTCCGGGCGCCTTCCGAAGACCGCCACGACGCCCGTGAACCCGGTGAAGGCGACGGACAGCTCGGCGATCGTTCCTAGGATCCCCTCGCCCTGCACCCTCTCGCTCTTGCCCAACGGACCCGGCGCAGAGCGGCCGGGCCGCCGCCGTGGCGGCCCGGGGCGCCCGCGCTCGTGGCCCGACGGTACCACGGGCCTTCGCGACCTCGCCTGCCCTTGGGGGCTAGCTGTGGGAGTCGGGTACCACGGACTGGAGGAGCCTGAGGAAGTTCAGGCCCGCCATGAACAGCAGCCAGAGCAACGCGACCAGGTAGGGTGCCCGCTCGCCGTGCAGCCCGATCGGGATGGCGTTGAAGCTCGCGATGGCGAGGGAGCCGAGCAGGCCGGCGCCGGTGAGGACCACCAACGGGCGACTGAACTCCGCCCGCTCCGGGTCGGGCAGGCGGTTCGCCCAGCGGACGAAGGACGTGCCGATCAAGAGGATCCCCAACGCGAGGCCGGCACTCGACGCGGACCACAGCGAAGCGCCACGGATGCCGGCCCACGCCAGGAGAACCGGCAGGAGGCAGAAGAAGAGCGCCGTGAGGCTGTAGGCGAGGACCTGCCAGAAGCGCAGGACCTCGACCTCTCGCCACCGCGCCTGGCGCTGCGAGAGGAAGACGGTGATCAGGCCCGAGAAGCCCGCGAAGGCCACGGCAACCTCCGCGAGGGTGAGCAGGACCTCTTGTGAGTCGTCAGCCAGGGGTCCACCACGTCGGCCCTCGGGCCGTCCAACGCTCGGCAGCCGGCCCACCTCGGGCTGGGGCTCGAGCATCCGGGGATCGACGCGACCGAGGCTACCACCGCCGATTCGCGCCCGCCGAGGAGCGTTCGCCCCACCCGGTGGAGGCGGCGAAAGCGCCGTCCGGCGGCCGTCTCAGGGCTCGGCGTAGGGAACCGGTTGCTCGATCAGCTTGACGCAGGTGAGAACGTCGGTCGGCGTCACGAGCACCCGCTCTCGCGTGTGCCACGCGTAGCTCATCGCGGAGTCGCAAGACAGACAGTGACCGAGACCCAGCACGTGTCCGAACTCGTGGGCCACGAGGAGTCGGACCTGGTCGATCGTCGACGTCGTTCGAGGCAAGGGTGTCGTGGAGATCTGCATCTCGCCCCCGACCCGCAGCTCGCCGTCCCGCACCCGGTAGCTCAGACGTCCCCATCCGCCCGCGGTCCCCGGAAGGCGGCGCTTCCACTTCACCTGGACGGGCGCAGAAGGATCCTTCTCGGCGAACTCGAGCCGGAACCAGGGCACCTTCGGCTGGATCGCCTTCCCCCAGAGACGCATCGCCTCGATCGCGACCTCGCGCGCCTGCCGGGTGCCCCCATACTTCGGCGGTCGACGGGGATCCGCCTCGGCGCCCGGCGGGCCTGGGGCTCCCCGGCCGGGCCATCACCGCGGCGGCGCGGAGCAACAAGGCTCGCAGCCGAACGCTACCACGGGCGCCCACGGCGCCATGGGCTCGCGTCGCAGCCGCGCTACCGCAAGCCGGGAGGAAGCCATCCGGAGAACGCGACGTAGAGGGTGGCCGCGCCGAAGCTGAGCCAGATCGCGGAGGTCGCGATGGAGCCACCGACCACGGAGAGGGTCCCGAGGCCGAGGAACGTCGCGCCGAGGACACCGCCGAGCACTCGGAAGACGAGGCGCGCGCGCTGGATTCCGGAGCTCATCGGTCGCTCGACGCCTCGGGGACCCGGCGCTCCGCGCGGGAGCCGACGCCGTGACGGCTCGGAGGGCCCGGGTGCATGGCCAGACGCTACCACCGGACGCTGGAGCGCGCCGTGTCCGGTCCGGTGGGCACCCTCGAGGAAGAGCGATCGCGAGTCCCAGGATTCGATGGGGCTCGGGTCGCGCCGACCGCCCAGGGGACGCGGCGCACAGCGGCCGGGGCCATGCAGGCCTGCCAGGAGCTCTCGTCAGTCTCTGCGCTGCAGCTCCTCCGGGGTCGGGCTCTCGAAGGAAGCCAGCCACGGCCTCATCATCTCTTCCGGGATATGGAAGGCGAGTGCCGAGGGTTGCGCGTTTCGTCGCGCCAGCCGTCGCAGCAGCTCGCGCTCCGGAACGTCGAGGAAGTGGATCTCGCTGCTTGCGCCAAGCTGCCTGGCACGCGAGCGATAGTCCTCCCTCTCTTCGCGAGCCCAGAAGCCGAAATCGAGCACCACCTCCATTCCGAAGGCGAGAGCCCGGCTCGCGACCTCCCATTGCAGCGCTTCGACGAGCCTGTGCCTGCCATCGTGCTCTGGCTCCTCTGCATCCTGACCAAAGAGACGTATGTGCCACTCATCGGGCGTCAGCCGAAGGGCCGAGTGTTGGCGCTCGAGCGTGCGAGCCAGGGTCGTCTTGCCGGAACACGGCAGCCCGACCATCAGATGGAGAGTTGCCACGTCTGGACTCGAGGTGCCGCCGAAGGGACCTGGCGCTCAGCGGCCGGTCCGTCGCCGTGACGGCCCGTAGCGCCCGGGTGCGTGGCCCGACGCTACCACCGGAGCCGGCACCGCGCTGTGCCCGCTCCGCTGTAGCGCCTGGTCGGGCGGCCGGCGTCGAAGGGAATCGGACCGTCGAGCCTCTCACGCCCGCGCTACCCGGGCCCGCGCCACACGTTCGGTCTCGGTGGCACGGTCGGTTCGTCCGAGGGGGGTGAAGTAGCGTGCCGAGAAGTCTTCCCCGCCGATGTCCTCGAGGAGCTCGAACCCACGGTCACGCAGGAAGTCCCCCGCCTCCGCCGGGGCGAGTCCAAACCGAAAGGGCTCACCGAGGAGTCGCACGGCAGCCAGGAGCCGCCTGCCTCCCGGAAACGAGCGTGTACCTTCGATCAGCGCCCGGTCTACGTAGGTGAACACGACCTCGCTGCCGGGGGCCATCGTTGCGAGGGTTCGCAAGGTCGCGTCGACGGCTTCCTCGTGGAGGTACTGCGTCACGCCCTCCCAGATCACGAAGGACGGCTGGTCGAACCGGAACCCGACGGAACGCAGTCGTCCGCCCAGGTCCTCGTGATCGAAGTCGACGCCGACGAAGCGAACGCGTTCCTGGATCGCCTCGATGTCCGAGCCGAGACGGGCGCGCTTGAACGTCTGCGTATCGGGGTGGTCGATCTCGTAGACCCGTGCGCTCTCGATGCCTGGTGTGCGCAACGCCCGCGTATCGTACCCAGCGCCGAGGATGAGGATCTGCGGTATGCCGCGACCCAGTGCGGCCGCGAGGGCCTCGTCGATATGGGCCGTCCGGGCGATCGCGTACGGGAGAAGACCCGGCCCGATCCGATCGATGAGATACAGGACGGCCGGACGAGAGACGGTGCCGCGAAGAAGCCGGAGGATCCACAGCCCGTCCCTGCCCAGAAAGCGCCGTGCGTACCGATCCTCGAACAGCCGCTCCTCCGGCGGTCGCTGGCTTTCGATGGCGCGAGCGAACGCGACGGTTTGCGCAGTTCCGGCAGGTCGCCCCTCTCTCACGAGTCGACCGCGTCAGGCGGCATCGCGAATCGGACGCAAGGGTGGAACCGCCAACTCCCCGAGTGGCCGAGCACGGACGGAAGCAACGCGAACGCCACCACGAGCCCGGAGAGCTCGAGAGGGATGTGGGTGGGAAGCCCATCGAGCAGCATCCACTCTGCGACCGAGCGCCGCCCCAAGGCGACGACCACCCCGCTGAACCCGGCGAGCGCGATTCCGAGCTCTGCGAATGTGCGGAGAACGTCCACGTTCTGCTCGACGCCCCCTGACTCTCGGGGCGCTCGGCGGCCGCCGGCCACCGGAGCCGTGCGGCTGCCGAGCGCGTTGCCAGCCAGGATACCAGCGGAAGGGGGCGGAGGGCGGTCCGCTTCAGCGCCTTGTTGGGCGGCACGCCTCGTGGGATGATTGTCCAGGACGGGCGGGACGCAGGCCGCGGAAGGAAGGCGCAATGACGGGAAGGCTATCGCGTCGGAGCTTCCTCGCGGGCGCTGCCGGGGCGCTGGCGTGGACTAGCTCCGCTTCGTGGGGAACCGCCAGGGGGGCGAGCATGACTTCCAAGCTCGATGTGGAGCGATTCATCGACGACCTCAAGCGCGCGAACCGGGAGAGCGAGCCTCAGCGTGCAATCGACGAGGTGCTGGCGCGGACGGTCTCCGATCCGGCGGGCGTCGTCGCGGGCCTGGGGGTGCCGAACGTCGCGGGCTTGCACACGCTCCACCATTCCGGCGACCTGACGGTCCTGAACGTCGTCTGGGCGCCCCTCATGATCCTCATGCCGCACAATCACGAGATGTGGGCGTCCATCGGGATCTACACCGGGCGTGAGGACAACATCCTCTGGGAGCGAAGGGGCGCCGTCGTCGAGGCGGTGGGCGCCGCATCCCTGTCCGAGAAGGAGGTATTCCCTCTCCCGGAGGATGCAATCCACTCCGTGAACAACCCCATCCGCCGGCTCACCGGGGCGATTCACGTCTACGGCGGGGACTTCTTCGAGGTGGTGGGGCGGAGCGAATGGGATCCCGAAACGCTGAGCGAACGCCCTCTCGATCTGGATGCTGCACGGGAGCGATTCCGCGAAGCGAACGACCGTTTCGAGAACGACCGGTAGTACGTGCGCCGCGCCGTCCACCTCGGCTGCGTGGCACGGGCCGCCGACGGTTACCGGGCCACGCGATGCCAGAGGGCTGACACACTCCCCTTGAGCCGCGCTTTGCCACGTCAGCTGCAGCGCCTGGTAGGGTAGCGGCCTACGGTCGGGCGGCGGATCGGCTGTGCGCCGGCCCTACCTGCTGGGGCCGGAGAAGATTGGCCCCCGAAGCGAACGAGTTGGATCGCACGAGGCCGAGTCATTCGTTCGAGGCGCCGCTGAGCGTTCTCGCGAGTGCCAAGGCAGGCCCCGTGCCGATCGGGATTGAGTGAGCAGCATCGACGCCCGCAGTCCGTAGTCAGGGCTCGGCACACCGAACCCAGCACAACCACCATGCGGCCTGGTGCCTGTGGGGCTGGGCAGGATGAAGCTGTCGGGCGTGGAGCCGGGGATGACTACGAAGCGGGCTACATCGCCTTCGTTGAGGAGCTTGCGGGGGCAAACAGCCAAGGCGCGACGTTGGAAGAAGCGCGCGAGAACCTCCGTGAGGCCGTGGCGCTCGTACTGGAGGCGAACCGAGCGCTTGCTCGCGAAGAGGCTGGTACGACCGGCGTGATTCGCGAACCGCTCGAGATCGCCGGGTGAAGAGGCGCGACCTCGTCCAGCACCTTGAGCGGAACGGCTGCGAGCTGCTACGCGAAGGGAGCCGCAGTCCGTGTACGTGACCCGGGCTGGTCGCAGGGTGTCCACGGTGCCACGGCACCGCGAGATCAACGAACACCTGGCGCGTAGGATCTTCCGCGACCTCGAGGTGCCCGCGCCCGACGCCCAACGGAATGGGCGCTCAGCCGCCGCCAACACGCTGACCGCCAGCGGGGCGGCAACCGCGCCTCGTCAGGCCGCCCGCCCGTTGCGGCGCACCAGCCGAGCCGGGCCCCACCAGGAGAGCACGGCGGCGGCTGCCCCGAGTTGAAGTAGTACGTTGACGCCTTCCACTCCAAGGGGTACGGCGCCGCCGAGTCCCGCGACCATCGTGAAGGTGAAGTTCCCCATGAAGTGCACAACAACGGTAGCCAGGACGCTACGGTCCGTGTTGTTGTAGGCCCAGGTACGGAACACCTTGCTCGTAGTGTGCCGGACGACCCAAGCGACGAACAGTGCGCTGCCGAAGCCCATCTCGCCTTGCGAGGTGCCCTCCATGAAGAACAGTGGGAGGTGCCAGAGGATGCCGAACACACTCAGGATCAGGCTCGAGACGAGGGCACTCCAGCGGCGTTGCAGACGGTCCAGGGCGAAACCGCTCCAACCAAGTTCTTCGGATAGCGGTCCCGCTACGACAAGAACGACAATCAGCGGGACGAGCTCGCCAAGCGGCAAGCGAGCACCCTCGAGGGGAGTGAGCGCGGTCGGCTCCACTCCCATGGAGAGACCAAGCGAGAGGCTGAGAGCCATGAGAAGGGGGTAGAGAAGCAGGAGCGGAAGCCACCATCGTGCGGGGATCAATCCGGGGTCGAAGGACCGGCGCACGAGGTCCCTGAGGCCAGCGCGCCCCTGGTAGTGAAGGGTGAGGACGACGCCCCAGAGGGAGGGCGACAAGCCGCCGACCACGAAGAGGAAGCTGTCGGGCTCCGAACGGGATAGCGCCGCCGGCGCCCACGCGACCCACGTGAGGCCGAGTGTCAGGCCGAAGAAGAGATGGAGGCCCGGGGCACTCGAGCGATGCTGCATGCCGGCGGAGACCGCGACGGCGGGCGGCCTTGCGGGCCGGGCGCTCAGCGGCGCCGCGGGCGCTGACCGCCAGCGCCAGGCCACCCGAGCTCCGGCGCCAGGGCGGTACCACCTCCTGCCACGCTACCGCCCGCGGCGTCAGCTGCAGCGCCTGGTTGGGCGGCACCCTGAGCCGCTGGTAGCCAAGGGCATTGGATCCGTTCTTCATCGCGCTCTACGACCGAGACGGATTGGAGGCCCACCTCGAACAGATACGTGACGCGAGCACAGCTACGCTCTTGCTCCTCGATCGCTTCGAGCCGTACGAGGCCGGGGTCGGGAGCGGTCGCTTCGCCCCCGCTGATCATTGGGGGCGCGAAGCGCCAGAGGCACTTCTGCGGAAGTCGGAAGGCGGCCTGGCGTACGGGACGCTCGCAAGAGGCAACCGAGATATAGGCTTCACGGGCGGCGCAATAGCGTAGAACCTCGGTCTCATTCCATTCGCGGGGGTCGGGCACGATGAAGACGCGGACCAGGGTGCCGGCTTTCGAGCTTCCGACGCATCCATTGTGGCTGTGGATCTCCGATCGGGCGAGGACGGCTACGGTGTCGGGTCTCGAAATCCGAGACACCGAGAAGGATTGATCGGCCACGCCCGAGCCACAGCATGTGAGGAGCAGCAGAGGCAGCACTCTCACGGGAAATCGCATCTCACGCCGCCTGACGGACCCGGCGCTCAGCTGCACACAACGGGCCACCTCGGGCCAGCCAAGCAACCGGCAGATGCTAGAACCGTACCACGTTTCGACTGGAAGGCGCTGATGGCTGTCATCTGCCGGAGCCTTCTTGGGCCGCACGCCACACCACCAACGCAACTGTCGCGCCGAGCGCCAGGGCGAACCCCTTGAACCGTGCGTCCATCGTGCGTCTCGACGACCATGCCGTGCGGCCTGACTGGTTCGGCGCCCAGCGGCCGCCACCCAGAGAGCGTATTAGCTTGGACGGGGCTGTAGGCGGTCCGCTGTAGCGGCTTGTTGGGCGGCGCGACGGCAGCGGGCTACAGCCTTCCTGGTATCGAGAACCGGCCTCGCGTCTCCGATGTGTGCTGTCAGGAGCATGCGATGAATGCCGAAGAGCCCACCCCGATCTACCAGCTGATCTACTCGAGCGCTGCGGCTCGCGAGATGAGAAGCGAAGAGCTGGAGGGAATCCTTGCGGCAGCGAGGCGGAACAACTCCGCGCTGGGGATCACCGGGATGCTGCTCTACCACGAAGGCTCATTCCTTCAAGTGCTCGAGGGAAAGCGAGAGCTTGTGGAAGAACTCTTCAGCCGGATCGAGAAGGATGATCGACACACAGCCGCAATGGTCCTGCTGAGGAGCGAGCTCCCCGAGCGGGCGTTCGAGGGCTGGAGCATGGGATTCTATCGAGCCCGCTCCGAGGATCTGCGAACGCTAGCCGGCCGTAGCGATTTCCTTCGCACCGGCGTAGTTCGTACAACCGACGAAGAGCACGGAGAAAAGGCGCGCAGGATCCTTCTTGCGTTTCGCGAGGGTCGCTGGCGGCGGAGAGTCGCTACTCAGGCCGCCTAGGGGGGAGCTCTCGTCGATCGTCACGTCGACGATTCTCTCGCCTGCTCTAGGTTCCGGAGTATCCATACCAAGCCTCAATGGGAGTCTGCTGATTCTCGCTCAGCAGGCGCTCGATTCACCGAAGCTCCTGCGCGCTGAACCCAAGGTTTCGCTGTGGTGCTGGCTGGCGGCGGTGGCCGCGCGCTGAGCACCGGGCCTTCCGCGGGCTCAACGGGTCCGTGCCGAGCTCGAAGGGATCGATCGATCGCTGCTATGCTCTCGCGGGAGGAAGCCATCCGAGTGACCGAGACGCCACTGCGCGCCTTTGTCCCCGACCGCCTCTGGCTCTGCGAGTACGGCGTGCGGTACGGAGGCATGGACCTGGAGGCGCGCACGACCGTGGTGCGACTCGCGAATGGGGACCTGTTCGTGCACTCGCCAGGCCCGCTCGAGCCCGCCCTGCAGCGTCAGGTCGCGGAGCTGGGCCGGGTGGCGCACATCGTGGCACCAGGAACGTTCCACCACTACCACGTCCGGACCTGGGCGGATGCCCATCCGGAGGCACAGGTTTGGCTGTGCCCGGGTCTGCGGAGGAAGCGGCCCGGCCTGCCGGCCGGCAGGGAGCTGTCCGACGAGGCGCCCCCGGCCTGGCGCGACGAGATCGAGCAGGTCGTGCTGCGCGGCGCTCGCGTCATCGCGGAGGTGCTGTTCTTCGACCGGTCCAGCCGCACCCTGATCGTCACGGACAGCATCGAGTACTACGGCGACCGCAGCCGGAACGTACCTTGGCTGCTGCGCCTGTGGTGGGTCCTGTTCCGGAAGTGGAACCGGCCGTCGCCTGCGCCCGAGTACGGCATGGGCTTTCGAGATCGCGGGCTCGCTCGGCGCTGCCTGGAGCACGCCCTGGGCTGGGACTTCGAACGCATCGTGCTCTCCCACGGAGACCTGATCGAGCGCGACGGCCACGCCCAAGCGGCCCGCGCCTGGCGCCACCTCGTGCCCGAGCCGGTGGCGCCCCACGTTTCCGACCCGCGCGCCGCCTAGCGGAGCTGGCGCTCAGCGGCGGGGGCAACTTGCCGTTGCGACGCCGACACTACCTGAGAGCCTGCCGAAGCCGGTTGGAGCGCGCTATTCCCGCGTCCGCTGAAACACCTGGTTAGGCGGCACGCTCCTAGGACCTGTGAGTCACGTCAGCTGGTCCCACCACCCAGCCTGATACACGAGAGCCCAAAGAAGGAAGGCGCCTGGAAGGAACATGCCGCGCCTGAAGTGGTCGAGAGTAGAGCCCGTTGGCTTGAGGAGGAGGATGTTGCCGATCACGGTGACAGGAATCGCGGCAAGCAGTGCGAAGAAGACACCCAGCGCAGCGAACTCGGCAGCTCTGGCCGAGGAGTCGACGTTCGCGAGAGCAAGCATCCCGAGGATCAGGACACCAAGAGGATAGACAAAGCCTCCCAGAATTCTGGAGCATCTGGCGTTCACAATGCCCTTGTGCCGCCTGGCGGAGCTGGTGCTCAGCGGCCGGGCCGCCGCCGTAGTGACCCGGAGCGCCAGCGCTCGTGGCCGAACGATACCACGGATCGATCACGGCGAGAGGTGCCCGGCCCGCTGCAGCGCAGGGTTGGGCGGCGGCGCTACTACTTGCGAAGGATCGTATTCCCCACCCGGCCGCTTGCCACCACAAGCCCGCCGTAGTTCAGCTTGAACTCTGAACCCGACCGGATCGAGTTGTAGGAGTCGAGTGCCGCGATGACCTCAATCTCGACTTCCACCGGGGTTCCGAAGGGAAGCCGCTCCGACCCATCGATCGTGCGTACGCGGCAGGCGACTAGTGAACCGGCGAAGTTGAATGACGGAGTCGTTCCGTCGTAACCGCCCCGCGGGAGCACCGCCTTGGCACCTGGCTCCATCGTGAGCTGAGCCTTGAATGCGTAGGCTCGATCGGATTGCGTGGTGTGCATCGTGCCGACGCCTGACGACCTGGCGCTCAGGGGCCGGCGGGCACGCCCTGCCGGCCCATTGCGCCTATGCCTCGGCAAGGTACCCCACTGAGTTTGGAGCACCGAGTTGGCCGGTACGCTGCAGCGCCTGGTTGGGCGGCGGCTCTCGTAGCACTAGGACTGGGGCCTCGGCGCGAGCGCGAACCCGAGAGCGGCTAGACCGATTGTGGCGGCGGCGGCTGGCCACGGCGCCGAGGCCGGCGTGAGAAGAGTGAGCGTGAGAGAGGTGTAGAGCGCGGAGAACCCCGAGAGCGCGACTGCGGCCGGAAGTGCTCTGTACGCCCACACCTCCCGCAAACGGAAGGGAATGCTGAGCAGAACGACGATGGTGGCCCCCGCGAACAGGAAGCCGCCGCCCCCGCCCCGAAGCGCCGCCAGCATGACTCCCTGTTCATTCGGGGGAAGGTCGCGCCATGGGCGTTGAAGCCCGTCCGCGTGGTAGGGCATGAACTCTGATGCGGTCAGGTACCGCAATCCGAACCCCAGGAGGGTGAGCGCAGGAACCAGGTAGCACGCAACTGCCGCCCGCTCTCGGTTTGTCATTGGCGTGCCGACGCCTCGGACCTGGCGCTCAGCGGCCGCCAAGGGCCCTGCTGCCCAGGGCCGGCCGAAGCGCCGAAGTTCGACGCCAGACTACCACACGCTGTTTTTCGAACGGGCCCTTGGCGGTCCGCTGCAGCGCCTGGGTAGGCGGCGGATCACCCGAAAACGTGGCTCAGTGCTTCGACGTAGCTCTTGAGTTTCTTTCGAAGGGGTGAGAATACTTCTTCAGGCTCGAGCGACTTGACAGCTAGAGCACGGGCTACCGAGACCTCAGGCTCCCACTCGCGGTACCTCGCGAGCACGGTGGTTGAGGTGCCTTCCACATAGTGTCGAAGGAGCTCGTCGAGCGCGGTCTCATCGACGTGGCCCTCTCGAAGGTCTCGACACGCACTGGCGATGTGCTGGAGGTCGTGGTGGAGCTCGCGATTGCACGCGATCTCGGAAAGCTCGCAAAGCTTCTTCGTCTCGATCTTTGAGAAGTTAGGCGACACGTGTTCTCTCCGACGCCTAACGGACCTGGCGCTCAGCGGCTGGGCCGCCCCCCGTGGTGGCCCAGAGCGCCCAGGTGCGTGACCCAACGCTACCACCCGAATTTCGAGCGCGCTGTGCCCGGTCCGCTGCAGCGCCTGGTTAGGCAGCATGCTACCCGACCTCCGGGAGCAACCTGGAAGCACGGAAGACCGTGACGATCTCGATTCGGTCGGCCGAAGTGATTCGGTACACGAGACGGTAGGGTCGAACGATGAGTTCCCGGAGGCTCTCGTCTCCAATTTCGGGAACTGCCCTGCCGCGCCTCGGAAACTCGGAGACTCGCTCCGCAGAAGTGATCAAGCGCTGCACTACCAAGGCTGCGTAGACTTCGGAATCTTGGGCGATGTGATCGCGGATTCCCTCGAGATCGAGGACGGACCTGGGCGACCAGATGAGGGTCACGCGCTGAAGCGCCGCTTCACTTCCTCGTGAGTCACGCTCTGGCCAGAATCGAGCTGGCCAAGTCCTTCTTGCACACGGGCCAGGAACACCAACCGCTCGATCGCGTCATCAATCGTCGCGTCGGCCGGAAGGTCTTGCAGGGCCTCGAGGATGCGCTGTTTCGGGGTGGCTTCGGGCATTCGACCAGACTAGCAAACGAGGGAACCCGCCGTGCTGCCTTACGGACCTGGCGCTCAGCGGCCGGGCCGCCGCCGTGGCGGCTCGGAGCGCCCAGGTGCATGGCCAGACGCTACCACCAGAGATTGGACCCCGCTGTGGCCTGTCCGCTGCGGCGCCTGGTTAGGCGGCGCGACGCCCGCTCAGAGCTCAGGTACCCGGAGACACTCGGGAACTTCCTTTAGCAATCGAATGTAGTCCGCAGACCCCTCAGAGCGTTCGAACCAGCGCAGGTTGCCGTCGACTCCGGGTATAGACTCGAAGCCTCTCTCGATGTGCTCGATGAGCTTTGCGGGCGAGGACTCAAGAGGGACATGCTTGACGATGCGGCACTCGACTACTAGCGCGTTCGCTGGAGCAGCCTTCGCTGTCTCGTCTGCGAACAGGTCGGCAAAGACTGGAGCCCAATGAGCGCGCGCTGCAACGTGGCAGCCCTCGGACGCGTGGAGTGAGGCAAGGAAGTCGTCCAGCTGGTCGGCGTCGTAGGAGCGGCGGTCAGCTGTGAGGAAGCGGTAGTTGCAGACGAACACCTTGCCGTCGATCTCGCCCGAGTTCACGGGTGGCGTGGTTGCGAGTGCTTCCATGAACATGCATTCAGGAACGAGCTGGGGTAGACCGGAATTCCGCGCAGCGATCGCTCGAGCCCGCTCGATCTTCCTGCCGTAGCTTCCGTGTTTCCAACCGGTCGCTGGAATTGAGCCAACTACCAAGTAGTCCAAGCGCTCATTGACGACCTTGCAGGTCTGGCCACCACGCGCTCGGGCTTCACGCTCGGCTTGTGTTCGTTTGAGGTCGGCAAGCTTTCCTGTGAAGCAGAAGCTGCGATCTCTGAACGTGAGTGTTTCGCTTTGCATCGCAACGTCCAACGGACCTCGCGGTTCAGCTGCGCCCAATAGCGCTGACTGCCAACGTTGGGGCACGGTGCCCGCCGCCAAGACGATACCACGGATCCATTGGAGGCAGCTGTTGGGCGTCAGCTGCAACCGCTTGTTAGGCGCCGGTGAAATCGCGCTGCCACCCGGTTCTGAAGTACGGAAGCTTGAAGGTGTCGGTGAACCCGTCACCCTGGAATGCAGCTCTGAGCTGATACTTGCCAAAGGTGCGAAGAGGCTGTTCTGGCTGCTCGTATGAGAATCGAACTTCGTTCCGCCCGTCGTTTGCGCGCAGGATCCGGATTCGTGGGTAGGCGAGAAGACGTTCGTCGAAGTAGACGACGTCGGGGAGCAGTCTCAGGCGTCGCGCGAGGTCAAGAAGGTCTAGCGGCTCCTTGCCCAGCTCCGGAGGCTTGGGCTCAAGCGGCGAAGACCAGATCTCGAACACGGCGTTCTCGAGATGCTGGCCCAAGAGGTAGAGGTGTACGAAATGAAGCTTCAGGTCGCGATAGAGTGAAATCGCGGTGTCCCCGTCGTTGTGCAGATTCGGATCGGGGCCGACGATACGGGCGTCTATTGCGGATTCGACGAAGTAGCCAGGGACGAAGAGCTCCTCGTGGTGCATCATTACGCCACAGAGTCGCCCAGTGCGATGCTTGATTGCGTTGACGATCTCGCCCACGCGATTGCGGTAGTTGGCAGCGCGGGATGCGAAGTCGCGAACGCTGCAGTTCTTGTTGGCGATCTTGTTCGATGTGAAGAAGCTCCTTAGGATGTTCTTGCAGTCGTCGAGGTGCTCAGCGAGAGCGTAGAGCAGGGACTCGTGGCGATCGATGAGGACTCCGAGCTCCGGAAGTTCCGCACCCGTTTCGTACTTGGTTCGTACGGAATCGAGTTCGTCGAGGACGGTGCGAAAGCGATTCGCCAGACGGCCGAGGGAGAGACTGTAGATACCTGCAGGATGACGGAGCCGAAGGCGCGAGTAGTGAAGCTGGTCGTAGGGAAGGTTTCGCAATAGCCAGGCAATCCTCGGCTTGGGGTCAATTCCCTCCGGAGACTGTGCGTGGACCATCTCCACCATCACGGCCCGCTCGCCGGCGCCTAACGGACCTGGCGCTCAGCGGCCGGGCCACCGCCGTGGCGGCTCGGAGCGCCCAGGTGCATGGCCAGACGCTACCACCCGAAATTGGAGCGCGCTGTGCCCGCTCCGCTGCAGCGCCTGGTTAGGCGGCCGCCCTACGATGCTCGCTGCAGTCGCGGGAGCCTTCGAGCGGGGCGATTGCGCGCAAGATCGTAGGCGGACTGAAGGTTGAGCCAGAACTCCGGCGTCGTATTGAACGCATGGGAAAGCAACCAGGCCGTCTCTGGAGTGACGCCTCGCTTGCCGCGAACGAGCTCGTTGATCCGCTGAACCGGCACGCCGAGGTGCTCTGCCAGCGCCACCTGGGTCTGGCCCATGGGGACGAGGAACTCCTCGCGGAGGATCTCGCCCGGATGAGTGGGAATGCGACGCTCGGGCTGCATGTTTACCCCTTGTGGTAGTCGAGGAGACGGACGTCGTGGGCGGCGCCTTCGGCCCAACGAAAGACGATGCGCCACTGATCGTTCACTCGGATGCTGTGGAAACCCCGCCACTCTCCCCGAAGGGCCTCGAGCCGGTTCCCAGGTGGCGAACGCAGGTCCAGCAAGGCATGGGCAGCGTTTACCATGTCGAGCTTTCGCGTGGCCGCGGCCACGATGTCGTTCGGATACGCCCGCACACGGCGAGTGCGCCTGCCGTGGTAGAGATCCGCGGTGGCTTGGTCGCCGAAGCTTGCGATCACCGCAGAAGATTATCGGATACACGGATATCGTGCAACACGGCGCTGCGAACGCCTAACTGACCTGGCGCTCAGCGGCCGGCTTGCCGCAAGCGGCGGCTCGAAGCGCCCTAGGTTGATGCCAAAGGCTACCAGACGTCGTTTGAAACGCGCGGTAGCCGGTCAGCTGCAGCGCCTTGTTAGGCGGCGCAGCGGGTCCGGTCCGGGTTCATGCTTTACAGAAGTCCGGGGACATCCTTCACACGGGGGATGCCCTGGATGGAAACCGACAAGGAGAGGCAGAGGAGGGGCTTTGTCGCGGACCACGCGAGCGGCCAGTGGTCGATGACGGAGCTCTGC
>JANQFK010000040.1 GCA_028277885.1 Myxococcota bacterium
TCGCGGCGCCGGCCGTAGAAGGCCTGGCGCTGCTTGTTCATCACGTCGTCGTAGTCGAGCAGGTGCTTGCGGATGTCGAAGTTGCGCGCCTCGACCTTCTTCTGGGCGTTCTCGATGGCGCGGGTGATCATGCGGTGCTCGATGGCCTCGCCGTCCTGGAGGCCCAGGCGCTCCATCCAGGGCGTGATGCGCTCGCCGCCGAAGATGCGCAGCAGGTCGTCCTCGAGGGAGAGGAAGAACTGGCTCGAGCCCGGATCGCCCTGGCGGCCCGAGCGGCCGCGCAGCTGGTTGTCGATGCGGCGGCTCTCGTGGCGCTCGGTGCCGAGGATGTGCAGCCCCCCGGCCTCCAGCACCTCGGCGCGCTCGGCCGCGCACTGGCGCTCGAACTCGGCCACCCGCGCCGGCAGCTCCGGGTGCTCGGGGTCGCCGCCGCACCTGGCCAGGGCCAGGAACTCGGGGTTGCCGCCCAGCACGATGTCGGTGCCGCGGCCCGCCATGTTGGTCGAGATGGTGACCGCGCCCTTGCGCCCCGCCTGGGCGACGATCTCGGCCTCGCGCTCGTGCTGCTTGGCGTTCAGGACGTTGTGCTTCACGCCGCGCTTGGCGAGCCGCCGCGAGAGCTTCTCCGAGGTCTCGATCGCGATGGTGCCCACCAGGATCGGCTGCCCCGTCGCGTGGCGCTCCACCAGCTCGTCCACCACCGCGTCGAACTTCTCGCGCTGGGTCTTGTAGACGACGTCGGCCATGTCGTCGCGGACCATGGGCCGGTTGGTGGGGATCACCGAGACGTCGAGGTCGTAGATCTTGGCGAACTCCGGCGCCTCGGTGTCCGCGGTGCCGGTCATGCCCGACAGCTTGTCGTACATGCGGAAGTAGTTCTGGAAGGTCACCGAGGCGAGGGTCTGGTTCTCGCTCTGGACGGCGATGCCCTCCTTCGCCTCCACGGCCTGGTGGAGCCCGTCGGACCAGCGGCGCCCGGGCATCAGGCGGCCCGTGAACTCGTCGACGATGATCACCTCGGGCTTGCCGCTCTCGCCGGGCTTCACCACGTACTCGACGTCGCGCTTCTTCAGGGTGTGGGCGATCAGGGACTGCTGCACCGCGTGGAGCACCGGCAGCATCTGGGGGTCGTACAGGTTGTCGATGCCCAGCAGCTTCTCGACCTTGTGGATGCCGTCGTCGGTGAGGGCGGCGGCGTGGTGCTCCTCGTCCACCCAGTAGTCGCCGGTGTCCTCGACCTCCTTCTTCGCGTCGCCCTTGGTGCCCTGCTTGAGCCGCGGGATCACCCGGTTGGCCACGCCGTAGACCTGGGTGTTCTCCTCCGACGGGCCGGAGATGATGAGCGGCGTGCGCGCCTCGTCGATCAGGATCGAGTCCACCTCGTCCACGATCGCGTAGTGGAGCTCGCGCTGGACGCAGTACTCGAGGCTCGGCTTCATGTTGTCGCGCAGGTAGTCGAAGCCGAACTCGTTGTTGGTCCCGTAGGTGATGTCGGCCCCGTAGGACTGCTTGCGCTGCATCTCGTTCAGGTCGTGGAGGATCACGCCCACGGAGAGCCCGAGGAACCCGTGCACCGTCCCCATCCACTCGGCGTCGCGCCGGGCGAGGTAGTCGTTCACGGTGACGACGTGCACGCCGCGCCCGGTGAGGGCGTTCAGGTAGGACGGCAGCGTGGCGACGAAGGTCTTGCCCTCGCCGGTCTTCATCTCGGCGATCCGCCCCTGGTGCAGCACGTGGCCGCCGATCAGCTGGACGTCGAACAGACGCTTGCCGATGGTGCGCTTCATGGCCTCGCGCACCGTCGCGAAGGCCTCGGGCAGAAGGGCGTCGAGGCTCTCGCCCTTCCCGATGCGCTCCCGGAAGGCGCCGGTGCGGGCGCGCAGGGCGTCGTCCGGGAGCTTCACCAGCTCCGGCTCGAGGGCGTTCACCCGCTCGACGATGGGGACGATGCGCCGGATCTCGCGATCGTTGGCGGTCCCGAAGACTTTTCCCAGCACGCTCGGCATCGGGGAGCCGGATCTCCATCCCGGGGGGAGAGGAGTGGCGGAATGTACGAAAGCGTGGGGGGTGCGGCAAATCTGCGGCGCAGCCGCAGCCGTGGCGACGCGCGCCTACCGGATGATGTAATCCGACGGATTCACGGACTTCTTGTTCACCGAGACGCCGTAGTGGAGATGGGGGCCGGTGCTGCGCCCGGTGCTTCCCACGTCGGCGATGCGCTCACCGCGCTCCACCTCCTGGCCGAGCTTGACGTGGATCCTCGAGTTGTGGCCGTAGGTGGTGCGGATCCCGTAGCCGTGGTCGAGGATGACCGTCTTCCCCAGCGGGCCCTTGCGTCCCACCATCACCACCTTGCCGCGGGCCGGCGCCACCACGGGCGTGCCCACGTCGGCCGCGATGTCGATGCCGGCGTGGAACTTGCGCTGCCCGGTGAAGGGCGAGGTCCGGTAGCCGTAGCCCGAGGTGACCCAGCCGTCGGCGGGCCAGATCGAGGGCGTCGAGGCGAGACGGTGGCGCTTGCCGTCGAGCTGCTCGAGCAGGCTCTCGAAGGAGTCGCGACGCTCCGAGGAGCGCGCCGAGAGCTGGCGGGCGCGGCCCTGGATGCGCGCGATGCCGGCGGGGTCGAGGGGATCGCCGGCGTCGGCGCCGGAATCCTCGCGGCGCAGCTCCCAGACCCCGGTCTCGCCGCCGGCCGGGCCGAGGGGCAGCCCCTGGGGCTCGTTCTCGGGCGTGAGGCCGTCGGGCACGCTGGCGGCGGGGATCGCCGCGGGCAGGTCGGCGATCAGCCGCACCTTGCGCTCGAACTCGCGGATGCGGCCGAGCTCCTGCTCGAGGCCCTCCACGTCGCCGGTGAGGGCCAGGAGGTTCTCGCGGTGGCGTCGGGTCTCGGCGCGCAGCTGCTCGACCTCCACCGCCTCGACCCGCAGGCGCACGTAGTCGACCACGGCGGCGGCGAACAGCATCGCGACGAGCACGCCGATCCAGATGCCGTGGCGGAGCAGCGCCCGGGGCACCTGGAAGCGGCGCACCGGCGAGGTCTCGTCGGGGACGACGATGACGGTCAGGCGGTCGTTGCTGCGCGGCGCGGCGCTCACGGCAGCCCCATCTGCAGCACCAGCTTGCCGATCTGGATCTCGTCGCCGTCGACCAGCGCGATCTTGTGGCCGGGGTCGCCGTTCACCGAGGTGCCGTTGGTGCTGCCGAGGTCCTGCACGAAGAAGCCCTCTCCGTCCCAGCCGATGGCGGCGTGGGCCCGGGAGATGGTGGGCTCGGCGAGCACCAGGTCGGCGCCGCGCCCGCGCCCGATCACGAGCCAGTCGCGGTCGAGGCCGATCTCGAGGCCTTCGTAGAAGCCCGACATGACCCGTACCCGGCCTCCGACCGGAACGGGCGGACGCTGCGACGCTGCCTGCTCTGCCCCCACCACGTCCTCTCTACGGTCGCACCGCACCCCCGCCCCCGTGATCCCGGTCACGCGGGGAGAGGCGATGCGCAGGGATGTCCAGGGAGAACATCGGCACGGGGCCCCGCGGACTTGACGCGCCGGCCTGCCTCCCCGGGAGGGCGCTCCGGGGAGCCCCGGAGCGGCGCGGCTCAGGCCCGGGAGCCCCGGGCTCCGTCCAGGAGCGCCTGGGCGTGGCGGCGGGTGGCGGCCGTGACCTCGGCGCCCCCCGCCATGCGGGCGAGCTCGTCCACCCGGGCCCGGGCGTCGAGGCGCTCGACGCGGGTGGCGGTGCGGCCGCCCCGGGCGCCCTTGCGGATCCGGTAGTGGGCGTCGGCCCGGGCGGCGATCTGGGGCAGGTGGGTGATGCACAGCACCTGGTGGGCCTCGGAGAGCTCCGCGAGCACCGCCCCCACCCGGTCCGCCACCCCGCCCCCGATGCCGGCGTCCACCTCGTCGAACACCAGCGCGGTGCCCGCCGAGGCCCGGCGCAGCACGTTCTTGAGGGCCAGGAAGACCCGGGACAGCTCGCCGCCGGAGACCACCCGACGCAGCGAGCGCGGGGGCTCGCCGGGGTTGGCGGAGAAGCGCAGCTCCGCGGCCTCGGCGCCGGAGGCGCCGCAGGGAAGCCCCTCCTCGGGCGTCACCGGCTCGAGGGCGACCTCGAAGCGGGCGTCGGGCATGGCCAGGCCCACGAGCGCCGCCTCCACGGCCTCGGCCAGGCGCTTCGCCGCCTTGCGCCGGCCGCGCCCGAGCTTGCCGGCGGCGCGCTCGAGGCTCTCGACGAGGGCGGTGCGCTCGGCGTCGAGCTTCTCGAGGCGCGCGTCGGCGCCGGCCACCGAGGCGAGCTCCTGGGCGGCCTGCTCGCGGAAGGCGAGGATCTCCGCCTCGTCGGCGCCGTACTTGCGCCGCAGCCCCTCGAGGCGCTCGAGGCGCTCCTCGAGGCCGGCCAGCCGCTCGGGGTCGGCCTCGATGGCCTCGGCGTAGCGCTCCAGGTCCACCCCGGCCTCGGACACCTCGGCCTGGGCCTCCCGCAGCCGCTCCACCAGGCCGGCGAGCTCGCCGTCGAGCTCGGCCAGGCCCTCGACCCGGCGCAGCGCCTCGCCCAGCAGGTCCGACGCACCGGCGGCGTCGGCAGCGGCGGGATCCCCGCCGAGGGCGCGCGCCGCCTCGCCCGCCTCGCGGCCCAGGCGCTCGGCGTGGCGCAGGCGCGAGCGCTCGGCCTGGAGCCGCTCGAGCTCGCCGGGCTCGAGGGCGGCGGCGTCGATCTCGCTCACCTGGAAGGCCAGGAAGTCCTCGCGCCGCGCCCGCTCCTCGGCCTGGGCACGCAGCTCGGCGATCTCCCGGCCGAGCTCGCGGAGCTGCCGCACGCCCGCCTCGACCTCGCGGCGCAGCTCGAGCAGCCCGCCGTGGGCGTCGAGGAGCCGGCCCTGCACCTCGGGACGCAGCAGCGCCTGGGACTCGTGCTGGCTCGAGATCTCGATGCGCCCCTGGAACAGCTCGGCCAGGGTGGAGACCGGGACCCGGGCGCCCCCGATGCGCGCCTGGCTGCGGCCGCTGCGCGCGATGCTGCGGCGCAGGATCAGCTCGTGGTCCTCGTTGGCGAGCCCGCGCTCGGCCAGCTCGGCCTCGAGGTCGGGCAGCGCGTCGGTGCGGAACACCGCCTCCACCACGGCTTCGTCCGCGCCCTCGCGCACCACGGCGCGGGGAGCGCGCTCTCCGGCCAGCAGCGACAGCGCACCGAGGACCAGCGACTTGCCGGCCCCGGTCTCCCCGGTCAGCACGTTCAGGCCCGGCCCGAACTCGATCTCCGCCGCCTCCACCACGGCGAGGCGCTCGATGCGCAGGGTCTCGATCAAGAGGCGCCCCAGCCGAGCTTGCTGCGCAGCACCTCGAAGCGCGAGCGCGAGGGCGACACCACGAAGTGGACCGGGTGCTCCGAGCGCTCGATGAAGACCCGGTCGCCGCACTGGAGCTCCACCCCGGTCTGGCCGTCGAGGGTGAGCCGGGCCCCGCCCTCGCGCGGGAACACGCGGATCTCGAGGCGCGCCGAGGCGGGCAGCACCAGGGGCCGCTGGCTCAGGGTGTGGGGGCAGATGGGCGTCAGCACGAAGGCCTCGAAGTCGGGCAGCAGGATCGGGCCGCCGGCGGAGAGCGAGTAGGCGGTGGAGCCCGTGGGCGTGGCCACGATCAGCCCGTCGCCGGGGTAGGTGGTGACCGGCACGCCGTCGGTGAGGGTCTCGAGGTCGATCATGCGCGACAGGTCGCTGCGGGTGATGACCGCGTCGTTGATGGCGAGGTGGCGGCCGAGTTCGCGCCCGTCGCGCTCGGCGCGGACCGCCAGGCGCATGCGCGCGACGGTGTGCATCTCCCCGGCCAGCACGCGCTCGAGGGCGTCCACCTGCTCGTCGGGCGTCACCTCGGCGAGGAAGCCCAGGCGGCCCAGGTTCACGCCGAGGATCGGCACCGGACGCTCGCCGAGCTCCCGGGAGACCGCGAGCAGCGTGCCGTCGCCGCCCAGCACGACGAGCAGGTCCGACTCCCGGGCGAGCCGGGCCCGGGGCGCGTCCGCCACCTCCAGGGCCTCGGCGGCGAAGGGGTCGGCGATCACGCGCAGCCCGCGCTCGCGCAGCCACTTGTCGAGGCCGCGGGCGGCCTCCGCCGCCGCGCGGGAGTCGGGCTTCGCGCAGAGACCGACGGTTCGGATGGCGGAAGGGACCGTCATTCGGGCCTCGGGACGGGCGCAGCTCCGGGGGGGGCCGCCTATGACTATCACAGGCCCCGCGAGGGAACCACGGTAGACTGGCGGCGATGGCCTCCGGCGACTCCCTCGAGCTCTTCTCCGAGGAGCCCCCGAGCGGGGCGCCCGCGGCGGGTCCCACGGCGGGCTCGGTGCCGCTGGCCGAGCGCATGCGGCCCCGCAGCCTCGAGGAGGTGGTGGGCCAGGAGGCCCTGACCGCTCCCGGCGCTCCGCTGCGCGCGCTCCTCGAGGAGGGCGAGCTCCCGTCCCTGATCCTGTGGGGTCCGCCCGGCAGCGGCAAGACCACCCTGGCGCGGCTGCTCGCCGCGGCACCGGACACCGACCTGGTGGCGCTCTCCGCGGTGCTGGCCGGCGTGAAGGAGCTGCGCGGCGTGATCGAGTCGGCGCGGCGCGGCGCCCGCAGCGGCCGGCGCACCCTGCTCTTCGTGGACGAGATCCACCGCTGGAGCCGCTCCCAGCAGGACGCCCTGCTGCCCCACGTGGAGGCGGGCACCGTGACCCTGGTGGGCGCCACCACCGAGAACCCGTCCTTCGAGGTGGTGGGCCCCCTGCTCTCGCGCTGCCGGGTCCTCACCCTCTCGCCCCTGGGCCCGGACGCGGTCGAGCGCCTGCTGCGCCGCGCCGCGGCCGACACCGAGCGCGGGCTCGGCGGGTCGGGGGTGGCGGTCTCGGACGCCGCCTTCGCCGCCATCGCCGAGGCGGCGGACGGCGATGCCCGGCGCGCCCTCGGCCTGCTCGAGACCGCCGTGGCCCTGCACCGGCGAAGCGGCGCGCCCGACGCCGAGCTTCCGCCCGAGACGCTGCGCGAGGCGGCGGGCCGGCGCCTGCTGCTCCACGACCGGGACCGCGAGGAGCACTACAACGTGGTCTCGGCGCTCATCAAGAGCCTGCGCGCCAGCGACCCCGATGCGGCGCTCTACTACCTCGCCCGCATGCTCGAGGCGGGCGAGGATCCGCTCTTCGTGGCGCGGCGGCTGGTGATCTTCGCCTCCGAGGACGTCGGCAACGCCGACCCCCAGGCGCTGCCCCTGGCGACCTCGACCTTCCTGGCCGTGGAGCGCATCGGGCTGCCCGAGGGACGCATCCCGCTGGCCCAGGCGGTCACCTATCTGGCCTGCGCGCCCAAGAGCAACGCCGCCTACGCGGCCCTGGGCCGCGCCCGCGAGGCGCTGGAGCGCTTCGGCTCGGCCCCCGTGCCCCTGCACCTGCGCAACGCCCCGACGCGGCTGATGAAGGGCCTGGGCTACGGCCGCGACTACCGCTACGCCCACGCCGAGGAGGACGCCTTCGTGCCCGACCGCAACCTGCCCGAGGCCCTGGGCGACGTGCGCTTCTACGAGCCCACGCGGCGCGGCGCCGAGGCGGAGATCGCCGACCGGCTCGCCGCCTGGCGGGAGCGTCGGGCCCGGGAGGAGACGGAGTGAGCCTCCCCGCCGAGCGCCCCCGGCCGCGGGTCGCGGTGCTGCGCACGCGCCCCGAGAGCGTGCTCGCCGACTACCAGGAGCTGCTCCACCTGGCCGGCGCCCGCGAGGTGCTGGACCCGGCGGTGGACACCGCGCTCAAGGTCAACATCTCCTGGCACTTCTTCTACCCGGGCTCGTCGACCACGCCGTGGCAGCTCGACGGGGTGATCCGCGCCCTGCTCCAGGACGGCTACCGGCGCGAGCTGCTGCACGCCTGCCACAACCGCACCGTCGTGATCGACGCGCGCCTCGGCGAGCGCGAGAACAAGCAGCTCCCGGTGGTGGAGGCCCACGGGCTGCGCAACGTGCACCTCTACGACGACGGCGAGGAGTGGGTCCACGTGCGCGACGCCGTGGGCGACCTCGCCGACGAGTTCCTGGTGCTGAACGACGTGTACCCGAAGGGCTTCCACGTCCCGAAGCGCTTCCTCGGCGAGAACATCGTCCACCTGCCCACGGTGAAGACCCACGTCTTCACCACCACCACCGGGGCGATGAAGAACGCCTTCGGGGGCCTGCTGAACGAGCGGCGCCACTGGACCCACCCGGTCATCCACGACACCCTGGTGGACCTGCTGCGCATCCAGCGGCGCATCCACCGGGGCGTGTTCGCCGTGATGGACGGCACCTTCGCGGGCGACGGCCCGGGCCCGCGCTGCATGATCCCCCACGTGAAGGACGTGATCCTCGCCTCGGCGGACCAGGTCGCCATCGACGCCGTGGCGGCGGCCATGATGGGCTTCGACCCGATGAAGATCCGCTACATCCGCCTGGCCCACGAGCAGGGGCTCGGCTGCGGCGACCTCTCGGAGATCGAGATCGTCGGCGACGCCTCGGCCGCGGCGGAGCGCTGGAGCTTCGTCGGGCCCTTCGACGAGATGACCTTCGCCTCGCGGATGCAGCACCTGATCTACTGGGGTCCGCTCAAGAGGCCCGTCGAGTGGTCCCTCAAGACCTTCCTGGCGCCCTGGGCGTACCTCGCCAGCGTGCTCTACCACGACAGCTTCTGGTACCCGCTGATGGCGAAGAAGCAGATGGCCGCGGTGCTCGAGAGCCCCTGGGGCCGGCTGTTCCGGGGCTGGGAGTCGCTGCGCCCGGACGCGCGCGGCTTCCCGGAGCTGGCCGAGGCGCCGGCGGAGCTGCGCCGCACGGGCTGGGCGGCGTTCCGCGAGTCCCTGCGGATCCTGCTCACCTGCCTCAAGGAGGCGCCGGAGCTGGCGGCCCGCCGCCGCCGGCCCCCGATCGGGGCCGGGGGAGCGGGGGGCGCCGGAGGCGCCGGCCGCTAGCGGGCTGGGCTCAGGCCTTCGCGGAGCGGCGCCGCCCGAGGGCGAGCAGGCCGAGCCCCGAGCCGAGCAGCAGCAGGGTGCCGGGCTCGGGCACCACGGCGTTCACGAAGCCCGGCAGGCCGCCGCCGTCGGTGAAGCGGATCTGGAGCTCGGCGAAGATCGGCAGCGTGTTGCCCAGGGCGGACACGTAGGTCGGGCTCACCAGGGTGAGCTGGCTGAGCGCCGCATTCGTGGTGCCCGTCGCCATGCCCGTGCTGGTGACGGTGTTCATGGTGGACACCATGATCGTCTCGCCGGTGGGCAGGGTGACGGTGATGACCTCGGTGGTCTGGGTGAGGAACGCGACGGTCCCCTGCCCGATCGTCCAGGGCACCGCGTCGAAGCCGAAGGTGTTGTTGCCGCCGGTGCCGCCCTCGCCGATGTTGGCCTGGGAGAGCATCACCGGAAGGGTCACGAAGTCGAGGGCCAGGGCGACGCCCACGGTCCCGGTGATGCCCATCTGGCCGCCGAGTCCGAGCTGGCCCACGCAGGCGACGCCGGTGATGACCGCGTTGCCATCCGGCGCGCGGGGGGGACAGGGCGTCTCGGTGGCCGGGATGTTGCGACCGGCGCCGCCGATGCTGAAGACGCCGTCGAGGTTCGTGATGGTGGTGGCGCGGATCGCCGCGATCGCGGTGGTGGTGGTCACCGGGATGATGATCGAGGACGGCACGGTGATGGCCGACTGGGCGATCGAGATCGAGCCCAGCCCGTTCACGCCGCCCGTGTCGTCCACGGTCACGGTGACGCCGGTGCTCGACAACCCGAGGGACTCGAGGCCCTGGATCGTGATCGCCAGGTTGAGGTCCGCCGTGCGGGCGACGGGGGCGGCGTGGGCCGCGCCGGCCAGGGCGACGAGGCAGAGGGCCAGGATTCCGGAGGTCAGCGTGCGCATCCCATGCTCCTTTCACCGCACACCCGATCGGGGTGGGGATCCAGGGCTATGTGGGGTGCGACCGCCGAATATGTCAGATCGGACACGCATCCATCCCCCAGGGGGACGGGTGCGACCGGGTGGGTGGGCCGGCCTCTCCTAGTCGCAGAAGGAGAGGCCTCCCACGCAGATCGGGAACTCGTTGCTGAGCGGGCCCGCCGGGTTCTGCACCTGGAGCAGGTGCAGGCCGTTCGAGGGCGTCGGGCTGAAGTCGATCACCATCGACTGGCTGTCGCAGTAGGGCGTGAAGCTTCCGCCCACGCAGACGAAGCCCGTGGTCGTGACGCGCTGTCCGTCCACGAACATCACGGCGTCCTCGTGCACGTCGATGGCGGTGACCAGCGCGCCGCCCGGGAACACCGGGAGGTTCGGGTTCCCGAAGGGCCCGTCGAAGGGGCTGGCCGTGGAGAGCAGCGGCTCCGCCATGCTCCCGAACCCCGAGCGCAGCTCCGCGGTCAGCGTCATCACGTCGTCCGGGCCGTCCATGGCGGCGCGCAGCTGGGCCGGCGACCAGTTGAACAGGCCGTTGCGGTAGGTGTCCGTCCCCGCGCGGTAGGTGAGCGTCCGCTCGGTCCCGTTGATCACGCCGTTCGCGCGCAGGTTCACCAGCCCGAGGAAGTCGGCGGACTCGAGCTCGTCCATCGCGTCGATGGTGGCCTGCTGGGTCGCGTTCCCCTGGTCGATCGTGATCTGTCGGCCCACGGCGCCCGCGAACCCGGTGCTCGCCTCCTCGAACATCTGGAACATGTCGATGGAGAAGACGTCGTAGACCGGCTCGAAGATCGCGAAGGCGGTGGAGAAGACCGCGTTCTCCTCGAAGCCCTCCGCCGGGTCGTAGGGGACGTCGGCGGGCGGCGTGTTGATGGTGGCCAGCCCGAAGAGGTCCACGGTCTGGGACGAGTTCAGGAACAGGGCCACCTCCTCGACCACCGTGAGGCCCAGGGAGAACTGCACGAAGCGGTCCGTCATGCCGCGCATGGTCGGCACGTCGAAGCCGCCCAGGGTCGAGGAGTTGGTGTCCACACCGAGCGGCAGGGCGTGGCAGCCCGAGTCCATGTCGGCGCAGGTATCCACGTCGACGAGGTCCCCCAGGTCGGCGCTCAGGCCGCCTCCGGGCTGGTCCACGAAGAAGTCGGAGAAGCCCTGGAGCGCGCTGGCGGTGACGACGTCGTCGATGGGGCGCGACCGCGGCGGCGGGTAGGAGACGTTGCCCAGGAAGAGCGCCATGTTGTCCCGCTCGGCGTCCGTGAGCTGGCCCGGCAGGCCGCTGCCGCCGGCTCCGGCCTGGGCGGCGCTCACCTGGCAGCCCGCGGACTGCTCGCACATCACCCCGGAGAGGCTCGCGTCCACCAGGTCGCGGAAGCAGGCGTGCTCCCGGAAGGGGTCGCCCACGGCGCCGAGGGTGCAGGTGGCCGGCTCGTTGCCGTTGGCGCCCACGGTGCCGTTCGGGCCGCCGAAGGGGTCGCCGAGGGTGCCGTCCCAGTGGAGCGGCAGCGTGTTGCGCAGGCCGCGCACGGGCATGGTGGTGCGCGCCTCGTCCTCGCCGGGCGTGCAGCCGAGACAGTCGCGCCCGCCGATGCGCCAGAGCAGCTGGTCGGTGTTGCCGTCGGGGTGACAGCTCGCGCAGGAGAAGTTGCCCGAGTCCGACGCGAAGGCATCGTTGAACGCGATGCGCCCGAGCCGCAGGCTGGTGGGCGTCCCGTCGTTCCCGACCGCGAAGGTGACCGGCGACGGGTTGTTGCCCGGCAGGTCCGTCGGGTCCGAGACGTCCACCACGGTGACGCTGTTGTCGAGGGTGTTGAGCACGTAGGCGTTCAGCGGGTCGCCGTTGCCGTCGGAGCTCAGGGCCACGCCGCGCGGGATCGCGCCCACGTCGAGCTGGGAGAGCACGCTGCCGGCGTCGTCGAGGGTGAAGATCCGGCTGCTCGCCGCCGCCGTCACCACGGCGGTGGAAGCGCCACCGGTGCCGGTGGTGACCCGGATGCCGTAGGGCGTCGCCAGGGCGGTGGCCGGGGTGAGGGCGGGATCCACCTCGAAGGGCGAGCCCGAGATGGGCGAGCAGCTGGCGCCGCCGCAGTCGTAGATGGCGACCTGGTTGAAGAACATGCGGTTGTCCATGTCCGTCAGGTTCACCACGCCGTCGCCGTTGACGTCGTCCTCGGGGCCGGAGGGCGCGCCGGGCAGGTCCTGCACGATGCCGTTGACGTCGTTGTTGCCCTCGGTCTGGCTCACGTAGAGCAGGTCGTTGTCGTCCACGGCGATGCCGTAGAGCAGGGTCCCCACGCCCTCGAGGGTGTCGACCAGGGTGTCGCTGCCGGTGTCGTAGACGAAGACGTCGCGGTCGGGGACGTCGGTGTCGCGGATCAGGTTCTTGGTGGCCGAGGGGATGTTGGGGCTCTGCACCACGAAGTCCGTGAGGTCGTCCTCGTTCATGGTGCACTGGCCGTCGCTGCTCGGACTCTCGCCTGGGCACATCGACATCTCGGTCTGGTTGCCGGACTCGAAGGCGGCGACGTAGAGCCGGTTGCCCTTCACCGCGATGGCCCGGGGGTCCTGGTTGGTGATGTGCAGGCGGCCGTCGACCTCGTTCGGGGAGCACGGGTTGTCGCACGCCGAGGTGTCGATCACCGCGATGTCGTTGCGGGACGAGAGCGCCACGTAGGCCTTCTTGCTGTCGCCGGTGAAGGCGATGCCGACGGGCTCGTCGAAGAGCGTGGCGCCGTTCGAGTCGACGTCCTGGATCGTCGCGATGATCTGGTACTGGGTGGGACCGCTCGTCAGGTCGATCACGCTCACCGAGTCCGAGACGTGGTTCGAGACCCAGAGCTCCTGGCCGTCGGGACGCACCGCCACGGAGACCGGATCGATCCCGACGCGCACCGACGCCAGCAGCCCGTTGGTCACCGTGTCGTAGACCTCGACCGCGTTGCTCGTGGTGGCCGCCACGAACAGTCGCGTGAAGTCGGCGGACAGCGCGATGGGGTCCACCTGCGGGCTCGCGAACAGGGCGCGACCCACGCTCTCGTGGGGCGCGACGCCGCGGCGCCGGCCCGCCCCGGCCGGCGAGGCCACGGCGAGGGCCGCCGCGATCAGGAGAAGGAGCGGGAGAGGGCTCTGGATGCGCACGATGGATCCCCCAGACCGGCCGCGAGGCCTCGTTGCGGTCACAGGACACGCACTGATCCAGCGGGTTCGGCTGCAATCCCGATGCCGGCGGGGGCGCGCCCTGGCACTTCGGGGCACGTTCTAGCACACGTCCGGGAGCCCCTCCGGCCTCGAAAGGGTCACGACCTTTCCTTTTCGTGGAACGGCTCTTCCCTTCGGCCACGTCGCGGCGGCACCGGCGACCCCGTGGGGAGGCGTCCCCGGTGCGATACCCTCGGCCGCCTCGTGCCGGACGCCCCGTTGATCACCGACGCGCCCCTCCCGCGGCCCCGCGCAGCCGCACCGAGCCTCCGGACGGGAGCGCGCTGAGCCCACCGTGCTGCTCTACGGCTCCACCATCTTCGCGGGCGCGTTCCTGCTGTTCCTGGTCCAGCCCCTGATCGGGCGCTTCATCCTGCCCTGGTTCGGCGGCAGCCCGGGCGTGTGGACCGTGTGCATGCTGTTCTTCCAGATGCTGCTGCTGGGCGGCTACGCCTGGGTCCACCTCACCACCCGGCTGCTGCCGATCCGCATCCAGGCGGGGCTGCACCTCGCCCTGCTGGCGGCGGCGGCCCTCTCGCTGCCGATCACCCCCGACGCCTCCTGGAAGCCCGCGGGCGGCGCGGACCCCACCGGGCGCATCGTCCTGCTGCTCGCGGTCTGCATCGGCGTGGCCTACTTCGCGCTCTCCACCACGGGGCCGCTGCTCCAGCGCTGGTACAGCGCCGTGAAGGGCGGCGCCCCGCCCTACCGGCTCTTCGCGCTCTCGAACGCGGGCTCGCTGCTCGCGCTGCTCGCCTACCCCTTCGTGATGGAGCCGCTGCTCACCCGGGCGCAGCAGACCGGCCTCTGGTCCGCCGGGATGCTCGGCTTCGCGCTGCTCTGCGGCGCCTGCGCGATCCGGGTGATGGGCGCGGTGCAGGGCGCCGCCGCCGGCCCCGAGGATTCCGCCGAGGAGGACGCGCCGCCGCCCGCGTGGCGCGACTACGCGCTGTGGCTCGCCCTCCCCACGGTGGCGTCGGTGATGCTCCTGGCCGCCACCAACAAGCTCACCCAGGACGTCGCGGTGATCCCGTTCCTGTGGGTGCTGCCCCTGGGCCTCTACCTGCTCTCCTTCATCCTCTGCTTCGAGAGCCCGCGCTGGTACAAGCCCACCGCCTACGGCGTGGCGCTCCTCGTCTGCATCGCGCTCTACGACACGGCGTCGGCGGACCTGGTGCCCACCCACGCCGTGATCGTGGCCCCCATACTCTGGGTGGTGCTCGTGCACCTCGCGATCCTGTTCGTGGTCTGCATGGTTTGCCACGGCGAGCTCTACCGGCTGCGCCCGCACCCTCGCCACCTGACCGCCTTCTACCTGATGGTCGCCGTGGGCGGCGCCCTCGGCGGGGTGCTCGTGGCCCTCGTGGCACCACGCGTGTTCCTCCAGTACGAGGAGTTCGAGCTCGGCGTGCTGGCCTGCGCGGTGCTGGGCCTGCTGACGCGCTGGCTCGACCAGGACTCCGGGATGCGGCGCCGTGAGTCCCGCTGGGCCTGGGCGCTGGTCGGCCTCGCCTACCTGGGCTTCGGGGCCTCGCTGCTCGGCAGCACCTGGGCCCGGCGCGGGGAGATCGACCACGCGGTGCGGAACTTCTACGGCGCCCTCTACGTCACGGAGCGCGCCCTCGGCGAGGTCGGGATCCGCTCCCTGTGGCACGGCAGCACGCGCCACGGCATCCAGCTCCTCGACGCCCGCCGCCGGCTGCCCACCAGCTACTTCGCCGAGGAGACCGGCGTGGGGCTCGCCATGGCCGAGGTCGCCCGGCGCGACGCGCTCCACGTCGGCGTGGTCGGGCTCGGCGTCGGGACCCTCGCCGCCTACGGGCGCCCCGGGGACCGCCTGCGCTTCTACGAGATCAACCCGCGGGTGGTGGACGTCGCGCGGCGGCACTTCAGCTACCTGGCGGCCTCCGCGGCGGAGGTGGAGGTGGTGCTCGGCGACGCGCGACTGGTGCTCGAGGAGGAGCCTGCCCAGGGCTTCGACCTGCTCGTCCTCGACGCCTTCAGCAGCGACGCGATCCCGGTGCACCTGCTGACCCGCGAGGCCTTCGACACCTACCTGCGCCACCTGCGCGAGGACGGACTGCTGGCCGTGCACATCTCGAACCGGCACCTGGACCTGCTCCCGGTGCTGCGGGGCCTCGCCGAGGAGCACGCGCTCGCGCTGCTGCCGATCTCGAACAAGGCCACGGGCGAGCGCGGCTGGGTGTTCAGCTCGGACTGGGTGCTGATGGCGCGCGACCCGGCGCGGCTCGACGCGCCGACGCTGCGCGAGGCCGCGAGCCGGCAGGGCGAGGCGGTCCGCAGCACCGGCAGCGTGCACTGGACCGACGAGTACAGCTCCCTGCTCCCCGTGCTGCGCTGAGGGCCCCGTGCTGCGCTGAGGGCAGGCCGCGGCGCTAGCCGCTGGGAGGGCGCTGGGGCGCCACGCCCCCGGTGCGGTAGGCGGTGCGGCTCCGGTACAGGGCGAGGCGCTCGCCCAGGCTGCGGGCCAGGCGCGGGGCCGGCAGCTCCGTCGCCACGGCGAGGGCCTGCTCCGCGGTGGCGACGGCGCGGTCGAACTGGCCGTCCGCCGCGTAGGCGGCCGCCAGGGTGTCGAGCACCCAGGGATCCCGGCCCTCGGTGAGCTCGGCGGCCCTGCGTGCGAGCCCGAGCGCCTGGCCGGGGTCGCGCACGCGAGGGTCGGGATCCGTGGCGAGGATCCAGGCCAGCTGGTTCACGGGCTGGGACCAGGTGGGACGCAGGCGCGCGGCCTCGCGCAGCGGCGCCAGGGCGTCGCGCGAGCGCCCGGCGCCGAGCCGTGCCACCGCGAGCCGGTGGTGGGCGCGCGCGTCCCGGGGCTCGATCTCGAGCAGGCGCTCGAGGGGTGCGACGGCGTCGGCGTGGCGGCCCGCCGCCATGCGCAGGTTGGCGAGCTCGAGGAGCAGGGCGGGCTGCTCGTCGGAGACGGCCAGCGCGCGCCGCAGGCTGCGCGCGGCGAGGGCCGGCTGGCCCGCGGCCGCGGCGGCCCGGGCCCCCGCCACGCTGCGGTCCACCCGGTGCCAGTCGAGGCCCGAGAGCTCCACGGCGTCCCTCGCGGGCGCGGCGGCCAGGGAGTCGCCCGGGAAGCCCGGTGCGTGGTGGCGCAGGCGCCCGAAGTGGGTGACGACGCCGCGCAGCTCCTCGTACATCGCCAGCTGCTCGGCGCCCACGTCCTCGAGGACGCGCAGCGGGTCGTAGGGGATCACCCGGCCCTGGAGCCGCGCCAGGAAGAGGTGCTCGAGGTCGTTGTGCTGGTCGCTCAGCACGCGGCCCCCGGCCCAGCCCTGGCGCAGGGCGGCGTCGCCCATCAGGATACGGCTCACGATCGAGAGCGGGCTCTCGATGCCGAGCTTGGCGAGGTCGTCGCGCACGCGCGGGGACGCGTCGAAGCGCGCCTCCAGCACCCGCAGGTCGATGGGGGCGGGCCCGCCCATCAGCACCAGCTCGGTGCCCAGCCCCGAGAAGAGCAGCGCGTTCGGAAACACCTCCACGAAGGTCGCGATGGCGAGGTCCACGGCCTCGGGCGGCATCTGGGCCACGGGCAGCCACTGGGTCATCAGGCCCGTCGGGCTCAGGCGCGCGAGGGCGTCCTCGTAGTACTCCCGGGAGTAGAGCCGGTAGACGCCCACGTGCATGGGCGGCGGCGGCTCGCTGGTGATGAGGTCGTAGGTCGCGTCGGTGGTGCGCAGGAAGCTGCGACCGTCGGCGTGGAAGAAGCGCACCCGCGGGTCCCGGTGGACGCCGCCGTGGGTCTCCTCGAACTCGGGCGCCGTGGCGAAGACCTGGTGGTTCAGGTCCACCACGTCGATGCGCTCCACGCTCTCGTGGGCCGCGATGGCCGACGCGGTGTTCCCCACCCCGAAGCAGATCAGCAGGGCGCTGCGCGGCTCGGGCTGGGCGAGCAGCGGGAAGTGGGCCATCAGGCGCATGTAGAACTGCGCCACCAGGCTGCTGCCGGACATCGAGTAGTTGTCGAAGAAGAGGCGGCGGTCGCCGGGCACCTCGACCACGTAGGTGGTGTGGGCGGCGTTGCTGCGCAGGGAGTGGACGGGAAAGCGCGCCGCGGGGCTGCCCGGCGTGACGTAGCCGGCGTCGAAGCCCGCCGGGGTCACGAGGCAGCCGAGGGCGAAGACGCCGGCCGCGGCGGCGGGCACCCAGGGCGCCAGCCGGCGCCCCTCGGAGACCGCCAGCAGCAGGCCCGTCCCCACCGCGAACAGCACCAGGAAGAGCTTCAGCGAGTAGAAGACGTCCACCCGGGGCGCGACCAGGGTGAAGCCCACCAGGCCGATGCAGAAGGCCACGGTGTTGAGCCCGTAGGCGAGCCCGACGTGACGCCGGCTGCCCTGGAGCCGGTTGCAGACGTAGGGCAGCAGCAGCGACACGAGCAGGTAGGGGACGAACCCCGAGATGCCCACGAAGGCGAGCAGCTGGCCGAGGCTCGACGGGAAGCCCCAGTCCGGCGTCGCCCGCGCCGTCGGTCCCCCCGCCCCGCCGAGCTCCGCGGCCGAGCGCTCGCGGAACCAGTCCACCAGCGGGTGCACGAGCTCCCAGGCGGCGAGGTAGTAGGCGAGCGCGGCCACGAAGGCGACCTTCACGTGCACGAGCCGCAGGGCGGGGATGGCGCGCACCGCGCCGCTCGCCAGGAAGATCCCGAGGATCGCCCAGAAGGAGATCATGGAGAGGGTCGCGCTCGAGCCGGCCGCGTTGAAGGTGACGCGCTTGAAGAGATCACCCTCGAGGGCTCCCGCCAGGAGCCCGCTCAGCACCGCGCAGGTGAGCAGGACGGCGGGGCTCGAGGAGCCGGGCTCGGGCCTCGAGGCGACGCTCCGCGGCGCCGGTTCGGGGGGCCGGGCGTCGCTCCGCGCCGCCCGTTGGGGCGCCCGGGCGGGGGGCGCGGCCGGTGCGCCCCCGCTGGCGAGGAAGAACGCGCCCAGGGCGAGGTTCGCCGCTGCCAGGGCGAGGAACATGAGGTCGTGGCCGATCCACGGCAGCAGCCAGAACTGGCTGGCGAGCAGCCCGAGGGCGGCGCCCAGGGTGTTCCAGGCGTAGAGGGCCGAGGGAAGGCGCGCGCCCCGGGCGTCGCCGGGGCGGCCCAGGAAGGCGTGGCACAGCAGCGGGAAGGTGACGCCCATGAAGAAGCAGGGCACCAGCACGCACGCCATCGCGACCCCCACCTGGAAGAGCTGCAGCCCGCGGACGGGCGCGTAGACGCCGTCCCGCAGCTCGTAGGGGAACGCGCCCCACAGGTCGGCGGGGATCCAGGGGGTGAGCAGGGTCGCGAGCGCGGTGGCGCCCACGATCGCCTCCACGGCGCCGTAGATCCGCAGGCGGTCGCCGAGGCCCAGCCGCGCCAGGGCCGCCTCCACCCGGCGGCTCGCCAGGGCCCCCAGCCCGAGCCCGCCGATGAAGTTGCAGACCACCAGGGCGAAGGTGAGGTTGGTCGAGCCGAAGCGGTCGGTGAAGATGCGGAACCACGCGACCTGGTAGCCCAGGCTCACGAACCCCGAGAGGGCGTAGAGCGGGAAGACTCGCCAGAGGGCAGCGCGGTCCAGTGGGTGGCTCCCCGGGCCGCCGGAGCTCCGGCGCCCCGGTCGCGAGGTCGAACGCCCTAGACTAATCGGTCGCGGCCCGGCTGGCCGAAGGCGGCTCCGCGCCGATAGAAATAGAACCGGTTTCATTTTTGAGCCGGGACGGGGCCGCGGGTCCCGCTTCGCATAGAATGCCGGGCTCGCCGACCCCCGCGGCGAAGCCGCACCAAGGAGCCCCGAACCCTTGTCGACGCCGCTTCCGAAGCGGATCTACGCCGCGGTCTTCCTGCTCTCGGTCGGCGTGCTGATGCTGCAGATCGCGCTCAACCGGATCTTCTCGTTCACCATCTGGCACCACTTCGCCTACATGTCGATCAGCCTGGCGCTGCTGGGCTTCGGCGCGAGCGGCGCGATGCTGGCCGCCTTCCCGCGCCTGGGCCGGCGCCCGCTCTCCGAGGCCCTCCCGCTCCACTGCGCCATCTCGGCGGTCACGGCCCTGCTGATGCTCGTGGTGACCGGCCTCGTGCCGCTGCACCCGCACCGCATCCTCCAGGACCCGGTCGAGCTCGCGAAGCTGTTCCTGTACTTCAGCCTGGTCTCGGTGCCCTTCTTCTTCGCCGGGCTGGCGATCGCCCTCGCCCTGCGGGAGGCGGGCCAGGCGGTGAACCGGCTCTACTTCTGGGACCTCGTCGGGGCCGGGCTGGGCTGCGCGCTCTCGGTGGCGCTGATCGACGCGCTCGGGCCGCCGCGGGTCGTGATCGCCGTGGCGCTGCTCTTCGCCGCGGCCGGGCTGGTGGCGGCGGGAGCCGGCGCGGGCCGCGGCCGCCTGGCCAACGCCGCCGTGGCGGTGCTGCTGCTCGGGGTGATGCTGCCCCTGCCCGGCGCCCTCCCCTTCCGCCCCAGCGACGACAAGCCCGTGGGCGCGTTCTACCGCCACGGGCAGATGCACGAGTCCGTGTGGAGCTCGGTGTTCCGCACCGACGTGGCGGGCTGGACGGACTCCGGCCCGCCCCCCGGCCGGCTCCACGCCCTGGGGCTCAGCTCGCGCTACCGGGGGGAGATCCCGCCCTACCGCGCCATCACCCACGACGGCGGCGCCTGGGCGTTCATGTACCGCACCCCGCCCGGCAGCCCGGCCCTCGAGATGTTCCGCCACAACATCACCAGCGCCCCCTACCGGGTGCTCGAGCGCCCCGAGGTGATGGTGATCGGCGTCGGGGGCGGCGTGGACATCGTGACGGCCCTCGAGAACGGCGCCTCCCGGGTGACCGGCGTCGAGCTCGACCCCTGGACCATCGAGCTCATCCGCGAGACCTACCGGGACTTCACCGGGGGGATCCACGACCGTCCCGAGGTGCGGCTGCGCGCCTCCGAGGGACGCCACTACGCACGCTCCACGGACGAGCGCTTCGACCTGATCCAGCTCACCGGCGTGGACACCTGGGCCGCGCTGTCGAGCGTCTCCTACGTCGCCGCCGAGGCCTACCTCTACACCGTGGAGGCCTACCTCGACTTCTTCGAGACCCTGCGCGAAGGCGGCATGCTGAGCATCGGCACCTACGACTCGCCGGGGGACACGCGGCACACCCAGCGCTTCGTGGCCCTCTCCGAGGCCGCCCTGCGCCGCTGGGGCGTGGCGCGGCCCGAGAACCACATCGCCGTCGTGCTGCACCGCAGCCGCACCGTGAACGCCGTGGAGGTGCTGACCCAGCTGCGGCCGTTCACGCCGGACCAGCTCGCCCGGCTCGAGGCCTTCGTGGCGCGGGAGGGCTTCGAGACCTGGTACCTGCCCGGCCGGGCCCGGGGCCGCAACCCGGTCATCGCGGACCTGATCGAGGCGACGCCGGACCAGCGCGCGCGCTCCATGGAGGCGGCCTTCCTCGACCTGCGTCCGCCGAGCGACGACTGGCCCTTCTTCTTCAGCTTCTACAAGTGGCGGCACCTGTTCGATCGCGGCGGCGACGCGGGGCCGTCCCTGCTCGCCATGGGCTCGATCCTGTGGGTGGTGATGCTGGGCGCCGCCCTGCTGCTCTCCGCCCTCGCCGTGGCGGCTCCGCTGCTGGCGGGCCGACGGGCCGGCGCGCGCATGCCCCGGCGCGGGGGCTTCCTGCTCTACTTCGCCTGCCTGGGCGTCGGCTTCATCTTCATCGAGATCAGCTTCGTCCAGCGCTTCATCCTGTTCCTCGGCTACCCGACCTACTCCCTCACGGTGCTGCTGTTCGCCTTCCTCACCGCCGCGGGGCTGGGCGCCTGGGCGAGCGGCTGGCTCCCCGACGAGCCCGGCCGGGTGCTGCCCGGGCTGGCCGCCGCGCTGACCGGGCTGCTGGCCGTCTACGTGGGCGTGCTGCCCTGGATCTTCGACGCGCTGCTGAGCGCGCCCCTGGCGCTGCGCATCGCCGTGACCGGCCTGCTCTGCCTGCCCCTCGGCGGCCTGCTGGGCATGTTCTTCCCCTACGGCGTGCGCCTGAGCTCCGCCCTCGACCCGGACTTCGTCGCCTGGGCGTGGGCGGCGAACGGCTGCCTCACCGTGGTGGGGTCCATCGCGAGCATGATCGTGGCGATGACGTTCGGCTTCACCGCCGTGCTGCTGGCGTCCCTGGGCGTCTACTGGCTGGGCGCCGCGGGCTTCGTCCACAGCTGGCGTCGCGCCGGCGCCTGAGCGGGAGGCGCGCCTGCAGGCCTCGCTCTACGACTGGCCGGTCACGGACCTGGGCCCCGCGGAGCCCTTGGCGGCGCCGCCGTGCCCGGTGTGCGAGGCGACCCGCGCCGTTCCCCGCTTCGGGGTGGCGGGCTGGGAGGGGCGCATCGTCGTGTGCGGCGACTGCGGCCTGGGCCGCTCGCTTCCCCTGCCCTCGGACGCCGAGATCGCGAGCTGGTACCCCGAGGCCTACTACGGCGACGCCGGCAGCAAGTTCGAGTCGATCGTCGAGGTGATGGTGCGCGTGGTGGGCGGCCGCCACGCCCGCTACCTGAGCCGCGGGCTCGCGCCCGGGGCCCGGGTGCTCGACGTCGGCTGCGGCCGGGGCGTGCTGCTCGGCGCCCTGGCGGACCGCGGCTTCGAGGTCCACGGCCTCGAGCGCGACCCCGCCGCGACGCGCGGCGTCGACCCCCGGGCGAGGATCCGGATCGCGCCGGACCTCGCCAGCGCGGGCTATCCCGCCGCCCACTTCGACCAGGTGATCGTCTGGCACGTCCTCGAGCACCTGAGCGATCCGGGCGGAACCCTGGCCGAGGTGCGCCGCATCCTGCGGCCCGGCGGCCGGGTCGTGGTGGCGGTGCCGAACTTCTCGAGCCTCCAGGCGCGCTGGGCGGGCGCCAGCTGGTTCCACCTCGACGCGCCGCGGCACCTCTACCACTTCCCGCTGCCCGCCCTCGAGCGCCTGCTGCGACGCGCGGGCCTGGTGCCGCGCTCCGCGCACCACTTCTCGCTGCGCCAGAACCCCTTCGGCTGGGTGCAGAGCGCGCTCAACCGCCGCGCGGGCCTGCCCCGCAACGCGCTCTACGTGCTGCTCCACGGGCGCGGCGCGGGCGAGCCGCTTCCCTACGACGCGCGCACCCGGCGACGGCTGCGCCTCGCCTACCTGCTCGGCATGCCCCTGGCCCTGGGCCTCTCCGTCGTCACGACGCTGCTGCGCAGCGGCGCCACGGTACACGTCGTGGCGGAGCTCGAGAGGTGAGGCTCGCTCTCGTCGCCGCCGGCGTCCTCCTGGCGTGCCTGGCCGCCGCCCTGCCGTCGGGCTGCTCCCGCGCGGGGCGCGAGGCGAAGCCCCCCGAGCGCATCGTGCTCATCGTGATCGACACCCTGCGCCGCGACCACGTCTCGGCCTACGGGTCCGCGGTCGCGACGCCCCACATCGACGCCATTGCCGAGGGCGGCCAGCGCCTCACCAACGCCTTCTCCTCCTTCCACCAGACCACCATGTCCATGGCGTCGCTCTTCACCGGCCACACCCCGAGCCTCGACACCGGCCGCCCCCGAGAGCGCCACGACCTCACCGGCCACAGCTGGTGCGGGATGCTGCGCTTCGGCACCCCGGACGGCCGCAGCGACTGCATCCCCGCGTCCGTCCCGACCCTGGCCACCCGGCTCGGCGAGGCGGGCTACTGGACCCTCGGGGTGGTGACCAACCAGCTGCTCTACCGGCCCGGCGGCTACGAGCGGGGCTTCCAGCGCTGGATCGAGCTGGCCAAGCCGGCCCCCACCGCGGCGGACGCCAACCTGGTGCTGCGCCGCGCCCTGGCCGGCCGTCCCGGCGATCGCCTGTTCCTCTACCTCCACTACATGGACGTCCACGACTACGGCCGGCGCAGCGCCCCCTACGCGAGCGGCGTGGAGATCGCCGACCAGGGCGTCGGACACGTGATGGAGATCCTCGAGCGCGAGGGGCTGCTCGAGGACAGCCTCGTGATCCTCACCTCGGACCACGGCGAGCGCCTGGAGAGCGAGCGGCACTTCGTCGAGGGGCACCCCGGCCACAACGGGAGCCCGAGCTTCGACTCCCTGCTGCGCATTCCGCTGCTGACCCGCCCCCCGCTGTTCGAGAACGCCGACGCCTTCGTGCGCCTCGACGACCTCCACCGGCGGATCCTCGAGGTGGCGGGCGCCGCACCCGGCCCCGAACCCGACCTCGACGCCGGCGAGGTCTACGTGAGCGAGATGCTGTTCCAGACCTACCGGCGCGGGCGCTGGAAGAGCTACCGCGACCGGACCAGCGGGGCGCTCCACCTCGTGGACCTGGAGGCGGATCCCGGCGAGACCCGGGACGTCGCCGCCGGCCACCCCGAGGTGGCGGCGGAGCACCGGCGCCGCATCGAGGCCCTCGAGGACGAGCTGGCCGCGCGGGACGCACCGGAACTCGAGCTCTCCGACGCCGACCGCGCGCGCCTGAACGCGCTGGGCTACGTGCGCATGATCCGGCTGAAGCCGGGCATCCCGCCGGCTCAGTCGCCCGAGCCAACCGAGTAGAGCTCGCCGTCCAGGGCCTCGCGCACCAGCGCGAGGGCCACCTCGTTGCCGAAGCGGCTCCAGTGGTAGTCGCAGTCGAGGCGATAGGCGGACCAGCTCCGGTAGCGCTCCGCCATGGGGGGCAGCAGGTTCACGATGCGCAGGTTCGGGGGCGCGGCCTCGGCGAGGCGCGCCGAGAGCGGGTCCGCCCCGTCCCGGGCGTAGCGCCGCAGGTCCGCCTCCACGGGGATCAGCAGCACCGCGACCAGACGCTCGCCGGCGCTGCGCGCGAGCCGGTCGAGCACCCAGCGCAGGCGCCGGAGGTCGTCGGCGCCGAAGTCGTAGAAGAGGGAGCCGCCGGTGCCCGGGGTCGCGTCGCCGGCCGGCGGCCCCGCGCGCAGCTCGCGCCAGCCCCGGGCCAGCGCGTGCCAGGCCTGGGAGTGATGGCGCAGCCAGCGTCGCAGCCGGGGCTCGCGGTGGAGGTGGGGGGTCGGGTCGTCGGGGTCGCCCACCAGGTACGGGCGGTAGCGGTACTCGTAGCCCGTGAGGTCCCGGGCCTGCTCGAGGTCGAGGTCCACGAAGTCGTTGGTGGGCAGCACGCTCGCCAGCACCGCGGTGTGGTCGAAGCCCGCCGCGAGCTCTTCGTAGACCAGCAGCTGCTGGTAGGGCCCGAAGTGCGCCATGGCGAAGTTCAGGTGCGGCACGCCGGTCGCGGCCTCGAGGCGGTTCGAGAGCCGGTCCTCCTCGGGAAGCCCCCAGCCCTCGAGGAACGAGTCCCCCAGCACCACCACCCGCGCTCCGTCGGCGGCGCGCGGTCGCTCCACGTCCCGGGCGCCCACGGAGTTGATCCGGTAGGTGGCGCGCCAGCAGGGACCGGTCACCTGCTCCTCGCGGCCCGGGCGATGCCAGACCCCGAAGCGCGGGTGGTCGCCCCACCAGACGCCGGTGTCGACGCCCGGCGGGCGGCCGGCGTGGAGCCAGCCCAGCGCGACCGCGGCTCGGGAGCCGGCCTCGAGGGCGAGCGCGGTGGCGACCGCGACCGCGACGAGGGCCGCGGCGCCGCGCAGCCCGGCTCCCGCGCGCACGGGCTCAGGAGCCCCCGTTGCCGGGGCCCGCCGCGTCCCCGGACTCGAGCATGCGCTCGGCGCGCTCGAGCATCACCCGGTGCATGCCGTGTTCGGGGTCGAGCGCGGCGGCCCGGGCGAAGGCGTCGCGCGCCTTGGCGGGCTCGCCCATCTGGAGCCACGCGGCGCCGACCTCGTGGTGGAGGCGATCCTCGTCGGGGGCCACGCCGAGGCCGCCCTGGTAGGCGGCCAGCGCCTGCTCCCAGCGCCCGGACCTCGCGTAGAGCGAGCCGAGCTTGTACCAGGTCGCCGCGTCGGGCTGGAGCGCGAGGGCGCGCCGGTACTCGCCGACCGCGCGATCGACGCTCCCCCGCCGCGCGATCTCGTCGCCGAGCGCCCGGCGCACCGCCACGCTGTCGTGCCCCACCCAGGCGAGGCGCCGGGCGCCCGCCATGGCACGGGTCAGGTCGCCGTCCTCGAGGGCCCGCGGGATGGCGCGGCTCTCCCACTTCACCACGACGGTCACGGCGATGCACACCGCGCCCACGGCCCAGATGGCGCCGCGCAGCCAGCCGCGGCCCGGAGCGTCCGCGATCGGCGCGTCGGGGGCGGCTCTCGGCCGCAGCAGGATGCGGGCCACCCGGCCGTCGCGGAGCTTCCAGATCGCCCCGTCGAGCACGAAGTGGTGGAGGTTCACCGTGGAGGCGACCAGGATGCCGAGCCCGGCGTCGAAGGAGAGCCGGCCCAGGAGCCCCGGCGAGAACAGCATCACGGGCAGCGTCCACACCACCGCCCCGGCCAGCAGCGCTTTCAGCAGGTAGGGCTGGAGGCCGCTCCAGCCCGCACCCACGCGCGCGTAGTAGGAGGTCACCCAGACGTACTGCACCGAGTGCCCGATCGCGATCCACAGGAAGTAGAAGGTGTCGAAGCGGGTGCCCAGGGGCTCCAGCCCCTGGAGCAGGCCCCAGTGGCGCGCGAGCAGCGGCACCGAGAACCAGAGCGCCTGGCTGAGCACCAGCATCGCGGTGGGAAGCAGGTCGCGCAGCGACCCGCCGCGCAGCAGCAGCCGGCCCGCCACCCCGAGGCAGCCGAGGTAGGCGACGGCGAGGGCGTCGATCGCCCAGCCCGTGTAGGGCTGGGGCAGGCCCAGGGGCAGGAAGACGTAGCCCGCCCCGGCGTAGTCGAGGGGGACGTAGCTGCCCTGGCGGCCGGCGTGCTGGGCGAGCAGGGTGAGGAGGAAGGAGAGGAAGAAGGAGGCGTGCAGCGCGCGCTTGGCCAGCGAGGGCACGGGCACCCCGCGGCGGCGCAGGAACATCACCGCCAGGCCGTAGTTCTGCCCCGAGTAGTGCCAGGGGCTCCAGCTCAGGTAGACGGTCAGCACCAGGGAGCCCAGCAGCGCGTCGTGGACCGCGAGGGCGAAGACCGCGATCAGCGCCAGGGTGGCCCAGACCGAGAACACCACGTAGGCGCGGCGGTCCTCGCGGCGCTCGTAGACGCGCAGCAGGGTGGCGCCGTAGTGGGGCGTGCCGAACAGCAGCGCCGCCAGGGGCAGCCAGGTGCTCCCGCCGCCGGTGCGGATCTCCGGCCCGGCGAAGCAGAGCAGCGCCAGGGCGGCGACGTACCAGAGCCCGCATCCGAGCAGCAGGTCGGGAACGGGCCCGTGGAGCCAGCGCCCGCCTGCCGCCGTACTCGCCATCCGGGGATGATGGCCCGCCCCCGCACCGGGGCGCAAGCGAGCCGCGCCCCGGACCGGCAGCGGCCATGCAGCTCAGCCGCCGAAGCGGAAGCGCAGCAGCCAGTACGCGAACTTCGCCAGCTCGGGCAGGTGGCGCATCTTCGAGCGCCCCGTGCGGCGGGGGTCGTAGCCGACCGGCACCTCGCGGATCGCCACGCCGCGTCGCGCCAGGCTCGCGGCGGCCTCGAGCACGTACTCGAAGCCGGGGCGGGCCAGGGGCTCGGCCAGGGCGGAGCGCCGGAAGCCCCGGATCCCGGTGTAGAGGTCGGTGAGCCGCTGGCCGAACAGGCCGTTGAAGAGCGTCGTCACCAGGCGGTTGCCGAAGGAGCGGTGCCACTCCATCTCCCGGCCGTCGGCGCCCAGGAAGCGGGAGCCGTAGACCGCCTCGGCGTCCGCCAGGGCCTCCACCAGGGCCGGGAGGTCCTCGGGCCGGTACTCGAGGTCGGCGTCGATCTGCACCACCAGCTCGCCCCGGCCCGCCGCGACGCCGTCGATGAGCGACTGGCCGTAGCCGAGGTTGCGGTCGTGGCGCACCAGCTCGATCCCCTCCTGGGCCTCGAGCCACTCCACGGTCCCGTCCGTGGACCCGTTGTCGACGAAGATGAGCCGTGCCGCGGGGCAGGACCGGCGCAGCCGCTCGACCAGCTCGGCGACGCGCTCCGCCTCGTCGTAGACGGGCACCACCACGTCGACGCTCGCCGCCTCAGCCACGGCCCCCTCCCGTAGCCCGGCCGTTCGCTTCCGTAACCCGGCAAAATGGCATGGGAAACACCGCCGACGCTAGACTGCGCGCCATGGCCGACATGGTAGGGCTGATCCCGGCCGCGGGCAGGGGCGTGCGCGCGTACCCCTATACCGAGACCGTCCCCAAGTGCCTGCTCGAGGTGGACGGCGTGCCCCTGCTGCGGCGCAACCTCGAGCTGATGCGCGACGACCTCGCCATCCGCGACGTGTACGTGGTGGTGGGCCGGCACGGGGCGCGGATCCGCGAGTACCTGGGTGACGGCAGCGCCCTCGGCGTGCGCGTCCACTTCATCCAGAACGACCGCCTCGACCTCGACCTGGCCTGGTCCGTGGCCCTCGCGGCGCCCCGCATCGCGAGCCCCTGCTGCATGATCCTGTCCGACGAGTACTACCAGGACACGAACCACCGGGCGCTCCTCGACTCCCCCTACGCCTCCGCCCTCGCCACCTGCGGCGTCATGCAGGCCCGCTCGAAGAAGCAGCTGCGCAAGAACTACAGCCTGCAGCTCGCCGAGGACCGGCTGGTGGTGGGCCTGGTGGAGAAGCCCACGGACGTGGACGACCTCTCGATGGGGGTCGGGACCTACGTGCTGCAGCCCGAGACCCTGGCCCGCCTGGCGGCGGATTTCGCCCAGGCGCCCGACACCCCCATCGTCTGGACCACCTGGCTCGGCGAGCTGGCGGCCTCGGGGGAGCGGATCCTCTCCTTCCCGCTGACCGGCGGCTACGTGAACGTGAACGACCGCGAGGCCCTGAACCTCGCCAACCACCTGGCCCGGGACCGGGACTTCGAGTCGCGCACCGCGAGCCTCGTCTACGTGGTGGACGACGCCGAGGACCAGGTCGAGGAGCCCGTGCTGCGCTTCGCCGAGGCCCCGGAGCTGGCCGAGGTCGTGGTGGCGGCCCGGCGCGACGCACCGGCCCTCGACGCCGTGGCCCGCCACCCCAAGGTCCGGGTCCGGGTGAGCGACGACCCGCGGCTTCCCATCGGCGACCTGGTCCGCGAGGGGCTCGACGCGGCCCGCGGCGACGTCCTGCTGACCGCCTACAGCGACGACTCCTTCTCGGTGCGCGACCTCGCCAAGCTGCTCGTCTACCTGCGCGACGCGGACCTGGTGCTCGGTACCCGCACCACCCGGCAGATGATCGAGCAGGGCACCAACATGCGCGGCAGCGTGCGGGCGGTCCACATCGGGCTGGCCAAGCTGATGGAGCTGCTGTGGTGGCGCTTCGACTCGCGCTTCACCGACGTGTGCTGCGTCTACCGCGCGTTCTGGCGCAGCACCTACAGCCTGATCCGCGGCGAGCTGCGCGGCACGGGGGTGGAGATCTTCCCCGAGATGGTGATCGAGGTGCTGCGCGCGCGGCGCCGGGTGATCGAGATCCCGGTCCACTACGGGGCCCGGGACCGGGAGCACGAGTACGTGCCGTCGCGCTACCAGAACGCCGGCACCTTCCGGCGCATCCTCGGCATGATGCTGCGCAAGCGCTTCGGCCGCAGCCGCGGGGCTCCGCTGCGTCGGCTGGCGGCCGGCGGAGGCGACGGTGTCTGAGCCCGCCCCCTCGCCCGCGACGGGCGACCTCGAGGCGCCGCTCACGCCCGCCGAGCGCCACGCCCACTTCAGCCGCCTCGAGCGACGCTGGCAGGACGAGATCGGCCAGCACCTGCTGGACACGCCCCACGAGAGCCCGGGCTCGGCGGCGGTCTTCGCCCGGCAGTTCCAGCGCGTGATCGACCGGATCGATCTCGAGCGCCCGGGCTTCGTGGTCGAGGTCGGCTGCGGCAAGGGGCACTTCCTCTCCCAGCTCCGGGGCCAGGCGGGGCCCGCCGGGCCGACGCCCGTCGGCGTGGACCTGAGCCGCGCCGTGGCGGCGCTGCCCGCCAAGGGGATCGCCGGGATCCAGGCCAACGGCGAGGGGCTCCCCTTCCGCGACGGCTGCCTCTCGGCGCTGGTCTACCACGGCGCCCTGCACCACGTGATCGACTACCCCGGCGCGATCCGCGAGGCCCACCGCCTGCTGGCCCCGGGCGGCTCGCTGCTGATCTTCGAGCCCGTGGCCACGCGCTTCAGCACCTTCGTGCACCGCATCCTCGATCCGCTGGGCTTCGAGGAGTACGAGTCGCCGGTGGACCTCGAGTACAAGTCCGAGTTCCGCATGGAGCGCATCGAGGCGACCCTGCGCGAGCTCGGCATGGAGTACGAGGTGAGCTGGAGCGACTCCCTCGCCTACCCCCTCACGGGCTGCTACAGCGGGCCGGGGCTGTTCGCCGGCGTGCTGCGCTTCGTGCTCGCCTTCGAGGCCTGGGCGGAGCGCATCCCGGGCCTGCGCTGGCTGCTCGGCCTGGTCGCGTGGCGGGTGATGATCCACGCCCGCAGGCCGGGGGCCGAGGTCGCCGGCCCCGGAGCGGCCGGCGGCGGCGAGCCGCCCGAACGCCCTCCCCTCGAAGCCGGATCGCGGTGAGTCGGGCCGCAGGCCCGCCGCTCTCGTCGGCCGGCTTCGCTCGCCTCCAGGGGATCGGCGCGGCCGCGGTGCTCGCCGTGGCGGTCGGCCTGCTGTGGGCCGCGGTGCGCTGGTCCGGCGACTTCGTGATCCTGAGCCACGACGCGAACGCGCGCTGGATCACCCTGCCCCAGCCCGCCCTCGGCACCGTGGTGCGCGTGGACCGCGCCCAGCCGCCGCGCTGGAGCTTCGCCACCGGCTTCCGCCTCGCCCGAGCGCCCGAGAGCGCACGCCTGCACCTGCGCGGCGTGCGCGAGGTCGCGCTCTCGGTGAACGGAGCCCCGGTGTCCCTCGCCTGGGACCCCGAGCGCTGGAAGCGCGGCGTCGAGCTGGAGGTCGGACCGCTGCTGCGCGTCGGCGGCAACCGCATCGAGGCCCGCGTCGCCAACCCCGAGGGCCCTCCCCTGCTGCAGCTCCGGATCGACGGGCTGGAGACCCGCGTGGCGACGGGGCCGGGCTGGAGCGCGACCCGGGTCGACGGCGAGGGCGGCGAGCGCGTCGCCGCCGTCGTGGCGAGCGACCTGCGCCGCCACCCCCACGCCGAGGTGGTGCCGAGCCCCCTCGAGGCCCTGGGCGCCCGCGCGCCCTGGCTGGCGGCGGTGTTCGTGGCGTTCGCCGTGGTGGGCGGGCTGCGCCCGCGCTGGCCCGATCTTCTGGGAGGGAAGCTTCCGGGAGGGAAGATTCTGGCCGGAGAGAACGCCGTGCGCACGGCGGGGGTCGCCGTGGCGCTCTTCTGGGGGGCCGTCTTCGCCACCAAGTCCCTCGACTTCCCGCCGCACCTGGGCTTCGACAGCGAGGGCCACTACGAGTACCTGGCCCTGCTGGCCCGGGAGTGGCGGCTGCCCGACGCCCGGGACGGCTGGTCCACCTTCCATCCCCCGCTCTACCACGGGCTCACCGCCCTGCTGCGCCGGGGCTTCGCGACCGCGCCGGGCTCCCTCGGCGACCGCGTGGTGCTGCACGCGCTGCCCCTGCTGGCCGGGGTGGTGGCCGCGCTGTGCGCCGGCGGCGTGGCCCGCCGCGTCCTGCCCGGCCGCCCCGCCGCCGCCGCCGTCGCCGTGCTGGCCGTGGGCCTGCTGCCCATGCACGTGCTGATGGGGAGCTTCGTCTCCAACGAGCCGGTGAACGCCGGCCTCGTCGCCGTCGCGCTGTGGCTCGCGTGCCGCGCCCTCACCGACGAGCGCGCCTCGCCCGCACTGCTCGCGGCGCTGGCCGTCGCGCTGGGCGGCGCGCTCCTCGCCAAGACCACGAGCCTCCCCCTCGCGCCCCTCGTGGTGGCCCTGGTGGGCGCGAAGCTCTGGCTGGTGGAGGGACGCGGCCTGCCGCGCTCGCTCCTCGTGGCCGCCGGGATGCTGGCCGGCACGGGGCTCCTCGCCGGCTGGTTCTACGCGCGCAACTGGCTGCTGTTCGGAAACCCGGCGGTCACCAACTACGACGTGCCCGCGGGCTCCACCTACTGGCTCGCGCCGGGCTTCCACACCCCGGACTGGTACCTGCGCTTCGGCGAGGCCCTGGTGCGTCCCTGGTTCGCGAGCTTCGCGTCCTTCTGGGACGGGCTGTACGCGACCTTCTGGGCCGACGGCGCGGTCTCGGGGCGCGTCGGCCTCAAGTACCCCAACCCGCACTGGGACTACGCCGCCATGGCGGCCCTGTACCCCCTGGCGCTGCCCGCCACGGGGCTGCTCCTCGGCGGGCTCGGCGTCTGCGCCTGGCGAAGCGCCCGGGGCGAGGACCTGGGCCGGCGCCTCGCCCTGACCCTGCTGCTGCTGATGGTCTTCGGCTCGCTGCTCTCGACCGGGCTCATCACCCTGCGCTACCCGCACCACGTCTATCCCAAGGCCTTCTACGCCCTGCCCGCCGCGGTGCCCCTCGCCGTGGCCTTCGCGGCGGCCAGCGACGCGCTGCACCGCCGGCTCTCGGCGCCGGGCGGCGCGCTGCTGGTGGGCTACGCGGGCACGCTCGGCGTCGCGATCGTCATGGCCTTCCTGGGCTGACCGGGCAGCGCGCCGCGGGCGGGAGCAGGCGCGCCTCGCAGAGACCCTGGAGGATCGCGAGGGCGGCGATGCGGTGGCCCGCGGCGTTCGGATGGAGGACGTCCACGTGGAGGCGCCGGCCGGGCTCGCGACGCGCGGCCTCGGCGAGCGGCGCCCGCAGGTCGATCACGGCGAAGCCCTCGCTGCGGGCCCGCTCGGCCACCCAGTCGTGCACGTCCGCGAGCGGGTAGCGGACGAGGCCGTCGTCGGGGAACACCGGGAACACCACCAGGGCCCGCGGCCGCGCGCCCGCCTTCCGGGCGAGCGCGTGCAGCCCGGCCTCGACGCGCCGCCGGGAGCCCGGCTCGGTGTGGAGGGCCCGCACGTAGTCGGCGAGGCCATCGGCCTGGAGGGCCTCGAAGAGCGGATCCACGGGAGCCGAGGCGCCGCGTCCCTGGAGCGCCCAGCGCGCCCACAGGAACAGCTGGGAGTGGCTCAGGGCCCGGCGCACCAGGCGGGGGACGGACGCGCCGGGGCTTCCCGACGGCGCGGTCTCGAGGGCGCGCGCCTCGATGCTCGTCGCCTGGGGATCGTTCAGCACGTAGGCGTAGAGGACCAGGTCGGGCTCGTAGGCGAGGGCCCGCGCGCCCAGGCTCTCGGCGATCTGCCCGACGTGGTAGCCGGGCACGCCGAAGTTCAGCACCTCGACGGGCGACGCGCCGCGCGCGAGCAGGCCCTCGAGCACGTCCACCCAGCCGCGGTCCCGTTGGACGCCGCTTCCGAAGGTCACCGAGTCGCCCAGGGCCGCGATCCGGAACACGCCCGCCGGCTTCGCCCGGGAGTGGTCCCGGTCCCGGAGCCCGGCAGCGTTGATCCGGAAGCGCTTGCCGTCGGGCGCGCCGGGCCGCAGCTCGTAGCCCAGCACCGGGTTGGTGCTCGGCTGGATGCGCTCGCGCAGCACCACGTGGAAGCGCGGCGCCAGGTCGAACACGCGCACCGCGATCTCGCACGCCCCGAGGGCCAGCAGCGCACTGACGAGCGCCAGACCGATCCGACCCAGCAGCGGCACGGCGCAGAGTGTGACAGCGCCTTTGGATCCTTCAATCACCTGCTAGGTTCCGCGCCCAGCCATGTTCGTCATGACGACCCAGGCCGACTACGAGCTCCTCATCGTGGTCACCGTCCTGGGCACGATCGCGGTGCCGGCGTGGGCGTTCCGCCGACGCCTGGCCACCCGCTGGCGACGCGTCGTGCTGGGCGGCCTCGCCGCCCTCGCCGTGGTGGCCCACTACGGCTTCTTCCTCTGGCAGCATCCCGCCGGCATCCAGACCCACGACGCCTTCCACTACTACCTGAACTCGAAGTACTTCCCCGAGCTCGGCTACTTCGATCTCTACCTGTGCACCGTCGCGGCCCGCGCCCAGGAGGAGCCGGACCGGCCGCACCGGGTGCGCATCCGCAACCTCCGCAACCCGGTCCAGCGCATGAAGCTCGACGCCTCGGCGATCCCGCCGCGCTGCAACCGCCGCTTCTCGCCGGAGCGCTGGGCGGACTTCCGGGCGGACCTGCGTTGGTTCCAGGGCGCGCTGCTCGAGTCCCAGTGGGACCACGTGCTGAACGACCACGGCTACAACCCGTCGCCGGTCTGGACGCTGATCGGTCGCCCCATCGCCTCGCTCTTCCCGGCCGAGGACTGGAGCATGAACCTGCTCCGGCGTCTCGACCTGATCCTCGTCCTCACCACCCTCGGCTTCGTGGCCTGGGCGTTCGGGTTCGAGATGGCGTGCCTGGCGGCCCTGGTGTGGGCCGTGAACCCGCTGACCCGCTACTCGTGGATCGGCGACGCGTTCCTCCGCTACCTGTGGTTCGCGTCGGGCGTGATCGGGCTGTGCCTGCTGCGGCGCCGGCGCCACCTGGCCGCCGGCATGCTGCTCGGGCTCTCGGCGCTGCTGCGCCTGTTCCCGATCTTCTTCGTCGCGGGCTACGGCCTGTGGCAGGTGCGCCACTGGCTGCGCGAGCGCCGCTTCGCGCCGGGCCTCGGCGCCTTCGTGCTGGGCGGCGCCCTCGTCGCCGTGGTGCTCCCGACCCTGGCCATCCCGGTGGGCGGCCGCGGCCCCTCGGTGCTGGTCGAGTTCGCCCGGAACATCGGCCCCTGGTCCCGGGTCACGGCGGACAACAGCGTGGGACTGCGCTCGCTGCTCTCCACGGTGCCGAGGGCTCCCGGCGAGGCGGACCGGGCCACGGCGGCCGGGGCCGAGGCGGAGGCGAGACGGGGAGGCGCGCGGCGGCGCAGCAAGGACGAGGCCTTCGAGGCCCGGCGGCCGTGGTTCCTCGCCATCGTGGGCGGCATGCTGCTGCTCTGGTGGCGCGGCATCGGCCGGGCCCGGGCGTGGGAGGCCGCCGCCCTGGGCTTCCTGCCGATGCTGCTGATCCCCGCCCTGCCCGCCTACTACGCCAGCTGCATGGTCGCGCCGGCGCTGCTCGCCGAGGGCCGCCGCCGGATCGGAGCCGCGTTCCTCGGGATCGTGACGGTGCTGTGCCTGTGCACCCTCGCGTTCTGGGAGCGCAACGCCGAGTGGACGGCGGCGTCGGTGGTGCTGCTGCTCGCGTCCCTCTACGTGCTCGTCGAGATGGCGCTGGCGAGAGCGCCCGACGCGGAGCCGCCGGCCCCCTAGCCCCGATCCGACGAAGTCGGATTGGGCTTGCCCACCGATCCGATGCGATATCGGCGCGTCCTCGGCTGAGATCGAGCCTGGAGGGTCGCCCTCGTTCGCGCCACGCAAGTGGCGCGAAGGGAACGATCACGGACGTCGTTCCCAGGCGCTCTCGATGTGGGAATCCGAAGGCTCGCGGTCGGTTTCTCGATGTCGGATCGGCGCTAGGCGCCGCCCTGGCTCTGCCGCAGGCGCCGCACCTCCTCCAGCCGCGCGCGGATCAGCGCGGGATCGGTGCTGCCCTCGAGCTCGAGGGCGCGCTCGAGGATGGCCTCGGACTGCTCGATCTCGCCCACGATGAGGTGCACCTGGGCGAGGTCCAGCAGCTCGAGCTGGGTGGGGTTGCGCAGCGAGCTCCACTGGCGGATCCAGAAGCGGGCCATGTCCTGGGCCAGGGCGACGAAGCGCGGGTGGCCGTGCAGCCCCGACCAGGCGGGGTCGCTCAGCAGGTGGTTCACGGTGACGTAGCCCCGGGCGCGGGCTGCCTCGAGGGCGTCGAGGGCCGCCTCGGCGTCCCCGCGGTTCACCGCCCCGATGGCGCGCAGCAGCGCGGCCTGGGTCCCGTTCGGGTAGTGGAGCGCGGCGTCCATGGTGATGTTGGGGAGCGAGCTCCACACCACCGCCCGGGCGTGGGTCTGCACCGCGAAGAGCACGGCCAGGCCGAGGACGCCCGCACCGACGCCGCCCAGCACGGCGGCGTGGGCGGGCTCGCGCCAGGCGCGGACCGCCCGGGCCACCCGCGGCGCGAGGGCGACCGCCGCCGCACCGAGCACGCCGGCGAGCACGAAGTAGAGGTAGCGGTCCGCCATCGGGTAGCGGAACGGGAAGATCTGCGAGACCGGCAGGTAGGCGGCGGCGCCGAACCCCAGCCAGGGCACCGCGGGGTGACCGCGGCGCAGCACCCAGGCCGCCAGGGCGACGAGCGCGGCCAGGACGGCGAGGCCGCCCAGCCACCAGGGGTCCACCCACGAGCCCGGCGGATCGGGCTCGTGGGAGATCGAGGCCCCCGTCCCCGTCGTCGCCAGCACCGCGTAGCGGGCCACGATGGCGACGGCCTGCTGGAGGCGCTCGCTGCCGGTCACGTCGAGGGCCCGGAACTGCCCGGCGTGCTCGAAGGCCGCGAAGGCGGGGACGGCGTAGAGCAGCAGCAGCCCCGCCCAGCCCGCCAGCCAGCTGAGCCGGCGGCCGCGCCCGGCCGGGTCGCGCGGCGCCACCCACTCGAACAGCACCGCGGCGGGCAGCGCGCAGGCGGCGATGGGCTTCGAGAGCAGCGCCAGCGCGAAGGCGACGGTGGCCCCGAGCGGCCGGCGCGGGAAGAGCAGCAGCGCCGTGGTGGCGAACGCGAAGGCGAGCGTGGTCTTGAGCTGGGTCACCCAGGCCACGGCCTCCACCTGGGCCGGGTGGAAGAGGAACAGGGCCCCGGCCGCCGCCCCCAGCCCGAGGGGCACTCCGCAGGCCGCCAGCAGGGCGACGAGGAGCGCCGCGTTCACTCCGTGGAGCACCACGTTGATGGCGTGCAGCACGGGCAGGTTCGTGTAGCCGAACAGGAAGCCCTGGATCCAGTGGGCGAACAGGTGGACCGGCGCGTAGTTGGTGGTGAGGACCGCGGGCTCCCCCGTCGGGTCGAGGATCGCGAGCGCGTTCGCGACCGAGATCTCCTGCATGAACGGCGGGGCGAGGTAGAGGGCGTCGTCGCCGTGCAGCGGACCGTTCAGCGCGGGCTCGTAGAGCGCGAGGGCGAGGGCCGCGTAGCCGACCCAGAGCAGCAGGCCCTTCCCGAAGCCGATCCGGAAGCCCGCCCCGTCCTCGAAGCCGTCGCTGGGGCCGGCGTCGTCCTCGAAGCCGTCTCCGGATCCGTCCCGGCCGACGCTCCCGGCCTCGTCGCTCACGCGCCACTCCTCGCGAGGAGCGGAGGCTCGCATAGGAGCCGGGATCGAACAAGCACCGTCCCGATCCCGATCGCCTTGACCGGGTCTCGCGCTCCTCTAGCATCGCGCGCGGTGAGAGCCCGCCGGTTCTGGGTCGCGGCGGCCGCACTCTGCGTTGCGGGAGTGGCGGCCGTGGGATGCTCGCGAGAGCCGTCGCGGCCGGACGTCCTCCTCGTGACCGTGGACACCCTGCGCGCCGACTTCCTCGGCGCCTACGGGTTCGCCGCCGAGACCAGCCCCCACCTCGACGCGCTGGCCCGGGAGTCGGTGGTGTTCGAGCGCGCCCTCGCCGCCTCGTCGCGCACCGCGCCCTCCCACGCCTCGATCCTCACCTCGCGCTGGGTGCGCCGGCACAGCGTGGGCTGGGGCAACGGCTCGACGCGCCTGTCCGGGATCCCGACCCTCGCGGAGCGCTTCCGCGAGGCCGGCTACGAGACGGCGGCCTTCGTGGGCAACGTGACCCTCAAGAAGCGGGTCGGCCTCGACGCCGGCTTCGACCTCTACGACGACGAGCTGCCCGACGCCGAGGTGAACCGGCGCCGGATCTTCGAGCGCGTCGCCGAGCGCACCGCGGCCCGCGCCCTCGCGTGGCTCGCGCGCGAGGGCGAGGAGCCGCGCTTCCTCTGGGTGCACTTCCAGGATCCCCACGGTCCCTACACGCCGCCCCCGGCCCATGCCGGGCTCGAGCTGGGCGACGCGCTGCCCGACCGCGAGCTCCCCGCCCTCGCGGGCAACCGCGGCCGGCACGGCATCCCGGCCTACCAGGTGCTGGGCGACCTGCGCCGCCTGGCCCGGTACGCGGAGCGCTACGCGGGCGAGATCCGCTACTTCGACGCCTGGCTCGGGCGCCTGCTGGCCGGCTTCGACGCGCGCCCGCGCCCCGGCGTGGTGCTGCTCACCGCCGACCACGGCGAGAGCTTCGGCGAGGAAGGCTGGTACCTCAGCCACGGCCATCGGACCTCTCCGGACCAGGCCTGGGTCCCGTTCCTGCTCCGGGCCCCGGGCCTCGAGCCGGGCCGCCACGCGGAGCCGGTCCACCACGTCGACGTGATGCCCACGCTCCTCGAGCTGGCCGGGCTGCCCGCGCCCGAGGGCATCGACGGCGTGGCCCTCGGCCCCGCGCTGCGCGAGGGGCGCCTGCCCCGCCGCGTGCTGTTCACCGACGTGGGCACCGAGGTCGGCGCCTACCGCGACCGTGCCTTCTTCCGGGTCCGCCTGCCCGAGTCCGGGGAGGCGCCGTCCCGACCCGCCGTGGAGCGCTTCGTCTGGTCGGCCGGGACGCGGCCCCGCCCGGGCGCGCCCGATCCGGGCCTCGAGGAGGCGCTGCTCGCCTACGCGCGGCTGCGTCCCGAGACGCTCCCGGCGGGCCCCCTCGACCTGCGCAGCCTCGAGCGGCTCGAGGCCCTGGGCTACGTGGAGCCGGGCACCGCCGAGGCCCAGCGCGACGCGGAGCGCTGAGCCCTACTGCGTCCTACCGCGCGTAGCCGAGGGCGCGCAGCATCTCCACCATGGTGTCCGAGAACTCGCCGTCGAGACCCTCGGGACGGTGGGGGCTCCAGTCGAGGGCGACGGGCTCGGGCTCGAAGCGGCGCCCGCTGCGGAACGCGGGGGCCAGCACCTCCTCGACCACCCGCCCGTCCATCGTGTCGGGCACCGGGAGCCCCAGGACGGCGAGCACCGTGGGCGCGACGTCGCGCACTCCGGCGGCGCCGGCAGGGCGCCGGCGGGGCGGCGGCGACGGCTCCGGCGGCCGGGGCCGGCCCGCCGCGAAGGGCGGGCCCGCCGCGATCAGCACGCCGCGATCGGTGTGGGTGCCGAAGAAGGGCACCGGGGCGTAGAGGTCCTGCACCGCGATGGGGCGGCCGCCGATCGTCACCGTCTCCCGGGCGTCGGAGTCGCGCACGCCGATGCGTCCGATCACGACGTCGGGATCGTCGCGGCTGCGTCCCACCTTCACGAACAGGCGCCGCCCCGAGCCGTCGAAGCGCAGCCCGCGCAGCGCCGCCACGCAGCCCTTCACCACCCGCTCCCGGCTCTCCCGCGTGGCGAGGTCCGGGTTGTCGGTGTTGACCCAGAGCTGCACCATGCTGCCCGTCTCGCTGCCGGGCAGCATCCGGGACGCGCGCCGGTCGATCTCTCCGTCGGGCCCGAAGCGCAGGTAGCCCAGGGCCTCGAGCAGGCGATCCGTGTGCCGCTCGAACAGCACCATGGCCCCGCTGTCCTTCGAGCCGTGGCCGTGGTCCGAGACCACGACGAAGGCCGTCCCCTCTTGTCCCACGCGCTCGACGAGCTCGGCCAGTCGGCCGTCGACGTACTCGTAGCTGCGGAAGATCGGCTCGAGACCCCGGCGCTTCGCCTCGCGATCCGTCGCCGCGTCGGGCCAGAAGTTGTGCTGGGCCACGTCGGGGAGATGGAAGTAGACGAACACGAGGTCCGGCACGCCCGCTTCCCCTTCCAGTGCGTCGAGGGCGAGATCGAAGGCCGTCACGTCGTCGATCCAGATGCGCCGCATCCAGTCGTGGCGGAAGCGCTCGGCGTCCCGGGAGACGATGCCCGACGCGACGTAGGCCGCCTCGAAGGCGGCCGGCCGGCCGTCGCCCGCGCGCTCGGCGAGCTCCGGCGGGTGGGTGGTCGCCGGCAGCCCCGCCTCGGAGACCCGCCGGCTGATCACGAAGCCCGGCACGGGCTCGGCGGGCCAGGTGACGTGGGCGCCCGCCACCCCGACCCGGCGGTCGAAGGCGGCGAGGTAGTCCCACAATGCCGGCACGCGGCGCATGCTGCTGCGCACGGGCACCGCCCGGCCGCTCCCGGCGTCCCGCGCCGTGAAGCCCTCGATGCCGTGGGCCTCGCGGCCGCGCCCGGTGAAGATCGTGGTCCAGATGGCCGGCGTGGAGGTCGGCTCCTCGGACCACAGCACCGCGGAGCTGCCCGCGGCCACCAGGGACTCGAGGAGCGGCACGCGATCGTCCTCCATGAGGAGGTCGAGCACCTCCCAGTTGGCGCCGTCGAGGCCGATCAGCACCACCCGCTCCGCGAGCCCGGGCTCCCAGGCGAAGGCGGGGCCGCGCGCGTCGCCCGGGCCGCAGCCCGCCACGACGAGGCCGAGCGCCAGCGCCGCCGCCGCCCGGCGGAGCCGGGTGCCGCTGGGCCAGGTGCCGGGCGAGGGGCTCATGGGCGAGCGAAGCTAGCGAACGCCCCGCCCTGGCCGGCCCCACGGCCGTGGGGTATTCGATCGAGCGGCATGGCGAAGCGGCGGCGGCCCTCGAGACAGCGCGCGAGCGGGCGCAGCAGGGGCCGCGAGCTCCCGTGGGCGTGGGGAGCGCTCCTCGCCGGGGCCTTCGTCGCCGTCGCCCTGGCCCTCGCCTGGCCGTCCATCCGCGGCGAGTTCCTCTCCGACGACCACCTCTACATCGTCGGCAACCCGTGGATCCAGGAGCTCAGCCTGGCGAACGCCCGGGTGCTGCTGGATCCCTGGGGCCCCGCCGCCTCCCAGACCCTCAACTACGCGCCGGTCCACCTCTTCGTCCACGCCCTCGAGTGGCACTTCTTCGGCGAGGAGAACCTGCTGGGCTGGCGGGTCGTGAACGCCGTGGCCCACGGCCTCACGTCGGCCCTGCTCGTGCTGTTCCTGATGCGCGGCGGCGTGCCGCGAGCGGCCGCGGTCCTGGGCGGAGCGTTCTTCCTCGTCCACCCCGCGAACCTCGAGGTGCTGGCCTGGATCTTCCAGCTCAAGACGATCCTCTCCCTGGCCCTCGCACTGGGCGCGCTCCTCGTGCACCCGCGGCGCCCGGCCCTCGGCGCCGCCCTGTTCGCACTGGCGCTGCTCGCGAAGATCACCGCGGTGTTCGCCCTGCCGGTGCTCGCCGCCCAGGCCTGGGCGCGCGCCCGCTCGGGCGAGGAGCCGCCGCGCTGGGGCTGGGTGGCGGCGTGGTGCGGCGTCTTCGCCGCGGTGGCGGGCCCGGAGATGGTGGCGTTCCAGCGCCAGGCCGACCCACGCCTCGAGATCCACCCCGACCCGGTGGTCCACGCGCGAACCATCGTGGGCTATGGAGCCCGCTACCTGTGGATGTCCGCCACCGGGTCCGGCGTCTCGAACTTCCACGAGCCCGAGCCCGCGGTCTCCTGGCTGGACCCCTGGTGGCTCGCCGGCCTCGTCGCCGGCGTGGTCCTCGCCTGGCGCACCGTGGTCACCCTGGTGCGCGGCGAGAAGGAGGCGGCCTTCTGGGTGCTGGCGGCGGCCTCCTTCGCCCCCGTCTCCCAGATCTTCCCCTTCGTCTACCCCCTCGCGGACCGCTACCTCTACTCGATCCTGCCGGGCCTGATCGGCGGCGTGCTGCTGGCCGGCGCCGCGCTGCTCGAGAGGCTGGAGCGCAGCCCGCTCCCGGGCCTCCCCGCCCTGGGCGGGCGGGCCCGGGAGCCGCTGCTGCGCGGCGTGGGCGTGGCGGCGGGGGTGCTCGTGGTGGTGCTGGCGGTGCGCACCCACGCCCGCTCGCCGGTCTTCGCGAGCAACCTCGGGATGATGCAGGACGCCGCGCTCCACTATCCCGAGGGCATGCAGGCCCAGCTCCTGAAGGGACAGGAGGCGGCGCGCCGGGGCCACGACGCCCGCGCCGTCGCGGCCTTCGGGCGCGCCGTGGAGCTGGGCTTCGCGGACCTCGCGGCGCTGCTCGAGAACCCCCAGCTGGCCCGGCTGCGGGCGCGGCCGGACTTCCAGGCCGTGCTCCTCGACCTCGCGCGCCGCGACGTGGAGCGGCTCGGCCCGCAGGAGGAGCCCACCCAGGCGGAGCTGCGCCAGCTGGCCCTCGCCTACGTGGTGCGCGACCAGCGCGCCGAGGCGATCCGCAGCCTCGAGCGGGCCCTCGCCATGCCGGGGAACCGCAACGACCAGATCCGCGACGAGCTCGCGGGCCTGCGACGCCGCTGGGGGGGCGCGCCGGGCAACGGCGGCGACCCGGCGCCCTAGGAAGCCGACCCAGGATGGGTCGGCTTCCGCCGCAGAGCGAGCCCGGAGGGCTCGCTCAGCGAGCTGTGATCCCGCTTCGCGGAATCGTTCGCGCCGTCGGCTGACCCTCTCGGGTCGGCCTCCTAGCCCTCGGACTCGGCGAGGGCCTGGCGCGCCGCCTTCGCCTCCTCGTGCTGGGGACGCAGCTCGAGCGCCACGTCGAGGGCGTCCATCGCGTCGCCGTGGCGCCCGAGGTCCCGCAGCGCCAGGGCCCGGTGGTAGTGGAAGTCCGCGGGCAGCCGGCCGCCGCGCTGCTCGGCCAGGCGGATCGCCTCGTCGAACTGGTCCACGGCCGGACCCAGCAGACCGCGCTTGTAGTACACCCAGCCGAGGGTGTCGGCGACGTTCGGGTCCTCGGGCAGCGCCGCCTGGGCGGAGCGCGCGAGTGCGAAGGCGCGCTCGAGATCGCCGCCGGTGGTGACGAGCACGTAGGCGAGGTCGTTCTTCGCCATGTGCAGGTCCGGGTCGCCGTCGAGGGCACGCTCGAGCGTGCGCTCCGCGGTCTCGAGGTCGCCCTCGGCGAGCTGCATGCTGCCGAGCAGCCAGCGGTTGCGCGGCCCCAGCGGGACCTCGCGGTCGGTCTCCTCGAGCAGCGCGATGGCCTCGGGGCGGCGGTTCGTCGCCTGGAGGATGCCCACCACCGTGCCCACGCTGCCGGGGATGGGAGGCCGGGCGGCGAGCGCGGCGCGCGCGTCGGGCTCGGCCTCCTCGAAGCGGCCCAGGGCCACCAGGGACCGCGAGCGCAGCAGCCGCAGCCGCATGGGCAGCGCCTCGCCGGGCCCGCTGGCCTCGATGGCGTCGAGGGAGTGCCGGGGGCGGCCGTGGCGCAGCTCCACCGCCGCGAGGGCGGCGACCAGGTCGTAGCGGCTCGCATCCTGCTCGAGGGCGCGGCCCAGGTGACGCCGCACGATGTCGGGCGAGCGAACGCCCTCGTGGCGCGCGATCATCAGCAGCGCCTTGCCGTCGCCCTCGCGGAGCAGCTTGCCGAGCTGTCCGCGCGCCTGGGCGGGGCGGCCGACGCCGTAGAGCGCGCGGGCCTTGCGGTAGACGTCGCCCTCGTTGGTGCGCAGGCCCCGCTGGCCCATCTCCTTCAGGGTCGCGAGCACGCCCTCCCAGGCGCCTTCCTGGGCGAGGAGGTCCGCCCGGGCGCGGAACACGCCGGGACCCGGCGTCGGGTCGAGCTCGATGGCGCGGTCGATGGCGGCGCGCGCGGCCGGGAGGTTGCCGAGCTGGCGCTCGGCGGCATGCAGCAGGCGGAAGACGTCGGGCCGCTCGCGGGTGCCCGCCAGCTCGCGAAGGGTCTTGGCGGCGTCCTCGGTGCGGCCGTCGAGGAGCTGGATGCGGGCCTCGACCAGGCGCACCGACTCCTCGCGTCCGTGCTCGGCGATCAGCCGCTTCGCGCGATCCCGGGCGTCCTGCTCCTCGCCGGCCAGCAGCTGGATCTCGACGACCAGGGCGCGCACCTGGGGCGTGTCGGACTGCTCCGCGGGCAGCGCCTCCAGGTGCGCGACCGCATCGGCATGGCGGCCCTTGCCGGCCAGGAAGCGCGCGTACTCGGCATGCAGGCCCAGGCTCTCGGGGCTGCGCTCGAGGGCCCGCTTCCAGATCACCTCGCCGTCGCGGCCCTGGTTCTCCTCGAGCGTGACCAGCAGCTTCCAGCCGCGCACGCGGTCCGGCGCGAGGTCGGCCTGCTTCTCCAGGGTCCAGCGCAGCAGCTCGCGATCGTCCCGCGCCGAGGCGAACTGGAGCATCTCGCGCAGGATCTGGGGCTTGGCCTCGACCACGTCGTGCTCGACCGCCAGCGCGTAGGCGGCCTTCCAGGCCTCCACCGCCTCGGCGTCGTGCCCCGTCCAGGCGACGTAGGTCTGGGCCTTGGCCCGGGCGTCGCGCAGGCCGCCGCCCTCGCCGAGCTGGAGCTGCAGCGCGCGGTCGTGGGCCTGGATCGCCTTCTCGAAGAGCGACTCGTCGACCTCCTCCCCGAGGATGCGGGCCTCGCGCACCTGGGCGCGGTAGACCAGCCCGAGGGTGCGCTGGGCGAAGGCGAGCTCCGGGTCGAGCTCCGCGGCGGTGAGGGCGGAGACCAGGGCGCCGCCGGTGTCGGCGTCGAGCAGCGCGAACTGCGCGCTCCAGGCGTGGGCCGCGGCGTTCTGGGGCTCGCGCTCCAGGATCTCGTCCACCAGGGCGCGCCCGGCCTCGGGCTCCGAGGAGAGCAGCAGCGGCATCTGGCCGAAGGCCGCGGTGGTGAGGGTGGGATCCAGCCGGTAGGCCTCACCGTAGAAGTAGGCCGCCTCCTCGACGTTGCGCAGCGCCTGGAGCGAGGTCGCGATGCGCAGGTTGAGGTCGGCGCTCTTGGGGTCGAGCTGGAGCGCGGAGCGGAGGAACAGCAGCCCCTCCTCGTGCTCGCCCGCCGCGATCCGCTCGTCGGCACTGGCCAGCAGGTCGCTGAGCTTCTCCTCCTTGGACGCGCACCCGGCGAAGGCGACCCCGAGCAGGGCCAGCCCGCCGAGGAGCCGGGCGATCTTCGGCATCGGACGCGCCATCGCTCAGGATTCCGCCGAGGCGAGCCGGTCGAGCTGCTGCCGCGCGGCGTCGGCCTCGGGGAAGCTCCCGCCGCCACTCAGCGCGTTGCGCAGCAGGTCGCGGGCCTGGTCGCGCTCGCCGGTCTCGATCAGTGCGAGGCTCAGGCGGTAGGCGATGGAGGGCGAGTCGGGCTCCAGCTCGCGCGCCCTGTTGAGCGTCTGCACGGCCTGCTCGTAGTCGCCGCGCTTCACCAGCACCCAGCCCAGGGTGTCGAGCACCGCTGCGGACTCGCCGGTGCGGCGCGCCCGCCGGGCCAGGGTGAGGGCCTGGTCGAGGTCCTCGCCGCGCTCGGCCATCATCCAGGCGAGGTTGTTGTTGGCGTCGCCGTGCACCGGGTCGCGGCGCAGGGTCTCGCGCAGGAACGCCTCGGCCTGGGCCTCGTTGCCCGCCATCAGGCTGACCTGGGCCGCCTCGAAGGGATAGGAGGGCTCGCGCCGGTCGGCCTCGCCGGCCCGCTCCAGCAGCGTGCGGGCGCCGTCGGTGTCGCCCTCGGCCACGGCGAAGCGGGCCAGCGCGGCCATGGCCGGGGCCAGCTGGGGATCGAGCTCGAGGGCCTTCTCCAGGGCCGCGCGGGCCTCGGGGACCCGGTTCAGGTTGAGCAGCACGCGGCCGCGCAGCTCGTGGAGCTGGGCGTCCTCGGGATGGGCGGCGAGCACGCCGTCGACGCGGCGCAGGGCCTCGGCGGTGCGCCCGTCGGCGACCAGCCACTGGCACAGCGCGCGCAGCGCAGGCTGGCTCTCCGGCCGGGCGAGATCGACCTTGCTCGCCTCGATGGCGCGGATCGCGGCGCGCGGCCCGTCGGCGTCGGCCTCGATCTGAGCGCGCTCGACCGCGGCGGTGACGGGGTCCGTCTCCGCCAGGGCGGTGAGGGTGACGCGCGCCTTGTCGAGCTCTCCCTTCGCGGCCTGGGCGCGCGCCGTCAGGATCATTCCGGCGCGCTGGCGCTCGGGGGGCGGCACGGCCTCGACGATGCGGCCCATCATGGCCAGGGTGCCCAGTGCGTCCTGGGGCTGGCCCTGGGCGAGCTGGAGCTGCGCCAGCTCGAGGGCCGCGTCGGTCCCGGCGGGATCCACCCGGATCGCCTCGCGCAGCTCGCCGACGGCGCGATCGAGCTGGCCGAGCTGGAGGGCCGAGCGGCCCGCCAGGAAGCGGGCGCCCGAGTTGTTCGGCCAGCGACGCAGGCCGCGATCGAGCAGCTCGAGGGCGTCGCCCGGTCGGCCGCGCTCGTAGGCGAGGCGCCCCGAGATCAGCGCGGAGTACATCTCGTCGGTGATCTCTCCCGCGACCCCGTCGGCGCGGTCGAGCTCGCCGGCGTCGGCGAGCAGGTTGGCGTGGCGGAAGCGCAGGTCGTCGGTGACGCCCGGCACCTGCTCCAGCACGCGCTCGAGGGCGACGACGGCCTCGGGGTACTTGCCGATGGTGCGGCGGAACTCCGAGAGGGCGAGCCACGAGCTCGGGCTGTTCTGGAGCTCCGTGGCCTCGACGAGCACGGCCTCGGCCTCGTCGTCCTGCTCGAGCTGGCTGAGGTGTCGGGCCAGGATCCCGCGCAGGGCGATGTCGGCGGGCTCGAGCTCGACGGCCCGGCGCAGCAGCTCGGTGGCGCGCTCGGGCCGATCCTCGGCGGTGTAGGTCGCCACCGCGACGTCGAGGGCCTCCCGGCTGGTCGGGAAGCGCTCCACCACCGCCTCGAGCTGCGTCTCGGCGCGCTTGGGGTCCTTCAGGTGCTCGCCGTACAGCCGCACCAGGGCGAGGCCCGCCTGCCCGCTCACCGGCGTGTCGCGCAGCTCCGGGTCCTGCCAGACCGCCTCGAGCACCTCGCCCGCCTCGTCGTGGCGCCCCGCACCCACGAGCACGTTGGCGCGGAGCAGCTTGGCCTCGAGGTTCTCGGGGTCCGACTCGAGGATCACGTCGATCTGCTCGATCGCGGAGTCCCACTCCTTGTTCGTGAAGTGCACGGCGGCGCTCAGGTGGAGCGCCTGGATGCGCTGGGCCTCGTCGTCGGGCGTCGCCAGGATCGGGGCGATCGCCTCGAGGGCGGCCTTGTGCTGCTCGAGCTGAAGGTAGGCGCCGCCCAGGGCGAGGTTGGCCTGGTTGGCGAGCTCCGGCGTGCCGCTGGCGGTCTCGAGGGGCCAGATCGCCAGGGCCGGCTGGCCCAGGCGGAGCTGGGCGCGACCCAGCATGAGGTTGGCCTCGGGGTGGTCGGGAGCGGACTCCAGGATCTCGCGCAGCGCGTCCACGGACTCCTGCCAGGAGCCGATCTCCTGCTGCAGCCGGACCGCCTCGAGCCGCTGCTCGACGCTCTGGCCGCAGGCCAGGGCCACGAGCAGGGCGAGGCCCAGCGTCCGCCAGTGGATCCGCGGCGTCCGGGTCGCTCCCGGCGTCTCTTGGGATTCAGACATCGCCCAGGGCACCTCCAAAATAGCCGCGCAGTATACCCGCTCCCCCTGCAGATCGGGGACTTCCGAGAGCCTCATCGGCGCGTCCGCGGCCCCGCCTCACCACCGCCTCCCCGGCGACCCCGACCGATCCCGCCCCCTACCGCGCTCGACCGCCGCCCCCCCGGGGCCGATCCCCGATTTTTTCGGGTTTTTTGCGGGGCCGTTGCCACGCGCCCCCACCGGCGACCACTTCCCGCGTTGGGGAAGGGAACCAGCAATGGTGTCGAAACTCCTGTCGGCGGAAGAGCAAGAGTTCGGCCACGCCTGCGCGCGGTTTCCTTCTCAGTCAGGGCACACCTGGGCCGCTCGGGTGATGCCCTTTTTTTGTCCCAAACGAGCGGGTGACTAGGAGCCTGAGCCTCGTAGGTGCGGGGCGAGATCAGCGAGGGATCGGGACAGGGACCGACTCCCGGCCACAGGAAGGAAGATCCATGCTGCGAAAATTGTTCGGAATCACGTGCGCGGCCCTGCTGTTGAGTGCAGGAACCGCCAATGCGGCCCCGTTGCCGGCCAACCTGAGCCTCACCGTCGCGATCCAGAACATCGGAAGCGTGTCCATCTCGGGCACGGGGACGGTGGACGTGACCGGCGGCACCCTCACGGTGCCGGCGGCCCTCACCCTGGCGACCACGGTGAACCTGCCCGTCACCACCACCACCGCGGTGGTGTCGGTGATCGGCAAGGCGGGCATCGATCAGCTCGCCGCCACCTTCTCCCCGGCGGGCGCTCCGGCCGGTGAGATCTGCCCGATGGGCGTGACGCCCCGGGCCTGCGTGGCGGGCGGCGGCAACCTCCAGGGCGCCATGGCGCTCTCGGGCACCGTCAGCGTCAACCTGGGCGGCGGCGTCATCATCCCGATCAACCTGGGCGCGGCCCTGATCGGCCTCGGTGGCACCACGATCCAGCCCCCCGTGACCGGCTTCTTCTTCGAGAACGGCGTCTGGACCAACGGCACCGCCGTCGTCCAGTTCACCACGGCGACCACGGGCACCACCCTGGTGCTCGGCATGACGTTCTCGAACATGGGCACGGCCAACTCGATCCTGTCGAGCATGGGCACCGGCTCCCTCGCCGGGAACCAGGTGACCCTGGTGACGCCCACCTTCGTGCTGGCGCTCGGCAACAAGCTGCCGGTGTTCGCCTCGTTCACGGTCTCGATCATCCCCGAGCCGGGCACCCTGCTCCTGCTGGGGACCGGCATCGTGGGCCTGGCCGCGGTCGGCCGCCGCAGCCGCAAGCAGTAAGGGCCCGACGTCGCCGGCCCGCGCGCCGGCGGCAGGCTTCGAGGGCGGCCATCTCCCGAGCGGAGGTGGCCGCCCTTCCATTTTGCCCCGTCGCCCGTGTCCTCACGGAAAAGCTTTTCCCTTCTCCGCGGAACGTTCCTTCCGTTTCCCTGCGCTCCCTTTGGGGAACCGGCCGCTCGCCAGGACAGGTGTCCTTTGATTCCGGGCACTTGGAGCCCCGATCGGCCCGTGTTGGATTTGGCACTGCCATTGCACATGTGTGGGCCGAGTCCATCGCGGGGTTCGGCACAGTGTCGGGTCCCCCGGCCACAGGAAGGAAAATTCATGCTGCGGAAATTGTCAGGAATTGCTTGTGCCGCCGTTCTGTTGACCGCGGGAACCGCCAATGCGGCCCCGATTCCGGCCAACTTGAGCTTGACGGTCACGATCCAGAACATCGGAAGCGTCGCCATCGCCGGCACGGGCATCGTGTCCGTGACGGGCGGCTCGCTGTCGGTCCCGGCGGCGCTCAGCCTCGCCACCACCATCAACCTCCCGGTCACCACGACGACCGCGGTGGTGTCGGTGATCGGCAAGAAGGGCATCGACCAGCTCGCGGCGACCTTCAGCCCGGCCGGCGTTCCGGCGGCCGAGCTCTGCCCGGCCGGCCTCACGCCCCGCGCGTGCGTCACCGGCGGTGGGACCCTGGGCGGCCCCATGGCCCTCTCGGGTACGGTCAGCGTGAACCTGGGTGGTGGCGTGATCATCCCGATCAACCTGGGCGCGGCCCTCGTCGGTCTGGGTGGCACCACGACCCAGCCTCCGGTCACCGGCTTCTTCTTCGAGAACGGCGTCTGGACCAACGGCACCGCCGTCATCCAGTTCACCACGGTCACCACCGGCACGACCCTCGTGCTCGGCATGACCTTCTCGAGCATGGGCACCGTGGCCCAGACCGTCACCGCGATGGGCTCCGGCACGGCGCTCAGCCCGGGCAACACCGTCACGCTCGTGACGCCGACCTTCGTGCTCGCGCTCGGCAACAAGCTGCCGGTGTTCGCCACGTTCACGGTCCAGCTCATCCCCGAGCCGGGCACCCTGCTCCTGCTGGGTACCGGCATCGTGGGTCTGGCCGCCGTGGGTCGCCGCAAGGCCCGCAAGTAGGCCAGGGCTCGCCGGCCCCAGGCCGGCGGCATGCCTCGAGGGCGGCCATCCTCCGGGATGGCCGCCCTTTCCTTTTGGAGGGACCCCGGGCGCGATTAGGGCTCGTGCCGGCGAGTGCACCGGCCGATGGGCGGCGATAGACTCTGCGCTCTTCGAATCCCCCGCCCCGAGGACCCTTGAGCTTCGAACGCATCGCCCGGCCGCTCTTCGCTGCACTGATGATCGGCCTGATCGTGGTGGGGCTCGTTCGACTGATCGAGGTCCGCGGCGCCAACCGGCCCGAGGGCAGCTGGGAGGGGATCCGGGGCCTCGCCCAGCGCGACGACGTCAACCTGGTCTTCGTGCTGATCGACACCCTGCGCGCCGACCGGCTCTCCGCCTACGGGTACGAGCGCGACACCAGCCCGGTCCTGAAGGCCCTGGGCGACTCCGGGATCCGCTTCGAGGACGCCCTCGCCCAGTCGAGCTGGACCAAGACCTCGATGGCCTCCCTGTGGTCCTCCACCTACCCGGCGACCAACAAGATCACGCGCTTCCCGGATGCCTTCCCCGACGCCATCCACAGCCCCACGGAGATCCTCAAGGAGGCCGGCTTCCACACCGTCGGGATCTTCCGCAACGGCTGGGTGGCGCCGAACTTCGGCTTCGACCAGGGCTTCGACCTCTACCTGCGCCCGAAGGTGCTGAAGCGGCCCGCCGGGCTGCTCCAGAAGAACCCGTCGGCCTTCAAGCTGCCGGGCACCGACGTGGACCTCACCCAGGCCGCCCAGGAGTTCCTGCGCGGCAAGCGCGACGAGCGCTTCTTCCTGTACCTGCACTACATGGACGTCCACCAGTACGTCTACGACGACTCGGTGGACTTCGGGAGCGGGTTCTCGGACATCTACGACGCGTCGATCCGCTGGGTGGACGCCAACGTCGGCACCCTGGTGGCCGAGCTCCAGCACCTGGGTCTGATGGAGCGCACGATCCTCGTGGTGGCGTCGGACCACGGCGAGGCCTTCCACGAGCACGGCATCGAGGGCCACGCCAACAGCCTCTACCGCGAGACCACCCACGTGCCCTGGCTGATCGCGCTGCCCTTCCGGCTCGACCCGGGCATCGTGGTGGAGACGCCGGTGGAGAACGTCGACATCTGGCCGACGCTCCTGGAGATGCTCGGGCTGCCCGCCCAGTCCCACGCCGAGGGCCGCTCCGTGCTCCCGCTGATCGAGGCGGCGGCCCGCCGCGAGCGGGGGCCCGCCCGCCCGCGCTTCGCCTTCCTCGACGAGAACTGGGGCGTGCGCAACGCCGACCCCAAGCCCCTGGCCACGGTGGGGGACGACGGCTTCCGGCTGGTGCGGCGCCGCGGCGAGGTCGAGCTCTACGACGTGACGCGGGATCCGGGCGAGCAGAGCGACGTGGCCCGCCGCCACCCCGGGGAGGTGGCGCGGCTGAACGCGCTCCTCGAGGAGCACTTCCAGTCCCCCGAGCCCGAGTGGGGCCCGCCGGAGCGCGTCTCGCTGACGGACTTGGAGCTGGGCCAGCTTCGGGCCCTCGGCTACGTGATCCCCGATGAGAAGCCGAAGGCCGATGACGCCCAGGACGCCCCCCCGGCGAACTAGGCGGCGGGGCGGGCACGAGGCGTGCGACGGCGCCGGGCTCCCGCGTCGCGGGAGCCCGCTCGGGCGCGCGCTCGCCCGGGGGCTCGCCCTGGTGGCCGGCCTCGCCCTCGCGGGCTGCCCAGGCGGCCGCGAGGAGCCCCTGGAGCCCCCCCACGGCCTGGTCCTGATCGGCCTCGACACCCTGCGGGCCGACGGCCTCTCGGCCTACGGCAACCCGCGGCCCACCTCGCCGGTGCTCGACGCCCTGGCGGAGCGCGGCGTGCTGTTCGAGAACGCCATCAGCAACGCCTCCTGGACCCTGCCGGGCTTCGTGGGGATCCTCACCGGCCGGCCCTTCAGCCGGGAGAGCTTCCGCAACCGCGGGCTGCGCGGCTCCCTGGTGAAGCCCCTCCGCGAGGCGGGCTACGCGACGGCCGCCTTCACCGAGGGCGGCTACGTGTCGAGCTTCTTCGGCATGGACCAGGGCTTCGACGTCTTCGAGGAGGACAACTACCACGTCCGCAAGCAGGCCGCGGTGCCGGAGTCCGAGTCCCTCGAGACCTTCGCACGGGCCCGGGAGTGGCTGGAGGCGAACGCCTCGGAGCCCTTCTTCCTGTTCGTCCACACCTACGAGCCCCACACGCCCTACCGCCGGCGCCGCTTCGTGGACGGGCTCGACCCCGGCGTGCTGGGCGAGGTCTACGACCTGAAGACCAACGTGCGGGTGGTGGACGGCCGGCTCGCCGTGGGCGAGGCCGAGCGGGAGTACGTGCGGGCCCTCTACGACGGCGGGGTGGAGGCGTCGGACCGCGCCGTGGGCGAGCTCCTCGAAACCCTCGAGAGCCTCGGCATCGCGGACCGCACCGTCGTGGCCGTCACCAGCGACCACGGCGAGGCCCTCGGCGAGCGCGACCCCCAGGAGCTCGGCAAGCACGGCCATGCGCTCTACGACAGCGTGCTCCACGTGCCGCTCATCCTCCACGACCCGCGCCGCCGCTACCCGGTGCAGCGCGTCGGCTTCCAGGTCCGCACCCTCGACGTCCTGCCGACCCTGCTCGACCTCGCCGGCGTCGCGCCGCCCGCGGACGTCGAGGGACGCAGCCTGGTGCCGCTGATGCGCGGCAGCGAGCGCGAGGACCGGGTGGCCTACAGCGAGCTGATGTTCCGGGGCCGGAAGAAGCAGGACGCCCTGGTGGAGCGCTCGTCGCTGCGCGTCGAGGGCTTCAAGCTGATCGCCAACGACCCCTCGGTGGACGGGCCCGCCCTCGAGCTCTACGAGCTCGCGAACGACCCCGACGAGCTCGTGAACCTGGCCGACGAGCGGCCGCGGCTGCGCAGCCGGCTCTACTTCCAGCTGCTCGAGCAGCGCTCCGCCATCGACGACCACGGCCGCCCGCCGGTCGCCACCGAGGTGCGGCAGCCCGCCCTGCGCGAGCAGCTCCGCGCGCTGGGCTACATCCGCGGGGACGAGCCGTGAGCACGGCCGCGGGCTCCCGGACCTCCTTCGGCCTGGTCCTGCTGTGCTTCGTGCTCTCGGGCTTCGCGGCGCTGCTCTACCAGACCGTCTGGACGCGGCAGTTCGCCTTCGTGTTCGGCACCTCGGAGCTGGCCGTCGCCACGGTGCTGGCCGCCTACCTGGGCGGGCTCTCGGCGGGCGCCGCCGTGGCGGGGCGCCTGGCGCACCGGGTGCGGCGCCCGATCCTGGTCTACGGGCTGCTGGAGCTGGGCATCGCGGGGGCCGCCCTGGCGGTGCCCCTCGCCATCGCGGCCTGCCAGCGCCTGGCCGTGGTGTGGTTCGGCGGAGGCCCGGAGCCGCCGGATGCCGAGGGGGTGGGCCTGCCCTTCTTCTACCTGGCCGCCTCCTTCGCGATCCTGCTGGTCCCCACCGGACTGATGGGCGCCACCCTGCCCCTGCTCGCCCGCCACGCGGTCCGCAGCGAGCGCGAGCTCGGCGGGCGCATCGCCGCCCTCTACGCGGCCAACACCGCGGGCGGCGTGCTCGGTACGGTGTGCGCCGCGTTCGTGCTGCTCCCGGCCCTGGGCCTGGGCCTCACCGTCGGGCTCGGGGCCGCGACGAACCTCGTGGTGTTCGGCCTCGCCGCCGTCGTGGCCCGAAGCGCCCCCGAGGCGCCGCCGGCCCCCGCCGGCGGGCCGGCCGCCCCCGTCTCGGGCGCCCGCGCCGGTCCCGCGCCGCTGCCGCGAGCCGCCCTCGTGCTGCCGCTGATGCTCGTCTCGGGCTCGGTCTCCTTCGTCTACGAGGTGCTGTGGACGCGGCTCCTGGGCCACGTGCTCGGGGGCAGCGTGCACGCCTTCGCCACCATGCTGGCCGCGTTCCTGACCGGGATCGCGCTGGGCAGCGCGCTGGCGAGCCGCCGCGCCGAGAGCGCCCCGCGCGCCGCGCGCTCCTTCGCGACCACCCAGCTCGGCATCGCGGCCGCGTCCCTGGCCGCCTACCTCGCGCTCCAGTGGCTGCCCGGCGCCGCCCAGGCCCTCGGCGCCGGCCCGCGCGGGGCGCTCTGGGCCGGGGCGCTGCTGGCGGCCGGGATCCTGATCCCCAGCACGCTCTTCATCGGCGCCACCTTCCCCCTCGCGGTCCGCATGCTGGCCCGCAGCGAGGCCGACGCCAGCCCCGCCACCGCCCGGGTCTATGCCTGGAACACGGTCGGCGCGATCGTCGGCGCCGTGGGGGGCGGGTTCTTCGTGATCCCCGCCCTCGGCTACGGCGACACCGTGCTGCTGTGCGTGCTCACCGGCCTGTCCCTCGCCCTCGTCACCGCCCTCGCCTTCGCACGCTCGCCGGCGCGTCTGGTGCTGAGCGGCGCCCTCGTCCTGGGCGTCGCGCTCGGGCTGCGACTCGGCGAGCCCGAGCGCCTGCTGCGCACCTCGCCCCTCCAGCTGCGTCCCCGCGACGGCGAGCTGACCTACCTGGCCGTGGGGCGCAGCGCGACGGTGATGCTCCTCGACGTGGGCCACGGCTGGCAGCTGCGCACCAACGGCCTGCCCGAGTCGACCATCCTGGCCGCCGGACGGGACCGCAGCGCCGACGTCCTGAGCCGCTGGATGGGCGGGCTGGCGAGCGTCGCCCGGCCCGAGCTCCGGTCGATGCTGTTCGTCGGCTTCGGCGGGGGCCGCCAGCTCGAGCTCCTCTCGGAGCGCGTGGAGCGCTTCGACGTGATCGAGCTCGAGCCCGAGGTGATCGCCGCCAACCGGCGCATCGCCGACCGGCGCGATCCCGACCCGCTCGCGGACCCGCGCCTGCGCCTGCACCTGAACGACGCGCGCGGGGCCCTGCTGCTCACCGAGCGGCGCTGGGACGCCATCGTGTCCCAGCCCTCGCACCCCTGGACCGCCGGGGCCTCCCACCTCTACACCCGGGAGTTCTTCGAGCTGGTGCGGGAGCACCTGACGGACGACGGCGTCTTCGTGCAGTGGATCGGGCTGCGCTTCGTCGACGAGCCCCTGCTGCGCAGCCTGGTCGCCACCCTGGGCGACGTGTTTCCCGAGGTGCGCGTCTACTGGCCGCCGGGCCGGACCACCTGGCTGTTCCTGGCCTCCGACGCGCCCCTGCCCCTCGAGGAGAGCCTCGCCGCGCTGCACGGCGTGGACCCGGGGCTCGCCGTCGCGCTCGGCCTCGACGGCCCCGAGGACCTCGCGATCCACGCCGCCCTCGACGCCGAGGGGACGCGTCGCTTCGCCGCCGGCGCGGCGGTGAGCACCGACGACCGCAACCTGCTCCAGATGCACTCGCGGCGCGCGCTGCGCGCTCCCGTCGACGCCGAGGCCCTGCGCGACGCGCTCGCGCCCCTCGACCCCCTGGTGCCGCCGGCGGGCCTCGACGCGCCGCGGCTGGTGCGGCGGCTCGTCGAGAGCGGCCAGCGCGAGCGGGCCGGGCGGGTCGCGGCCACGGTCGCCGACCCGGCGCAGCGTCGGATCGCCGAGGCCCTGGTCGGCGGCCTGGGACGGCCCGAGCCGGGCCTCGCCCGGCTGCTCGCCGAGCATCCCGACGCGACGCTGCTGCGCGACACCGTCCTGCTGCGCCAGCTCGCGCCGGGCGTCGATGCCACCGCGCGGCGCCTCACCGCCGCCGGCGACCCCGGCCGCGCGGCCCTCGTCGAGGCCTGGGAGGCCTCCCGGGAGTCGGACTGGCTGCGCGTGGCGGCGTGGGAGCCGGCGCTCGCGGGGATCGAGCCCGGCAGCCCGCTGTTCCCGGTCTCCCAGCGCCTGCGCATCCGCTGGCGCATCGAGTCGAACGGCCCGGAGAGGACCGCCGAGGCCGTCGCGATCGCGGACCGGCTGCTCGCCCGGGCGCGCCGGCCCCGCGACCGCATCCTGCGCGCCTGGGCGGTCGCGGCGACCGGCGCCGCCGAGCCGGCGCTCGGCGACCTCGAGGCCATCGAGCGCTCCTTCCGCGACTCCGGTGCCCAGGCGCGCCTCGCGGAGCTGATGCGCTCGGCCCTCGACGAGCTGCCGCGCCAGGGGGAGCTCGGCGATCGTCGCCGACGCCTCGAGCAGCGCCTGCGCGCCCCGCGCGCGAGGGGGCGCGGTGCAACCTAGCGCCGCGCGAGCGGTGCCCCTCGGCCTGTTCGCCCTGGCGGCGGCGGTGCGCTGCCTCCCCTTCCCGACCGTGTTCGAGGGCGGACGCGTCGTCTTCATCGGCCACGACGCCTACTATCACATGCGGCGGGTGCTCGACGGGCTCGAGCGCTTCCCCGCCCTGCTCTCCTTCGATCCCTTCATCAACTTTCCCGACGGTGCGCGGTCGATCTGGCCGCCGCTGTTCGATCGCCTCGTGGTCGCCCTCGCACTCCCCTTCCACGCGCTCGGCGGCGAGCCCTGGGCCGAGGGCGCCGCCGCGCTGGCACCGCCGCTGCTGGGCGCCCTGACCGTGGTGGGGCTGCATCTCCTGGCCCTGCGCTGGTTCGGCTCCGCCACCGCGGCGCTGGCCGGGCTGGGGCTCGCGCTGCTCTCGGGTCACTACTGGTACTCCCGCATCGGCTTCGTCGACCACCACGTCGCGGTCGCGCTGGCGTCCCTCGGCGTCCTCGCCGCCGGGATGTCGCTGCTGGCGGCGCTCGCCGACCCGGCGGAGCGTGCCGTGCGCGGGAGCGTGGTGGGCGCCGGGCTCGCCCGGGCGCTGGCGCTGGCCCTCTGGCCGGGCTGCCTGCTCTTCGTCGGGATCCTCGACGCGGCCCTGCTCCTGCACCTCGTCACCCGGCAGACGCGGGACGCGGCGTGCCGCTCGGCGGCCGCCCTCGCCGGCGTCCACGGCGTCGCCCTCGTCGCGCTCGCGCCCTTCGTGCTCGACGTCTCGTGGCCGCAGTGGGGCGACTACAGCCCCGCGGTGCTGTCGCGCTTCCAGCCCTGGCTGCTGGCCTCCCAGGGCGGGCTGGCGGCGGGCTGCTGGGCGCTCTGGCGCGGGGGCATGGGGGCAACCCGGGCGGCACGCTTCGGCCAGACCCTCGCGCTGGGAGGCGCCGTGCTGGCGGCGAGCGTGGCACTGCTCCCCGGGCTGGTCGAGGGAGCGCGCGACGCCTGGGAGTGGCTCGCCAAGGAGGAGTCCTTCCAGGCCAGCGTGGCCGAGTCGCGGCCGCTCTTCGTCGCCCAGGGACGCTTCTCCGTCGCCCTCGCCGAGCTGCGCCTCTCGCGCTTCGTCTATGCCCTGCCGATCCTGGTGGGCGCCCTGGCCTGGCGCGAGCGCGGGCGCGCCGATCGCGAGGCGATCTGGCTGCTGGCCGCCTGGGCCGCCGCCCTGGCGGCGGTGACCCTGGTCCAGAAGCGCTTCTTCAACTCGCTCTCGGTGCCCTTCGCGCTGCTCGTCGCCTGGGGCGTGGTCGCGCTCCACCGCCGCCTCGCCGCGCGGCTACCCGCCGGCCCGGCGCGCCTCGCGGGGGGCGCCGCGCTCGCGGCGGCCTGCCTCTGGCTCGCCGCGCCGAGCTTCGAGACCTACCGCGAGCCCCTCGCCAACCTCGCGCGGGCCCGGCGCGGCGAGCCCACCCGGATGACGCCGGCCGCCCGGGACCTGCGGCGGGCCGTCGAGGTGGCGGAGTGGATGCGTCGCAACACGCCGGAGCCGGCGCGCCCCGGCGAGCGGGCGGCGTGGGGGGTGCTCGCGCCGTCGGGCATCGGCCACGTGCTCGAGCACGTGGCCCGGCGCCCGACGGTGACGAACAACTTCGGCGACGACATCGGGCGCGAGAACTACGAGGCGGCGCGCCGCTACCTGGCGAGCCGCGACGAGGCCGAGGCCGAGGCCATCGCCGACGCCCTCGCCGCGCGCTACGTGGTGGCCTCGGTCCCCACGGTGGTGGGAGGCCGCACCCCGCCGAACCCGCCGATACACCGGCGCCTCGCGCGCTACGACGGCCGCGGCCTGGCGGGCTACCGGCTCGTCTACGAGGGCTCGCCCCCCGAGCGCCAGGCGACCCCCTACAAGGTCTTCGAGCGCGTGCCCGGCGCGCGGATCACCGGGCGCGCCGCCCCCGGCGCCGCGGTGGTCGCCGAGATCGCCCTGCGCACCGAGCGCGGCCGTCCCCTCACCTGGAGCGGGGTCGCGGTCGCCGACGCGAAGGGCACCTGGGTGCTTCGGGTCCCCTACGCGAGCCGCGGCGAGGGGGCCTTCGTGCTCGCCGAGGGGGCCTACCGGCTCGAGGCAGGCTCGTGCAGCGGGCGGGTGCAGGTGGACGAGTCCGCCGTGCGGGAGGCCTCCGTGGTGCGCGGCCCGGACCTATGCTGTGAAGCCATGGCCTGTCCGGCACGAGACGTCGAGGGGGAGGTCCGTTGAGCTCCGACGGACCTCGTGGACGGGCGCCCCGGGCGCTCGTCGCGGCGGCGCTGCTCGCCGCCGCCTGCGGCGGACCGGCTCCGCCCTCGAACCTGCTGCTGGTGAGCGTCGACACCCTGCGCGCCGACCACCTCTCCCTCTACGGCTACGAACGGAGCACCACCCCCCGAATCGACGCCTTCTTCGCCGACGGGGAGATCTACGAGCGCGCCTACAGCACCGAGGCCAACACCACGCCGAGCGTGGTGAGCCTGCTGACGGGGCTGTACCCGCCGCGCCACCGCGTGCGCCTGCTCCTGCAGCCCATCGGCGACGACCTCGTCACCCTCGCCGATCGCCTGGAGAGCGAGGGCTTCCAGACCGCCGCCGTGGTCTCCAACGCGGTGCTCACCAGCGAGGCCACCGGGCTCGACGCGCGCTTCGACCACTACGACGACTTCGTGGACGAGAGGGAGCCGGGCCGCAACGTGTACGAGCGACGGGCGTCGCGCACCACCGACGCCGCCCTGCGCTGGCTCGAGGACGAGCGCGACCCGGGGCGGCGCCACTTCCTGTGGGTCCACTACATCGACCCCCACGGTCCCTACCGCGCCCCCGACGGCGGGCCCGCGGACTTCCGCCACGAGGGCACGCGCCCCCTCGAGCTGCGCCGGGTGCTCAAGTACCAGTGGCTGCCGGGAGTGACCGACGCCCTCGAGTACGTCGATCGCTACGACGAGGAGATCGCCTACGCGGACCACGAGATCGGTCGGCTGCTGGAGCGCTACGCCGAGCTCGTCGATCCCGACGACGCGGTGGTGGTCTTCACCGCCGATCACGGCGAGACCATGCTGGAGCACGAGCGGCACTTCACCCACGGCTACCACGTGTGGGAGCCCATCATGCGCGTGCCCCTCGCGGTGCGCCGGCCGGGAGCCGCGCCGGCCCGCGTCTCCCATCCCGTCTCCCTGGTCGACGTCGTGCCGAGCGTCCTCGCCTACCTGGGGCTGCCGGCGCCCCGGGGCCTCGACGGGCTCCGGCTCTCCCAGCGGCCCCCGGAGTCCGAGATCCACCTCGAGGCCCGGGGCTCCGACGGCCCCCAGCAGCGCGCCCTCGTGGTGGGGACGCGCAAGTACTACGCCTCGGACGACGGGGGTCGCATCACGCGGGGCTGGTTCGTGGACCTCGCCGAGGACCCGACGGAGCGCGGCCGGACGCCGTGGCCCGCGCGCGACGCCGAGGTCCGCTCCCTGATCGAGTGGGCGAGCGAGGACCCGGACCCCGGCGGCATCCCCACGGATCTGCGTCGGGGGATCCTGCCGTCGGCGCCGAAGGTCGCCCCCGGCGCGACGCCCGAGCAGCTCGAGCAGCTGCGCGCGCTGGGCTACGCGGAGTGAGCGCCGACGGGGCGTCGGCCCGGGGCGTGCGCCCGTCGCTGCTCGGCGTCTGGAGCGTCGCGCTGTGCGCGCTCGGCGCGGTGCTGATCGCCACGACGGCGGCGGACTACGGCGTCAACTGGGACGAGGGCGGCCAGGCCCGCTACGGCGAGGCCGTCCTCGAGTACTTCCGCACCGGCGACAAGGCCTGGGACCGGGCCGTCGGGGACTTCGCCTGGATCCGCTACTACGGCGGGCTCTTCGAGGCCGGCGCCGCCCTCCTCTACGAGGACCGGCTGCCCTCGAAGTACGTGATCCGCCACGGCCTGACCGCGCTGTGCGGGCTGGGCTGCCTGGTCGCCGTCCTCGCCTTCGGGCGGCGGGCCCTCGGCGGGGCGGGGGTCGCGTTCTTCGCCTCGCTGGTCCTGGCCACGCTGCCGCGCTTCTACGGCCACGCCTTCATCAACTCGAAGGACATCCCCTTCACCTGCGGGTTCGCGTGGGCGGCCCTCGGCACCTGGCGCCTCGCGTCGCGGCCCGACGGCTGGCGCACGGCGCTGCTCTGCGGCCTCGGCCTGGGAGCCAGCCTGGCCCTGCGACCCGGCAGCCTGCCCCTCGTGGCGCTGCTCTTCGGGGCGGCGCTCACCTGGGCCGCGCTGGCCGGTCGGCCCCTGCGCGCCCTCGCCGCCGGCGCCGCGCTCGCCTGGGCGGTGGCCTGGGTGGGGATGGTGGCCGTCTGGCCCTGGTCCCACGAGAACCCGCTCCTGAACCCGTTCCGGGCCGTCGCCACCGCGCTCTCCTTCCCACGCACCATCACGACCCTGTTCGAGGGCACCGTCTTCGAGAGCGACTCCCTCCCGCGCTACTACTTCGCCAAGTACCTGGCCATCACCACGCCTCCCGCGGTGCTGCTCCTCACGGCGCTCGGCTCGGCGGTGGCGCTGCGCGACCTGTGGCGGGAGCGCTGGCAGCCGCGCTCCCTGGGCCTGGCCATCGTGCTCTTCTGGCTCTACGCGCCCCTCGCGCTCGCCGCCGTCTCGACCCCCAACGTCTACGACGGGCTCCGGCACGTGCTCTTCGTGCTGCCGGGCCTCGCCCTCGCGGCCGGGCTCGGCGCCTCGGCCCTGGTGGCCTGGGCTCCGGCGGCCCGGCGCGGCCTGGCGACGGCGGCCCTGGCCGGGGTGTGCGCCCTGCCCGCGGCGAGCCTGGTGCGGCTGCATCCCTACCAGGCGACGTACTTCAACGCCTTCGTGGGCGGCGTCGAGGGCGCCCAGGACCGCTACGAGACCGACTACTGGGTCACGAGCTACAAGGAGGCCGTCGAGTGGGTCAACGCCCGCGCCGCCGAGGAGCCCGGGCGCGAGCTGCGCGTGCTGGTGGCCGCCAACGCGTGGTCCCGGGAGGCCGCCTGGTGGTACCTCGGCCCCGGCGTGCAGGCGACGCCGTTCTACCGCTGGCAGCCCCGCGCCGGCATCCCGAAGGGCTACGACTACTCCATCGCCACCACGCGCTACCGCCTCGACGAGAGCTTCGGACGCTCCCCGATCGTGCACCGGGTGGGCCGGGACGGCGCGACCTTCGCGGTGATCCGCGAGCGCGTGGCGGATCCCGACGAGCGGCGCCCCCGTGGGGCGACTTCGCTACGCTGACGGGCCCATGCGCTCCGATCCCGGACCCGGCAGCGACACGCCTCCCCGCCTCGCCATCGTCGTGCCCTGCTACGACGAGGAGGCGATGGTGGAAGCCACCGCGGCCGAGCTGTGTCGGGTCCTGGGCGAGCTCGGCGACGCCGGGCTCGTCGACGCCGCGAGCTTCGTCTACTTCGTGGACGACGGGAGCCGCGACGGGACCTGGCAGCGCATCCGGCTCCTGCACGAGCGGGACCCGCGGGTGAAGGCGCTCAAGCTCTCCCGCAACTTCGGCCACCAGAACGCCCAGCTCGCGGGCCTGATGTCGGTGCGGGACCGCGTGGACTGCGCGATCACCATCGACGCGGACCTCCAGCAGGACGTGGACGCGATCCCGCGCTTCCTCGAGCGCCACCGCGCCGGCGCCGAGATCGTGTTCGGGGTGCGCAACGACCGGCGCTCCGACGCCCTCGGCAAGCGCTGGACGGCCCGCGGCTTCTACTGGCTCTCCCGGCTGATGGGCGTCGGGACCGTGCGCGACCACGCCGACTACCGGCTGGTGGGAAGCAAGGCCCTCGCGGCCCTCAGCCGCTTCGGCGAGTCGAACCTGTTCCTGCGCGGCATCTTCGCCGATCTCGGCTTCCGCACCGACCTCGTCCACTTCGACGTGAAGGAGCGGGCCGACGGCGAGAGCAAGTACACGCCGCGGCGGATGGTCTCCCTGGCGCTCAACGGCATCGCCGCCTTCAGCGTGGCCCCGCTGCGCCTGGTCACGGTCCTGGGCTTCGTGATCTTCGTGCTGAGCCTGGGCATGGCGACCTACATCTTCCTGCTCAAGGCCGTCGCGGGCCGTGGCGTGCCGGGCTGGGCCTCGACCACGATCCCGATCTACGTGCTCGGCGGGCTCCAGATCCTGGCCCTCGGCGTGGTGGGCGAGTACATCGGGCGCCTCTACCGGGAGGCGAAGGGCCGCCCCCGCTACCTGGAGGACGGCGAGCTCTTCTGAGGGCGCGGCCCGCCATGGACAAGGTCGAGCGACAGCGCGAGCACTTCGAGCGGATCTCCGGGACCTACCACGAGAGCCGTCGGGACCCGGGCCACCAGCTGCTGAAGCGGCTGATGTGGGACGCCTTCCTCGGCGACAAGCAGGCGCTGAAGCGTCCCGGGCTGCGCGTGCTCGAGCCGATGTGCGGCAGCGGGGAGGGACGCGACGTCGTGGCCCGCCACCTGACCGAGCGCTTCGAGTACGCCGGCTTCGACTACAGCCAGCCCCTCGTCGACCGGGCCCGGGGCGCGGGGCTCGACGTGGTGAAGGCCAACGTGCTCGACTACGCCAGCGGACCCGGGGACCCCAAGGCCGACCTCGTGATCCTGGTCGGCGGCCTGCACCACGTCTACGAGCGCGCCGGCGAGGCCGTGGCGCGCCTCGCCACCGGCCTCGCACCGGGAGGCCACTTCCTGAGCTTCGAGCCGACCCACGACTTCGCGCCGGTGCGCTGGGTCCGCGAGGCCGTCTACGCCCGCAACGACCTGTTCGACGACGAGAGCGAGCGGGGCTTCGCCCTCGAGGAGCTCGACGCCCTGTTCACCGGGGCCGGCCTCGAGCCCGTGGACCGCATGTACCCCGGGCTGCTCTCCTACGTGCTCTACTACAACCCCGACGCCTTCCCGTGGCTGAACCGCGGCGGGACCGGCGGCGTGCGGGCCTGCTTCGCACTGGACCGCCCCTTCCTGCGCAGCCGCATCGGGCGCAAACTCAGCTTCGCCACCCTCTCCCTGTGGCGGAAGCCCGCGGACCGGGGAGATCGATGAGGACGGCGCTGCTCCTCGTCGGGCTGCTCGCCCTCGCCTGCTCGGGCGACGGGCGCGTCGGACGCATCGTCGTGGTGAGCATCGACACCCTGCGCGCCGACCGCGTCGGCTGCTACGGCGACGAGGCGGCCCGCACGCCCCACCTCGACACCCTGGCGGAGCGCGGCGTGCGCTTCGCCCGGGCCTTCTCCCCGGCGCCCCTCACCCTCCCCTCCCACAGCTCGCTCTTCACCGCCCTCGACCCCCCGCGCCACGGCGTGCGGCACAACACGGTCTTCCGGCTCGACGAGGACGTGCCGACCCTCGCCGGCTCGCTGGGTGAGGCGGGCTTCGCCACCGCGGGCTTCGTGGGCGCCTTCGTGCTCGACGGGCGCTTCGGCCTCGGCCGGGGCTTCGACGTCTGGGACGACGACGTGACGGAGCGCTTCGCGAGCCACTCCCAGTTCTCCTTCGCCGAGCGCCGGGCCGAGGCCGTGGTGGACGCGGCCTTCACCTGGCTGCGCGACGCACCGCCGCGCTTCCTGCTCTTCGTGCACTTCTACGATCCCCACGCCGACTACGACCCGCCCGAGCGCTTCGCCGGTCCGGACCCCTACGCGGGCGAGATCGCCTACGCGGACGAGCAGCTGGGCCGCCTGCTCGCGGAGCTCGAGCGGGCCTTCGGCGACGAGGTGCTGGTGGCCGTGACCAGCGACCACGGCGAGTCCCTGGGCGAGCACCGCGAGGAGAGCCACTCCTACGCGATCTACGACGCCACCCAGCACGTGCCGCTGATCCTCGCCGGCCCGGGCCTGCCCGCCGGCGTCGTGGTGCCCGAGGTGGTGCGCCTGGTGGACCTGGCCCCGACCCTGCTCGAGCTCGCGCACGCGGCGCCGCTTCCCGACGCCGACGGCCGGAGCCTGCTGCCCCTGGTGCGCGGGGAGCCCGAGGCCGAGCGCGCCGCCTACCTCGAGACCCTGGCGACCCAGCTCGACATGGGCTGGAGCCCGCTGCTCGGCCTGCGCACCGCGACCCACAAGTACATCCGCGCCCCGCGACCGGAGCTCTACGACGTGGATCGGGACCCCGACGAGGGACGCAACCTGGCCGGCGTCGAGCCCGAGCGGGTGGCGGAGCTCGACGCGCTGCTCGGCGAGCGGCTGGAGGGCGGCCGGCCCGTGGAGCCCAACCGCGAGCTCGGGCCCGGGGACCGCGAGCGGCTCGAGGCGCTCGGCTACGTGGTGGGAGAGCCCGGCGAGGCGCCACCCCACGAGCTCGGCGTCGTCGGCGGACCGGACCCGAAGGACCACATCGGGGAGTCGCTCCGGCTCCACCATGCCGCCATCCTGATCGAGCAGGGGCGCGCCGACCAGGCCCTGGAGCTGCTGTCCGGCGTCGCCGGCGACGGCTCGCGCCTGCTGCGCCTGCGCGCCAGCGCGGCGCTCGGCGCCGGGCGCCCCGAGGAGGCGCTGGAGAGCCTCGCGCGGCTCGAGGAGCGCGTCGGCCCCCTCGCCGCCGACCGCGTCCTCGCGGGCGAGGCCTACCTCGCGCTGAGCCGCTGGGACGCCGCCCGGGCGGAGTTCGAGCAGGCCGGGAAGCTGGCGCCCGAGGGCGGCGAGAACGCCGGCGTCGGCGGGCTCGCGCGCCTGGCCGAGGCCGAGGGCGACCTCGAGCGGGCCGAGGCGCTGTGGGAGCGGGCGGACCGCGCCGCCCGGGTTCCCGGCCACTCCCGGCTCTCCCGGGCCCTCCTCCAGCTGCGCCTCGGGAGGCCCCAGGAGGCCCAGGCCCTGCTCGCCACCCTGCCCGCGGAGTTCCTGGCGAGGCCCACGGTCGCCGCGCGGCTCGCCCGGGCCCACCTCGAGACGGGGCGTCCCGAGCGCGCCGTCTACGTGCTCGGAGTCGCGCTCGCCGAGCACCCGAAGCAAGCGCTGCTGCTGCGCAGTCGCGGCTACGCCCACACCGCGCTGGGACGCAGCGCGGCCGCCCTCGCCGACTTCCGCGGGGCCTTCCTCCAGGACCCGACGGACCCGATCGGCAAGAACGACTTCGCCTGGGGGCTCGCGGTGCTGGGACGCGACCTCGACAACGCCCTCGAGCTCTCCCGGAGTGCCGTGGAGGAGCTGGAGGCCCACCCCGCGACCCTCGACACCCTGGCCACCGTGCACCTCGCGCGCGAGGAGCCCGCCGAGGCGCTCGCGGTGGCCGAGCGCGGGCTCGCCCGGGACGCCGACGACGCCGTGCGGCGCCATCTCGCCTTCGTGCGCGCCGCCGCGCTCCAGGACCTGGGCCGCCGCGAGGCGGCCGTCCAGGCCTTCCGGGCCCTCGACGACGCCGCGCGCCTCGATCCGCCCTGGCGCGAGCGTGCCCTCGCCCGGGCGCGCGCCCTGGGGCTCGAGCCCGCCCGGACGCCCGAGGAGGCGAGCTCCGATGCGGGCTGAGCGCGCCGCCCTCCTCCTGGTGGTCTGCGTCGCGGCGGCGTGCCAGCCGGCCCCCGAGGCGCCGCCGCCCCACGGCATCGTGCTGATCGGCCTCGACACCCTGCGCGCCGACCGGCTCTCGGCCTACGGCCACGACCGCCCGACGTCGCCGAACCTCGACCGACTGGCCGAGCGGGGCTTCCTGTTCGAGAACGCCATCAGCCCGTCCTCGTGGACCCTGCCCGGCTTCGCCGTCCTCATGACGGGTCACCCCTTCACCAGCCGCACCTACCGCGCCCGCCGCCGCGGGGGTGGGAAGCTGCTGGGCTCCCTGGTGGAGAGCTTCCGCGAGGCGGGCTACGCCACCGCCGCCTTCACCGAGGGCGGCTACGTGTCCCGGGTGTTCGGCTTCGACGCCGGCTTCGACGAGTTCCAGGAGGACCAGGGCGTGGTGAAGGCGCCCGGAGCCGAGACCGGAGCGGCCCGCACCTTCGAGCGCGCCCGAAGCTGGCTGGCCGAGCACGGCGACGAGCCCTTCTTCCTGTTCATCCACACCTTCGAGATCCACACCCCCTACCGACGCCGTCACTTCGCCGACACGCTGCCCGCCGGTCGTCTCGAGGGCCAGGAGTACGACCACGTCAACAACGTGGCGGTGGTGTCCGGGAAGCTGCCCGTGGGCGAGACCGAGATCGCCTACGTCCGGGCGCTCTACGACGGGGGCATCCTGGAGGCGGACCGGGCCATCGGCGCCCTCCTCGGCGAGCTCGACGCGCTCGGACTCGCGAATCGCACCGTCGTCGCGGTCACCAGCGACCACGGCGAGGCGCTGAGCGAGCGCGACCCCCAGGAGCTCGGCCGCCACGGCCACGCGCTCTACGACGCCGTCCTACGCGTCCCGCTGATCCTCCACGACCCGCGCCGCCCCGGAGGCGGGCGGCGCATCCCGGCGCAGGTGCGCACCCTCGACGTGATGCCCACGCTGCTCGATCTCGCCGGGATCCCGCTGCCCGGCCCCGTGGAGGGGCGCAGCCTGGTCCCCCTGCTCGACGGCACCGAGGAGGAGGAGCGACTCGCCTACGGCGAGCTGCTGTTCCGCGGCGACGACTCGGGCTCTCCGGTGGAGCGCGCCTCGCTGCGCGCCGAGGGCTTCAAGCTGGTCCTGAACGACCCGCGCTCCGACGCCCCGCTCGTCGAGCTCTACGACCTGGCCCGGGACCCCCACGAGACGACCAATCTCGCCGACGAGCGGCGCGACCTGCGCAGCCGCCTCTACTTCCAGCTGCTCGAGGAGCGGGCCAAGCTCGACGGCCAGGGCCGCCCACGCCTCCCGGACGCAGGGGCCGCCGTCGAGGACGAGAAGGTCCGGGAGCGCCTGCGGGCGCTCGGCTACATCGAGTAGGGCGGGGCTTCTCCTGCCGGGACCGGGGCGGAGGACGGGGGGAGAGCCACACCCTCCCCCCGTCCCCCGGCTCGTCGAGGTCCTGCGGGTCACCTCTCGGAGGCGCCGCGTCACCTGCGGATGGCTCGGCGCGTGGGGGGAGAGGGCCGGGCTCTAGGCGCCCTCGGGCTCGGCGGCGAGGGTGGAGACGAGGGCCAGGGTGCCGATGGCGTAGAGGGCGACGGCGATGAGGGCGACGGTGGAGAAGCCGAGCTCGATGCCGAGGATCACGGCGAGGACGGTGCCGGTCACCGAGGAGACGCCGTTCACCGCCCAGGCCCAGGGGATCAGGCGCACGTCGACCTGCCGGGCCAGCTCGAGGCCGGTGGGGAAGAACATGCCGAGGGCGAGGCCGAGGGGGAGCTGGAGCAGCACCGTCACGCCGATCCGCACCGGCAGCGAGGCGGCCAGGACGGCGTCCCGGATCACGGGCAGCAGCAGCACCTCGGCGATCACCAGCGCGGCCAGGGCGGCGAGCAGCCGGACCAGGAAGCGGCGTGGGCGGCTCCAGCCGAAGCGGCACAGCCAGGCCCCCACGGCGGCGAACACCAGCAGCGAGAAGATGGTGACCGAGAGCGAGTAGGTGGGATAGCCGAGCACCAGCACGTACTTCTGCACGAAGCTGATCTCGACCAGCATGAACCCCACGCCGAGCCCGATGAAGTAGAGCAGGTAGCGGAGCAGCCGGGAGAGGGACACGCCGCCGGTGCGGATGCCCGAGAGCGGGAGCAGGATCAGCACCGCGCCGAGCACCAGCGCCTGCACGAGCATCATGGCCAGCACCAGCAGCCCGGTGGCGGAGCCCGGGAACTGCCAGAAGATGTCGGCGCCGGCGAACAGGCTCCTCCAGCGCACCACGTTGAAGAAGAAGGGCTTGTCGTCGGTGACCGGGCCGAGGACGAAGGGAGCGGCGGCCAGCACCGTGTCGAGGCGCTCCGGGGGCGGCAGCACCAGGTGCTCGAGGGCCCCGTCGGAGCCGCCGTCGGGCGCCATCCTCACGTCGAAGCCGTGGCGCTCGGCGAAGCGCCGCACGCGCGCGACCTCCTCGTCGGTGAAGGGGGTCTTCTTCACCAGCAGGTTCTGGGTGAAGGAGCCGCGCACCGGGGAGTCCGGGTCGAGGGCGTTGGCCCGGGCCAGGCTCGACACCACGAGGAGCTGCCGGCGGGGGTCCGTCGCTCCCGCGCGCTCCAGGGCCTCGCGGCCCACCAGGGCCAGGCGCGCCACCAGCGGAGCCGGCAGCCCGCGGGTCGCGAGGTCGCCGATGATCACCGAGATCACGCCGTCGTCGTCGAGGTGCGCCAGGTAGTCCTCGAAGGCGTCGACGGTGTAGAGGTAGCTCTCGGCCAGCACGTAGGCGCCGGTGGTCTGGGCCGAGAAGGTGTCCACGGCGGTGATCTGGAGCAGGTCGAAGGTCTCGTCGCTGGAGCGCACCCAGTGGCGCCCCTCGGCCCCCACCAGCCGGACCTCGGGGCGCTGGAACGTGCCGCCGGTCCACTCGGCCAGCTGCTCGCCGTGGAGCTGGATGGTGAGGGGCTGGAGGTCCACTCCGGTGACGTGGCCGGCGCCGTTGCGCAGTGCGTTCATGACGTCGATGCCGCCGCCCACGCCGATGATCACCACCCGCTCGCGCTCCGCCACCACGTAGGGGGTGCGGAGCACGTGGTGGTCGAGCATCTGGAGCGAGTCCTCGTCGCGCCACTCGAAGATGTCGGTGCCGTTGTGGCCGTCGTACTGGATCGAGAGCGTGCGCGGCCGCGGGCCGCGGTAGCCCTGGGAGAGGCCCAGCGCCCCCCAGAAGCCGCCGCGGTTGTCCCCCACCCGGTACAGGTCGACGCGGTTCACGGGGCTCCAGCGCGAGAACAACGACTCGAACTGGGGGCTGTCCATCACCATGCCGAGGGCCTTGCTGGTGGTGGGGACCAGCACGATGGCGCGGTCCGCGAAGGGGACCGCGGCCAGCAGCGCCACCGCGCCCGCCGCGATGGCGGCGCGCCAGCTCGTGCGCGGCGCGTAGCAGGCGCCGCCCGCGAGCAGGACCGCGGCGCACACCGCGAGGCAGGCCGGGCCGTCGAGCCAGGTGAGGGACGCCACGGCGGCGATGCAGCCGAGGCCCGCGCCGAGCAGGTCCGCGGCGTAGAGCCGGTTCGCCCGGGACGGGCAGGCGGTGAGCGGCGTCGCGATGGCCAGGCCCGCGAAGAAGAACGGCACCGCGACGGCGACGTAGTAGCCGAGCAGGCCCACGAACAGCGAGCCCGGATCCTTGCGCAGGATCTGGGGGTCGACGGGGTTCGGGCCGAGGAGCGCCAGGGCGACCAGCAGGCTGACCCCCGCCGCCACGGCGGAGAGCGCCGCGGTGCGCCAGGGGTCGCGCTCGGCCAGGCTCGGGAAGCGCGCCAGGACGGAGCCCGCGGCGCCGAAGCCCAGGAGCGCGGTGCTGATCGTGAGGTACGCGAGGTGGTACCAGATGGTGAAGGAGAAGATCCGGGTCAGCAGGATCTCCTGCATCAGCACGCCCACGGTGCAGAGCAGGATGCCCGCGTAGGCGGAGGGGGGCGGCAGGCGCTCGGCGGAGGGATCGGCCGGGGACCCGGCGGGCGCTGCTTCGTGGCTCATGGCTGGGGAGACTCCGCTGGCCGGCTCGAGGAACCCGGCACGGTACCCCACTCCACCCCGAGCCTCACCGGCCGCGGGGGTTCTCGCGCAGGCGCCGGGCCAGCACCTCGTTGGGGTAGGCGACGTAGCGGGCCAGGTCGTTCCACGCGCCGCCGCCACCGCCCTCCTGGGCGATCCGCTCGATCCGCCAGGGCTCCGCGGGGCCTCCCCGCACCAGGTCGAAGCGCTGGCGGAAGGCCGCCGCCTGGTGGGGCTCGACCGCCACCGTGACCGTCGCGCTCGCCTCCCCGACCCGGCTCTCCTCGACGCGGAAGCGCATCCGCTCGGCGCGCTCGATCACCTCGGGCGTGATCTGGCCGGCGAGCCACCCCACCAGACCGTCCTCCGCCGCCACCTCGGGGCTGGGCGGCGGCGGCGGGGAGGCGCCGCGGGCGCGGTACTCGGCTCGGTCCTCCCGGCGCCAGGGCGGCAGGCCGTGGGAGCGCTGGAACTCCGGGGTGAGCAGGTCGAGGGTCCGCATGGGATCCCGGGCCAGCATCGCGAAGTAGCGCTCCACGGTCTGCTCCGGCGTGCGCGGCGCGCCGCCGCAGGCCGTCGCGAGGGCCAGCACCAGGACGGCGGCGAGCCTCACTGCGTCCACAGGTGCCATCCCCAGGTGGTGACCGCGGTGCCCGCGACGCCGAGGCCGAGGAGCGCCGCGCGACCGGCCTGGCGCCAGCCGCCGGGCAGCCGGGCGAGCCCGCAGGCCACGCACAGCGCCACCGGAAGCAGCGCGGGCAGCAGGTAGCTCGCCTTCACGGCCGAGTAGGAGGGAAGGATCCAGGTGTAGCGGAGCAGCGCCACGCCCATCACCGCCGCGAACAGCAGCGGCCCGATCAGCCGCGGATCCCGCCGCCGCAGCAGCAGGCCGAGGCCCAGCAGGCCGAGCCCGGTCGGGATCAGGCCCGCCCAGGCGATGGCGGACTCGACGCGCAGCACGCCCTCGGTCACCGGGATCAGGAAGTGGGCGTGGGCGTCGCTCCAGACCGAGGCGTAGAGCAGGCCCGGCACCGAGTGGATCAGGCCCTCGGCCTTGAAGACGGGCGCGTGGAGCGCGGCGGCGGGGAAGCTGAAGTAGTCGCGCAGGAACCGCTCGCTGGGCGGCTGGGCGGCCATCAGGGACTCGAGGGCCGTCGAGGAGGCGGCGCCGGTCACCAGCGCGGCGGGGGACCCGCCGGCGGCGAGCAGCGTCGGCGCGAAGAAGGGCCCGGCCATCCCCAACGGCAGCGCGCCCACCAGGGCGGCCGCCGCCAGCGCGGTGGGGACCCGCGCCCGCAGGCGCAGCGCGTAGGTGGCGGCGGCCAGGCCGGCGGCCACGAAGCCCGTCGTCTTCGAGAGGGCGGCGAGGCCCGCGAGGCCGGCCGTGCGCAGGGCGTGGCCCAGCGCGGCCCTCGGCTCGGCGGCCACCGGGATCCGCGTGAGCCGCGCCAGCACCGCGGTGACGAACAGCATGCAGGCGGCCTCGTTCCCCACCATGCTGGTGGCGAGGGCGAAGACCGGGACGCCGAGCAGGAAGGCGGCCACCACGGCGGCGTCCTCCTCGTCCACGAAGTCGCGCAGCACGCGCCAGGCGATGGCGACGGCGCCGAACCCGAGGGCGGCGGAGAGCAGCCGCAGCCCCGCGTGCACCGGGACGGCGTCGGGCAGCAGCCGCCAGAGCCCCGCACCGAGGGCGTGGTAGAGCGGTGGGTGGAAGCCCAGCCACGAGCCCGGGGTCGGCAGGCGGCCCTCGTACAGGGCGAAGACGTTGGCGGCGTGGGCGGGCCCGTCGTAGCCGCGCAGGGGCCAGTAGGCCTGCGCGTTCCAGAGCCTCGAGAGCGCCGCCAGGACCGCCACCGCGAGGGCGGCCCGGCTCCAGAGGCGCGGGCCGGGGCCCGGGCGCGCGGGCGCCTCCGACGCGACGGCCTCGGACATCAGCGCACGTACCCGAGCTCGCGCAGCCCCTCCACGACCTCCGGGTCGAGGGGCGCACCGGGCGCCGACGCCGGCTGCTCGGGCAGCCGCCGGCGCAGCGCGGCCAGCGCGCTGCGGAAGCTCTCGGGCACCTCCTCGGCCCCGGAGGCCACGGGGCGCCGCTCCTCGGGGTCGCGCGCCACGTCGAACAGGAGCGGGCCCTCGCCGGCCACGATGGCCTTCCAGGGCCAGGCCTGGTAGGCGAGACGATGCTCGCGCGGGAGCACGTGGCTCTCGAAGGGCGGGTCCGGATGCAGCTCGGCGAGCAGCGCGCGGGGCCGCAGGGGAGCGTCCGAGGCCAGCAGGTCCCGCCCGAGCATCCCCTCGGCCGGCTCGGCGCCCGCCACCGCGAGCAGCGTGGTGGGCACGTCGAGCAGGTCGACGGGCTCGCTGCGGCGGCGGGGCGGCCCGCGCCGCCGGGAGTCCCACAGCACCAGCGGCACCCGCAGCACCTCGCGGTGCAGGGTCAGGCCGTGGAACCAGCGACCGTGGTCGGCGAGCTCCTCGCCGTGGTCCGCCACCACGGCGACGACCCGCTCCCGGCCCGGCCGTCGCTTCTCGAGCAGCGCGAGCAGCGCGCCCAGGCCCTCGTCCACCGCCGCGATCTCGGCGTCGTAGAGGTCGCCCAGGTGGCGACGCTCGGCGGCGTCGGCCTCGGCGCGACCCGCCGCGAGGTCCACCAGCCGCTCCGTCGAGGCGGAGCGCGGCCCCGCCTCGCCCTCCACGAAGGCGCGCCGGTGTCGCGCCGGGGGGGCGAAGCCGGGATGGGGCTCCATGTAGTGGACGTACAGGAAGAGCGGCGCCGCATCGAGCCCCGCAATGGCGGCCGCCACCTCCTGGTTGATGCGGCCCGCATCGGCGGCCCCGAGGCGCACCCCGCGGCCCGGGCCCGCGTCGTCCTCGCTCCAGATGGTGTCGCCCCGGGCCTCGCGCGGCGGCACCCCGAAGGCGCGCCAGACCTCGAAGCCGCGGTGGAAGCCGTTGCGCTCGCTCACGTGCACGAAGTTCCCCGACACCCCTACGGTGCGATAGCCCGCGGCGCGCAGACGCTGGGCCAGGGTGGGGAGCGCCGGGTCGAGGACGCGATCGAAGGTGACGGCGCCGTGCTCCGAGGGCAGGCGCGAGGTGAAGAGCGACCCCACCGAGGGCTTGGTCCACGAGCTCGACGACCAGGCCTCGGTGAACACCACCCCCTCTTCCGCGAGGGCGTCGAGGTTCGGCGAGGTCGGCCGCGGGTAGCCGTAGGCTCCCAGCCGGTCGGCGCGCAGGGAGTCGATCACCACGAGCAGCAGGTCGGGCTCCGCGCCGCCGGGTGCGCAGCCCGCGAGCGCGAGGGCGAGGGCGATGCCGCACGTCCCGACCCTCACGGTCGCGCCCGGTCCGGGAGGCTGCGCGCGAGCGCCTCGTTGGGATAGGCGGCGAAGCGCGCCAGGTGCCCCCAGGCGCCGCCCACGGGCCCCTCCTGCTCGATGGCGACGATCCGCCAGCGCCCGGCGTCGGGCGCCCCCGGCCCCGCCTCGCCGGCGTCCCGCGCCAGCTCGAAGCGCTGCACGAAGGCCGCGCCCCGCAGCGGCCGCACCTCCGCGGTCACCCGTGCGCGATCGCCCGCCACCTCGGAGCCGGTGACGCGCACGCGCAGCTCGCCCACGCGCTCCACGGCGTGGGGCGCGATCTGGGCGTTGATCCAGCCCACCCGCCGGTCCTCGATCTCCACCTGGCGCGGCAGGGGGGGCTGGCTGCCTTCGGGACTCGAGCCGGAGTCGGACAAGGAGCCGTCCTCGCGGCGCCAGGCCGCGAGCCCGTGGGAGAGGTGGAACTCCGGCGACGAGAGGGCGAGGGTGCGCATGGGGTCCCGGGCGAGGACGTCGAAGTAGCGCTCGACGGTCTCGACGGGACCGCGGGGCGGCGCCCCGCAGGCGAGCGCGGCCAGCGCCAGCGCGAGCCCGCCGAGCGTGGGGACGCGGCGCCTCACTGCGTCCACAGGTGCCATCCCCAGGTGGTGAGCGCGGTCCCCGCCAGTCCGATGCCGAGCAGCGCGCCGCGTCCGGCGCTGCGCCAGCTGCCGGGCAGCGCCGCGAGCCCGCTGGCGACGCACAGCCCGGCGGGCAGCAGCGCGGGGAGCAGGTAGCTCGCCTTCACGGCCGAGTAGGTGGGCACCAGCCAGGTGACGCGCGCGAAGGCCAGCAGCAGCAGGGCCGCGAAGGCCAGCAGCACGCCGGCGCGCACGTCCCGACGGCTCAGCAGCCGACCGGCCCCGAAGGCCGCGAGCGCCAGGGGCAGCAGGCCCGCGATGGCGAGGGCGGACTCGGCCCGCAGCACGCCCGGCGTCACCGGGACGAGGAAGTGGGCGTGGGCGTCGCTCCAGGTCGAGGCGTGGAGCAGGCCGGGAACGGACCGCTCGAGGCCCTCGCCCCGGAACACCGGCGTGCGCAGGGCCGCGGAGGGGAAGCTCAGGTAGTCGGCCAGGTGGCGCTCGCCGGGCGGCTGGAGCGCCATCGCCTGCTGGACCGCTCGCGAGGACGCCGCGCCCGTGACGAGGCCCACCGGCGAGCCGCCGGCCGCGCGCAGGATCGGTGCGAAGAACGGGCCCGCCACGAGGGTCGGGACGAGGCCCAGCACGAGCACGCTCGCCAGCGCGAGCCGCGGCCGGGCGCGCAGGCGCAGCGCGCTGGCGGGCAGCGCGAGGGCGACGGCGCCGAGGCCCGTGGTCTTGGAGAGCGCGGCCAGCCCGCCGAGGAGCCCGGTGCCGAAGGCGTGGCGCAGCACCCGGCCCTCGCCGGCCTTCACCGGGAGGCGCACGAGCCGGGCCAGCACCGCGGTCACCAGCAGCGCACAGGTGCTCTCGTTGCCCACCATGCTCGACGCCAGTGCGAGGACGGGGACGCCGAGCAGGAACGCCGACACCACCGCGGCGTCGGTCTCGGAGACGAAGTCGCGCAGCGTGCGCCAGACGATCGCCACGGCGCCGAAGCCCGCCGCGGCCGAGAGCAGGCGCAGCGCCGCGTGCACCGGCACCGCCTCGGGCAGGAGGTGCCAGACCGCCGCGGCCGCGGCGTAGTAGAGCGGTGGCTGGAAGCCGTCCCAGGAGCCGGGGGTGGGCAGCCGCCCCTCGAACAGCGCGAAGATGCTGACGGCATGGCCGGCGGCGTCGTAGCCGCGCAGGGGCGTGTAGGCGAAGGCGTTGAAGGCCCGGGAGGCCAGGGCCGCCACCGCCACGGCGGCCGCCGCCAGCGCCCAGGCCCGGGGCACCCGCTCGCCGTCCGGCGGGCTCACGCCCATCGCCCCGAGCCCGCTAGACGCCCTAGAATCCACCTTCGAGAACCACTCCAAGGCCCCGGAATCACTGTACGCCTCTCGCCGAGGCGCGGGCCGGGCGCCGAGGGTCCGGGAGGCCGAAGGTGTCCTCCAGGAAGCGCCAGTAGGCGTCGCTGCGGGCGGCCGCCGGCGAGGCGCGCACCAGGTTGCGGGCCAGCCGCGCGGCGCGCGCGGGCTCGCCCGCCATGCAGAGCGCGTAGATCTGGAGCGTGGCCAGGCGCGCGCCCTCGCGCCCCGCGACGCCCCGGCGCGCCTGGGCGAGCCAGCGGGCCGCGCCGGCGTAGTCGCGGTCCACCAGCGCGGCGAGGCCGCGCACCCGCGCCACCTCGGGGTCGGCGCGCGCGGGCTGGGACTCCGCGAGGCGGCGCTCGGTGGCGTCGCTGCCCAGGATCCACAGCGGCAGGGTACGCAGGTCGCTCTCCGCGAGCACCTCGTGGAGATCGCGCTCGGTGACGGGCGCCGCGGCCTCGTACTGAAGGCGGGCGTTCCAGAGCGGCTGCCAGCGGAACGCCTCGGCGCTGGCGGCCCGCACCTCGGGCGGGAAGCGGCGCCGGACGAAGTCGCTGGCGCGCATCCGCTCCTCGGCGCCCCGCGCCTCCATCAGCGACGAGAAGCTCCGGGCGCCCTCGGACTCGGCCAGGGAAACCGGTCGGTTCGAGAGCCGCAGCGGAAAGTCGTCCACGAGGGGCGGCGTCTCCCCCACCCACTCGGCCAGGTCCGCCGCATCGGCGAGGAAGGTGGCGCCGAGCTGCCCGGGGCTCTCGAAGCCGAGCGCGCGCAGCTCCGGGCCCACCACGGGGTCCCGCCACTGGCGCGCGAAGTGCGCGGCGCTCACCGGCGCCTCGGGGCCTCCCGGGCGCGTGCCCACCAGCATCCAGTCGAGCCCGGCCCCGCTCCACAGCGTGCAGTCCGGGAAGACCCCGCAGAAGGCCGCCACGATGGCGCGGGCGTCGCTCTCGCCGAGGTCGTGGACCGGCAGCCAGTAGGTGGTGAGGCCCCCCTCGGCCAGGCGCTCGCGCAGCAGCGCGAAGTACTCCCGGGTGTAGAGGTTCACCACCCCGGCGTACTTGGGCGGCGGCGGCTCGGCGGTGATCAGGTCGAAGCGCCGCTCCACGGTCTGGAGGAAGAAGCGGCCGTCCTCGACGTGCACCCGCACCCGGGGGTCGTCGAGGGGGCTCTCGCCGGGCGCCGGAAACACCACCTCGCTCATGTCGAGGATGTCCGGCGAGATGTCCACGACCTCGATGCTCTCGAGCTCGCGGGTGTCGGTGAGGGCCTTGGCGGTGGAGCCCACCCCGAAGCTGATCAGCAGCGCGCTGCGGGGCGCCGGGTGGAGCGCCACGGGGAGATACACGTAGGCCTTCATGTATCGCTTGGAGTGGGTGGTGGTGGCCGACATGCTGAAGCCGTCGGTGAACATGCGGTGGTGCAGCGGCCGCCCGAAGCGGCTGGTGCGCAGGAAGACGATGGTCTCGATGCGCCCCTCGCGGACGGCCACGATCTCGGAGCCCTCCTCCAGGAAGGGCGTGGTGGGGTGCGGGAGGTAGACCTCGCGCAGCGCGCCGCGCGGAAACAGCAGGGCGAGCCCGGCCAGGGCCGCGCCCAGGGCGAGGGCGGGCCGCAGCGCGGCGCCGGCCCCGGACCGCGGCCACATCGCGAGGGCGAGGGCCGCGTAGGCGAGCCCCAGCCCGGCGAGGGACGCCTCGATGCCGAAGACCGGCAGCAGCACGAAGCCCGCCAGCAGGGAGCCCACCGCCGCGCCCAGGGTGTTGGCGAGGGTGAGCCAGCCCGTGGTGCGCGCCTCGGCGCCGAGCTCGGCCTGGAGGGCGTCGCCGATGGCGGGGAAGAGCACGCCGGACAGGAACGCCACCGGCAGCATGAGGGGCACGGCGAGCAGCGCGACGTGGGGGATCGCGGCGGCCGCGTGGCCCGGCGAGAGCGCCGCCCGGAACACGCCCTCGAAGGCCGCGTAGCTGGCCAGCACGCCGCAGCCGGCCAGCAGCGCCAGGCTCGGCAGGAGCCGGCGCGCGCGCGGCGAGTCGGACAGCCAGCGCCCGCCCGCCAGGCCGCCCAGGCTGATCCCCACCAGCACGACGGCGAGCATCACCGCGAACACGAGGCTCGTGCCGTAGACGAAGAGCGAGAGGAAGCGGAACCACACGACCTCGAGGGCGAGGAACACCGCTCCCGCCCCGAAGGCGGCGAGCAGCAGGCGCGTGCTCTCTCCCGACAGGCGGGCCGGCGCCGCCTCGCGGCCCCCGCCGCGCCCGGGAGCCGGCAGGGCCGACGCCCCGCGCGCCAGGGCGAGGCAGCCGCAGGCCGCCGCGAAGTTGATCCCCGCCGCCGCCAGTCCGCTGCCGCGCAGCCCGATGCGCTCGATCAGCAGCGCCTCGCCGAGCAGCGAGCCCGCCACCGCGCCCAGGGTGTTCCAGCCGTAGACCCGGCCCAGCACGCGCCCGAAGCGCGGGTCCCGGGCGAAGAGCGCCTTCACGAGGACGGGCAGCGTGGCCCCCATCGCGGTGGCGGGGATCATCAGCAGCCCGAAGGCGAGGGCGAGCCGCACCGCGTTGAGCAGCCAGGGCGCGTCCCGCAGCGGCTGGAAGAGCGGCGCCAGCACGCCGGTGAGGGCCGGCAGGGCGAGCACCAGCGCGAGCCCGCTGACGCCGATGGCGACCTCGAGCCCCGCGTAGGCGCGCAGCGGACGGGCCAGGCGGTCCGCGAAGCGCGCCGCCGCGAAGTTGCCGGTGGCGAGGCCCGCCATGAAGGCCGCCAGCACCAGGCTGCTGGCCCAGACCCCGTTCCCGAAGGCGAGGCCGGCGGCGCGGAACCAGAGCGTCTCGAAGAGCAGCGCCGCGCAGCCCGACGCGAAGGCCACGGCGCACAGCGCGCCGGCAAAGCTCCCGGTGCCGGGGCCTTGCCCCGACTCTTGCACGACGGCCCCGGCACCGCGCGGCTCGGACTCGGTGGGGGCTCTCTCCGCCGCTCGGCTCATGGGGCTCCGGGCTCTGCCGCCGCATGCCGCGACGCCTCGCTCAAGGTTTAGTCGAAGTCGCCGAGATTGCCGCGGGGAGGGGACGGGCTAGCCTGTCGGGCCGTCCGGAATCCCGCTCCCGGCTCCGGAGAACGCGGCCTACGAGGAGATCCAAGGCATGCTCGGCAGGTTGCTCGGATCGCAGTGGTTCCTCGCCACCGGGGCGATCCTGCTGATCCTCGCGGCCCTGTTCCGCTACGTGGAGATCCGCACCCCGAACCGTCCAGGGGGGAGCTGGGAGCAGATCACGGAGCTCGCCGAGCGCGAGGATCTCAACATCGTCTTCGTCCTGATCGACACCCTGCGCGCGGACCGCCTCTCCGCCTACGGGTACGAGCGGCCCACCAGCCCGATCCTCGAGGGCCTCGTCGCCTCGGGCATCCGCTTCGACGACGCCATCGCCCAGTCGACCTGGACCAAGACCTCGATGGCGTCGATCTGGTCCTCGACCTACCCCGCCACCAACCGCATCACGCGCTACCCGCACGGACTGCCCGACGAGTTCCCGAGCCCCGCCGAGCTCCTGCGCGAGAACGGCTACCGCACCGTCGGGATGTGGCGCAACGGCTGGGTGGCGCCCAACTTCGGCTTCGCCCAGGGCTTCGACTACTACTTCAAGCCCAGCGTCCAGGGCCAGCGGCCCCACATGCGGCAGGACAACCCCTCGGCCCACCGGCTGCCGGGCACGGACTTCGACCTCACCATGGCGGCCACCGAGTTCCTGGGTCGCGCCGGCGACGAGAAGTTCTTCCTCTACATCCACTACATGGACGTGCACCAGTACGTCTACGACGAGAACTCGGACTTCGGCAGCAGCTACTCCGACATCTACGACAACTCGATCCACTGGGTGGACGCCAACCTGGGCACCGTGGTGGCGGCGCTCCAGGACGAGGAGCTGATGGAGCGCACCATCCTGATGGTCGCGTCGGACCACGGCGAGGCGTTCTACGAGCACCGCTACGAGGGCCACGCCCGCGACCTCTATCGCGAGACCACCCACGTGCCGCTGGTGATCGCGCTCCCCTTCCGGCTGAAGCAGCCCATCTACGTCCAGGAGCCCGTCGAGAACATCGACATCTGGCCCACCCTGCTCGACCTCGCCGGGCTGCCCGAGCTCCCGGGCGCCGAGGGTCGCTCCCTGGTCCCCGCCATCCTGAGCGCCGCCCGGGGCGAGACGGGGAGCAACGGGGCGGCGCCGCGCTTCGCCCAGCTCGACCGCACCTGGGGCCGGCGCGGCGCCGAGCCGGAGCCGCTGGTCTCGGTGCAGGAGGGCCGCTACCGGCTGTTCCAGCCCGTGGCCGGCCCGGGCAGGCCCGAGCTCTACGACGCCGTCGAGGACCCCGGCGAGCAGAAGGACCTGGCCTCCGAGCGGCCGGAGGACGTGGAGCGCCTCCAGGGCCTCGTGGACGAGTACATGGCGTCCCCCGAGGCCGTCTGGGGCTCTCCCGAGGAGGTCCCCCTCAGCGACCTGATGCTCGGCCAGCTGCGCGCCCTGGGGTACGTCCTCGACGACGACGAAGAGCCGCCGGCCGAGGAGACCCCGCCCGGCGAGCCCCTCGAGTAGGCGGGCCGTGGGCGCCGCCCGCGAGGCGCGTCTCCCGATCCGGGTCGCCACCATCGTCCTCGGCCTGGTGCTGGGCGCGGGCGCGACGGCCTGCCTCGGCCCCCTCGCCCCCCCGGCCGGGGAGGCGCCGCTGCCCGACATCCCCTTCACCCGCACGGTGCTCGACAACGGCCTCACCCTGGTGGTGCACGAGGACCGCCGCGCCCCGATCGTCGCCGTCAGCGTCTGGTACCGCGTCGGCTCCAAGGACGAGCCGCCGGGCCGCACCGGCTTCGCCCACCTGTTCGAGCACCTGATGTTCCAGGGCAGCGAGAACCACGACGACGACTGGTTCGTGCCCTTCGAGCGCGTGGGCGCCACGGGCATGAACGGCACCACCAACTGGGACGTCACCCGCTACTTCCAGACCGTGCCCACCACCGCGCTCGACATGGCGCTGTGGATGGAGTCGGACCGGATGGGGCACCTGCTCGGGGTCCTCGACGCCGAGAAGCTCGAGGAGCAGCGGGGCGTGGTGAAGAACGAGAAGCGGGACCGGGAGAACCAGTCCTACGGGCGCGTGCATGCCCGCATCCTGGAGGACACCTACCCCGCCGGTCATCCCTACGCCCACAGCGTGATCGGCTCCCTCGAGGACCTCGACGCCGCCACCCTGGAGGACGCCCGCAACTGGTTCCTCGCCCACTACGGCGCCGCCAACGCGGTGCTGGTGGTGGCGGGCGACGTCGAGACGGCGCAGGTCGAGGAGAAGGTGCGCCGCTACTTCGGCGACGTGCCGCCCGGACCGCCCCGGACGCGGCCCGAGCGGCGCATCGCCCGGCGCCGGGAGGCGAGCCGCGCCGTGATGCAGGACCGCGTCCCCTTCGCGCGGCTCTACCGGGTCTGGAACCTGCCCGAGACCGGGCACCCCGACGTGGCCGGCGTGATGCTGGCCGCCGACGTGCTCGCCCAGGGCCGCAGCTCGCGCCTGCATCGCCGCCTGGTGCTCGAGGAGCGCCTCGCCAAGGAGGTCTCGGCGCGCGTCGTGCACCGCGAGCTCGGCAGCCAGCTCCTGCTGGCCGTCACCGCGCGACCCGGCGAGGACCTCGCCGCCCTCGAGGAGCGCGTGGACGAGGAGCTGGCCCGGCTGCTCGCCGACGGCCCCGACGAGGCGGAGCTGGCCCGCGCCCGCACGGCGCGGCGCGCCAACCTGGTGCGGGTGCTCGAGAGCGTGGGCGGCTTCTCGGGCCGCGCCCAGATGCTCGCCGCCAGCGAGGTCCAGCTCGGCGATCCCGGCGCCTGGCGGGACTGGGTGCGGACCGTCCAGGCCTCCACCCCCGCCTCGGTGCACGCCGCCGCCCGGGAGTGGCTCGCCGCCGGGGCGTACACGCTCGAGGTGCACCCCTTCCCCGACCATCGCGCCGCCGAGAGCGGCGTGGACCGCTCGGGCGGCGTTCCCGAGGTGAGCGAGTTCCCGACCGGGCGGCTCCCGCAGCGCGAGTCCTTCGCTCTGGCCAACGGCCTCGAGGTGGTGCTCGCCCGGCGCCCCGAGGTGCCGCTGGTGGAGCTCGACCTGCTGCTCGGCACGGGCTTCTCGGCGGACCCGCGGGAGCGCCGCGGCCGGGCCCGGCTCGCGCTCGACATGCTCGAGGAGGGCACCTCGGAGCTCGACGCCCTGGCCGTCGCGGAACGCTGGGAGCAGCTCGGCGCCCGCTTCGAGGCGCGCGCCGGCCTCGACACCTCCTCGCTCTCGCTCTCGGCGCTGGCCGAGGGGCTCGACGCCTCCCTGGCGCTGTTCGCCGAGGTGGCCCTGCGTCCGGCGTTCCCCGCGGAGGCCTTCTCGCGGCGGCAGCAGCAGCAGCTCGACCGCATCCGCACCGAGCGCGCCAACCCCCGGGCCGCCGCGCGCCGCCTGCTCCCCGGCCTGCTCTTCGGTCCCGACCACCCCTACGGCCAGCCGCTCTCGGGCAGCGGCGACGCCGGCACCGTGCAGGCGATCACGCGGGACGACCTCGTCGCCTTCCACGAGGTCGCCTTCCGGCCCGCCGACGCGACCCTGGTGGTGGTGGGCGACGTCGCCCGCGAGCAGCTGGAGCCGCTCCTCGAGCGCCACCTCGGCGCCTGGTCGGGCGCGGCGGCCGGCGAGGCCCGCGCCGCCGGTCCCCTCCCCGCCCGGCGCAGCGCGCTGTACCTGGTGGACCGCCCGGGCTCCGAGCACTCGGTGCTGCTCGGCGCGGGGGTGCTGCCCCCGGAGCCCGGCCCCGACGACCTCGCCATCGCGGCGGTGAACGAGACCCTGGGCGGCGCCTTCACCAGCCGCCTCAACCTGAACCTGCGCGAGGACAAGGGCTGGGCCTACGGGGCGCGCAGCTCGGTGGTCTCCGCGCGCGGCCCGCGGCCCCTGCTCGTCTCGACCTCGGTCCAGGCCGACCGGACCGGCGCCGCGCTGGCCGAGATGCGCAGGGAGCTCCGCGACCTGACGGGGCCGCGCCCGCCGAGCGCCCGGGAGCTCGCGAAGTTCAAGGACCGCCGCACCCTCACCCTCCCCGGGCGCTGGGAGACCAACGGCGCCATCGCGGACGACATCGGGTACCGCGTGCGCTTCGGCCTGCCCGAGACCCACTGGGACGACTACGCGGACCGGATCGGCCGGCTCGAGCTGTCCCAGGTGGTCGCCGCGGCCCGCGAGCACCTGCAGCCCGACGCCATGCTGTGGCTCGTGGTGGGAGACCGGGCGCGCATCGCGGAGCAGCTCGCGGGCGTCGGCCTCGGCGAGCCGATCTTCCTCGACGCCGAGGACGGGCCGGCCGCGCCGCTCGCCGGCGAGGCCCGCTGAGCCCGGCGTGAAGCCGAGGTCGAAGGGCGCGAAGGCCGCGAGGGGCGAGGCGCGCCCCCTCGCGAGCCGCGAGGCGTGGGCGGTGGCGGCGCTCGCCGGCTTCGCGTTCCTGCGGGTCTGGGTGCTCGCCTCGGCGTTCCCGTTCTTCCACAACGTCGACGAGCACCACCACGTGGACAGCGTGCTGCGCTACGCGCGGGGCGAGCTCCCCGGCGCCACGATGCCCTTCTTCGACCCGCAGCTGGCCCGCTGGGCGGTCCGCTTCGGCAGCTGGGAGTTCCTCGAGGGCGGGCCCGAGATGCCGCGCCCGCCGTGGCGCGACGGCGCGAGCCTCGCCTCGCCCGAGGTGCAGTCCGTGTTCCGGGCCTTCACCTCGGTGGAGAACGTCGAGTTCGACACCTCCCCCGCCGCCTACGGGCTGGTGGGCGGCTGGTACTCGGTGCTGACCCGCCTCGGCGCCCGCGACCACGCCGCCCTCTACGGGGTGCGCTGGCTGAACGCGCTGCTGCTCGCCGGGCTCGTGGTGGGCAGCCACGCGCTGCTGCGCCGGGTGGCGCCGGGAGACCCGCTGCTGCGCGTCGGCGTGCCCGCCCTCCTCGCCTGCTTCCCCCAGGACGCCTTCCTCGGCGTCACCCCCGACAGCCTGGCGGCGCTGAGCGGGAGCCTGGCCTTCGTGGGGGTGGCGGCGCTGGCGGCCGGCCGGCTCCCCGACGCGAGCCGATTCCTGCTGGTGGGACTGGCACTTGCCCTCGCGTTCCTCGTCAAGTACACGAATGCCGTCCACCTGGTCCTGGCCGCCCTCGCCTCGCTGCTCTGGCTGGCCAGGGGGCCCGGCGCCGCGCTGGCGGCGCGCCGTCTGGCGCTGCTCTGGGGCGCGGCCCTGGTCCCCATCGGGCTCTGGTTCGCACGCAACGCCTCGCTGCTCGGCGAGATCACCGGCACCCGGCGCAAGATGGCGTACCTCGAGTGGGCCCCGAAGCCGGTGGGCGAGTGGCTCGACCACCCGCTCTTCACCGCCTCGGGCGCCCTCGGCTACGCGGTCGAGCTCGGCGCCCTCTTCTGGCGGGGCGAGTTCCTCTGGCACGGCGAGGAGCTGGCGAGGCCGTGGCTCGACGCCGCCTACGGCTACTCGTCCCTCGCCCTGCTGGCGCTGGCGGCCTGGGGCGTGCTGCGGGAGCGGCACCGCTTCGGCGAGGTGCGCTGGACCCTCGAGGCGCTCGCGGTGCTGGCCGTGCTGGGAGCCGCCGGGCAGCTCGCGCTGCTCTCCCTCGGCATCGAGTTCGCGGACTGGGGCACGCCCACCCGCGACCACCCGTTCTTCGTGCACGGCCGCCTCGCGCTCGGCGTGCTGCTCCCCTTCGCGGTGGTCTACGTGCGCGGTCTCCGGGTCGCCTGCAGCGCGCTTCCCGGGCTCTCGCGTCCCGCCGCGGGCGGCGTCGCCGCGGGTGTGCTCGGCGCCTGGCTCGCGCTGGTCACGCTGACCGAGCTCGTCCTGGCGGCGCCCGCCTTCGGCAGCCCCTACAACTGGTTCCACGATGGCTAGCGGGCGTCCTGCTATGCTGCGCGGCCTTCCGGGAGCGGTGGTGACGTCCCTTCCGTCCCTGTCTCGCACGCTGGCCGCCGCGCTGCTCCTCGCCGCGGGGGCGTGGGGCTGCGAGCCAGCGCCGGAGCAGGAGATCGACGCCATCCGGCTCCAGCAGGAGATCGGCTCCTGGGAGCAGTCCGTCGACGCCCTGCGCCGCTTCCTGGAGCGTCATCCCGAGCATCCCGAGGCGTCGCTCCTGCTCGGCACCGCGCAGCTGCGCCTGGGCCAGCCCGCCCTCGCGGTCTGGCCCCTCGAGACCGCGGCGCGCGCGGCGCCGTGGTCGCTCCAGGCCAAGCTCGCGCTGGGAACCGCCTGGCTCCAGCTCGAGCAGTTCGACGCCGCCCTGGAGGCCGCCGACGGCGTGCTGGCCGGGGAGCCCGGCGCCAGGGAGCGGATCGAGGCGCTGAAGCTGCGCGCCGCCGTGCAGCTCGCGGCGCGCGATCCCGAGGCGGCCCTCGAGGACAGCGAGGCGCTGCTCGCCGTGGTCGGCGACGACCCCGAGGCCCTGCTGCTGCGCGCCAGCGCGCTGGTGGCGGCGGAGCGCAGCGCCGAGGCGGCGGAGCCCCTCGAGCGGATCTGGACCAGCCCGGTCCTGGCCGAGACGCCGGTCGCAGCGCGCGCCGGCCTGGCCCTCGTCGACCTCTTCGAGGACGACCTCGACGACCCGGAGCGGGCCGCCCGCCAGCTCGAAGCCGTGCTCGAGCGCTTCCCGACCCAGCGCGCCGTGCTCGACTTCACCGTGCGCTTCCAGCGCCGCCAGGGACAGCCCGAGCGCGCCCTCGAGCTGCTGCGCGGCGCCCTCGAGCGGCGGCCCGAGGACCTCGCGCTGCGCTCGATCCTGGCGGGGGAGCTGGTGCGCCAGGAGCGGGGCGAGGAGGGCGAGGCGATCCTCGTCGAGGCGACGCGGCTCTCCGACGAGCCCGCGGCGTGGCTCGCCCTGGCGGAGCTGTACCGCGCCCTCGCGCGCACCGGGGACGCGCTGACCGCGCTGGAGCGCGCCCTCGACGGACTGCCCGGCGTGAACGACTACCTGCGCTTCAAGCACGCCGACCTGCTGGCCGGCGCCGGGCGGCTCGCGCGCGCCGAGGAGGTGGCGGGAGCCATCACCGAGCCCGCCTACCGCGACATCGTGATGGGACGCATCGCCTACGACCGGGGCGACGCGGGCGCCGCCCTCGAGCACCTCGATGCGGGGCTGCGCCGCTGGCCGAACCACGCCGTGGGGCGCTTCCTGGCCGGCATGGCGGCCCTCGAGCTGGGCCGCATCGAGCGCGCCCGCGAGGAGTTCCGCGAGGCGTCCCGGGTGGACCCGGGAGGCACGGACGCCGCCCTCAAGCTGGCCTGGATCCAGCTCGTCCAGGGCAACCCGCTCGCGGCCGCGGTGGCGGCGTCGCGGGTGGTGAACGCCGAGGACGCGAGCGACGAGCGCGTCGCCAAAGCGCTGCTGCTGATCGCCCGGGCCCAGGCCGAGCTCGGCAACCGCGAGGCGGTGGCGGGCAGCATCGCGCGCCTGCGCGAGCTCGGCGGCCGCGAGGCCGAGGCCGCCCTCGCCGAGGCCGAGCTCGCCGCCCGCCAGCAGGGCCCCGAGGCTGCGATCCGCTCCATCGAGGCGAGCGGGCTCGACGCGACGGACCCCGCCCACGAGCCGCTGCTGCGCACGCTGTGCCTGCACCTGGTGGCGGCCGGCCGCGCGCCGGACGCCCTCGCCCGGGTGGACGCCGCCCTCGCGCGCCAGCCCGACGCCGCGCGCCTCCACGACCTGCGGGCGCGGGTGGCCGTCCAGGCGGGACGGGTGGACGAGGCGAGCGCGGGCTTCGCGCGCGCACTGGAGATCGACCCGGCGCTGGCCCCCGCCCTGGCGGGCCAGGCGAGCCTGCTCGAGGCCCGGGGCGAGCTCGCCCGCGCCCGCGAGCGGCTCGCCCAGGCGCGCGCCGCCGAGCCCCGCGAAGCCGCCTGGGCCTACCAGGCGGGTCGGCTCGAGCTGGCGGCGGGCGACGTCGCCGCCGCCGAGCAGGCGCTGGGCGCCGCCGTGCGGCTCGACCCGTTCCACGCCTCGGCGAACAACGATCTCGCCTGGCTGCTGGCCGAGCGCGGCGAGGACCTGGAGCGCGCCCTGGCTCTCGCCCAGCGCGCCGTCGCGGTGGAGCGCTCGGGCTCGATCCTCGACACCCTCGGCTGGGTCCAGCTCCGGCGCGGCGAGGCGGCGGCGGCGGTGAAGGCCCTCGAGGCCGCCCGGGGCCTCGAGCCCGGCTCGCCCTCGATCGCGACGCGCCTCGGCCTGGCCCTCGCGGCGAGCGGCGAGACCTCCCGCGCGCGAGCCGTCCTCGAGGAGGCGCTCGCCACGGGCGAGTTCCCCGAGGCCGCCCTGGCGCGCGCCGAGCTGGCGCGGCTCGCCGAGGCCGGCCGGTGAGGCGCGGCGCGCGGCTCGCCGGCGCCCTCGCCGCCGTGCTGCTCGCCGGCGCCTGCAGCTCGGACGAGGACCGGGTCGCGCAGCACCTCGCGCGGGCGGAGCGCCATCGCGAGGCCGGCGCCCACCGCGAGGAGCTCCTCGAGCTGCGCGCCGGCCTCCAGCTCGCGCCCCAGAGCGCCGAGCTCAACCAGCGCATCGCCCGGGCCTACGAGGCCCTGGGCGAGCCCGAAGAGGCGGTGCACTTCTACGGCGAGGCCTATCGCCTGGATCCGAGCCGCACCCGCGCCGCCCTGGCGCGCATCCCCGCGCTCTCGGCCCTCGACCCCGACGCCGCCGAGGCGCTGCTCGACGAGGTGCTCGAGCGCGAGCCCGACAACGCGCGGGCCCACGCGCGGCGCGCCGAGCTGGCGCTGATCCAGCGCGACACCGCGCGCGCGCAGCGCGAGGCGCTGCTGGCGGTGGAGCTGGCACCCCGCGACGTGCTTCCGCTGCGGGTGCTCGGCACCGTCTACCGCGCGCGGATCCGCAACCGGGCGCTGCTCGGCGAGCCCCAGGACCCCGCGCTCTTCGAGGCCGCGATCGACGCCTTCGACCGCGCCGAGGCGCTGCGCACCGAGGACGCGACCCGGGGCGCCTGGCACGACCGCCGCGAGAAGGCCCTCGTCTACGCCGCCTGGCCGGGGCACGCCGAGCAGGCCGCGGCGGCCTTCCGCGCCGCCTTCGCGATGGCGCGGGACGCGGGGCAGCGCGGCGGCGCCCGGGAGGTGGCCCGGGACTGCATCCGCTACGCGGTGCGCATCCGCGACGAGGCCCTGGTGCGCTGGGCCCTCGAGAACCTCCTCGAGCTGAGCCCGGGCGACGCGACGGCGTGGCGGCAGCTCGCCGCCCTGGAGCGCGCCGCGGGCGGCTCGAGCGACGACGTCTGGAGCCGCGCCCTCGCCCTACGGCCCGACGACGTGGCGGTGCACGTGGGCTGGGCGCGCGAGCTCGCGAGGAGCGGCCGCAGCGGGGACGCGATCGCACACCTCGAAGGCCTCGGGCCGGAGCTCGCCGCGACCCCCGACGTCCCCGCCCTGCTGGTGGAGATCGGCCTGGGCCACGATCCCGAGGTGGCGCGCGCCGCGCTGGCGCGGCTCGAGGCCCGGCACCCGGCCCACCCGCTGGCGCGGCTGGCGGCGGCGAGCGTGGACCTCGAGGGAGGTCGGATCGCGTCGGCCGTGGAGCGGTTGCGCACCCTCGCCGGCGAGCGGGAGCGCACCGACGTGTTCCGGCTGCTGGCCCGGGCGGAGCTCAAGGCGGGCAACGACCGGGAGGCGCTGCGCGCCGCCCAGCGCGCCGAGGCGATCGACGGGACGCCGGACCCGGTGCTGCTCCGGGTGCGCATGGAGGCCCACGCCCGGCTCGGCGACTGGCCGGCGGTGCTGGCCGGCGCCCGCGAGCTGCGCCGCCGCCGCTTCCCGCCGCGCTTTCGCGACGCCCTGCTCCAGGGCCGCGCCCTCTACGCCGTGGGGCGCCCCGAGCGCGCGCGCGAGGAGCTGGCCGCCTACCTGAGCCCGGAGCGCCCGGTGCGGGACGCCGTCCTGCTGTTCGCCGCCGAGGAGGGCGCCACCCGACCGGCCCGGACCCGGGAGCTGCTCGAGGCCTGCCTGGCCCGCTGCGCTCCGGCCGACGATCCCCACTGGGCCGTGCTGCGGGCCGTCACCCTCCTCGACGTCGAGAACGATCGCGTCGAGCCCGCCCTGGCGCGGATCGACGCCGTCGGCGAGACCCGCTCCCTGCCGCCGCCGCTGCGCGTGCTCCGCGCCGGGCTGCTGAGCCGGCTCGGCCGCTTCGCCGAGGCCGAGCAGGCGGCGAGCGCGGTGTTCGAGAGCCACCCCGAGGCCCCGGGCGTGGCCCGCCTGCTGGTGCGCGTCCTCGAGGCCCAGGGCAAGCGCGACGAGGCCATCGCCCGCCTCGAGGCCGCTCGCCGGGAGGCCGGGCTGGCGCCGGCCCAGCTCTGGCTGCTCGCGGGCCTCCACCTCGACGCCGGCGAGCCGGCGCGCGCACGCCCGCTGCTCGAGACGGCCCTCGGCGAGGCGCCCCAGCTGCATGCGGCGAAGAACGACCTCGCCTTCGTGCTGGCCGAGTCCGGCGAGGAGCTGGAGCGCGCCCTGCGCCTGGCCCGTGAGGCCCGGGCCGCGCTGCCCGAGAACCCCGCGGTGGCCGACACCCTCGGCTACGTCTACTACCGCCTCGGCCTGCTCGACCCCGCCGCCACCGAGCTGCGCGCCGCCATCCGGGAGGCGCGGCTGCGCGGCGCCGTCCCGGCGGACTTCCACTACCACCTCGGCCTGGTGCTCGAAGGCCTGGGACGCCACGGCGAGGCGCTGCGGGAGCTCGAGACGGCGCTGGCGCTGAGCCCCGAGCACGGCCGCGCGCAAAGCGCCCGCGACGCGCTGGCGGCGAGCCGGGAGTCACCGGAGCCCGCTCCTCAGTCGAGGTAGCCGAGCGCTCGCAGGCGTCGCTCGAGGGCGCCGCGCGGCCGCACCGCCTCGGGCGCGCCGCGGGGCCCGAGCCCCTGGAAGCGCGCCTCGACCTCGCGCTGGAGCCGCGCAGCAGCCCGCGGATGGTCGCCTCCGGCCAGCCTCGACTCACCGGGGTCCGCGTCCAGTGCGAAGAGCCGCCGGCGGCCCGTCGGGATCTCCACCTCGAGCTTGTGGGGCCAGCGCAGCGCGACGCGCCGCAGCGAGCCCGTGAGGGGCTCCTCGGCGAAGAGCGTGCGCGGGGGAAGCGGCTCGCCCCGGCGCAGGTTCCCCCACAGCGAGACGCCCTCGACCCCGGCCGGGAGCGGCACGCCCACGGCGTCGAGGATCGTCGGAGTCACGTCGACGAGGGAGGCCGGCGCCGGCTCGCGGCCGGGCTCGACCCCGCGTCCCCAGAAGACCAGGGGCACCCGCAGCACCTCCTCCCAGAGCGCGTGGCCGTGCTCGAAGCCGCGATGCTCGAAGAGCTCCTCGCCGTGGTCGGAGGTGAACACGACCAGGCCGTCCCGGAGCACCCCGCGGCGGTCGAGGCCGTCGAGGAGCCGACCGAGCTGGGCGTCCACGAAGGCGACCTCCTCGTCGTAGGCGGCGCCGATGAAGCGGCGCTCGCGCTCGCCGAGCACCGGGGCGGCGGCCCGGATGCGCCGGAAGTCCCGCACCGGGAGCGCCTCCTCGGAGGGCAGCGCGGCGGTGAAGCGCCCGCGGTAGGGCGGCGGGGCGTCGTAGTCCATGTGGGGATCGAACAGGTGGAGCAGGAGCAGGAAGCGGCGGTCGCTGCGCTCGTCGATCCACGCGAGGGCGCGGTCCACCATCTCGTCGGCCCGGCGGATGCGCGCGTTGTCGCCGGCCACGTGGTCCCAGGTGTCGAAGCCGCGCGCCAGGCCGAAGCGCGCATCGAGCCAGGGATTGTTCACGATGCCCGCCGTGGCCCAGCCGCGGCCCTGGAGCCGCTCGGCCAGGCTCGGCAGCTCGGGGTCGAGAGCGGTGACGCGACCGCTGTCGTCGTGGAGGCGCACGCCGGCCGCGTGCCGGGCCGGCAGCTCGCCGGTCAGGAGCGATCCGAAGCTGGGGAGCGTCCAGGGCGACGTCGCCCAGGCGCGCTCGAAGACGCGTCCCGACGCCACCCAGGCGTCGAGCCGCGGGGAGGTGCCGCGGGCATAGCCCGCGAAGCCGAGCCGGTCGGCGCGCAGGGTGTCCACCACGATCACGACCACCGGTCCGGCCTCGGGAGGCGTCGCGCAGGAGACCGCGCAGACCAGGGCCAGGGCCCGCCCCGCGGCCGCAGGCAGGAGTCGGAGGAGCGCCCTCGACATCCGGCGGAGGGTAGGAGCGGTGGAGCGGGATGCCACGACGGGTCGCGGCGTCGCGGCCTCGGTCGCCTCGCGTCCTCGCCTGCCGGCAGGAAGCGTGCGAAGCTGGAAGGTCCCCCGCCGAGGTCCTCATGGTCCGAACCGCGTCCCTGGTCCTCACCGTCGTGACCGGATTCACGGGCCTCGTCTACGAGGTCGCCTGGCAGAAGTACCTCGCCACGCTGCTGGGCTCCCACAGCGAGGCGACCGCCGCCATCCTGGCCCTGTTCCTGGGCGGCCTCTCCATCGGCTACCGGCTGTTCGGCGACGTGACCCGCCGGCTCGTGGCGAGCGCGCGCGCCGCCTCGTCCTCGCCTCGCCTGCTGGTCTTCTACGGCCTGGTGGAGGCGGCCATCGGGCTGTGGGCGCTGGCCTTCCCCTGGCTCTTCGCGGGGGTCCGGTCCCTCTCGCTCCTGGTCCCCCACGAGGCGACGGGCGCGGGCTTCGCCTTCGACGTGTTCCTGGCTTCGCTGCTGGTGGCGCCTCCCGCCATCCTCATGGGCGGCACGATCCCCATCCTCACCCAGGCCCTCGCCCGCAGCCTTGCCGACGCCACGCGCTTCCACGCCTTCGTCTACGCGTTCAACACGGCGGGGGCCTTCGCGGGGGCCCTGGCGGCGGGCTACCTCCTGGTCCCCCTGCTGGGTCTCGACCGCCTGCTCTTCTGGATGGCGACCCTGAACCTCGGCGCCGGGGCCGTCTTCCTCGCGATGGGCCTCCCGCGGCGCGAGATCGTGGCCCTCGAGCCGGGCGAAGGGCCGCCGCGCATCGAGGGGCTCGGCACCTACGCCGGCGCCGCGCTGCTGGTCGGCTTCGCCATGATCGCGGTGCAGACCGTGCTGATCCGGGTGGCGGGACTCGCCTTCGGGTCCTCGCAGTTCACCTTCTCGATGGTGGTGGCGGTGTTCGTGCTGTGCATCGCGCTCGGCAGCTTCGCCGTCTCGCTGCTGCCGCGGATCGGACGCGCCCACGTGGTCGCGAGCCACTGGCTCCTGGTCCTGGCCTGCGGCGTCGTGTACCTGAACCTCGACGGCGCTCCCTACTGGGCCCACGCCCTGCGCACCCTGTTCCGCGACACCGACGCGGCCTTCCACGCCTACTACCTCGCCGGCCTGCTGGGCCTCGGGGTGGCGATCGGGCCCGCCGTCGTGCTCTCGGGTGCGAGCCTGCCGCTGCTGTTCCACCAGCTGCGCCGGGAGGTCGGCGAGCTCGGCGCCGCGGCGGGCCGCCTGTACAGCTGGAACACCGTGGGGTCGCTCCTCGGGGCGCTGCTGGGCGGGTACCTGCTGCTCTTCTGGCTCGATCTCCACCACGTGTTCCGGATCGCGATCGGCGCCCTCGCGCTGGCCGCGGCGCTGCTCACCGCGCGGCTGTACGCGTCCCCGGGCCGGGGGGTCCGCGGCGCGGTCGCGGGGGGCACGGTCGTCGCCGTCGCCGCCCTGATGGCCCTGCCCTCCTGGAGCCCCGAGCTGCTGACGATCGGCCTGTTCCGCAGCCGGCAGCCGGGCAAGAGCGCCTACATCGGCGTCGACAAGACCCGGGCCATCGTCGAGGTCAAGCACCCCCTGAAGTTCCACGACGACGATCCCACCACCACGGTGAGCGTGCGCGAGGAGGGCAAGGGGCCCTCCCTCGAGCGCTCCATCTTCACCAACGGCAAGAGCGACGGGTCCACGCGGGACGACTACACCACGATGGCGCTGGCCGGCATCCTGCCGGCCCTGCTCGCCGACGAGCACGCCGACGCCTTCGTGATCGGCTACGGCACCGGCGTGACGGCGGGGGAGCTCGCCGCCCTGCCGGGCGCCCGGCGGGTGACGGTGGCCGAGATCTCCCTCGGCGTGATCGAGGCCGCGCCGCTGTTCGACTTCGCCAACCAGGGCGCCTCGCGGAACCCGAAGCTCGAGATCGTCCGCAGCGACGCCTACCGCGCGCTGCTGCGCAGCGACGCCCGCTTCGACGTGATCGCGTCGGAGCCCTCCAACCCCTGGGTGACGGGCGTCGAGATGCTCTTCAGCCGGGAGTTCCTCGCCGCCGCCCGGGACCGGCTGAACCCGGGCGGGGTCTACGCCCAGTGGTTCCACCAGTACGAGACCGACGACGAGACCATCGCGATGGTGATCCGCACCTACGCGTCGGTCTTCGATCACGTCGCGGTCTGGTATGCGCTGGGGGCGGATCTCCTCCTGCTCGGCTTCCAGTCCGGCGACGGGCCGCTCGACCTGGAGCGGCTCGAGCGACGCGTCGCCGAGCCGCACTTCGCCGCGGCCCTGGGGCGCTCGGGGATCGAGGGGCTGCCGGAGCTGCTCGCCCACGAGCTGCTGCCGCTCGGGGTGGTGGGCGCCGCCGGCCTCGAGGGACCCACCCACACCCTGCTGCACCCCCGCCTCAACCACGTGGCGGGCCGCGCCTTCTTCCGGGGCGGTGCGGGCTCGCTGCCCTTCACGGGCTCCGGACCGGCGGCCCGCATCGGGCGGGAGAACTCGCTGCTCCGGCGCTACGCGGCGCGGTCCGGTGGCCGGCTGCCCGAAGGCGTGCTCGCGCGGGTGGCGAGGGAGGCCTGCACCCACCGCGCCGACCTGTGTGGAGCCCTGGTCGGCAGCTGGCAGCGGGCCGCTCCGGTCTCGCCGGTGCGCGATCGCCTGGTGGCGAGCGCCGCGCAGCGGCAGAGCTTCGGAGGGCCCCTCGACGTCCGGGCGCCGCAGCGGCTCTCGACCCTGTTCGACGCCCGGCTCCTGGGGAGCGAGCGCGTCCCCCTGCTCGAGGCGCGCAACGCCACCGAGGCGTACACGCGCTTCTACAGCCACGCCGTTCCCTTCGATCCCCGGGCCCTGGTGTCGGTCTGGAGGCGCTGCCACGCGCCCCGGGCCCCCCAGGCGTTCTGCAAGGAGGGGCTGGCCCGAGCCGAGGCGCTGGTCGCGGGTCGGCCCGCGTCGGGAAGGACCGGGGCGGGGAGCCCACCGGGCCAGGGTCGCTAGCCGCGGCGGGGGTTTGACCCGGCGCCCTGCTCAAGAACGGAGCGGAGCTGCCGATCCAGGGATCGCCCCACGGTCTTCCACCGAGCACGGCCGGTCGCCGGGGGCGGGAGTCCCCATGGCGTCCGGAGTCGAGAGGTCCGCGCTGCCCCTGGCCCTGCCTGGCCCGTCGGGGCCCGCGCCGGGCGCGCCGTGGCCCGCACTCGCCGCCGTCTGCGGCCTCGCCGGGGCCTTCTTCCTGCTGTCGTCCTCGATCGGGCTGCTCTCCGACGACTTCATGCTCCTGCTCCAGGTCCGCGACGCGAGCTGGTGGGAGGTCCTCACCCTGGCGGCCGGACCGGCTCCCTTCCAGGCGGCGATCTGGAAGCTCGCGCCGGGCCTGCTGCCCGAGCACCCCTACCGGGTCGTACACCTCTACGCCGCCGGCCTCCACGCCCTCAACACCGCCCTCGCCTTCCGGCTCCTGCGCGACCTCGGCCTCGGGCCCTGGGCCTGGGCGGGCGCCGCCGTGTTCGCGCTCCATCGACCGGGCAACGAGTCGGTCCTGCAGGCGGCCTCGGTGAGCGAGGTGCTGGTGACGAGCTTCGCGCTCGCCGCCCTGCTCGCCTGGCGACGGCGCGAAGGCCGCCCGCGCAACGCCTGGCTCGCCGCCCTCGCCTGCGCGGGCGCCATGCTGGCCAAGCCCTCGGCGCTCGGCGTCCCGGCCCTGCTCGCGCTCCACACCCTGCTGCTCGAGCGGGGCGGCGACCCGCGCGGGCGGCTGCGCGCCGCGGCGCCGCCGCTCCTCGCCGCCACGGCCGCGGTCGTGCTGCTGGCCCTGAACGCGCTGCTGCGTCCGGGCACCTGGGACTACTACGGCGAGATGGCGATCGAGGCCTCGCCGCTCGCGGCCCTCACCCGGGTCGGGGTGTCGCTGTTCCGGGTGTTCGCCCTCGTGTACCCACCCGGCCCGCTGGCCTCGGCGGCGACGGGCACCGCGGTCCTGCTCGCCGCCGGCGTCGCCTTCGCGGTGGTGCGCGACGCGCGGCTCCGCTTCGGTCTGGCGTGGGCGGCGGGCGTGCTGCCGGGCTCCCTCATGGTGGAGACCGTGAACGCATCGCGCTACGAGCACCCGGCCGCCTTCGGGGTCGTGCTGGTGCTGGGAACCTGCGCGCTCCGGGCGTCGCGTCTCGCGCCCGGGCTGCGCGTCTGCGCCCAGGCGGCGCTGGCCCTCTGGCTGGTCGTCAACGCGGGCCTCTACGCGAAGGACTGGCTCCAGCTGCGCCGCCTCGGCCAGCCGAGCCTGGCACTGCGGGCGCTCCTGGAGGAGCACCGCGAGGGCCTGCTCGCGCGAGGCCGGATCGTGATGGTGGGACAGCCCGAGCCCTACCGGGTGCACGCCGACCAGCTCTTCCGCTACGACGCCGGCGTCGCGCTCGAGGTGGTGCACGCCGCCGCCTGCCCGGACGCCGCCGAGGCGGCGTGCGTCGAGTGGCGCCCGCCGCGGGGAACTCCCGCCCGCTGCGACGGCGACTGCCTCGAGCCGCGAGGCCTGCCCTAGGAGGCCGACCCCGGATGGGTCGGCGTCCGCCGCAAGGCGAGCCCGAAGGGCTCGCTCAGCCAGCCCGCCTCCCGGTCTGTCTCTTGCACTACTCTCGCGCCGCGGGGGTCAGGTGGGCCGAGGGATGGCGGAGGAGCGCGCCGAGGGCGCGAGGCGGAGCTGGGTCGCAGCGCCTCGCCCCAACGGTGGGGCAGGAAGCCCCAGCCGACGGACCGGGCGCCGCCTGGGCGTGCTGCTGGGGATCCTCGGCGCCGGCGCCCTGGCCTGCTCCGAGCCCGAGCTGCCCCCCGGCGCCGAGACCAGGCCCCTGCCCGTGGTCGAGGTCACCACCGCGCCCGTGGCGCGGGGAGCGATCCGGCAGCAGATCTCCGCGCCCGGAAGCCTGGCCGCCCTGCGCGAGAGCCGGATCGGCGCCGAGGTGCGCGGACGCCTGGAGCGCATCTTCGTCTCCGAGGGAGACCGCATCGAGGCCGGTGCGCCGCTCTTCCAGATCGACCCGGCCCCCTACGAGATGGCGGTGCGCAACGCGCGGGCGGGCGCGGACCTCGCCCGGGCGGAGCGGCGCCAGATGGAGTCGGATCTGGCGCGCGCCCGGGCCCTGCTGAAGAAGGACGTGGTCGCCGAGCAGAAGATCGAGCAGCTCGAGACCACCGTCGCGGTGGCGCGGGCCCGGGAGCGTCAGGCCCGCGAAGCCGTGGAGCTGGCGCGCCTCGAGCTCGAGCGCACCCTGGTGAAGGCCCCCTACGCGGGCGCCGTCGCCGAGCGCCTCGCCGACGAGGGCACCACCGCGCTGGTGCAGCCCCAGACCATCGTGGTCGTGCTCCAGGAGACCGCGGAGCTCGAGGGCCGGGCCACGATCCCCGAGACCCACCTGCACGCCGTGCGCGTCGGCGACCCGGCGCGCCTCCACGTCGAGGGTCTGCCCGAGGCGATCGAGGCCCGGGTGTCCGCCGTGGGCGACGTGGTGGACCCCGCGACTCGCACCTACGAGGTGAAGATGCGGGTGCCGAACCCGGACCATCGCCTCAAGGCGGGCGTCTTCGCCCAGGTCGAGATCACGCCGGCCCCGAAGGCGGGCGTGCTGGTGGTGCCCCGGGAGGCGCTGCGCACCGAGGAGGGACGCACGCGCGTCCTCACCGTGGAGGAGGGGCGCGTGGCCGCGATCCCGCTCCAGGTGGGGATCGTGACGCCGGACGTCGCCGAGGTGCTGGCCGGGCTCGCCGAGGGCCAGCGCGTGATCGTCGGCGAGGAGGCCCAGACCCTCGCGCCCGGCATGCGGGTGCGGGTGCGGGCCGAGGACGCCCGGGCCTCGTGAGGCTCGCCGACGTCTGCATCCGCCGGCCGGTCTTCGCCGTGATGCTGATCGGCGGGCTGGTGGTGCTCGGGCTGGTCTCGATCCCGCGCCTCGGCCTCGACCTCTTCCCGCGCGTCGAGTTCCCCGTGGTGACGGTCACCACCGCGCTGAACGGGGCCTCGCCGGAGACCATGGAGCGCGAGGTCTCCCAGGTCCTCGAGGAGTCCATCAACACCATCGAGGGCATCCGCACCCTGCGCAGCGCCTCGAGCGACTCGCTCTCGCTCCTCTTCGTCGAGTTCGAGCTCGAGTACGACATCCGCGAGAAGGCCCAGCAGGTGCGGGACAAGGTGGCCGAGGTGCGCGGCGAGCTGCCGCGCGACGTCGAGCCCCCGGTGGTGGGCCGCGTCGACCCCGACAGCCAGCCCATCCTGGCCGTGATGCTCGCCGGCCCCCAGGCGATCCGCTCCATCACCGAGCTGGCCGACAAGCGCATCAAGCCGCGCCTCGAGCGCATTCCCGGCGTGGGGAGCGTCACCCTGGTGGGCGGGCGCGCGCGGGAGATCCGGGTCTGGATCGACCCCCTGCGCCTCTCGGGCCACGCCCTCGCGGTGGACGACGTGCTGGCGGCCCTCGAGCGCGAGCACGCCGAGCTGCCCGGCGGCCGCCTCGAGACCGACCGCCGCGAGCTCGCCATCCGCACCCAGGGCAAGCTCACCACCGCCGAGCAGTTCGGCGGCATCGTGGTGGCCGAGCGCGCGGGGCGCGTGATCCACCTGCGCGACGTGGCCGTCGTCGAGGACGGCATGGCGGACCAGCGCACCCTCTCGCGCCTGAACGGGCGGCGCGGGGTGGCCCTGCTGGTGCGCCGCCAGTCCGGCGAGAACACCGTGGCCGTGGCCGACGCGGTGAAGCTCGAGCTCGACACGATCCGCGCCGACCTGCCCGAGGGCTACGAGATGATCGTGGCCCTCGACGACTCGCGCTTCATCCGCACCTCGATCCGCGACGTCGCCATCGACCTGGCCTGGGGGGCGCTGTTCGCGTCGCTCATCGTGCTCGCCTTCCTGCGCAGCGCGCGCTCGACCCTGATCGCCGCGGTCACGATCCCCTCCTCGATCGTCGCGAGCTTCGCCTTCTTCTACTTCCTGGGCTTCACCATCAACACCATGACCCTGATGGCGCTCTCGCTCTCCATCGGGCTGCTGATCGACGACGCCATCGTGGTGCTGGAGAACGTCTACCGCCACATCGAGCTGGGCCGTCGGCCGAAGGACGGCGCCTCCTCGGGCACCGACGAGATCGGGCTGGCGGTGATCGCCACCACCCTCGCCAACTGCGCGGTCTTCATCCCCATCGCGTTCCTCTCCGGGGTGGTGGGCCGCTTCTTCCGCGAGTTCGGGCTGGTGGTGGCCTGCGCGATCTGCCTCTCGACCCTCGTCGCCCTGACCCTCACCCCGATGCTGAGCTCGCGCTACCTGCGGGTCGGGAGCCGCGGGAGCGGAGCCGGCGGCCGCGAGCGCAACCCCGCCTACCGCGCCCTCGACCGCGGCTTCCGCTCCCTCGAGGCCGCCTACCGCCGCACCCTCGCCTGGGGGCTGCGCCACCGGGCGGCGGTGGTGGCCCTGGCGCTGGCGGCCTTCCTGGGAGGCGTCGGGCTGGCCCGCCTCGTCCCCATCGACTTCATCATCAACGAGGACCGCAGCGAGTTCAACGTGTGGCTCAAGCTGCCGCTGGGCAGCGCCCTGGCCCAGACCGGCGCCGCCACCCGGGAGGTCGAAGAGCAGCTGCAGTCCTTCCCCGAGGTGCGCGCCGTCTTCTCGACCCTCGGCGCCGGCGTCAAGAAGCGGGTCAACGAGGCCCAGCTCTACGTGCAGCTCGTCCACAAGAGCCGGCGGAAGGCGAGCCAGCAGGACGTCATGAAGCGCCTGCGCCGGCGCATCGAGGCGCTGGAGCTGCCGCTGCGCGACTTCGCGGTGGAGGAGATCGGCGTCATCCACGCGCCGGGCTGGCGCAACGCCCAGCTGATGTACTCGGTGCGCGGCCCCGAGATGGACGTGCTCCAGCTCCACGCCCGCAGCCTGATCGAGCGCATGCGCCGCGCCGGCGGCTACGTGGACCTCTACCAGTCCTACGAGACCGGCCGGCCCGAGGTGTCCCTCGAGATCACCCGGGAGCGCGCCGCGGACCTCGGCGTCCCGGCGGTCCAGATCGGCCGCACGATCTCGGCGCTGTTCGCCGGCTTCGAGGCCACCACCTTCGAGGACCGCGGCGAGCGCTACGACGTGCGCGTCCAGGTGCGGCCCGAGTACCGCGACGAGCTCGACAAGCTCGACCTGGTGCGGGTGCGCGCCCCGGGCGGCGCCCTGGTGCCGCTGCGCAACCTGGTGACGCCCCGGGTGGGCAGCGGGCCGGTGCAGATCGACCGCGAGAACCGCACCCGGGCCATCACGGTCTACGGCAACCTCGACGGCAAGTCCGCCGGCCTCGCCGACCAGGAGGTCACGCGCTTCGCCGAGGAGCTCGGCGTGGGCGGCGAGTACGAGCTGCTGGCCGTGGGCCCCTCCCAGCGCCTGCGCGAGACCACCGCCGCCATCGCGTTCGCGTTCCTGCTCGCCCTGATCGCGATCTACATGATCCTCGGGGCCCAGTTCAACTCCTTCGTGCACCCCTTCACCATCATGCTGTCGGCGCCGCTGTCCTTCATCGGGGCCTTCGCGGCCATCTGGGTCTCGGGCTTCTCCCTCGACGTGATGGGCCAGATCGCCTTCCTGATGCTGATGGGCATCGTGATGAAGAACGGCATCCTGCTGGTGGACTACACCAACACGCTCCGCGAGCGCGGCCGGGGCCTGCACGAGGCCGTGGTCGAGGCGGGCACCACCCGCATGCGCCCGGTGCTGATGACGGCGGTCTCCACCATCTGCGGCATGGTGCCCGTCGCCTTCGGCCAGGGCGACGGCTCCGAGTGGCGCAACCCCATGGGCATCGTCGCCATCGGGGGCCTGGCGACCTCCACCTTCCTCACCCTGCTGGTGGTACCGGTGGTCTACACCCTGGTGGACGATGCCCAGTCCGCGGTGCTGCGCGGCGTGGGGCGCCTGCTCGGGCGTGATCTGCAGCCCGAGGAGCCCGAGGACCGGCCCCAGGCTCCCCGCCGGCTGCCGACGGGCCGCGCCCGAGCCGTGCGTCGCTCCGGGCGCGGCTGAGCCGCGAGCCCGGCCTGGCTTGCCCGGCGCCGGGAGTCCGGGAGACTCGTCGGGGTGCCGATCGACCCGCGCTGGTCCGAGCTCGGCGGCTCCGACTGGCTCGCGCTCGCCCGGGCCTGGCTCGAGGAGTGGCGCCGGGGTGTCCCGCTCGAAGACACCGAGGCGGGCCGCTCCCTCGTGCTGATGAACTTCGCTGCCACGCCCGACGCCCAGTGGGAGTTCATCGGGGCCGCGGTCTCCCTGGCGGCCGACGACGAGGACCGGCGCCACGTCGCGGCGGGCCCGATCGAGCACCTGCTCGGGACCCCCGGCCCTCTCGTGAGCGATCGCGTCGAGCGCTTCGCCGCCGAGGAGCCGCGCTTCGCCCGGGCGCTGACCGGCACCTGGCCGGTCGCAGACGGAGGGGTCCGGGCCCGGGTGGAAGAGGCGTGCGCGCGGGTCCGGGACCCGCTCGCTCCCGCCTCGGGCTAGTGGGAGCCGGGCGGCCCCTCGTCGCCGCCGTCCTCGCGCATCGCGCGCACCGCCGCGAGGGCGCCCACCACGAAGGGAGGCGCCGTGAGCGCCAAGGCCACCCAGAGCAGAGCCGAGAAATCACCCATCGGAGCCCCTCCTCTTCGCTGGAGCCCGGGAGGGTAACGACCGGCGCCGGGCGCGCGAACCCCGTCCCCTGGGGGACCCAGCCGCCCCTCCTCCGCCCCTCCCGGAACCGGGCCTGGCGCCTCGATCCGGCATGCCGCGGACGCTCCTCCGCGCCGCAGCCGGCGTAGGACGTCCAAAATCGTTGGCTCGCCGCCGCGGCTCCTTCAGAATGTCTCGGGGGGCCGCCGGACCCGGATGCCCTACGTCCCCGTCGTCCTCATCGTCTTCTACCTCTCCGGCGTCGCGGGCCTCGTCTACCAGATCGTCTGGGTGCGCGAGTTCGGGCTCGTCTTCGGCAACACCATCCACTCCGCGGCCCTGGTGACCGGCGTCTTCATGGCCGGCCTCGGCATCGGCGGCTTCGTGGCCGGGCGGCTCGCCGACCGCGCCTACCGCCGGGACCCCCTCTCGAGCCTCCGCTACTACGCCTGGGCGGAGTTCGCGATCGCGGCCCTGGGCGGCGTGCTGCTCCTGCTGCTGCCACGCCTCGAGGCGTTCTCCGCGGCCTTCTCGAGCTACCGCGTCACCGCCGAGGGCTGGCACGAGATCACCGCCGCCTCGTACCTGCTCCGCTACGCGATCGCGCTCGGCCTGCTGGCCCCGGCCACCCTCACCATGGGGGCCACCCTCACGCTGCTGGTGCGCTTCGTGGTGCAGACCGACGTGCGCCGCGCCGGCTGGCTGGTGGGACTGCTCTACGGGCTCAACACCGCCGGTGCCGCCACCGGGGCCCTGCTGGTGGACGTCCTCGCGATCCCCAACCTCGGCATCGCGCGCACCCAGCTCCTCGCCGTGGCGCTGAACGCGATCGCGGGCGCCGGCGCCCTGGCGCTGCTGCGAGCGGTGCGCGGAGGCCTGCCGGCGCGGCCCCACCCGCCACTGCCGCCGGCCCGCACCACCTCCTCGGTCCACTGGGTGGGCATCGCCATCTTCCTCTCGGGCTTCGCCGCCATGGGGATGGAGATGGTCTGGTTCCGCTTCCTGTCGAGCGCCCTGGGCCAGTTCCGGATCGTCTTCTCCCTGCTGCTGTTCGTGATCCTGATCGGCCTCTGGCTGGGAGCGGTGGTGGGCGGCGCCCTGTCCCGGCGGGCGACCCGGCCCGCCTCGCTGTACGTGGGCTCCCAGCTCGCCTTCGCCCTCACCGTGCTGACCGCCTTCGCGCTCTTCGACGTGGCTCCGATCACCGCCGAGATCAAGCGCCAGGTACCCCCCACCCTGTTCGCCGAGGTGCGCCTGTTCCTCGTCCCCATCGCGGCCCTGGTCGGACTCCCCGCCTTCTTCATGGGCTTCGCCTACCCGGTCGCCAACGCCGTGGTGCAGGAGGACGAGCACGCGGTGGGGAGCCGCGCCGGCGAGCTCTACCTGTGGAACTCCCTCGGCGCCGTGAGCGGCTCCACGGTGGCGGGCTTCGCCCTGCTTCCCTGGCTCGGCATGAAGGGCAGCATCGCGCTGCTGGTGGTGTGCGCGGTCGCCGTCATCGCGCCGCTGTGGCGGGCCGGGGCCCGGGGGGGCTGGGTGCTCGCGACCTCGGGCGTCGCCGCTGCTCTCGTCGCCGCCGGCCTGGCGGGCTGGGTCGCCACGCCCCCGGACTACCTGATCCTCAAGAGCTTCCGCTCCCGGGAGGGGATGGCGCAGCTCCTGCGCTACCCGCACTTGCTGGCCGCGAGCGAGGGCCTGACCGAGTCCATCATCGTGGTCGACGTCCCGGACACGGGGAAGGTCCTGTACACGAATGGCACCTCGATGTCCGGCACCACCTACCTGGCCCAGCGCTACATGCGCGCCTTCTCCCACGTCCCCCTGCTGCACATGGAGCGGCCGCGCGACGTCCTCGTGATCTGCTTCGGCGTGGGCACCACGGCCAGCGCCGCCACCCTGCATCCCTCGGTCCGGAACGTGGAGATCGCCGACATCTCGCGGCACGTCCTCTCCCACGGGAAGCTGTTCGCCGACACCAACCGGCACGTGCTCCGCGATCCGCGCGTCTCGGTCTTCGTGAACGACGGGCGCCACCACCTGCGCATGAGAGCCCCCGAGAGCTTCGACCTCGTCACCCTCGAGCCGCCGCCGCTCCAGTTCTCCGGGGTGGTGTCGCTCTACACCCGCGAGTTCTACGAGCTGGCCCGCTCGCGGCTCAAGACCGGCGGCTTCATCACCCAGTGGCTGCCGATGCCGATGATCTCGCCCGAGGAGGCCCGCTCCCTGGTGCGCTCCTTCCTCGAGGTCTTCCCCGACGGCATCATGCTGAACGGCGCCTCCGCGGACTTCATCCTGATGGGCCGCAAGGACGCCCCGATGACCTTCGGCCCCGCGGAGCTGCGCCGGGCGCTTGCGCGCAGCGCGAGGGTCCGGGCCGACCTCAAGAGCTTCGACCTCGCCACGCCCGTCGAGTTCTTCGGCAGCTTCGCGGGCGACGCCGAGACCCTGGCCCGCGCCGTCGCGGACTTCCCGGCCATCACCGACGACCTGCCCCTGCTCGAGTACACCCGCGCCTACCCGGTGCCGGAGGGCCTGCCCGCCGACCTCATGGACGTGAGCCACCTCGCCACCTGGTGCCCGAGCTGCCTCGGCCCCGGCGGCCGCCCCAGCGTCCCCGGCCTCGACGCCTACCTCCGGGTCATGGACCAGCTCTACGGCAGCACCGCCCCGGAGCCGGTCCAGGCCCTCCTCGCGGAGCGCGAAGAGGCCTTCGGGGTGCAGCTGGACCGACGCCTCCTGAGCGACACCCTGCGACGCAGCCCCTACCTGGCCCGCATCTGGCGGACCGCTCCCGCGCCCACCGAGCCGGCGGCGGAGAGCACGAGGGTCGCGCACCCCTGAGGTTCCCCCGAAGCGGCGAGCACGCCGGGGCCGGGGCGCCTAGCGCCCCCCCGGCGTGAACGCGCACGGCATGCGCTTGCTATCCCCCTGCGATTCCACGAGCGTCTAGTCGATCGCCTCCTCAGAGCTGCAAGAGATAAGCGGAGCTAGGATTGCGAAGACAAAGGGAAACGCTTGCTTGAAATGAGACATCGCTCGATTCCATAGCTCAAGGCAGAGCGAAAATGTAGGCGGCGACCTAGCCGTTCTGGCCCGTGGTCACTCGTTCCCAAATGCGGCGGAGCGCGGACGGAACGGTCGTTGCGCGAGAACGCGAGCTACCCCTTGCTTGCCTCAGCCAGCGCTTGTTTCTCTTCTCTATGTCTCTCTCAGTGGTCGTCACTACCTTCAACTGACCGGCGGAGACCACCGAGCTGATCGCTTTTGCCAGCCGGTCTGCTGCGTCAGCTACATCGCGCAAGGCAGGCGTGCCTATTCTTCGGATCCCTTCGAACTGCCTCACGTCGATCGTCACCGGGGTGAGCAGGCTGGCACCATGCGCGTCCTCGTACTCAGCCGTCATCGTGAAGGGAGGCAATATCGGATCGGTCAGGAGATCGGTCGCGGATCCGAGAAAGGTCCGTATCTCCTGACCCGGGGCAAGGTGAGTGAGGCCCGCGAGGAAGGCGGCCTGCGATATCTCTATCCCAAACTGGGCGAGTTCCTCCAAAGAGGGCTCAACTCTCCAGCGAACGTTCAGGGCCGCGCTTCGGCCTTGGTTTCTGACGACCAACTCGAGAACCGTGAGCCACGAGTCGGATGGGGTGACGAAGATCGAAATTGCGGGCTGGGTCTCGTGTTGGCGCAGGAGCCGCTGCTCTCGAACGATTCCGTAGGTGAAGTAGGAGTATGCGATTGTCGATAGAGCCACGACTACAGTAAAGACGGCCGTTATTGAGCCCGCGTTCTCGTTGAGTAGGTCTGCCATCCGAGCCAACCACATCTGATCGTCTCTCAGAAAGATAGGGATATTGTCACTTTCGGGGCACGAAAGTCACCACGCTCAGGGCGTACGGGTGTGACCTGCTTTACATCTTGCAGCATGACCGCACCATAAGACTGACGCGCGGACCCACTACCGCCCCGCTAGTTGCCCCCTGAGGCCAACTGATCCAGCATACTACTCGGGCAACTCGGCCAGGACCACGCCGGTGAGCGCACGGTCCCGTTGGGTGGAAAAGTGAAAGAGGTGTTCGCAGGCCATGCTCGGAAGATGCGGGCCCATATTGAATATATCAGCGGGCGCTTTCGCCATTCGGGAGAGCAGGGCGCCAGTAACGAACGTATTATCACCGAGTTTCTGCGAGCCTATCTCCCGAAACGCTATTCGATCTCGCGCCGAAAGGTCCTGGCCCACACCGACGAGGATTCCCAGCAGCAGGACGTGATCGTCTACGACGCGGAACGATGCTCTCCTCTCTATTCAGAAGAGGAGTTCGTCATGGTGGCCGTAGAGTCCGTCTACGCTGTTGTTGAGGTCAAGACCACCCTCAACAAGGATCAGATTGAAGACGCCAATGCCAAGGCGAGGTCTGTCCTTACAAAACCCATGCTTGCCAATCCAGAGTTAGGCCCGGGTCGCCGGGCCATGGCAGTAATGCAACCTGAGCCTCCAATTGGGGCTGCGTTTGCGTTCGGCTCGGCGACTTCCCTAGATGCAGTTTTGGCGAACCTCCAGTCGCTAGAAGAAGCAGGCGATTGTCACCTGAGCGTGGTCGGCGCTCTGGATAGAGGCGCGCTCTGGAGGATGGGCGACAAATGGTGGAAAGTGGACAGTGCGGACGACGCTCTCGTCCTCTTTCTGATGTCTCTTGTTGAGCACATGAACCGGATTCCAGATAGATATTTCCGCCTCATCTCCTACTACGAGAGCGGCCCAGCCTGAGAAGGCGTTGCAGTCCGTGCGTTCGCACCGGTCGCGTCTGCTCTCGACACCCACCCGGGTGGGAGACGAATCGCCGAAGATTCAGCGGTGGCCGGCAGCAGTGCGGAGACTCCGGACTACGGCTTCCTTGGACGAAGGTATTGAATGGCGAGGTCAACGATCTCTTTGGGATCGACCGGCGGGTTGTCTTCGCCAAGATAGGCGAGGAGCAGCCGGGCCAGATCCTGCTTTATCTTGGCGAAGATGGTGTGCATTCCAGCATGGGTGAAGAGAAGAGGACCATCAGGTTGGAACATCTCTTTCAAGACCGTCAGCTTCGAGTGCCGGTCCGGCGACATTCGGCTCTTGTTGTGCAGGATCGCATGCCTCAGAACCCTGAGATCACCCATTGTGTCGCTCTTGATCACCTCCGTATCGACGCCAGCTGCCCTTGCGAGACGAGGTCGGATCTCGTGCTCCCAGAAGGCGAAGAGAAACACGACAATTGCCCTCGCTTGTTGTTGCTCGTGGTCGCCTTCTTCTGAATTCTCTGCGATGAAGTCACCACTTCGAACGATCCGATGATGAATCACGTCAGGCTGCGACGGGTCCTCAAGGCTTGTGTGCATGACTACCTTCTGCCCGGCCTCATCCCTCGTCATACCGTGCGGGCGAGAGATGCGCATTACCTGACGCTCAACAATGACGCGGTTCTTGGCGAAACCCGCACAAGCGTCAGTGAACACCCCAACTTGTCGGTTAACGAAATCTATGAACTCTCGAATTGCGGCTTCGTAGTGCCCTTCAGTCATTTTCCAAGTCGTTCCCTGCCTGCACCGAGATGTGGTCGCTAGCTCTTGACTGACTGCTATGCCCGCCTCGCCAGTCTCCGGCGCCCCCGGGCATGGCCATCTCACCCGATCGCGAGGCACCACACGCACACCCCGCCACCGCTTGGTGCTACACCGCCGCCGCCTATGTCCCCCGCGCCCACAGTGGCATCTGCGGAAGGTCGGGTGGATTCGGGCTGAAGACGAAACTATATCGAAAACCCGACAATTCATTGCTCGCGCTGCCTGAGCCCTCAGAACGTCCTTCCCAGGTCGAGTGGATGGGGTGGGTAGTGGGGTCGAGAACCGGGCTGGGCGCGGGCGCGGGTTGGCGCGCGGTCGAGTTCGCGCGGTAGGCGGGCGTGAGGGACTCGAGGTTCGCTCGGCAGGAGCGCGAGCGGTGGGTCTATCCCGGGCCACCGGAGACGCCTGCCCTTCCCTTCCAGTCCAAGCGCCTGGCTTGTCGGGCGCGATGAAGCGAGTCCTACGGGATGCGACCCGCGGCATCGCGGTGGCTGTCAGTTGGCTGTCAACAGCGGTTTCCCGACGGCCAACCGCCCACGAAAACCCTCAACGCGCCGGATACTTACCGCGCCCCCGGCGTGAACGCGCACGGCATGCGCTTGATGCCGTGGATGAAGTTCGAGCGCAGCATGGCCGGGGGGCCGGTGATCTCGAGGTCCGGGAGTCGCTCGAAGATCTCGCGGAACATCACGCGGATCTCGCGGCGGGCGAGGTTGGCGCCGAGGCAGTGGTGGGGGCCGGGGCCGCCGAAGCCGACGTGCTCGTTGGGGGTGCGGGCGACGTCGAAGCGATGGGGATCGTCGAACACGGCTTCGTCGCGGTTGGCGGAGTTGTACCAGAGCACCACCTTGTCGCCCTCGCGGATCGCCTGGCCGCCGATCGTGGTGTCGCGGGTGGCGGTGCGGCGGAAGTGGATCACCGGGGTGGCCCAGCGCACGATCTCCTCCACGGCGGTGGAGGCGTGCCCCTCGAAGTCGGCGGCCCACTTGCTTCGCTCGTCGGGATGGTCGCACAGGGCCTTCATGCCGTGGCTGATGGCGTTGCGGGTGGTCTCGTTCCCCGCCACTACGAGCAGGATGAAGAAGGAGGCCAGCTCGGCGTCGCTCAGGGCCTCGCCGTCCACGTCGGCGTGGAGCAGGCCGCTGGTGAGGTCCTCCTTGGGGCTCTTGCGGCGGTCCGCCGCCATCTCCTTCATCAGCCCGGCGAGGGCGGCGCCCGAGGTGAGGGCCGCGGCCTGGACGTCCTCGCCCGGGGAGACGTAGTCGGGGTCGCCGAGGCCCAGGATCTTGTTCGACAGCTCGAAGACGAACTGCTCCTGGCTCGGCGGGATGCCCATCAGGTCGCAGATGATCTCGAGGGGGAGCGGCGCCGCGATCTCGGTGACGAAGTCGCACTCGCCCTTCTCGATCACGCGGTCCACGACGCCGGCGGCGCGGCGCTGGACGTCGGCCTCGAGGCGGCCGAGGGCCCGGGGCGTGAAGCCGCGGGAGACGATGCGCCGCAGCCGGCCGTGGCGGGGCTCGTCCATGTTGATCATGGAGCCGAAGAACTCGAGGAAGGCCTCGGGGAAGTCGGGGATGTTGGTCCCCCCGCCGGAGCAGAAGACGTCGGCGGTGCGGCTGGCCTCGAGCACGTCGGCGTGGCGCGTGAGGGCCCAGTAGCCGGGGCCGGCCGGCAGGGGCACCTCCTCGGGCATCCACTCCTTCTGGAACGAGACCGGGCTCTCCTCGCGCAGGGTCGCGAAGGCGCCCTCGCGCTCCTCGTTGGGGCGCAGCCACAGCTCGGGCTTCGACAGCTCGATCTCGTCGAGGGACAGGACTCGCTTCGGCTCCATGGTCAGCTCCTCCAGGCGTGGGGGGGTCGGCGGTGCGCCCAGGGACGCGCCGCCTCGAGCTCGTAGGCGAGCTCGAGCAGGGTGGCCTCGCCGCCGGTCCGCGCGGCGAGCTGGCTGCCGATGGGAAGCCCGGTCTGGCTCCAGCCGAGGGGCACGGACATGGCCGGGTTCCCGGCGGCGTTGAAGACCGGCGTGTAGGACACGTAGTCCACCATCGGCTCGAACATCTGCTCGAGGCCGAGGGTGCCGGCCTGGATGCCGAGGCGGATCGGCGGCGTGCGCAGGACGGGGCAGAGCAGCACGTCGTGGTCGTCGAAGAAGCGGTCGATGCGCTTCTCGTAGCGCGCGAAGTAGTGGACGGCGCGGGGGAGCGCGCCCTCGGGTCGATCGCGGAAACGCCGTGCCATGCCGAGGGTCACGGGCTCGAGGAGCGGCTCGGGGTCGGCGCCCCGGGCCTCGAGCTCGGCGAGGAGCGCGGCGGGAATCGAGGTCCAGAGGTCGAGGAAGTGCTGCAGGAAGGCCTCGCCGTCGTAGTCGGGCCGAGCCTCCTCGACGGTGTGCCCCAGCCCCTCGCACAGGCGCGCCACGGCCTCGACGCTCTCGCGCACGTCCGGCACGGCCTCGACCCCATAGGCGTTCGCGGTGTGGAAGCCGATGCGCAGGCGGCGCTTCGAGGGACCGGCGACGAACCCCACCGGAGGGAGCGGAGCCCCCGCGCCCTTCTGCTCGGTGACGCCGAGGTAGGCGGCGCTGTCCCGGACGCTGCGGCTCACGCAGTGCCGCACCGAGATGTCGACGCCGCGCCGCGGCGCATCGTCGACGTTGCGCCCCCGGCTCGGCTTCAGGCCGAACACGCCGCAGCACGAGGCGGGGATGCGGATCGAGCCGCCGCCGTCGGAGGCCTGGGCCATGGGCAGCATGTCGGCCGCCACCGCCGCCGCGGCGCCGCCCGAGGAGCCTCCCGCCGAGTGCGCGAGGCTCCAGGGGTTGCGGCAGGGCCCGAGCAGCGCCGACTCGGTGGTCGGCACCAGGCCGAACTCGGGCGTGTTCGTCTTGCCGAGCACCACCAGCCCCGCCCCGACGCTGGCCTTCGCATGGGGCGAGCTGCGCTCGGAGACGTGGCTCGCGAACAGGCGCGAGCCCATGGTCTTGCGCGTGCCCTCGAGGTCGTTCAGGTCCTTCAGCAGGAAGGGGACGCCGCGAAAGGGCCCGGCGGGAAGCTCGCCGTCCGCCTCGGCGAGGGCGCGCTCGAAGAAGCGCGTCACCACGGCGTTGATGGGCGCGTCCACGGCTTCGATGCGGCGGATCGCCGCCTCGGCGAGCTCGCGCGCCGAGACCTCGCCGCGGCGCACGCGCTCGGCGAGGCCCAGGGCGTCGGTGCCGGCCAGCGGGTCGCCGGGGCGCGCCGCCGGGCGCGGCCAGCCGCCGCAGGCAGCCAGGCCGAGGCCCGCGCCCGCCCCCACGCACGCCTTCAGGAAGTCGCGCCGGGCGAGGGGAAGCTCGGGCGGGGGAGGCGTCATGGCGACGTAGGGTACCCGAAGCGGGACGCGGTTCGCCCCGCTTCGCCTCCTGGCGGCGACGGGCAGCGGCGGGTGCGATCGCTTCCGCTAAGTTGGCGCCATGAGACACCTCAGTCCGCTCCTGCTGGCCGCGGTGCTGCTCGTGGCCCAGCCGACCCACGCCGGCGAGAAGTACGCGCTGACCGAGTTCGCGCTCGGGACCAGCTGCGCGGCGGTGAACCTGATCTACGGCCCGGTGAAGGTGGCGTTCGCGGTGCTCGGCACCGCCACGGGTGCGCTCGCCTGGGTGCTCACCGGCGGCAACCGCGAGGTGGCCCGCTCCATCATGCAGCCCTCCCTGCGCGGGGACTACATGATCACGCCGAGGAACCTCACCTTCGAGGAGCCCCTCGAGTTCTACGGCCGCGACCCGGCCGCCACGCGCTGGTAGGGCGCCCGGTAGGACGCCCTAGCGGGGCGGCGGCAGCGGGAGGGAGAGGTCCCGGCGCACGATGGCGCACTGGGGATCCCCGTCCTGGCACACGCCGAACTTGAGCCGGCCCTCGATGCGTCCCTCGACCCGGGCCGCCTCCGCGGGGTACGGGGTGCGGAACTCCACGGCGTCGGGCGGATCCGTCTCGGCGTCGGGCTGGAAGGCGGGCTCGAGCCGGCCCGCGGCGGGCTCGCGCAGCTCGAGCCAGGTGGGGGCCTCGAGGGCCAGGTGCCAGCCGCGACGCGGCTCCACCCGGAAGTGGAGCGCGCCGGAAGTGCCGGCGACGGACGGCGCCTCGGCGCGGACCGCCAGGACGTAGCGCGCGTCGGACGCATCGGCGTGGAGCGGGGCCCCGGGCCCCGGGGCGTCGTCGCCGCAGCCCGCCACCGGCGCCAGCAGCGCGCCCGCCAGGGCGACCGCCCTCGCGACGTGACTCACGGGCCCGCCTCGGCGGCCAGCCAGCGCCGCACCTGGGAGACCGAGGGAAGCCGGGCCTGGGCGGCCAGCACGCGTCCCTCGGCGTCGGTCACGATGCTGGCCGGCAGGGTGTCGATCCACAGCCGGTCGAGGAGCAGCTGGCTCACCTCCGCCCGCTGCTCGGCACTCAGGGGCTCGAGCATCCGGTAGGCGGGCGCGTGCTCGCCCCGGTAGGCGGCCAGCGCGTCGGCATCGTCGTCCTCGTCCACGGGCACGCCGACCAGGTCGAGGCGGCTCTCGGGGAAGGCGCGACGCAGCTTCGCCACCTGGCCGAGCTCTCCCTTGCACGCCTCGCACCAGGTCGCCATCGTGGTCCAGATCCTCAGCGGCGGGCCGGCCACCGCATCGGTCGGGCTCGCCGCCGCCAGGCCCAGCGGCGGCCCCGGCCTCGCCGCCTCCCGCCGGGCGGGGAGCGCGTCGCCGTTCGATCCCGCGGCGCGGCGGTAGGGCTCGATGGCGAGGCCCGAGCCGTCGGGCGACGCGGCCGGGTCCTCGTAGAGGGTGACGAGCGAGCCCGCCGGCAGCGGCCCGTGGCTCTGCTCCACGCCCGAGGGCCAGCGCACCGTCAGGGCGTCCACGCGGCGCGCCGGGCCGAGCCCGACCAGCTGGGTCGCACTGCTCTGGGAGGCGAGCCCCTCGCCGGCGCGGTGCTCGCGCACCAGGGTCGTCGCGCCCACCCGGAGCCTCGCGACGGCCCCGTAGCCGTCCCGCGGGCTCTTGTCCGGTGCCGGCCCGGGGCTGCGGTTCGCACCCTCGAAGCGGAGCGCCAGCACGCCGGGCGGCCCGGCCGCCGGGTCGCGGACCTCGGCGATCTCGTTGCGGTAGAGCTGGAGCAGCGGCGTGATCGCGTTCACCACGGCGAAGTCGGTCCAGCCGTCGCGGTCGTAGTCGAGGGCCGCGATGGCCCGCCCGTCGGCGGGGTGGTCGAGACCCGAGGCCGCCGCGACGTCCAGGAACTGCTCGCCGCCGAGGTTCAGGAACAGGTGGTTGCGCTCCTTCCCGCTCAGGGAGTCGCCCGAGGCGACGCCGCGATTGCGGCCGCCCTCGGAGGCGGGAAACTCGCCGGAGTTCACCGTGAACTCGTTGTTGCGTACGACCGCACGCCACCAATCCGTTCAGGTGTCCGCCGCGGCGGTGACCGAGCGCGGCGCCGTGTAGTAGCCGGACAGGGAGAACAGGTCCGGGAAGCCGTCGTTGTCCACGTCCCGGAACAGCGCCCCCCAGCCCCAGCCGCCGTGGCTCACGTGGAGCTGGCCGGGGTCGTCGCCCGAGACCTGTCGCAGGCCGTCGCCCTCGTTGCGGAACAGGAAGTTCCCCGTCGCGGCCTGCTTGAGCCTCGTGTCGACGCTCGGCAGCTGGGCCAGGATGCGATTGCCCGCCTTGCTGTACATGTTGGTCACGTAGAGGTCCTGGCGGCCGTCGCGGTCGTAGTCGGCCCAGGTGGCCCCCATGGCGAGGCCGAAGTCGCCCTCCACGGCCTCGGCGGACACGTCGGTGAAGCGGCCCTCGCCCTCGTTGCGGAACAGCTGGTCCGCCTCGAAGTCGTTGGCGAGGTAGACGTCCGGGTCGCCGTCGTCGTCGTAGTCCGCCCAGGCGGCCTGGTAGGTGTTCCGGTAGGACTCCAGCGCGGAGCCCTCCACCCGCTGGAAGCGGCCGGCCCCGAGGTTGCGCAGCAATACGTTCGGGGGGCCCGCCACCTTGAGCACGCCGTGGTGGTCGGGCTGGCGGTTGAGGGCCTGCACCTTGCGGAACTCCTCGAGGCGCAGGAAGGGCAGTCGCCGCAGGAGCTCGACGTCGCTGAGGCCCCGCTTGCGCGCCAGCCGCTGCATCTTGTGCATCACGCTGGCCCCGTAGGTGGAGACGTAGACGTCGAGGAGCCCGTCCCGGTCGTAGTCCACGGCGGTGACCGAGCTGGCCAGGTGGGGGAGCCCCTGCCCGCCGCGCTCGACGAAGCGCCCGTCGCGGTTCTCCAAGTACTGGCTGGGCGAGAGCGTGCGCCCCAGGAACAGGTCCGCGTCGCCGTCGTTGTCGAAGTCCGCGAAGATCGCCGAGGAGGAGCGTCCGTCGACCGCGATCCCGAGATCGGCGGCGATCTCCTCGAAGCTGCCGTCGCCCCGGTTGCGGAAGAACTGGTTCGGCCCCCAGCGCGCCATCAGGTAGAGGTCGTCCCAGCCGTCGCGGTCGAGGTCCACCACGGCCACGCCCGGGTGGCGGGCCCAGGACGGCAGGGTGAAGAAGGTGGGGCGCTTCGCCTTCCCGTCCTTCGCGTTGGCGGTGAGGAAGTCGTGGACCTTGCGCTCGTGGATCGACTCCCGGGCGCGCTCGAGGACGCCCGGGTCCCGGAGGGCCTCGCCCAGCACCTCGCGGAACATCAGGCGCGGCACCTCCTGGCGCGTCGCCTCCTCGGTGTGCCAGCGCACGATCCTCCAGACCTCGTCCTCGCCCGGCGCCGCCAGCTGGCGCCAGCGCACGCGCTGGGTGGTGGCCAGGGAGATCCAGCCCCGGTCGCGCAGGCGCGCCAGCCCCGAGAAGATCACCTCGGCCTCGTACTCCTCGGCGCCGGGCTCGGCGGGCGCGTCCACGAAGCCGCCGCGCAGGAACTTGAAGGAGGCGTGCTGGAACCACTCCGTCTCGTCCAGCACGCCGCGCCACAGCCGCAGCGCCTCGGTGGCAACGGGGCGCGCGCCGGCGACGCGTCCCTCGCGCAGCACGGCCCCGACCCAGGGCAGGCGCTCCCGGGCCTCGCCCGCGAAGGCCTCGGGCGCGAGGTCCGCGACGGAGACCTCCGGGGACGCGAACAGCGAGCGGGTGCGGCCGTCGGGCAGCTCGAGGTTCTCCACCGCGAAGGCGAGGCGCTGGAGGTCCGGCGTGAGCGACATGATCAGCTCCTCGGAGCGGACCATGCGATCCCAGCCGGGGTCCCGGGGCCGGTCTCCGGCCGGCTCGCCGGGAGCCGGGCCCTCGGGCCGTGCCGAGCCGGCGACGGGCGTTGCCTCGGGTCGCGACCAGAGGAGATAGGCGAGGAGGAGCGCGCCCGCGGCGAGGAGCAGGAACGGGAGAGGCCGCTTGCGGAAGACGGAGACGAGCCCGGGCAATTCGCACCCCGCGGAAAACCGCCGGAATGTACACGCAGGGGCCGACCGATCCCACCCGCCGCCGCACGGAAGCGTCGCGGCCCGGCGGCAGGCCCCCGCCTAAGCGTCCGGTCGCCCTGCGGTTTCGCGCGCGGCGCGACGGGCGGCGGATTGGAGGCCTGCGAGGCCTCTGCTACCCGTTGCCCGCGGCGCCGGTCGTGGCGCCACGACGCGCGGGGTGGCGTCGGCGCAGGCCGCGGAGGGGCCGGGCTTCGAGGAGACCGACACGTCCGCCAGCCCGTCTCCCGGCCCGGGAGCCCGCCTCCACGGCCTCGAGCCCCTGCGCGCGCTCCTCGCCCTCGCGGTGATCGCCTGGCACACCCGCGTGCTGGGCCGCTCGGCCGTCGGCGATCCCGGGCGCTCGGCCGGGCCACCGGACGCCGTCGCCCTCTTCAACTACCAGGTGCTGTGCGTGGCGGTGCCGGCCTTCTTCCTCGTCTCCCTGTTCCTCTACGTCCGGCGCCGAGCCGGGCGCCCGCGGGCGCTGCGCGAGCGCGTCGGCTACCTCGCCAGCCTCTACGCCTTCTGGATGGGCGCCTTCCTGCTCGCCCAGGGCGGCCTCCGCCACCTGCGACGCACCTTCGAGGGGGACCCGCTCGAGACGGCGGGCTTCCTGCTGACCGCGGGGGGCACGCCGTTCTACTTCCTGGTCTGCCTGCTGCTCCTCACCGTGGTGGCCGACCTCTCCCAGCGCGCCTCGGCGCGGTTCCTGGTCGTGCTCTTCGTGGGCTCCCTCGCCCTCCTCGTCGGCCAGCAGGCGGCGGCCGTCACCTGGAAGCAGGCCGCCTACGCGACCGCCTACACCAACCCGGCGAACTTCCTCCCCTACGCGTTCCTCGCCGTGTGGCTCCACCGGCGCGTGGGCGAGGGCGGAGCCCACGAGCTGCCGGTCGCGTGGATCCTCGCCGCCGCCGCCGCGAGCGCCGCCCTGGCCGCGATCGAGTGGGCCTGGCTGCCCCACGCGAACCACTTCGGCTTCAACGACTCGGCGCTGCCGCCCTACACGAGGCTGTCCCTGGTCGCGTCCTCCGGGGCGGTGCTGCTCCTCGCGCTGCGAATCCGCGGGCCGGCGAACGCCGCGGTGCGCTGGGTCGGCGGGGCGTCGCTCGGGCTCTACTGCCTCCACCCCTTCGTGATGTCCCTCGTCCACCCGTATCTCGCGCCGATCCGCGGCGGCTGGGACCGGGGCGTGTTCTTCGCCTGGGTGTGCGGCGTCTCGCTCGCCGGGGTGGCGGTCCTGCGCCGGATCCTGCGCCAGCGGCTGCTCTGAGGCCGTCCGCCTCGCCCACCGCGGCCCCATCGCCTAGATTCGGCGCGCGCCAAGCAGGGAGCACCTCGCCCATGGGCTCGACGGGCCAGCGGCCGCGGAAGACGAAGATCGTCGCCACCCTGGGCCCCGCCTGCGAGGAGCCCGACACCATCGCCGAGATGGTGCGCGCCGGCATGAACGTGGCGCGGCTGAACTTCTCCCACGGCACCTGGGACCAGCACCGGCGCAACGTGGAGTCCGTGCGGGCCGCCTCGGAGAAGCTCGGCGTACCCGTGGCGGTGATGCTCGACACGAGGGGCGTCGAGATCCGCACCGGGCTCGTGGAGGACGGCGCCGTGGAGCTGCGCCTCGGCGAGCCCTTCACGCTCTTCACCGAGTCCCGGGTGGGCGATGCCGCCGGCGTCTGCGTCTCCTACGACGAGCTGGCCGAGGAGCTGCGACCGGGCTCCCGGGTGCTGATCGACGACGGCCAGATCGAGCTGGTGGTGGGCAAGGTGCGGCGGGG
>JANQFK010000018.1 GCA_028277885.1 Myxococcota bacterium
ACTGAGTCGTGGTTCGACGACTGGGCCTGGCACGGGCCCTGCGTAGCCCGCGGGCGTGCCTCGGGCCGCCTCCGCACCTCCGCCGCCGTTCTGCCCCAATCCGTCGTGCAAGTACCACCGGAATCCGAAGGGTTGGCGCTTCAAGAAGAAGGGCTTCTACGAGCGCGAGGCCCGCCCCCGGAGGATCCAGCGGTACCGCTGTCCTCACTGCCGCCGGAGCTTCAGTTCACAGACCTTCTCCACCACCTACTGGCTGCGACGCCCCGAGCTCCTGTCGACGATCTTCCACCGCGTCCTCGCCTGCTCCGCCTACCGCCAGATCGCCTCCGAGCTCGACGTCTCCCACACCACCGTGCTCGGCCAGGCCCAGCGCCTCGGTCGCCACTGCCTGCTCTTCCAGGAGCGCCACGGCCCCAAGGGGCCTCCCAAAGAGCCGCTGGCCCTCGACGGCTTCCGCAGCTTCGAGGCCGGCCAGTACTGGCCCTTCGACGCGAACCTGCTGGTGGGTGCCTCGCACTTCGTCTACGGCTTCAACGAGGCCGAGCTCCGCCGCAGCGGGACCCTGACGAAGGGCCAGCGGAGGAAGCGGGAGAAGCTCGAGGAGCGCCATGGGCGGCCGGACCCCCAGGCCACGCGGAAGGCGGTGGAGGAGCTCGTCGGACGGGTGGTCCCGGGGGGCTCCCGGGCCGAGCTCTGGTCGGACCAGCACCCGGCCTACCCGAGAGCCCTCGCGCGGCTCCGGGGGAGGAGGATCCAGCACTCGACGGTCTCGTCGCGCCAGAGCCGCACGGCGCGCAACCCCCTGTTCCCGGTGAATCTTGCCGACCTGCTGCTGCGGCACACGGGGGCCCACCACAAGCGCGAGACCATCGCGTTCTCGAAGCGGCGCCAGGGGGCGATGTACCGGCTGGCGATCTGGCAGGTGTGGCGCAACTGGCTCAAGTGGACGTCGGAGCGGAGGAGGGAGCGGACGCCCGCGCAGGCGCTCGGACTCGTGGGGCGGCGTCTTCGGGTGCGCGACGTGCTGGCGGAGCGACTGTTTCCGTCGCGGCTCGGGCTCGCTCCGTGGGTCGCCCGGTGCTACGCGGGGGCGATTCCGACGCGGTGCCTTCCGCAGGGCCGGAGGTTCGACGCCAAGCTGGCCTTCTAGGAAGCCGGATTCCCGGCACGCAGGGTCCGTTCGTCCCCTCGCCGACCCATTCTTCGAACCACGACTCAAGAACTGAGTCGGCTCAGGCCCGCTCGAGCTCCGTGCGCAGCGCGTCGTCGAGCTCGGCGCGCGCCCACTGGAAGCCCAGCTTGCGCGCCACCGCCGGCTCCACCCGACGGCTCGCGAGGAGCTCGTCCGCCACCGCGCCGAGCCCCGCGCGCAGCGCGAAGGCGGGCACCGGCAGCAGGGTGGGGCGGCGCAGCACGCGGCCCAGGCTGGCGGTGAGCTCGGCGTTGCGGACCGGGGAGGGGGAGACGGCGTTCACGGGCCCCTCGACGCCCGGCGCCTCGGCGAGGGCGACGATCAGCGCCACCAGGTCGTCGACGTGGATCCAGGGGAACCACTGGCGCCCGGAGCCCACCCGGCCGCCCAGGCCCAGGCGGAAGATCGGAGCCATCAGGCTCAGCGCGCCGCCATCGCGGGCGAGCACCACGCCGATGCGCAGCGACACGACGCGCAGGCCGTGCTGGCGCGCGCCGGCGGCCTCGGCCTCCCAGTCCCGGCACACGTCGGCCAGGAAGCCGTCGCCGCCGGCGGCGTCCTCGGTGAGGAGCTCCTCGCCGCGGTCGCCGTAGTAGCCCACCGCGGACGCGCACAGCAGCAGGCGCGGCCGCTCGGCGGAGGGCAGCTCGCCGAGGGCGGCGACCAGGGCCCGGGTGGAGGCGATGCGGCTGTCCCGGATCCGCGCCCGGCGCGACGCCGTGGGGAGCCCGCCGAAGACCGGCTCGCCCGAGAGGTGGATCGCGATGCCGCAGCCGGCGAGGGACGCCGCCGGAGGCCGGATGCCGTCCCAGCCCACGCCCTCGACGCCGGGGCGGCCGGCCAGCCGCCCGGGACTGCGAGTCGCCACCCGCGCCGGCACGTCGCGCGTGCGCAGCGCGCCGAGCAGCCGCCCGCCCACCAGGCCGGTGCCACCGGACAGCCAGGCCGGCTCGCCGGACTCCACCCCGCTACCACCTCCCCTCTTTGCGCTCGCCCGAGCCTACCTCACCCGTGCGCCGGGGCTCGGGCCGCGGCTTCGAGCAGCGCGTCGAGGCGCCGGGCGGTGGGGCCCGTCCCCCCGTCGGCCACCGGCTCGCCGTCCAGCTCTGCCAGGGCGCGGGCGCCGCGCACGGAGTTGGTGACCACGATCTCGCGGGCGCGGACCAGGTCGTCGCGCCCGACGTCGGTCTCCTCGAGGTCGAGCTCGCCTCGCGCCGCGGCCTCGCACAGGAGCTCCCGCGCCACGCCCGCGACCGCGCCCCGGGTGAGCGGCGGCGTCACCAGGCGGCCGTCCGCGAGCACGACGAACGCGTTGGTGCGCGAGCCCTCGACCAGGCGTCCGGCGGGGTCGAACAGCAGCGCCTCGTGGGCCCCGGCGGAGGTGGCGTGCTCCCGCGCCCAGGCGAGGCGCAGGTGGTTCGTCACCTTGGCGCCGGACCAGGGCGCCGGACCCTCGTGGGGGAACGGCGCGCTGACGCCGCGCCAGGGGTCGGGCTCGGGCCCGACGTCCCGGGGCAGGCCCACCAGGTGCACGCGCCCCGCCCCGTCCCGGCTCGCCTGGAGGCGCACGATGCCCTCGGCCCGGCCGAAGGCGGCCGCGGCCAGGGTCTCGAGGGCGGTCCGGCAGTCCTCCTCTTCGAGCTCGCCCAGGCCGAGGCGCGCCGCGTCCCGCACCAGACGCCGCGCCGCGCGCCCGCCCAGGCGCAGGTGGGCGCCGTCCCAGCGGGCGGTGGTGTAGCAGCCGCGTCCCTCGCGGTAGGCGCCGTCGTCGGCGGGAAGGCTGGCCGCGTCCCGCGGGACGAGGGCGCCGTCCACCCAGGCTCGGGAGAGGTCGCTCAGCGCTGCTCGATCAGGGTGTAGGGCCGCTGGTTCGGCCCGACGTAGACCTGGCGCGGCCGCCCGATCTTCTGCTTGTCGTGGTGCAGCTCGTGCCACTGGGCGATCCAGCCGGGCAGCCGGCCGATGGCGAACATCGCGGTGAACATGTTCACCGGCGTTCCGATCGCGTTGTAGATCACGCCCGAGTAGAAGTCGACGTTCGGGTAGAGCTTGCGCTCCACGAAGTACTCGTCCTTGAGCGCCAGCTCCTCGAGCTCCACCGCGATCTCGAGCAGCTTGCTGTGCACGCCCAGGCGGTTCAGCACGTCGTAGCAGGCCTTCTTGATGATGGTCGCCCGCGGGTCGAAGTTCTTGTAGACGCGGTGGCCGAAGCCCATCAGCCGCGAGGTGTCGTCGCGGCTCTTGGCGCGCTCCACGAACTCCCGGGCGGTCAGGCCCTCCTCGGCGATGGCCAGCAGCATCTCGATCACGTCCTGGTTGGCGCCGCCGTGGCGCGGACCCCAGAGCGCGTTGATGCCGCCGGAGATCGCGGCGAAGAGGTTCACCATGGAGGAGCCGATCAGCCGCACCGAGCTCGTCGAGCAGTTCTGCTCGTGGTCGGCGTGGAGGATCAGCAGCAGGTCGATCGCCTTCTCGACCACCGGGTCGACGGTGAAGTCCTCGCAGGGCGTCGCGAACATCAGGTGGAGGAAGTTCCCGACGTACTTGAGCCGGTTGTCGGGGTACATGAAGGGCTGCCCGATGGAGTGCTTGTACGCGTAGGACGCGATGGTCGGCAGCTTCGCGATCAGGCGGTGGATCGAGACCTCGACCTGGTGCGGATCGCGCGGCTCGAGGGAGTCCGGGTAGAAGGTGGCGAGCGCCGCCACCGCCGCCGAGCAGGCCGCCATGGGGTGCGCGTCCTTCGGCATGGCGCTGAAGAAGCTCTTGAAGTCCTCGTGCAGCATCGTGTGGTAGCGCAGGGACTCGCGGAAGTTGTCGAGCTGCTCCTTGTTCGGGAGGTCCCCGTAGATGAGCAGGTAGGCGACCTCGACGAAGCTGCTCTTCTCGGCGAGGTCCTCGATCGGGTAGCCCCGGTAGCGCAGGATGCCCTTCTCCCCGTCGATGAACGTGACGGCGCTCTGGCAGGAGCCGGTGTTGCCGTAGCCCGGGTCGAGGGTGATGAGCCCCGACTGGCTGCGAAGGTTCTCGATGTCGATGGCGCGCTCGCCCTCGCTGCCCTCGATGACGGGGAGCGTGTACGTCTCGTTTCCGATGCGGAGTTCGGCCGTCTCGCCCATGGCTGGCTCCTTTCCTTGGGGTCGTCCCTCTACGATTCTGGTCTGCGCCGGGCGTTTCACACCCCGGGGTGGGCCCGCGCGCTCCCTTCGTTCCGGAGGAGCGGGCGCTGGGGCACGGCCGGCGGGTCGTCGCTGTCAACGGGCCGCGGCGAGCCGCGACGTGGCGGAACGCGGAACATAGCGGAAGGGGCGCCCGCGGGATAGGAGCGTCGCGGGGCCTACGGTGCAGTGCGTCGACGCGCTGCGCCATGGTCGACGCCGTCGGCGGGGCGCACCACGAGCACCTCCCGGCGCCCGGTGCGTGCACGGGTCAGCACGTCCACCTCGGTGACCTCGGTGATGGGCCCGAGCTTGCGCGTCTTCACCACGATGGCCTCGCCGCCCGCCGCGAGGAAGTCGCGCACGTCGTCGGCGCTGTAGAGCTGCGCCACGCGGCGGTCGGCGTAGTAGGCGAGGCCTCCCGCCATGGCGCGGTCGGCGAACAGGCCGATGGGGCGGTCCTCGGGCGTCACCTTCGCGGCGGCCGTCGCCAGCGGGCGCGGCGAGCGCAGCGGGTCGGCCGCCGGGAAGAGCAGCAGGAAGGCGGCGAGCTCGATGGCCCCGACGGTGCACACGATCACCGCGACGCGCAGCAGCGGCGCCGCGCGATGCCGGCGCAGCACGACCCACGCGACGGTGGCGAGCGAGGTGACGCCCACCAGCGCGGATCCGAAGGCGAGGATGAGCGGCGTCTCCACGGCGGCGAGCCAGGCGAGCATGCGCTCCTTCTGCGACGCGAAGGCGTCGTTGGCGAGGATCGGGGAGCCGCCCGTCCACGCGGCGAGGGCGAGGTCCACCCCGAGAAGCGCGACCGCGCCGGCGAGCACGCCGGCGGTGGCGGAGATGGCGGTGGGCATGCGCGAGCGGCCCGCGAGGCTACGCACCAGGGCGTCGGCGGTGAGCAGCGCGAGGGCGGGGTAGGTGGGCAGCAGGTAGATGCCGCGCTTGCCGCTCGAGATCGAGAAGAAGACCAGGCTCGCCCCGATCCACGCCAGCAGGAAGCGCCAGGCGCGGCGGCGCTCGTCCTCGATCGCGCCCGCACCGGCGCGGCCCCGGAAGACGTCGCGTCCGACCCAGAACAGCAGGGGCCACAGCAGCGTCCAGGGCATGCAATCGCCCGGGTAGGCCTTGAGGAAGTACCAGAAGGGCCTCACGTGGGAGGTGCCGGTGAAGAAGCGTCCGATCAGGTTGGGGCCCAGGGCCTCGCCGGCGAAGCCGCTCGGCGCGAGCGCCGTCGCGCCGGCGAGCCAGGCCAGGGAGGGGCCCAGGGAGATCAGCAGCCCCCAGAGCGGCAGCAGGCGGGGCAGCTCGCGCAGGCGCCGCTCCCAGGCGAGGTAGGTGCCCATCACGATGACGGGCACCAGGAAGCCGACGGGTCCCTTGGTGAGCACCGCCAGGCCCATGAAGGCGTGGAGGGCGGCGAGCTGCGGCCGCCGGCTGCCCATGCCCCGGTCGATGCGCCAGAAGCACACCAGCGCGGCGGTCTCGCACAGCGCGAGCAGCACGTCGAGCTGCATGCGGCGCGCGTTGCGCGCGAACTCGTAGAAGGTGAGGAGCAGCCCCGCGCCGAGCACGCCGACCCGTCCGCCGAAGAGCCGGCTGCCGAGGGTGAGGGTGAGGGCGACCAGGGCGATCCCGGCGAGGGCCGAGGGCAGCCGCGCCGCGATCTCCGAGACGCGCCCGAAGGGCGCGCCGAGCCCCGCCGCCAGCCAGTAGTAGAGGGGCGGCTTCTGGGTGTAGGCCTCGCCGTTCAGGCGCATCAGCACCCAGTCCGAGGCGCCTCGCTCGCTGGCGCGCATCTCCTCGGCGATGGCGATGTAGCGCGGCTCGTCGGGCGCCCAGACGCCGGTGTTGCCGAGGCCCGCGAGGAGCAGCACCGCGGCGGCGGCCAGCACCGCCAGCCGCAGCCCCGACCCGGCCTCGGGAACCCCCATGCTCCTCCCCCCGCGGGTTGCCCGCCGGGATGCTGCCGGGGGCGGCGGGACGTTACCCTGTGCCCCCGGGAGGTGCCTCCATGACTGGACGAGACCAATCCGGCCCGGCCGGGGAGTTCCTGGCCAAGCTCGGCGAGACCCCGATCAAGGCGCCCGAGATCTGCGGCTTCCTGGACCGGCTCTCCCGCGACGAGCGGGTGGAGGCGATCCGCGCGGCGGGCCGCGGGCCCCAGCGCCGGCTCTGGAGCGCCGTCGAGGGCTTCGCCGAGGTGCGCCTGCGGGACCTCGTGGCGCCCGAGGTTCCCGACCTCGCGACGGTGCGCCACTACGGCCGCAACACCCTGCCCGCCTTCACCCACTTCGAGAAGCGCTTCTGCCGCCCGCGCGGCGAGGCCGAGGAGCTGTGGGGCTTCAACTTCCAGACCATGGCGTTCGTCACGGGCCCCGGCTACTTCGTGGCCCGCGACGACCCCGACGGCGCCGAGGTCCTGATCGACTACAACCACGTGCCCACCGAGGCGCCGCCGGGCTGGCCGCCGGTGCGCTCCAACGAGCGCGTGCCGGGACGCTTCGTCTACGGCTTCATGATCGACACGCTGCGCCGGGTCTCGGAGCACGTCACGATCGGCTCGGCCGCGCGCAAGGGCCGGGACATGGGCAGCTGGTTCCTGCTCTGCCGCGAGGCGTGAGCCCGGTACGCGTGCGTCTCCGCGTCGCGAGCGCCGTCGCCGGGGTGGTGGCGCTCGGGCTGCTGGCCTCGGCGGCCGCCGCCGACCCCTACGCCGCCTTCCGCGCCGCCCACCCCGAGGTGGGCGAGGAGGATCTCCTCGACGTGGAGCGCGGCGACGGCCTCGCCAAGGTGCTCGCCGTGCTGCACCACCCCGAGTCGGGCTTCGATCCCCGCGAGCTGGTGATCGTGCGCGGCGACGTGCCGGGCGTGGAGGAGGTCTCCCTCGAGGACGCGCTCGCCGCCGAGCCCGACGCCGCCACGCCCCTCGTGGTCGCCGTCGCCCAGCGCTGCACCGGGCCGTCGGCGGCGGCGCCGGCGTTCAGCTCCTGGTTCGTGGTGCGCCCCGACGGCCTGCGGGCCTGGAGCCTCCAGGCCCATGCCGAGGACTGCAGCGCGGAGGCCGAGCTGTTCCAGGCCTCGGACCACGGCGCCATGCGCCTGGTGGGCGAGAAACTCTTCGCCCGCGTGCGGCGCGGCCCCTTCCGCTACGGCGCCCTGCGCTACGAGACCTGGGACGAGGCCTTCGCCTCGCCGCGGCCCGAGAGCATGCTCTCGCGCCTCCAGGCCACGGCCCGAGCCCGGCCCCACGACGCCCACGCCCAGAACCGTCTCGCCGTGGGCCACTACGCCCGGGGCGAGCGCGAGGCGGCGCTGGCCGCTCTCGAGCGCGCGACGCGCCTCGACCCGGGCTGGCCGACCCCGCACCGCAACCTGGCCGTCGCCCACCGCCAGGCCGGCGACCTCGCCGCCGCGGCCCGCGAGACCGAGCAGGCGGAGCGCCTGAGCGCCACCTCGGCGGTGGGAAGCCCGCCTCCGCTCTAGGCCCTTCAGCCGCCCGCGAGCTTGACCGTGTGCCCCTTCTCCTCGAGGGCGGCGACGAGGGTCTCGCGGTGGTCGCCCTGGATCTCGATCACGCCGTCCTTCAGCGAGCCGCCCGTGCCGCAGCGGCGCTTGAGCTCCGCGGCGAGATCGCGCAGCGCCTCGTCGGGAAGCGCGAGGCCGGAGATCGTGGTCACGGTCTTGCCCCGGCGCCCCTTCACCTCGCGGCGCACGCGCGCGACGCCGTCGCCCCGGGGCTTGCGCGGGGGTGCGGGCTTCGGCGGCTCGACGCGGCCGCGGCCCGTGGAGTAGACGAGCCGGTCGGAGTCGCGGCGTCGGCTCATGCCGGCTCCTCGGAGCGCGGCGGGGCGGCGAGCAGGCGGGCGTGCTCCACCATCAGGCAGCGGTCCTCCACCACGGCGACGCCCGCCTCCTCGAGGCGGCGGGTCGCTTCGGGGTGGCGGATGCCGAGCTGCATCCACACCGCGCTGGGTCGCACGGGCAGCGCCAGGATCTCCTCGGCGTGGCCCGGCACGTGCCGCGGCGCGCGGAACAGGTTCACCAGGTCCGGGGCCTCGCGCAGCCCGGCCAGGCTCGGGACGCAGGCCTCGCCGAGGGCGTGCTCGAGCTTCGGCGAGACCGGCAGGATCCGGTAGCCCTGCCGCTTCAGGTAGGCGGGGACGCGGTGGGCGTCCTCGGCCTCACCGGCCTTGATCCCCACCACGGCGATGCTCCGCACCGAGGCCAGCAGCTCGCGCAGCGCGGCGTCGTCTTCGAGCGGCAACGAGGGGCCCTCCTGCTTGCTTGCCCGCCCCGGTCCTGACGGATACCGTCCGCCGACCATGAGCGCTGCCCGGTGGCTCCTCGCACTCCTCGCGAACGCGCTGCTCGCCACCCCGTGGGCCGGCGCCGCCTGGGCGCTCGACGATCCCGCCGCCCGGATGCGGAAGACGGTACTGGACAACGGCCTCACCCTCCTCACCCTGGAGGACCGCGCCACGCCGGCGGCCTCCCTCCAGGTGTGGGTGAAGGTCGGGTCCGGCGACGAGGCGCGCTACACCGGGATCGCCCACCTCTTCGAGCACATGATGTTCCGGGGCACGAAGCGGCTCGGCCCCGAGGCCCACGAGCGGCTCATCGAGGCCCGGGGCGGGCGCGTGAACGCCTTCACCTCCCGGGACGTGACGGTCTACTTCGGCGACGTCACCTCGGAGCACCTGCCCCTGGTGATCGAGCTCGAGGCCGAGCGACTGCGCCACCTCGACATGTCGGCCGAGAGCCTCGAGAGCGAGCGCGAGGTGGTGCTCGAGGAGCGGCGCTTCCGCACCGAGGACAGCCCCCAGGGTCGCCTGTTCGAGGCGCTCATGGCCCTGGCGTTCCAGGCCCACCCCTACCGCCACCCGACCATCGGCTGGCGCAGCGACATCGAGAAGGTGGACGTCGAGACCTGCCGCCGCTTCTTCGAGACCTACTACGCGCCGAACAACCTCGTCGTGGCAGTGGCGGGCGACTTCGACTCCGAGGAGGTGATCGAGCTGGTGCGCAGGCACTTCGGTCCCCTCGAGGCCGCCGAGCGCATCCCGCGCAACCCCACCGTCGAGCCCGTGCAGCAGGGCGAGCGGCGCAGCACGGTGCACTTCGGCGTGCGCGCGCCCCTGTTCGCCGCCGCCTGGCACGCACCGCCCTCGGGCCACGCCGACGCCGAGGCCCTCGACGTGGCGAGCCTGATCCTCTCGAGCGGCCGCACCAGCCGGCTCTACCGGCGCCTCGTCTACGAGGAGCAGCAGGCGCTCTCCGCCGTGGGCTCCTACTGGGAGCTCCAGAACGCGGGCGTCTTCTACGCCAGCGCCGGCGTGCGGCCCGACGCCGACGTCGCGAAGGTGGAGCGGCTCTTCTTCGAGGAGATCGACCGGCTGCGCGACGAGCCCGTGACCGAGGCGGAGCTCGACAAGGCGAAGCGCGGCCTCGAGGTGGACCTGGTGAACGGCCTCGCCACCGCCCACGCCCTGGCGTCCCGGATCGGACGCGACTTCGTGACCTTCGGCGAGGTGCGCCCCCTCGAGCAGCGGCTGGAGGCGATCCGCGCGGTCACGGCGGCCGACGTCCAGCGCGTGGCGCGCACCTGGCTGGTGCCCGAGCGGCGCAGCGTGGTGCACCTGGTGGCGCCGCCGGCCGCCGCGGCGGACGGGGCCGGCGAGTGATCGCGCGCCTCGCACCGGCGATCGCGGCGGCGTTCCTCTTCGCCTGCGCGGCCTTCCAGCCCACCCCCGCCTGGGAGCGGCCGCCGCCGCCGCCCCGGGAGGGGCCGGTGGTGGAGGCCGCGGCGCTGCGGCGCGCCGAGCTCCCGAACGGGCTGCGGGTGATCGTGCTCGAGGACCACCGCCTCCCGCGAGCCGCCCTCGGCGTGACGGCGCGGCGCGGCGCCGGTCTCGAGAGCCCCGGGCAGGCCGGTCTCGCGAGCTTCACCGCCGAGCTGATGGAGCGCGGTGCCGGCGACCGCGACACCCTCGAGCTGGCCGCCGTGGTGGACCGCATCGGCGCCTCGCTCTCGGCGGGCGCGAGCTTCGACGAGACCAGCGTCGGGGTGGCCGGGCTCTCGCGCGACCTCGACACCCTGTTCGAGGTGCTGGCCGACGTGGTGCTGCGGCCGCGCTTCGATGCCGCCGAAGCCGGCCGCGTGCGCGCCGAGACCCTCGCCGCCCTCGAGCGCGCCAAGGACGACCCCGGAGACCTCGCCCGCATGGCGTTCGCCCGCGCGCTCTACCCCGACCACCGCTACGGCCGGCGGCTCTCGGGCGAGCCCGAGACCGTGGCGCGCCTCGACGCTGCACAGGCGCGGGCCTTCCACGCCCGCGTTCTCAGCCCCGGGAACGCCGTCTTCTACGCCACCGGCGACGTGGACGCCGAGGACGTGCTGGCGCGGGTGGAGGCCGCCTTCGGGGCCTGGCAGCCCGCTGCGGTCCCCGAGCCGGGCTCGGCGCCCGCCGCCCAGGCGCCCACGGGCCGCCGCATCGTGATCGTGGACCGCCCGGAGCTCGGCCAGGCCCAGATCCGGGTGGGCCACGAGGGCATCGCGCGCCGCGACGAGCGGCGCATCGCGGCGTCGCTGATGAGCCGCGTGCTCGGCGCCGGAGGCTTCTCGTCCCGCCTGATGAGCCGGATCCGCGCCGAGGAGGGGCTCACCTACAGCGTCGGCTCGTCCTTCGTGCTGCGCCGCCACCCGGGCCCCTTCGGCGTCGCCACCTTCACCCGCGTCCCCGAGGTGCGGCGCGTGGTCGACATCCTGCTCGAGGAGCTCGAGCGCATCCGCAGCGAGCCGCCCGTCGCCCAGGAGCTCGCCAACGCCCAGAGCCAGAGCGCCGGCCGCTTCGCGCTCTCCCTCGAGACCTCCGAGGCCGTGGCGGGCTCCCTCGTCGACCTCGACGTCCACGGGCTGCCCGAGGACTCCCTCGACACCTTCCGCGGACGCGTGCGCGCCGTGACCGCCGAGGAGGTCGCCCAGGTGGCGCAGGACCTCGTCCACCCCGAGCGCGTCGCCATCGTGGTGGTGGGGCCGGCCGAGGCCCCGTCGAGGTGGTCCGGCCCTAGGAGCCCGACCCAGGATGGGTCGGCGTCCGCCGCCAAGAAGCGGCGAAGCCGATTCGCAGCCAGGCGCGCGTCCCGCGCGCGCGCCTGCGCGTGCGCGCCGCCACCAGCGCCGCCCCTGCCCCGAAGAGCACCAGCGCGCCCGGCTCGGGCACCGCCGCCGACGGCTCCGGGAAGAACTCGAGGTCGAGGGTGGTGACGAGCGTGATGTTCTCGGAGCCCGCGATGTTGGTGACGACGAGGGCCGGCGACACGAGCTGGATGCGGCCCACGCCGCCGGGCGTGCGCTCGTCCGATCCGCGCGCCGTGACGATCAGGGTCTGGGTGGGGCCCGGGTTCGCCGTCACCACGACCGCCCCGGTCGTCCAGGCATGGCCGAAGACGCTCACCTCGATCCCCAGGATCGACTCGGTCTCGGCGAAGCCGCCCGCCATCCCGACCACCGACATCGGCACCGTGAGGAAGGCGAAGGGCGGGGGACCGAACAGGCCGGCACGCGCCGCACCGGTGAGGGGCGCGTTGCCGCCGAAGCCCCCATGGATCCCGCCGCCGGCCGAGAAGGTCGCCGGGCCGATTCCGGCCGGGCCCTCGGCCCGGAACTCCACGATCGGGAAGACCGGGAAGATGACGGACGGGGGAGGGGTGGGGTTCGGGCTGGTGATCGGGACGACCACGCTGCCCAGGATGCCGCCGGAGGTGAGCCGCACGGTGCTGGGGGTCGAGACGCCCTCGCCCTCGCCGGTGAGGGTCGCCTGGATGGTCTCGTTGAAGTCGAGGGTGAGGGTGCCGGTGAAGGGCAGGGCCGAGGCCCCGGAGGCGATCAGCAGGGCCGCGCAGGCGCAGAGGAAGCGCATCGGGACCTCCCGACACCCCCCACGATCAGCCTACTCCCAGCGGCCTTCGGGCCTCCATCGCAAAGTGGCCGGAATCGGTACTTCGTGATTGCAGCCGACCGATCGGTCGGGTAGGGTTCAGCTCGGCGTCGGACCGACCGATCGGTCGAGGATGCGACCGGGCAGACCCGCGACGTCCCAGACCTTCGAGAGAGGTGCCGTGACCGAAGCCTCCGCCTCGCCGCCGAGCTCCCGGGAGAAGATCCTCGACGTCGCCGAGGCGCTCTTCGCCCGGCGCGGCTACGCGGGGGTGGGGCTGCGCGAGGTCGCCGAGGAGGCCGGGCTCGGCAAGAGCTCGCTCTTCCACCACTTCCGCAGCAAGGCGGAGATCTACCTCGCCGTGCTGGCCCGGGTGCTCGAGCGCGTGAACGAGCGCGTGGCCCCGATCCTCGCCAGCGGCGGCAGCCACCTCGAGCGCCTGGACCGCGTGCTCGACAGCCTGATCGACAGCCTGGCCGAGCACCCCACCACGGCGCGCCTGCTGCTGCGCAGCCTGTTCGAGGACGACGACCTGCCGGACACGGACGACGTGAAGCGCGCCGCCGAGGAGATCGACCGCTCCCTCGCCGCGATCCTCGACCGCATGCTGCGGCTGCTGCGCGACGGCATCGAGGCCGGGAGCTTCCGGCCCGCCTCGGCGCGCCACACGCTCCAGACCCTGATCGGCGCCACGGTCTACCACTTCGCTTCGGGGGAGCTCGGCGAGGCCCTGTTCGGCCGGCCCGTCTTCTCGGCGGAGACCGTGCGCCGGCGGAAGGAAGAGATCAAGAACCTGGTTCACTCGGGCCTTGCGGCCGCGCCCGTCGCCGCACCCGCTGGAGGAAGACCGTGAAGAAGCTGATGGACGACCACCGCAAGATGTTCGGCGAGTTCGAGGTGATCGACTTCGTCGACGAGTCCGAGATCCAGGGCCTGCGCTCCCAGATCGACGTCGACGCGCCGCTCGAGGTGCACTGGAGCTGGGAGTACGGCAGCGAGGTCGAGGAGCTGCGCCGGCTCTACGAGAAGGGGAAGGTGAACCAGTGGAACGCCGAGCTCGATCTCGACTGGGAGATGCCGGTCAGCAAGGACGAGTTCGTGCTGAATCCCCAGGCCTCCATGCTCGCCCAGGCCTGTGCGCTGCTGGGCAAGGACGAGGCCACCCAGAAGGCCGCCGCCTTCGACGAGCTGGCCTACACGCTCTCCCAGCTCCTCCACGGCGAGCAGGCCGCGCTCCAGATCTGCGGCCAGCTCACCAACGTGTGCGAGAAGATGGACGAGAAGTGGTACGCGTCGAGCCAGGTGATCGACGAGGCGCGCCACGTCGAGGCCATCTCGAAGTTCCTCCAGCGCAAGATGGGCACCATCTACCCGGTGGGCGCCACGCTGAAGGTGCTGCTCGACGAGCTGCTCGCCGCGGAAACCATGAAGAAGAAGACCCTCGGCATGCAGACCCTCTTCGAGGGCACCGCCGTGGGCATCATGGACCTGATGCGCAGCGAGTCGCGCAACGACTTCTTCACGGACATGATCCGCCGCATCGAGCAGGACGAGTCCCGCCACGCCGCCTTCGGCGTGCTGATGATGCGCCGGGTGGTGAAGGAGGCCGAGAAGGAGGAGATGGAGGAGCTCGAGGACTGGGCGTTCTCGATCCTCGAGGCCCTGAACGCCAACCAGCAGCTCGACATGCTGCGGCTGCTCGGCCCCAAGTACGACATCGACCCCGAGAACATCACCCGGATGTTCGTCGCCCTGCCCAACCACGCCGAGCTGAACAGCCTGGCCTTCATGCACACCGTCATCCCGAACCTGCAGCGCCTCGGCCTCATCACCGAGCGCACCGAGTCGGACTGGCGCCGGGTGGGCCTGATGGTGGACCAGCGCGGCGGGCAGCGGCCCTCGTCGGTGGAGTTCCACCTGGCCTGACGCCCGCGCCACCGCGGCGGTGGCGCCCCGCACGATGCTACCTTGCGACGGCCGGGCCCCAGTGCCCGGCCGTCGTCCCATGGAGGCCCCATGTCGAAGCGCCGCGTCGTCGTCCCCGAAGCCATGAAGCCCATGTACGACCAGTTCCATTTCGCCCCGGCGGTGAGGCGGGGCAAGCACGTGTTCTGCTCGGGCCAGGTCGGCAACGGGCCCGACGGCAAGGTCGACCCGGACCCGGCGGTGCAGATCACCACGGCGTTCGAGAACCTGCGCACGGTGCTCGAGGAGGCGGGCGGCTCCCTCGCGGACGTGGTCGAGCTGGCGACCTTCCACGTCGGGCTGAACGAGCACATCGGCGTCTTCATGCAGGTGAAGGACGGCTTCATCGAGGAGCCCTTCCCGGCGTGGACCGCCATCGGCGTGGCGGAGCTGGCCTTCGGCGCGATGGTCGAGATCAAGGCGCGGGCGATCCTCGACGACTGACGGCGACCTCCCCGCAGCGGCGGAAAATCGAGCACGGACGCGGCGCGGCCGGGGTATGATCGCGGTGCCCCACACCGACCGGAGCGCGCCATGGTCCCGATCGAGCGTTGCCTCCCCTTCCTCCTCGCAGGCCTGCTGCTCGCCGGCGCCGCCCAGGCGGGGCCGCGCAGCTACATCGTGGTGCTCGAGGACGGCGTGCCCGGAGACGAGGTGGAGGCGAGGGCCGACGCCCTGCTCCAGGCCGTCCGACTCGCGGCGCCCTCCCTCGCCGTGAAGGAGATCGCCCGGGTCCGGAAGGTCGCGGGCCGCAACGTGACCACGCCGGAGAAGCGCGTCTTCCGCCACGTGTTCCGCGGCTTCGTGGTGGAGCTCGACGAGCGGGACGTCGCCGGCCTCGACGCGCTGCGCAGCCGTCCCGAGGTCGCCTTCGTGGCGGAGGACGGCCGGGTGCGGGCCTTCGCGCAGAGCACCGAGCCCGGCATGCAGCGCATGCGCGTCCCGCTGAACGCGATCGCGGACGTCGACGGGGTCGACGACCGCAGGGTCGATGCCGACATCGCGATCCTCGACACGGGGATCGCCGAGCATCCGGACCTGAACCTCCATCGCTCGGTCAGCATGATCTCCGGGGTGCCCGCCGAGGGCGACTCCACCGGCCACGGGACCCACGTGGCGGGGATCGCCGCGGCCATCGACAACGACATCGGCGTCCACGGGGTGGCGCCGGGCGCGCGCCTCTGGTCGGTGAAGGTGCTTCCCTCGAACGCCTGGGGGAACGACTCCGACGTGATCGCCGGTCTCGACTACGTGGCCGCCCACGCGGACGAGATCGAGGTGGCGAACATGAGCATCGGCGAGTACGGCGGCGTCCCCGACGACCGCAACTGCGGCCGCACCAGCGGGGATCCGATGCACCTGGCCGTCTGCGGTGCGGTGGAGGCGGGCGTCGTGCTGGTCGCCGCCGCCGGCAACGGCATCGGCTTCAGCATCGAGACCCCGGCGTCCACCACCCGGCCGGCCCGCTACGACGAGGTCATCACCGTCTCCGCCGTCCGGGAGACCGACGGGCTGGGCCCGGGCGCGCTCGCCGAGCCGGATCCCGCGGACAACCGCTTCTGGGAGTTCAGCAACTTCGGCTACGACGTCGACCTGGCGGCGCCGGGAGCGGACGTCTACTCCACGTCCCGCTTCGGCGGGTACGCGGTGCTGAGCGGCACGAGCATGGCGGCGCCCGCCGTGGCGGGCGCCGCGGCGCTCTGGATCGTGAAGAACGGCAAGCCGCGCAACGCCAAGCAGGTGCGCTTCGTCCGCGACGAGCTGGTGCGCCTGTCCTTCCCCCGGAACGGCTTCGACAACGGCTTCAGCCACGACCGCGACCACTGGGGCGAGCCCCTGCTCGACGTGGCGCCCATCGATCCGATCGCGGGCGACTCCCTGGAGCCCCGGCTCGTGAGCGACCGCCTCACCTACACCGAGGGGCAGGCCTGCCCGGCCGCCATCGTGGCCTTCGTGGGAGACGAGCGCGGCGTCGCCGTCACGGGCCTGCCGAGCAACGGCTTCCTGCCGTTCGTGCGGGGGGAGCCGGTGGAGGTCGCGTTCCGGGAGCTGGGGCGGGGCGCCTACCTGCTGCTGCTCGACGTGTCCGGGCTCGCCCCGGACCTCTACGACTTCCATGTGCGCGTCCGGAACCCCGCCGGCTTCGCGCGTACGGCGGGTCTCCAGTTCGTGGTGCGTGCCGAGACCGTGCCCAGCCTGGTGGTCCAGAGCCTCGAGCCCGCGAGCCCGATCCTGCTGCCGGGCTCGGCGAGCCAGGGCTTCGATGCCCGCCTCGCCTTCGAGGACGGCACGCCGTTCACGATGTGGAACGGCGGCCCCTGGGACGCCAACGAGACCTTGACCTCGACCTTCAGCGGCGGCACGCCGGTGAGCTGGAGCCTGCCCGTGATCACGGGCTGGACCTACGCGGACTACGTCGGAAGCGCCTCCACGGCGGACCTGGGCGAGGGCGTCTACACGCTCGGCATCGAGGCGAGCTTCCAGGACCTGTCGGTCTCGGCCCGCACGGCCTTCGCGATCGAGGCCCCCGCGCCCGACCTCACGGCGGAGCTGCGGGCGGGCCGGACGCACTTCGACTTCGCCCAGCCGATCCCGCCGCCGGAGCTGGTGCTCACGGTCTCGGTCGAGGACGAGCTGCTGCAGCCCGTCACCGGGCTCACCAGCGCGCTGCAGGATCCGATCGCGGTCTCCCTCGACGGCCGGGTGCTCGACGGAGTCGAGTTCGAGGCGGTGCAGCCGTGGGGCCGCTATCGCTCCAGCGGGATCGATCTGGCCGGTCTCGCACACGGCGCGCACCGGGTCTCCGTCGAGGTCGTGGACACGCGGGGCCTCGTGGCCGAGGACCGCCTCGAGATCGAAGTGAACCGCCTGGCGGTGGTGCCCCGGCCGGGGCTGCTGATCCGGCCCTGTCCGGGCACGATCCAGGCGGCGATGCGCCGCTGACGCAGGCAGCCCACCGCCCCGCAGGCAGGGAGGACCATGGCCGACCTCCAGATGCGCCCGCGCTTCGCCGTCGACGTGACGTGCGGCCTGGAGACGCTGGTGGCGACGCTCGAGGAGGTCGCCCGAGAGGCCGAGCCGCCCCTCGCCGGCCACTTCAGCGTGCGTCACTGCCTGGTCCAGATCCCGCCGGCGCGCCGCGCCTTCTGGTCGCCGGAGCTCGACGTGACCTTCGAGCGGCTGGAGCCGGAAGCCGAGGGAGCGCCGGCGGGCCACCGCGTGCGCTGCCTGCTGGGGCCGCGCGCGACGGTGTGGACGGGCTTCGCCTTCGTGTTCGCGGTGCTCGGGGCCGCCGCCGTGGCCGGCACGCTCTACGGCTTCGCCCAGCTGACCCTGGGGCAGACCCCCTGGGCGCTCCTCGCGGTGCCCGTCGCCGGGGTGCTCGCCGGGCTGAACTACGCCTCGAGCTTCATCGGACAGGGCCTCGCCCTGGCGCAGATGTACGAGCTGCGTCGCGCCTTCGACCTGGGAGTCGAGCGCGCCGAGGAGCGGGCCCGCCGGGCGGCCCGCGAGCGAGCGGGCGGCTACCAGATCTGAGCCCGACCCGGCTCGCCCGGGCCGCGCTCGGCACACCGGGGCCGCCGCGCCCGCCGGCCCCGGCCCGGCGACGAGCGGCGAAGAGACACTCCCCTCCGAACCCGTCATCCTCCCCGGCATGGAGCCCGTCGCACGGCGAGATCCCGAGGCAGCGCTCGACCCGTGGCGCGTCGAGGTGGACGCCGCCCTGCGGGCGGACATCCGCCGCCTCGGCGAGGAGCTGGGCCGGACCCTGGTGCGGCAGTCCGGGCCCGCCCTGCTGGAGCGCGTCGAGGCGATCCGCGACCTCTCGCGCCGGGCCGACGAGGGCGACGCCGCGTCGGCCCGGCGGCTGCGCGAGATGCTGGGGGAGGTCGATGCCGTCGGCGCGATCGAGCTGGCGCGGGCCTTCACGACCTACTTCCACCTCGCCACCGTCGCCGAGCAGACCCACCGGATCGCACTGATCGACTCCCGGGAGGAGGCCGATCGCGGGCGCCTCCCCCTCATCGTCGACCGCATCCTGGAGGCCGGGCTGCCGAGGGAGGAGATCCAGCGCGCGGTGGAGAGGCTCGAGATCCGCCCGGTGGTGACCGCCCACCCGACCGAGGCCTCCCGGCGCTCGGTGCTCGGCAAGCTGGCCGGTATCGGCGGCCTGCTGGCCCGCCGCCGCGACACGCGGCTGCGCGAGTCCGACCGCGCGCGCATCGACCGGCGCACCGCGGAGCTCGTCGACCTGCTCTGGGTGACCGACGAGCTGCGCCTGGCCGCCCCGCGTCCGACCGACGAGGCCCAGGCCACCCTCTACCCCCTCGAGATGCTGATCTTCGACGTGCTGCCCGAGCTCGAGGACGACCTGCGCGCCGAGCTGCGCCGCCTCGACGTCTCGCTCCCCATCGACGCCCGGCCCCTGCGCTTCGGATCCTGGGTGGGCGGCGACCGCGACGGCAACCCCTTCGTCACGCCCGAGGTGACCGCCGAGGTGCTGGCCTGGATGCACGACCGGGGCCTCCAGCTCGTGGAGCGCGCCATCGCGGACCGGGTGACCGAGCTCTCGATGTCGTCGCGCATCGTCGGCCCGGAGCCGGCGCTGGTCGAGAGCCTCGAGCGCGACCGCGAGGCGCTCCCCCAGGTCTGGGAGCGCCTGGCGCACCTGAACGGAGAAGAGCCCTACCGGCTGAAGCTCTCCTACTGCCAGGAGCGCGTCCGCAACACCCGCGAGCGGCACCGGCGCGGCGTGGCCCACACGCCCGGCCTCGACTACCGCGACGCCGGCGATCTTCTCGCCGACCTCGACCTCGTGCGGGACGCGCTCGCGAAGCAGGGAGGCGAGCCGATCTCGGCGGGCTCCATCGAGGCGCTGCGGCGCACGGTGGCGGCGGCGGGCTTCCACCTGGCCGTGATGGACGTGCGCGACCACAGCCGGATGTTCCACACGCTGGTCGGCGAGCTCTTCGCGGCCAACGAGCTCCGCTATCCGGACGACGACGCGAGGCGCCTCACCGTCCTCGACCGCGAGCTCGGCGGAGCGCGTCCGCTCTCGGGGCTCACCACGCGGGTCTCCGAGGATGCGACCCGCGTCGCCCGGCTCTTCACCGTGCTGCGCGAGAGCATGGACCGCTACGGGGACGGCATCGTCGAGACCTGCATCGTCTCGATGACCCGCTCGTCGGCGGACGTGCTGGCCGCGGTGCTGGCCGCGCGCGAGTCGGGGCTCGTGGACGTCGGGCAGGACATCGCGCGGCTCTCCTTCGCCCCGCTGCTCGAGACCATCGACGAGCTGGAGGCGGCGGATCGCATCGTCGGGGAGCTGCTCTCGACGCCCTCCTATCGGAAGCTGGTCTCGCTGCGCGGGAACGTGCAGGAGGTGATGCTCGGCTACTCGGACTCGAACAAGGACGGCGGCATCGTGACCTCCCAGTGGTCGATCCAGCGCGCGATCCGCGCGCTGCGGGACGTCGCCGCCCAGCACGGCGTGCGGCTGCGGCTGTTCCACGGGCGCGGGGGCTCGGTGGGGCGCGGCGGCGGCCCTACCCACCAGGCGATCCTGTCCCAGCCCTTCGGCGCCGTGGATGGAGCCGTGAAGCTGACCGAGCAGGGCGAGGTGATCTCCGACAAGTACCTGCTGCCCGACCTCGCGCGGCACAACCTCGAGCTCCTGGTGGCGTCCACCCTCGAGGCGTCCCTGCTCCACACCTCGTCGCGAACGCCCGCGGAGACCCTCGACCGCTGGGACACGGCGATGGACGACACCTCGACGGCCGCGCGCCGCGCCTACCGCGGGCTGGTCGAGGACCCGTCCCTCGTGGAGTACTTCCTCGCATCGACGCCCGTGCGCGAGCTGGGCAGGCTCCACATCGGGTCGCGCCCCGCCCAGCGCCCCGGGAGCGGGGCGGGGATCGAAGGGCTCCGCGCGATCCCCTGGGTGTTCGGCTGGAACCAGAGCCGCCAGATCGTTCCCGGCTGGTTCGGGCTCGGCAGCGGCATCGCGGCCGCGCGCGCGGCGGGCCACGAGGCCGTGCTGCGCGAGATGGCCCGCGACTGGTGGTTCCTGCGCGCCCTGCTCGGCAACGTCGCCATGACGCTGGCGAAGACCGACCTCACCATCGCCCGCCACTACGTCGAGGCGCTGGTGCCGCCCGAGCACCGCCACGTGCTCTCGCGGATCGAGGAGGAGTGGGCCCTCACCACGGAGCAGCTCGACTGGCTCACCGAAGGCCGGGGCCCGCTCCAGGAACGCCCGATCCTGCGCCGGACCCTGGCCGTGCGCGATCGCTACCTGCACCCCATGCACGCCCTCCAGGTCGAGCTCCTCGAGCGCACGCGCGGAGCCGACGAGCCCGACCCCTCCACCGAGCGCGCGCTGCTGCTCACGGTGAACGGGATCGCGGCGGGGCTGCGCAATACGGGCTGACGCCCCGCCTCCCGGGTCGGCTTCCGCCGCAAGGCGAGCCCCAAGGGCTCGCTCAGCTAGCTGCGATTCCGCTTCGCGGAATCTTTCGCGTCGTCGGCTGACCCTCTCGGGTCAGCCTCCTGGCCGGGCCGGTAGTTCGACAGCGCCCGGGCGATCTCCGCCGCGACCTCGTCCCGCAGCTCCTCGGGCTCGAGGACCTCGGCGGCCGCGCCGAAGCTCAGGATCCAGTCCCGCAGCTCCGTGGTGCTGCCCACCTCGAGGCACAGCTCGAGCGACCCGTCCGGCCCGGGCGCGGTCCTCTGGCTCGGGTGCCAGGTGCGCTCCGCCACCTGGAGCGCGCGCTCCTTGCTGAAGCGGATGCGCACCGGCCGGGCCGGCTCGGCCACCACCCCGAAGGCCCCCTCGGTGTAGGCCTCGAAGTCGAAGCTCTCCGGCACCTCGAAGGCCGCGTCCGTCACCTCCGCGGTGCGGATCCGCTCCACCGCGAAGGTGCGCACCTCGCCGCTCCTGTGGTCGTGGCCGATCACGTAGAGGCCGCCGCTGCGGTACCACAGGCGGTAGGGGTCGAGGCGGCGCGTCGCCACCTTGCCGGTGCTGCCCGTGCGGTAGCGCATCTCCACCGTGCGGTGGCGCAGCAGGGCGTCGTTCAGGCGCTCGATGGTCTCGCGCTGGTCGGCGTAGCGCTTGTGCGGGCCCGGCAGCACGCGGAAGGACTCGCCCAGCTGGTCGAGGAACTTCTCGATCTCCGGGCCCAGGCCGGCGCGGATCTTGTGGAGCGCCGAGGCGATGGAGTCGTGGAATACGGTGCCCTCGAGCACGCGCAGCAGGTCCTCGGAGAAGGCCAGGGCGAGGACCTCGTCGGGGGTGAAGGGGACGTCGCCCAGGCCGAAGCTCTCGAGGAAGCGGTAGTAGACGCGGCCGTCGCGCTTCTCGCTCACCACCGGGAAGCCGGCGTACATCAGCGCATCCAGGTCGCGGTAGACGGTGCGGCGCACCACGCCGAGGTCGTCGGCCAGGTCGTCGAGGCCGACGCCGGCCCGGCTGCGGGCCAGCCGCTGGATCAGCTGCCACTGGCGGGCCAGCTGGTCGCCGCGCACCGCCCCGGCCTAGGAGGCCGACCCGGGGAGGGTCGGCCGACGGCGGAAGCTGCCGTGGCACGGCATCGCCGCTAGTTCACGCGCTCGACGTACTCGCGGCTGCGGGTGTCGACGCGGATGGTCTCGCCCTCCTTGATGAAGAGCGGGACCTGGAGGGTGGCTCCGGTCTCGATGGTGGCGGGCTTGGTCGCGCCCGAGGCGGTGTCGCCCTTCACGCCCGGGTCGCACTGGGTGATCTGGGCCTCGATGAAGGCGGGCAGCTCGATGTTGAGGGGCTTGCCCCGCCAGAAGAGCACGTCGACCTCGAGGTTCTCCTTCAGGAACAGGATGTCGTCGCCCACCTGCTCCGCCGGGATCGGGATCTGGTCGTAGCTCGAGGTGTCCATGAACACGAGGGCGTCTCCGTCGCGGTAGAGGTACTGCATGGTGCGGTCCTCGACGTCGGCCTCGTCCACCTTCTCGCCGGAGCGGAAGGTCTTGTCGACCTGCTTGCCGGTGCGCAGGTTCTTGATCTTCGTGCGCACGAAGGCGCCGCCCTTGCCGGGCTTCACGTGCTGGAAGTAGAGGATGACGAAGGGCTCCCCGTCGATCTCCATGCGGAGCCCGTTCTTGAACTGCGAGGTGTCCACGGCCATGGCTGAGGGCGCTCCCGGGGGGTCCGAAAGCGCCGAAGCTTAGCGGAAGCCCGAGGGCCAGTCAGGCGGCCGAGGTCTCCAGCCGCAGCACCCCGTCGCCGGCCCGGGAGAGGCCGATGCGGTAGGAGGGTGCGTAGCCGAGCTCGCGCTCGGCGAGGCCCGTGTCCAGGGTGAAGCCGTAGCGCAGGTGGTCGCCGTGGAGGAGCAGCGGGCCGCCCCCGGCCCAGCGCATCGCGGCCCCGGCCAGGCGCAGCAGGGAGCCGGGGGCCGGGAGGGCGGGTCGCCGCGTCCAGCGCGACAGCACCGAGAGGGGCACCGTCTCGACGCCGGCCACGTTGTAGATGCCCGCGCGGTCGCTCTCCACCGCGGCGCGCACGGCGCGGGCCACGTCCTTGTCGGCGACCAGGGCACACATGGGGTCGAAGCCCGCGGGCCGGAAGCGCAGCCGCCCGGGGCCGGCGAGGCCGGGGTTCAGGTAGACGTAGCCCCCCGACGCCACCACCGTGGGGACGCGCAGCAGCACCACGCGCAGGCGCTCGGCCCCCACCTCGCCGTGGAAGATCATGTCGCAGTCGATCCAGGAGCGGAGCTCGGGCGCCACCGTCGGGTCGAGGTCCAGCTCGCTGTTCTCGCGCAGGCGGTTCGCGTTGCCCGGCTGCAGCCGGTACACGTAGGCGCTCCCCACGGTGACCAGGTTGCGGATGGAGCGCACCTCGAGGCAATGCTGCACCACGAGCCGGGCCTCGGCGGTGCGCAGGGGCAGGCCCGCGGCCACCGGGGCCTCCTCGTCCTGGGTGGCGCCGTGGCGCGGGACGTGGACCACGGTGTCGATCTCGGCCTCGCGCAGCGCCGCCGAGTGGAACAGGTCCGAGGCCGAGCGGTGGCGCGCGAGGTCGACGCGCACGTAGGAGAGCCGGCGGCTGCCGTCGGCGAGGAAGCGATCGAAGGCGCGCGGCGGCGGCCCGGCCCCGACGGTGAGCAGCTGCCCCACGCCGGGGTCGTGGTACAGGGTCTTCACGACGCGCCGGCCCAGGGGCTCGTCGGCGTGGGTGACGAGGACGTTCGCCATCAGCGGCTCCGGTCCACCAGGTGCTGCACCGTGCGGCGCACCTGGTTGGCGAGGTAGCGCACCAGCCGGGCGTCCTCGGCGCCCTCGGGCCCGAAGCGCTCGTGGAACTCGAAGGGCTCGCCGTACACGATGCGGTACTTGACCGGGTAGGGGAGCAGGCCCAGCGGGCCGAGCCACGGGAAGGTCGGGGTGATCGGCATGGCGGGGATGCCGAGGCGCCGCGCGAGCCCCTTCAGGTCGTAGAGGATCGGCGTCTGGTCGTCGCTGCCGATGAACGCCACGGGCACGATGGGGGCGCGGGCGCGCAGCGCCTGCTCGACGAAGCCCACGTGGAAGCCCTGGAGCCGGTAGCGCTGGCTGATGGGCTTGCGGATCCCGGAGACGCCCTCCGGGAACACCAGCACCGGGTGCCCCTCGTCGAGCAGGTCCGTGAAGTTCTCCCGCGTGCCGATCACCTGGCCCACCCGGGCGTAGAAGACGTTCACCCAGGGAAGCGTCCCGGCCCAGCGCTCCACGATGGCGCGGGGCAGGCGCGGCGGGTCGCTGTTGAGGAACACGTCCACGACGCCCATGGCGCCGTCGAAGGGGAGCAGCCCCCCGTGGTTGCCGGCCAGGATGGCCGGGCCCTCCACGGGGATGTTCTCGTGGCCGCGGCTCTCCACCCGGAAGTACACGCGGTAGAGCGCGTAGAAGAGCGGGAACACCCGGCGCACCGTCTCCGGCGAGAGGCCGAAGCGGTCGTAGGAGCCGCCGCTCTCGACGAGGTGGGTGAGGGCGGCGAGGCGCCGGCGCTCCTCCTCGCCGAACCAGCGCTCGACCCAGCCCGAGACGTCGGGCAGCTCCACCTCCGAGAGCCGCGGCAGGCTGATGCGCCGGCGGCGGCGCGCGCGCGGCCCCGGCCGCGGCGGCTCGGCGGGCCGGGGCGGGGGCGGGGCCTCGGCGGTCTCCCCGACGGCCTCGTCCACCCGCGCCACCGGGGGCTCCACGGCGTGGAGCCGCGCGCGGGTCGGCGCCACCGGCCGCGCCAATGGTGCCAGGCCGTCGATGCGGGCCAGGAAGGGATCGGGCTCGTCGAGCTCCGCGAAGGGGTCGCGGCCCAGCAGGGCGGGGCCGTCGGCGGAGAGCACGATGGGGTCCTCGGGGTTGCCGTCCAGCCAGAGCCCGCCGGCGGTGCCCGGGTCCAGGGGCGCGCCGCCGCCTTCGCCGTCTCCGGTCTCTCCGGTATCGCTCACGGGGGGTCTCCTTCCGGCGGCGGCTCGCGGAGCTCGAGCTCCTCGGCGAGGGCCGCCAGGGCCTTGGCGCCCCGGCAGTTGGGCGCGTACTCGAAGATGGACTTCCCGCGGCTCTGGGCCTCGTCGATCTTGACGTGGAAGCCCAGCACCGTCTGGGCGATCTCCTTGGGGAACTGGTGCTTCAGGCGCTCCAGCACCTCGTGGGCCAGCTTGGTGCGGCGGTAGAAGGTCGGGATCACCATGCTGACGCGCAGCTTCTCGTTGCCGTAGCGGGTGCGCACCGTGCGGATGCTGCGCAGCAGCTCGGCGCAGCCGTCGAGGGCCAGGTAGGTGAGGGGTACCGGGATCACCACCTCCTCGGCGGCGCGCAGCACGTTCAGGGTGAGCGGGCCGAAGGAGGGCGGCGCATCCATCAGCACGAAGTCGTAGTCCCGGGTGCGGCGCGAGCGGGCCAGGCTGCGGCGCAGCCGGTCCGTGGGGTCGTCGTGGTCGCCGTCCCAGCCGGGCAGCATGGCGAGGGCCTTGTTGGCGATCACCAGGTCGAGGCGCGGGATGCCCGTGGGCACCACGGGCAGGGTGCCGTCCCCGGTGTGGTCGAGGGAGGCGGCGGGGGAGCCGATCGGGTCGTCGGCGAGGACCGAGTCGAGCAGCAGGTCGATGGAGGAGCGCTGGTTGCGCTGGACGTCGAGGCCGAAGACCTTGCCGAGCTGGCCCTGGGGGTCCATGTCGATGCCGAGCACGCGACGGGCGCGCTTGAGCGCGAGGTAGGCGCCCAGGTTCGCTACCAGGGTAGTCTTGGCGCTGCCGCCCTTCTCGTTGATGAACGCGATCCGGCGCGGAATCGCCGTTCCTCCCGTGCCCGGGCCGGCGCTCGCTCGCGCCGGGTCCCGAAACCCCTCGCGGATCCGGTCCCTCCGGTCCGCCCGATCCCTCCGGTCCGCTCGACCGGGAAGGGCCTGGGGAGCTCTTCAGCCAGCGCAGCCGGAGACGACGAACGCGTCTGGTCCTGGTGTGCAGCGAACGGGTCGGCCCTCGGCCTGGAGGCCGCCGGGCGCAAAACCGTTCTCCCCCCGATACGCTTTCTGTCGTACTCCCGTTGAGGGTGCCTGTCAACGCGGATCTCCGCGTTTCCGCGATTCTTCCGGGTGTTTGGTCGGGAATGAGATGAGGTTTGTGACGCATCGCACCAGCGCCGTCACGGGGTCGGGCAATGCGTCCCACGGGATCGCGTGTGGGTCCGGGTGTGGGTCTGGGGTCGGGCGCCCCGCGTGCGCGTGCGGGCGCGGGTTGGGGCGCGGGCTCAGAGACGGAACCGGAGGTAGCGCTGTCCGAGGTCGCGGGTCGGGGCCGGCTCGTCGAGGAAGAGGGCCTGGCGTCGCAGCAGCGCGTCGCGAGCCGCGGGGTCTCCGGGCAGCTCCACCACCAGGCTTCCGGACACCCGCGACCCTCCAAAGTCTTCGATGCCCGTGAACCACACCCGGGCGGCGCCGTCCTCGTAGAGCCCGTCCACGAGCTGCTTCACCCGGGCGGGGTCGCCTTCGAACAGCCGGTTGCCCGGACGCTGCAGCCAGCCCCGCGCCTCGGCGTGGCCCAGGCCCGAGACCTCCGCCGCGGCGCGTCGGTCGGCGGCCCGGACGCGGGAGGCCTCCGGGCTCTCCGCCGTCGAGCCCTCGTCCAGCGCCACGCGGTTGCAGGCGCCGAGCCCCGGGGCGAGAAGTGCGAGGGTCAGGAGGAGGGCGCTCGCCGTGAAGCGCTGGGAGCTGGGGGCGGGGAGCCGCATGCCGGTGCCTCCGGTGGGAGAGCCCCGGATCGACCGGATCCGCCGCGGACTTGACCGCAGGTGCGCGGGCCGTGTGCCGGGCCCTATGCTCCGGCCGGCTCGCTCGGCTCCTCCGGAGGCCCGCCATCGCGCCCGATCCCGCCGCGCCCCTTCCGCCCCGCGCCGTGGTGCGGCTCGAGGACCTGCGGCGCGCGGATCCGCCGCGCCGCGTGGTGGTGCTCTCGAAGCGCAAGGCCCACACCCGCGTCGCCACCCACTGGGTGCGCGCCCTGCGCGCCCAGGGGCACCGGGTGCTGTGGCTGCGACCCTCGCGCTGGCGGCGGCTGTTCGGCGAGCGGGCGCCGGCGCTCCTGGCCCGGCGGATCCGGGTCTTCCGCCCCGACCTGGTCTGGATCTACAAGCAGGATGCGCCGCCGGACCTCCTCGACCGCCTGCCGGCGGACCTGCCCCGGACCGTCTACTTCGAGGACGTCCCCGCGATGCTCGACGTCCTCGAGGAGCGCTTCCTCGCCGTGGCCCGCCGCGCGACGCTCCTCACCACCACGGCCCGGGGCATGATCCCCATCTTCGAGGCCCAGGGAGTGCGCCGCGCCATCTACCTGCGCGGCGGCTGCGATCCCCGGGACCACCGCCGCGGCCGCCGCCGCGCGAGGCTGGTGAGCGAGACCGCCCTCATCGGCCAGGCGACGGGCGAGGACCGCCTGGCGCTGGTGCGCGCACTGGCCGAGCGCGGCGGCATCCAGGTCTATGGTCGGGGCTGGCTCGAGGCCACCGGCCTCGCGCCCACCCTCACCGACGTCTACCCCCGCCAGTACCGGGACATCTGCGCGTCGGCCCGCATCGTCCTCGGCCAGGACCTGCACAGCGATGTCGACGCCTACTTCTCGAACCGCACCTGGCTGACCCTCGGCTGCGGCGGCTTCCTGCTCACCCACCACGTGCCGAACCTCGAGGAGTTCTTCATCAACCACGTCCACCTGGTCTGGTTCCACTCGGTGGAGGAGGCCCTCGAGCTCGTGGCCCACTACACCGCGCGGCACGCCGAGCGCCGCCGCATCGCCCGCCAGGGCCACGATTACGTCCACGCCTACCACACCTTCCGCCACGCCGCGTCGGAGCTCGTGGCCGAGGTGTTCGGCGGGGCCGTTCCTTCGGAATCAAGGAGTGCCCCCCTGGGGCGAAAGTGAGAATGTGAAGGAACGTCCCCTCTAGGCGATCTGCCAGACGGTGGTGCGCCAGGGCTTGGCCTGGAAGGGGCCGAGGCCGTCGAAGTCCTGCACGGGGTACGCGGCGAGGGCCTCGCGGAGCGCGTCGTATCGCGAGCGGTCGGCGTTGTCGAGCAGCAGGTGGCCGCCGGGGCGCACGTGGGCCACGGCGCGCCGCGCGCAGGCCACGCGCTGGCGGCCGTCGACGCAGACCAGGTCGAAGTGGCCCTCGGGGTGGGGGTCGATGCTGCGGACGTAGCGCTCGAAGGAGAGGCCCTGGAAGCGGCGGCGCGGCGAGACCCACTCCGGCGGCGTGTCGGGCCCGGCGGGCTCGGCCTCGGCCAGGATCAGCTGGCAGCTCGCCAGCCCCTGCTCCTTCAGCGCCGCGGCGACCCGGCGGTGCCACTCGGGGTCGTTCTCCACGGTCACGAGCTGGGCGACCCGGCGGGCGAGCCAGATCGTGGAGGCGCCGGAGCCCCACTCGAACACCTTCACGTCCGGCCCGACGTGGGCCTCGAGCCAGTCGAGGGCCGCGTAGGTGACGAGGGGCGTCGCCTCCTCGACGGGATCCACGCCGGCGCGCAGGGTGCGGAGCCAGGGCGAGAGCCGCGCGCGGGCCGCGGGATCGCGGAGCCAGGCGCGCAGCAGCGCGGCGGGCAGCCGGCGCAGGTTCCTGCCCGTCAAGCCGGCGTCACCGCGGGATCACCGGCGCGCGGTCGCCGCGGCACCGCCGAGCACCGGCGCCTCGCGCAGCAGCAGATCGCCCACCGCGTCGGCCAGCAGGGCGGCGCCCCGCGGCCCGATGTGGGGATCGATGGGGACGTGGAACGTCTCCTCCACGGGCAGGGGCTCGAAGGCCGCGAGCGGCGAGCCGAACCAGATGCCGCGCTCCTCCGCCGCGGCGCGCAGCCGCGCCTCGTCGGTGGCGGGCACGCCGTGGGCGAGCTTGTAGGCGTCGGGGATGTAGACCACGGCCAGGGGGATGTCGCGCTCGGCGAGCAGCGCCTGCATGCGGTCGAGCCAGCGTCCGTAGTCGGCCCACAGCACGGGCAGCCGCTCCTCGGGGACGTCGAAGCTCGAGAGCGGGTGGGGCTCCTCGCCGCGCAGCTTCTGGCGATAGCGCTTGGACCAGACCTTCCAGCGCAGGAACAGCTCGTAGCTGGCGGTCCGGTAGGCGGCCTCGCGCAGCGGGCCCTTGCCGCCGCTGCCGAGGGCGCGCTTCTGGCCCTCGTAGGTCTGGTGCGGGCGGTCGAGGTCGCGGATGTCGTTGGCGCAGAAGGCGAGCACCACGATGTCCGGGTCCAGGCCGAGGCCCCGCTCCTCGAGGAAGCGCGTCTCCGAGGGGATCCCGTAGCCGCCCACGCCGGCGTTGATCACCTCGACGTCGCGTCCCGCGGCGCGCAGCCGCTGCTCGAGCTGGGCGGGCCAGGTCTCGTCCTCCTCGAGGTAGAAGCCGAAGGTCATGGAGTCGCCGAGGGCGAGCACGCGCACGCGGCCCGGCGTGGGCGCGCGCCCCACCTCGGCGCCGCGCAGGCCGAGGGAGTTGATGCGGACGTCGTAGGCGAGCTCGGGCGGCCAGGCGACGCGGCTCGCGGCGTTCGGCTTGAACATCCCCACGGACGCCGCGAACACCTCGGGGTCGTGGTTGATCAGCTTGCCGAGGGTGCGCACGCGCTGGGTGGGCCAGCCCGCGAGGCGCAGCCCGCCTTCGAGCAGCAGGATCGGCGCGATCCCGAGCAGCAGGATCAGCGCGCCTTGCCGGATCCAGGTCAGCATCGCCCGAGACTACCGATTTCGACGGGTCCGGCCCCCGGCGCCGGCCTCGGCCCCCCGCGGGGCCTCCGGCCTCACGAGGCCTCGCGGACCAGGCCCTCCATGCAGCGCACCGGACGGTCGTCGTCGTAGTAGGCGCGGTTGCGCCCCCGCGACCGCGGCGCGACCGGGTGCCACAGGTGGAAGACGTCGTTGCGGGTGTAGAGGACCTTCACCCGGGGCCGCGGCCGCAGGCGCATCAGGCGGTCGCGCAGGTCCGTGTCCTCTCCCAGGAAGGGCGCCTCGAAGCGCTCGTCGAAGCCGTTCACCGCCGCGAAGAGCTCGCGATCGACGCCCATGTTGAGGCCCAGCACCTTGGGCCGGTGACGCCGGCGCAGCCGGGTGCCCCAGCGGCTCTTGCGCGCCTTCTCCCGCATGCGGCGCCGGTCCTTGGCGGTCCCCAGGGACTCGAACTCCCCGGACTCGACGGCCGCCTCGTCGAGCGCCTCGGTGACCTCCTTGGTGAGCCGCATGGCGCCGCCCACGTGGAAGCTCCAGGGCTCGTGCACCGCCAGGTGGCGCTCCACGAAGTGCGCCGGCGGGATGCAGTCGGCGTCGCTGAAGACGAGCAGGCTCTCGTCGCCGGCCCGGCGCACGGCCTCGTTCATGATGCGGTTCTTGCGCCAGCCGCGATCCTCCTGCCAGACGTGCTCGAAGGCGACGCCCCGGGCCTCGAAGCGCGGCGCCATCTCCTTCAGGAAGTCGCGCTGCTCGGGGCCCGAGCCGTCGTCGGCCACCACCAGGGAGAAGTCCGAGGTCGTCTGGCGCAGGTAGCCGCGCAGCACCAGGCGCAGCTGGGGCACCTGTTCGTAGCTCGAGAGGATCACCCGGGCGTGGGGAGCCAACGCGTCCTCAGGCCGCCCCGGGGCGCGAAGCGAAGAACATCCCGTGCTCCGCCTTCTTGCGGTGGGGCACGCGCTCGACGCCGAAGCCGTGCCCGACCAGGAAGCGCTCGAGAGCGTCGATGCCGGTGTCCGGGCCGCCCCCCCGCGCCTCCGGAAGCTCGTGGTACTCGCCGTGGATGCGCTGGATGCGGCCGAGGGTCTCGGCGCTGGCGGACTGGAGCGCCTCGTACTCCATGCCCTCGATGTCGATCTTGACGAGCTCGCAGGCCTCGATCTCGTGGGCGCGGAACAGCTCGTCGAGGGTCGTCGAGGGGACCTCGTCGTACTCGTCCGAGACCGTGCTGGCGCGGTCGGCGAAGGGCGAGTAGGCGCCGCTCAGGGAGGGCAGGGTGGGGCGGTACAGGCGTAGCGTGCCCGGCTGGCCCGCGATGGCGCTCTGCACCGGCTCGACGCCCTTGCGCCCCATGCTGTTGCAGGTGAGCTGGGCGAAGTTCTCCGGCGAGGGCTCGAGGGCGATCACGCGCTCGGCGAGCATCGAGGCGCGCACCGCGAACAGGCCCACGTTGGCCCCCAGGTCGACGATGCAGCGCCAGCGTCGCGGGCCGCGGGGCCCGAGGCGGTACTCGTCGCGCAGGAAGATCCGGTGGAACATGTGGAAGTCGGCGAAGCCGCCGCGGAGGTGGAGGGGCGGACCGTCGAGCATCTCCACCCGCAGCGTCTGGTCGGGCTTGCGGGTCTTGCGGAAGCGCAGGACGCGCCAGGGGTTGGCGACCATGCGCCGCAGCTCGAAGTAGTCGCCCACGTCCTCCAGGCGCAATGGCGTGCTCTCCCCGCAGAAGCCGCGCAAGGCTAGCGGGCGGGCCGGGGCCCCGCATCGCGGGTGCCCCTCCGGAGGCCGTCGGGTAGCATCCCGCCCCCTCCACCGGATCCCCCGGCGAGTCCCCGAGTCCCCCCATTGGACGATCCCCTGGACCCGAGACGCGACATCGCACTCGTCTACGCCACGCACCACTACGCCGGCGGTGCGGAGCGCTACCTGAACCAGCTGGCCGCGCACCTCGCCGGGGAGGGCCACGCCGTCACCATCGTGTGTCGGCGGCACGAGGAGCCGCCCCACCCCGCGGTGCGCTTCGAGCGGCTGCGCGTGCGCTCCCCGGGGAGCAACGCCTGGCGCATGTGGGCCTGGGCGCGGGCCGTGGAGCGCCACCTCGCGGCGCGCCCCTACGACGTCGTGGTCGGCCTCGGGCGGACCTGGAGCCAGGACGTGGTGCGCTTCGGCGGTTGCCACCAGACCTGGCTCGAGCTGGAGCGGCGCCACCTGCTGGGCCCCTGGGACCGCTGGCGCCGCAAGGGCGCGCTGAAGGGCCGGGTGGCCCTCGCCATCGAGCGTAGGGCGCTCGCGCCCGGGCGCTTCCGCCGCGTGCTGGCCAACTCGGCGCTGGTGCGCGACGACCTGGTGCGCCGCTACCGCCTGCCCGAGGAGCGCAGCGTGGTGATCTACAACGGCGTCGACGCCACGCGCTTCCACCCGCGCCTGCGCGGCGGCCCCGGCCTCGAGCTGCGCCGCCGCCTGGGCTTCGACGACGACGCGGTGGTGCTGCTCTTCATCGGCAGCGGCTGGGACCGCAAGGGCCTGCGTCCGCTCCTTGCCAGCCTGGCGCGCCTGCCCGAGCGCGCCCGGCTGCTGGTGGTGGGCCGCGACAAGCGCCGCGGCGACTACGAGGCCCTGGCCGGGCGCTCCGGCGCCGCCGGGCGCGTGCGCTTCCTCGAGTGGGTCCGCGAGCCCGAGGCGTGCTTCGCCGCCGCCGACCTCCACGTGCTGCCGACCCTCTACGACGGCTTCGCTTACACGATCTTCGAGGCCTTCGCGACGGGGATCCCGGTGGTGACCACCCGGGGCGCCGGGGCCTCGGAGCTGATCGAGCCCGGGCTCCACGGCGAGGTGCTGGCCGCCGACTGCGGCGCCGACGACCTGGCGGCGAGCCTCGCGGGCTGGCTCGACGACGAGCGCCGCGCCCGCGCGGCCCCCGCCGTGCGGGCCCTGGCGGAGAAGCACTCCGTGGAGCGCTGCATGGAGGCCACGACGCGCCTGATCCTCGACGTCGCCGCGGAGCGCCGGGCCGGGGCGGGCAGGGCGGGTGCGGGAGCGGCGCCGTGAGCGGGACGCCGAAGCTCTCGGCCTGCATCGTCGCCATGGACGAGGAGGACCGCATCGGCGACTGCCTCGCCTCCCTCGACTTCTGCGACGAGACCCTCGTGGTGGACTCCCACTCGAAGGACCGCACCCGGGAGATCGCCGAGCAGGCCGGCGCGCGGGTGATCGAGCGCGACTGGCCGGGCCACGTGGCCCAGAAGGAGTTCGCGGTGCGCGCCGCCGCCCACGACTGGGTTCTGTGCGTGGACGCCGACGAGCGCATCTCGCCCCGGCTGCGCGACGAGATCCTGGCCCTGCGCGACGCGGGCTTCCCGGGGCGCGCCGGCTGGCGCTTCCCGCGCCTCTCCCACCACCTGGGCATCTGGGTACGTCACGGCACCTGGTATCCCGACCTCCAGCTGCGCCTGTTCGACCGGCGCCGCGGGCACTGGGGCGGCCACGACCCCCACGACCGCGTCGAGCTCGAGGGCGAGCCCGGGCGCCTCGAGGGCGAGCTGCTCCACCACCCCTACCGGAGCCTCTCGGAGCACCTCGGGACCATCGATCGCTACACCACCATCATGGCCGAGGGGCTCCAGGCCCGGGGCCGGCGCGCCCGGGTGTCGGACCTCGTGCTGCGCCCCTTCGGACGCTTCCTGGTCTTCTACGTCGTGAAGGGTGGCTTCCGCATGGGCTGGCGCGGCCTGCTGCTCGCCGCCCTCGCCGCCCACTACGTGCGCCTCAAGTACGCCAAGCTGCTGATGCTGCAGCGCGCCGCGGGCGACGGGGACGCGGAGCGGCCCTAGCGCGCGCCGCGGCGCTCGGCGAGCCACTCGCGGCCGCCCTGCTCGTCGAGCCAGCGCTGCTGGCGCTCGCGCAGCGCGGACCAGATCCGCTGCGTCGCGTCGCCGCGCTCCACGTCCGGGTGCTCCGAGGCGTAGCGGCGGAAGAAGCGCAGCGCGTCGTCGCACGAGGTGGGCTCGGGGATCGCGCCGAGCTGGGACAGGTTGCGGATCTTGAGGCGCCGGGAGGGGCGGCGCCCGAGGCTCACGTCGCTCAGGTCGAGCAGGAGCAGCTCGAAGCCCCCGTCGCCCTCGCGCACCAGCAGGTTCTTGGCCGAGAGGTCGTGGTGGCGCAGGCGGTGGGCGTGCAGGCGCGCCACGAAGTCCGCCGTCGCGTCGAGCAGGCCGTGCCAGCGCCGCCGCGCGGCCTCGTCGCCGGCGGGGAGGTGGTCCGCCACCCACTCGGGCAGCGTCGCCGCAGCCACCAGCTCGCTCACGAACCAGCAGCGCCCGCGACCCTCGAGGATGCCGAGGGCGCGCGGCGTGCGGATGCCCCGGGCGCGGCAGGCGTGGGCGCCCAGCCAGGCACGCCGGGCGTGGGAGCCGCGCAGCGCGTCGCCGGCGCGCTGGCGCCGGCCCGGGCGCCGGAACTCCTTCACGCACACGGTGCCCCCGGGAAGCTCCACCGCGGTCACGAGGGCGCGGCGGTCCGCCTTGAGGATGCCGCGCCGGCTCGGGTCGAGGATGCGGTCGTCGTGGCCCCGCACCGCGTCGAGGAGCCGCTCGGCCGGCACGTCGGCGCGGCGCAGCACCCGGCCCTGGGCGAGGGTCTCGCTGCGGAACTCGCCGCCCTCGCCTCCGTCGCGCAGGCAGAGCCGGGCCTCACGGTCGTAGCGGTTCTCGGTGGACGCTCTCACGAGGAACCCGGGCGGCCGGGGGCGGCAGTATAGGGGATGGGGGCGGCGAGGCGGCCTTCCCGTTTGCGGCGCCCGGAGCCGGCCGCTACCCCTCGCCCCGAGGCTCGAGAGAGGGCAACGACGTGCACTCGGAGACCCTCGCCGCGCCGTCCTCGACACCCGCCGCCGGGCTGCGGGCGGCCCGCGACGCGCTCGCGCGGGACGAGCTTCCGCCGGGCGCCGCCCTGGTGAAGCGCAGCCCGGCGCGCTCGGTGTGGCGGGTGCCGCTCGGGCCCGGAGCCGACGGCGCCTACGTGAAGCGCTACCGGGTGCGCGGCCTCCTGGACCGCGCGCGGGCGTCCCTGGGCCGCTCCCGCGCCGCCCAGGAGCACCGCGGCCTCGCCTGGCTGCGCGCCCGGGGCCTGCCCGCCGTCGAGCCCCTCGGTGTCTGGGAGGAGACCGGCGCCGCGTGGCTCGCGACCCGGGAGCTGCCGGCGACGCGACTGCTGCGCGAGGCCCTGGCGGAGGCTCCCGACGAACGCCGTCGCCCGCTCCTCGACGCCCTCGCCGAGCTGCTGGCCGCGCTGCATGCGGCGGGCGGCTGGCACCGCGACGCCCACGCCGGGAACTTCCTGGTCACCGCCGACGGCGGCCTCGCCATGGTGGACGTGCAGAAGCTGCGCGTGCTGCCGGGCGCGGTGCCCGGCGCCCTGCGCGCGCGCGACCTGGGACTGCTGGCGGACGACCTGCGCGGCCTGGTGGGCGACGCGCGCTGGCGCGTGGTCGAGCGCTACGCGGAGCGCGCCTGCCTCGAGCCCGGCGCGCTGCGCCGGGCGGTGGAGCGCGCCGCCCGGCGGCGGGCGCGCCGCCGGCTCCGCAGCCGCGGGCGACGCTGCGTCGTCGAGTCGAGCGGCTTCCGGGTGGAGCGTCGGGACGGCCGCCGCATCTTCCGCCGCGCCGACTTCCCCGCGGAGTCCGTCGCCGCGGTGCTGGCCGCCGGCGCGGGCCGCGAGCCGGCGTGCGTGGAGGGCGTGCTCGGCGGGCCGCCGCCCGGCGCGCCGCGGCGCCCCGACCGGCGCGGCTGGGGTGCGCCCGAGGAGGGCGCGCCCGCCACCGGCGCCGTGCGCGCGGAGGCGATCGCCGAGCCTCCCCTGGCCCGGGCACTCGGGCACGGGCGCTGGCTCCCCCTCGGTCGTGGCCGGCGTGCCTGGCTGGGCGCCCACGCGCTGCTGCTGCGCGGCTTCGACACGCCGGCGCCCCTCGCCCTCGTCGAGGGCGAGCGCTGCTCGTGGCTGCTCGCGCGCCACGAGCCGGAGCTGCGGCCCGCCGCGCCCGACGTCGCGCAGGCGGCTCGCCGCAGGCTGCGCGACGCCGGCGTCTCGTGGCGGCACGATCGCGAGCCGGAGATCGCGTCCCGACCCGGCGGCGACGGCGTGGTCGTCGCAGCCGGTCCGGCGCTTCGCTTCCGCCGCTGACGGGCGCCGCAGCGTCGCCCCGGGGGTTGCCGAGAGCAGGTCCGTGGGTCACCGTCCGCCAGGGCCCACACTCCCCGGGGGCCCCGGGGCGCCCGTCGTCATGAAGTTCTCCGTCGTCATCCCCACGCTCGACCGCGCCCCCCTGCTGGGCAACGCGCTGCGCTCCGCCCTCGACCAGCGCGACGTCGACCACGAGGTCCTGGTCAGCAACAACCACTCGAGCGACGCCACCGAGGCGGTGGTGCGCGAGCTCTCGGCGCCGAACCTCCGCTACGTGGAGACGGACCGCACCCTCTCGATGGTGGACCACTGGGAGTTCGCCCTCGAGAAGGCCCAGGGCGACTGGATCCTGATCCTGTGCGACGACGACGCGCTGGTCCCCGACGCCCTGGCGCGCCTCTCGCGGGTGGCGGAGCAGCACCCCGACGCCGAGGTGATGCGCTACCGCAAGGCGATCTACTGCTACGACGACGGCGTCGAGCGCACGGGCAACTACATCCGCTACAAGCAGGCCAGCGCCGACCGGGTGCGCGTGGTGGACTCGCGCAGGACCCTCGAGGGCATCCTCGGCAGCCTGCGCGGCCACGGTCCCCGCTACCTCAACTGCGCGGTGCGGCGCCGGCTGGTCGAGCGCATCCGCTCCCGCCACGGCCGCGCCTTCTGGGAGTGGGCGCCGGACATCTCCGGCGGCGCGCTGCTCCTCGCCCACACGCCGAGCTTCCTCGACCTGACCCGCGTCCTGATGCTCTGGGGCAAGAACCTGGGCTCCTACGGGTCGGGCTCCGCGGCGGACCCCGCCCACCTGCGCCGCTTCCTCGAGCAGTTCGACGCCTTCTCGGGGCGGCTCCAGTACACCGGCCACCCGGAGCTCCTGACGGTGACGAACATGGTGCTCGACACCCTCGGCCGGGTGCGCGAGCAGCTCGGCGGCGAGTGGAGCGGGATGCGCCCCGACCCCGCCGCGGTGCTGCCGCGGCTGCGCGACGACCTCGTCAACTACCTGGCCCACGGCCACGCGGCCTGCCGGGAGCCCCTGGAGGCCATCCAGCGCGAGCTCGAGGCCCTGCCGGCGGCGCACCCGGCGCGACCCCGCCGCGGCAAGACGCTCCGCAAGCGGCTGAAGTCGGCGCTGCGCGGCGCCTTCCCGCGCCTCGACCGCACCCGCATCATCGAGAGCCCCCACGCCGGCGAGGAGTTCCACGACATCTACCAGGCGGTGAAGGTCTTCCACCGGCACGAGCTCCGCTGAGCACCGGGGGGTCGAGATGCAGGTCGTGATTCTGTGCGGTGGATTGGGGACGCGGCTCCGCGAGGAGACCGAGTACCGGCCGAAGCCCATGCTCCCGATCGGCGGCTTCCCGATCCTCTGGCACATCATGAAGGGCTACAGCCACCACGGCATCACCGACTTCGTGCTGTGCCTGGGCTACAAGGGCGAGCAGATCAAGGAGTACTTCTACGACTACCAGTTCCTGAACAACGACTTCACCATCGAGCTGGGCAAGGAGCGCCGGGTCGAGATCCACGGCGAGCAGGAGGAGCGCAGCTGGCGCGTCACCCTGGCGGACACGGGCCAGGAGGCCATGACCGGGGCCCGGGTCAAGCGCGCGGCCCGCTACGTGGAGTCGGACCGCTTCCTGCTCACCTACGGCGACGGCGTGGCCGACGTCGACTTCCGCGCGCTGCTCGACTTCCACGAGGCCCACGGGCGCATCGGCACCGTGACCGGCGTGCGCCCGGCCCGCAGCAGCTTCGGCGCCCTCGAGCTCGAGGGCGACCGGGTGAAGTCCTTCCGCGAGAAGCCCCAGCTCAAGACCGGCTACGTGAGCGGGGGCTTCTTCGTGTTCGAGCGCGCCTTCTTCGACTACCTCGAGGACGACGACGCCTGCGTGCTCGAGCGCGCGCCCCTCGAGCGCCTGGCGAGCGACGGCCAGCTGATGACCCACCTCCACGACGGCTACTGGCACTGCATGGACACCTACCGCGACTTCGTGCACCTGAACGACCTGTGGGACCGGGGCGAGGCGCCGTGGCGTGTCTGGTCCAAGGGCTGATCCCGGCCGCCTGCGGTGGGTGACTTCGGCGGATGCTACGCGGACCGGCCCGTGGTGGTGACCGGCGAGACGGGCTTCAAGGGCGCCTGGCTGGCCTGGTGGCTCCACGAGCTCGGCGCCCGGGTGGCGGGCGTGGCCCTCGCGCCGCCGACGGACCCGAGCCTCCACGTCCAGGCGGACCTCGCCGGCTCGGTGCCGCACCACGAGACCGACGTGCGCGCGCCCCGGGAGCTCGGCGAGGCGCTGCGCGCCCTGCGTCCGCGCGTCGTGTTCCACCTGGCGGCGCGCTCCCTGGTGCGCGAGTCCTACGAGGACCCCGTCGACACCCTGCTCACCAACGCCCTGGGGACGCTCCACGTGCTCGAGGCCGTGCGGGCGCTCGGCGAGCCCTGCGCGGTGGTGATCGTGACGAGCGACAAGTGCTACGAGGGCACGGGGGGCGAGGCCGGGCATCGCGAGGGGGACCCCCTCGGCGGCCGCGACCCCTACAGCGCCTCGAAGGCCTGCGCGGAGCTGGTGACGGCCTCGCACCGCGTCTCCTTCCTGCCGCCGGAGCGCCTCGCCGAGCACGGCGTGGCGGTGGCGAGCGTGCGGGCCGGCAACGTGCTCGGCCCCGGCGACTGGGCGCGGGACCGCCTGGTGCCCGACTGCGTGCGCGCGCTCTCCGAGGGGCGCGCCGTGGAGATCCGCTACCCCGACGCGGTGCGACCCTGGCAGCACGTGCTCGAGCCCCTGGCGGGCTACCTCTGGCTGGGCGCGAAGCTCCTCGGACCGCGCGCCGCCGAGCACTGCGAGGCCTGGAACTTCGGCCCGGCGCCGGGCTCCTGGCGACCGGTGCGCGACGTCGTGGAGCGACTCGTCGCCGTCTGGGGTGAGGGCGGCTGGCGGGTGAGCGGCGGCGCCAGCCTCCCGGAGAGCCCGGCCCTGCGCCTCGACGTCGCGAAGGCGGAGTCGCGCCTCGACTGGCGGCCGGTCTGGGACTTCGACACCACCCTCGACCGCACCGTGCAGGGCTACCGCGAGCTCGCGGCGGCGGCGAGCCCCGACGCGACGCGAAAGCTCATGAGCCGGGAGATCGCGGCCTACCGGGCGTCGGCGGTCGCGGCCGGCGCCGCCTGGGCGAAGGGCGCCTCCGCGTGAGCGCCTCGAGCACGATCCGGGCCTGCCGCTCCTGCGAGGGCCGCGAGCTCCTCGACGTGCTCGACCTGGGCCTGCAGCCCCTCGCCAACCGGCTGCTCGACGCCGACGAGCTCGACCAGGAGGAGCCGCGCTTCCCACTGCGCCTGGTCTTCTGTCCGGCGTGCGGCCTGGTGCAGATCACCGAGACGGTCTCCCCGGAGCTGCTGTTCCGCGACTACCCCTACTTCTCGTCGGTGAGCGACGCCCTCCTCGAGCACTCCCGGGAGCACGCCGAGGCGCTGGTGGCGGCCCGCGGCCTGGGCGCGGAGCACCGCGTGGTGGAGGTCGCCAGCAACGACGGCTACCTGCTCCAGTACTTCGCGGCCCGGGGCGTCCCGGTGCTCGGTATCGAGCCCGCCCGCAACGTCGCCGAGGTGGCGCGCGAGCGCGGCATCCCGACCCGCGCGGAGTTCTTCGGGCGCGAGGTGGCCGCGGCGCTGCGCGAGGAGGGCGTTCGCGCCGACGTCCTGCTGGCCAACAACGTGCTCGCCCACGTGGCGGACCTGAACGGCTTCGTGGCCGGCGTGGCCCGGCTGCTGGCCCCGGGCGGCGTGGCCGAGCTCGAGTTCCCCTACGTGGTGGACCTCGTGGACCGCAGCGAGTTCGACACCGTCTACCACGAGCACCTCTGCTACTTCTCGGCCCACGCCGTGGAGGTCCTGGCCCGGCGCCACGGGCTGGTCTTCACCGACGTGCGGCGCCTGCCCATCCACGGCGGCTCGCTGCGCGTCACCCTGGCGGCCGCGCTCGAGAAGCCGGGCCGCGACCGGGTCGAGGCGCTCCTGGGCGAGGAGTCCGCGCGGGGCGTGAACCGCATCGACTTCCATGCCGACCTGCGCGCCCGGGTGGAGGCCCTGCGCGGCGAGCTCCGCGCCCTGCTCACGAAGCTCGCGGGCGAGGGCCGCCGGATCGTCGCCTACGGGGCCTCGGCCAAGGGCTCGACCCTGCTCAACCACTTCGGGATCGACGGGCGCCTGCTCGACTGCGTGGTGGACCGCAGCCCCGCCAAGCAGGGGCGCTACACGCCGGGCACCCACCTGCCGATCCGCCCGGCCGAGCTGCTGCTCGAGGAGCGGCCCGACTACGCCCTGCTGCTGACCTGGAACTTCGCCGAGGAGATCCTCGCCCAGCAGGCGGCCTGGCGGGAGGCCGGCGGGCGCTTCGTCCTGCCGCTGCCCGAAGTGCGCGTGGTCTAGCCCGGTGCGCTTCCTCCCCAGCCGGATCGAGGGCGTCGTCGCCATCGAGCCGGACCCCGTCCGGGACGAGCGGGGCTTCTTCGAGCGCACCTGGTGCGCGGCCGAGTTCGGCGAGCACGGCCTCGACGCGCGCCTCGCCCAGTGCAGCGCGTCCTTCAACCGCCGGCGCGGCACGCTGCGCGGCATGCACCTCCAGGCGCCGCCCCACGCCGAGGCGAAGCTGGTGCGCGTGACCCGGGGCGCCATCCACGACGTCGCCCTCGACCTGCGGCCGGACTCGCCGACCTTCCGGCAGTGGGTGGCCGAGGAGCTCTCCGCCGAGAACCGGCGCATGCTCTACGTCGGGCCCGGACTGGCCCACGGCTTCCAGACCCTCGAGGACCAGACCGAGGTCTTCTACCAGATCTCCGTGCCCCACCACCCGGGGTCGGCGCGCGGGGTGCGCTGGGACGACCCGGCCTTCGGGATCGAGTGGCCCCTCGCCGACCCGATCCTGAACGAGCGCGACGCCGGCTACCCCGACTTCGAGGATTCTCCCGCCCCGGCCACGCGTCGCAGGTAGGCGTCGGGCCAGTGGGTGAGGTTCTCGCTGAGCTCGCTCTCGTTGAAGGGCCACTCGGGCTGCTCGATCACGAACTCGGGGTGGCGGGCGACGAACTGCGCCGCCGCCGCGGCCGGGTGGTCGTCGCGCCAGCTGGGGTCGCCGCGGGGCACGTCGTGGAGGTCGCGCATGCTGCCGTCGGTGGCGACGATGTAGGAGCCCGGCGTGACCCAGGGCGAGTAGAGCTCGAGCTCCCGGGCGACGTGGTGCCGGCTGTGGTCCGAGTCCAGCACCACCAGCACCACGTCGTCGGGCCGGATGCAGGCCGTGGCCTGGGCGGCGATCTCCGGGTCCGTGGAGCTGCCCTCGACGAGCGTGATCCACGGCTTCAGGAAGTGGTCCTCGAGGGCGGCCCGGTTGTGGGGCCGGATCTCGACGTCGACCCCGACCACCCGCGCCTTGTCCTTCCCCATGGCCCGGAGCAGGCTCGCGAAGAACACCAGGCCGCCGCCGTGGGCCACCCCGGTCTCGATGATCACGTCGGGCGAGACCCGGTGGACCACCTCCTGGATGCGCACCAGGTCCTCGGGGAGCTGGATCACCGGGCGGCCGAGCCAGCTGAACGTGTAGGGGTACTTCTCGTTCCAGCCGACCTTGAGCCACTGGTGCGACAGGATCTGGAAGGCCCGCTTCGAGTAGAGCGGGTGGGTCTCCGAGTCCGCGGTGAGGGTTCCGGCCTCGGTGTCGATCACGATCTGCATGGCGTCTCTTCCCCCGTCGGCGAGAGCGTAGCGGCCAGGGCGCGGATCCCGGCATCCAGGTCGACGGCGTCGCTCCAGCCGAGGCCGCGCAGCGCCGCGGCGTCGGCGACGCGCCGCAGGGGCGCCGGCCGGCCGGCCGGGGGCGCCTCGCGCACCTGCCCCGCGTCGGCCCCGACGGCGCGGGCCACTCGCGCCGCGAGCTCGCGCACCGTGAGGCCGCGACCCGTGCCCACGTCGAGGGCCCCCGCGAAGCGGGCCTCGGTCACGCGCAGCAGCGCGGCGGCCACGTCGCTCACGTACACGTAGTCGTTCACGTCCGCGGGCGTGCGCAGCTCGAAGGGCTCGCCGGCGCGCAGCCCGCGGATCAGCGCCGAGCACAGCCGGCGGGGGTGCTCGCCGGGCCCGTAGGGGTGGAAGACGCGCGCCCAGGCCAGCGCGAAGCCGCGCCGGCCCGCGCGCTCTCCGAGCGCCTCGTGGAGCTCGCGCTTGCAGCGGGCGTAGAGCGAGGCGGGCGGGTCGTCGTGCTCGACGCAGCTCCCCAGGGCCGTCACGCCGGCGAGCCCGCCCTCCGCCAGGGCGTCCAGGAAGGCGAGGCTCGCGTCGCGGAAGTCGCGGTTGGACTCCGCCTCGAGGTAGCTCCCGGGCTCGGTCACCCAGGCCGCGTGCAGGCATGCCTCGGGCGCGAAGGCGCGCAGCTCGGGCCAGGGCGGGTCCTCGAGGGAGCCGCGCAGCCGGCGGACCCCGGGCTCGCCGGTCTCCGCGGGCCTGGGGTCGAGGACCGCCACCTCGTGGCCCCGGCGGTGCGCCGCGGCCACGAAGGCCGAGCCGAGGAACCCGCTGCCACCGGTGACCAGGATGCGCACGGCGAGGAGGGGAGGGCCTCGTCAGGCGGCCGGGCGCAGCCGGCCGGCCAGCACGTACTGGATGGTGCGGAAGTCCCGCAGCCGCCCCCCCAGCACCCGGTCCAGGCGCCGCAGCCAGCGGGGGCGCCGGTGCAGGCGGGGGCGGACCGCCACCACCTCGAGACCCGCGCTCTCGAACAGGCGCTTCATCTCGTGCAGGGTGAAGAAGCGCAGGTGGGTCGAGTCGAGGACGCCGGCCTCGCGATAGGTGAAGCGGCCGTTCCAGGCCAGGTCCCGAACCACCTCCCAGAGCCTCAGGTTGGGCAGGCTGGCCACCACGTGCCCGCCCGGCGCGAGACGCTGGGTGAGGGCGCGGAGCACCGTCCAGGGGTCCACGAGGTGCTCGAGGACGTCGCCGCAGGCGATGCAGTCGTAGGTCTCCTCGAGGCCCGCGAGCTCCCGCTCGAGGTCGATCCGGAACACGCGGTCGAGGCGCTTCGCCGCCTGCTCGGCGGCCCCGGGGTCGAGCTCGATCCCGTGCACCACGGCGCCGGGCCGACGCTTCTTGATCTCCTCGCCGAGGCGCCCGCGGGCGCAGCCCACGTCGAGGAAGCGCTCGGCGGCCGGCGGCAGCAGCTCGAGCAGCTCCTCGTTCACGACGTCGTAGTAGAAGTCCGGCTTGGGGGTGCCGTGCTCGGCCGCGGGAAACACGCGGGACAGGCTAGCGGAGCGGGCCCCGCGGGCTCGCCCTCGGGCGGCAGAAACGAACGGTGTTTCGGGATCGCGCGGGCGGCGCTTCTGCTATGTTGCGCCGCGCCTTGGCTGCGAGCGACGCCAGAGTCCTTCCGCACTCTCCGGCTGCGCCTCTCCGCGCCCCCCTCGCGCCTGCCCGAGCCGCCGCCGCGCCGCCTACCCCGCCGCCCAGCCCGCCGGCAAGGCTGATCGCCTTCCACCTGCCCCAGTTCCATCCGATTCCCGAGAACGACCGCTGGTGGGGGCCGGGCTTCACCGAGTGGACCAACGTGGTGAAGGCCCGCCCGCGCTTCCGCGGCCACTACCAGCCCCACCTCCCCGCGGACCTCGGCTTCTACGACCTGCGCGTCCCCGAGGCCCGCCACGCCCAGGCGGAGCTCGCGCGCCGCTACGGGATCTCGGCCTTCTGCTACTACCACTACTGGTTCGAGGGCCGGCGCCTCCTCGAGCGACCCGTGGACGAGATCCTGCGCAGCGGGGAGCCGGACTTCCCCTTCCTGCTGTGCTGGGCGAACCACCACTGGACGCGGACCTGGGGCATCGCCGACGACGACGTCCTGATGGCCCAGACCTACTCGCCCCAGGACGACCTCGACCACATCCGCTGGCTCGCCCAGGCCTTCGCCGACCCGCGCTACCTGCGCGTGGACGGCAAGCCCCTGCTGCTGGTGTTCCGCGCCCTCGAGCTCCCGGACCCCGAGCGCACCGCCGAGACCTGGCGGGAGGAGTGCCAGCGCCTGGGGATCGGCGAGATCCTGCTGTGCCAGGTGCAGAACTGGCACGAGATCCGCGACCCCGGGGACATCGGCTTCGACGCCGCCCTCGAGTTCCAACCCTTCTATGGCAACCGCTCGGCCCTGCGGCGGCTGCATCGCTGGCGGGGTCGGGCGGACCGCCTGCTCGGGAGGGTGGAGCGCGCGCCGCGGGTCCACGCCTACGAGGACTTCGTCCAGACCTCCCTGGCGCGGCCCGCGTCCGGCTACCCGCTCTTCCCCTGCGCGGCTCCGGGCTGGGACAACTCCCCGCGCCTCGGGCGCTCCCCGATCATCTTCCACGGCTCGACGCCCGAGAAGTACGGGCGACAGCTCGCCGGCTGCATCCGGGCGGCCCGGGCGACCGGCGGCCCCGAGCCCCTGGTGTTCATCAACGCCTGGAACGAGTGGGCCGAGGGCGCGCACCTCGAGCCTTGCCAGCGCTGGGGCCACGGCTACCTGGAGGCGACGCGGAGCGCGCTTCAGCGCGCCTCGGCGACGAGCTCGCGGTACAGGGACTCGTAGGCGGCCACCATCTGCTCGGCGAGGAAGCCCTCGGCCACGCGCCGCGGTCCCTCGCCGGCGAGGCGCTCGCGCAGCGCGGGGTCGGCCACCAGCTTCGCCAGGGCATCGGCCAGCGCGACCGCGTCCTCGGGCGGCACCAGCAGCCCGGTGCGGCCGTCGACCACGGCGTCCCCCAGTCCACCGACGCGCGTCGCCACCACGGCGCGGCCCGCCGCCATGGCCTCGAGGGCGGCCACGCCCAGGCCCTCGAGGCGCGAGGGCAGCACCAGCACGTCGCAGGCGGCGAGAAGCTCCGCGGGATCGCTGCGCCGGCCCAGGAAGCGCACCTGCTGGGAGAGGCCGAGCTCGCCGGCGAGCTTCTCGAGAGGGCCCCGCTCGGGCCCGTCGCCCGCGATCCAGAGCGCGGGCCGCAGCTCCCGGTCCGCCAGGCGGGCCAGGGCGTGGAGCAGCACGTCGAGGCCCTTGCGGCGCACCAGCGCCGCCAGGGCGAGCAGCACCACCTCGTCTCCCGCTCCCTCGGCGCGCCGCGTCGCCGCGCGGCCGACCCGGGGCCGCAGGGCCTCGGGATCGACGGCGCTGGGGATCCGGACCACACGCTCGTCGGGGACGCCCCCCTCGCGCAGCCGCTCCGCCACGCCCGGTGAGATCGCGACGGTGCGCAGGGTGAGGTGCTCGTGGATGAGGCGCGTGCGCGGCCCGCGCGCGACGGCGCGGTCCATGCGCCGGGTGGTGAGGGCAGGGACGCCGGCGGCCCGCGCCGCGAGCCCGCCCAGCCAGGTGGCGCGCCCGGTGTGGAGGTGCGCCAGCTGGGGGCGCTCCTGCCTCATCAGCCGGCGCAGCGTCCGGACCGCGGGAAGGTCGAGATCGTTGCGCATGGCCACGCCGCGTACGGCGAGGCCGCGCTCCCGGGCCTCGGCCTCGGCGCGGCTGCCGGGCGGGCACACCAGGAGCGACTCGTGGCCGCGGGCGCGCAGGCCCTCGAGCAGCAGGAAGACCTGGCGCTCCCCGCCCGAGAACCCGCGCTCGGCGTCGACGTGGAGGATGCGGAGCGGCGCGCTCGCCGTCTCAGCCCTTCGCGGTCTTCACCGCCTCGGTCAGCGCGGGCACCACCTCGAACAGGTCCGCCGTCACGCCCAGGTCCGCGACCTCGAAGATCGGTGCATCGCCGTCCTTGTTGATGGCGATGATGAAGTTCGAGGCCTTCATCCCCACCAGGTGCTGGATGGCGCCGGAGATGCCGCAGGCGATGTAGAGCTTCGGGGTGACGACCTGGCCCGAGGAGCCCACCTGGTACTCGTGGGGGAGCCAGCCGGCGTCCACCACCGGGCGGGAGGCCCCCATGGCGCCGCCGAGGGCGTCGGCGAGGGGCTGGATCACCTCCTGGAACTTCTCGGGGTCGCCCACGCCGCGGCCGCCGGACACGATGACCTCGGCCTTGGTGAGGTCCACGCCCTTGGCCTCGGCCTCGCGCACCTCGACGAACTTCGCCTTCAGGCCGTCGAAGGACACGTCGAGCTTGTCCACCTTGCCCGAGGTCGAGCCCTCGAAGGCCGGCGTGGCGCCGGGCTGCATGGTGGCCACCGCCACGTCGCCGGAGGGCGCGATGCGGGCGTCGAGCTTGCCGTTGAAGACGCGGCGCAGGAACACGGTGTTGCCGCCGTCGGACTCGACGCCGAAGCAGTCGCTCACGAAGGCGGCGTCGAGGGCCGCCGCGACGCGCGGCGCCACGTCCCAGCCGCTCGGCGTGTTGGAGATCAGCACGACGTCCGGCGAGGTGGCGTCCACGGCGGCGCGGATGGCGCGCGTCCAGGCGTCCACGTTGTAGTTGGCGACGGCTTCGTCGTCGACGAGGAGCACCTCGCCGCCGCCCTTGGCCGCGAAGGCGTCGGCCTCGGCGGCCACGCCGCTGCCGAGCACCAGGCTCTTCACGTCCTTGCCCAGCTTGCTCGCGAAGCTCGCCAGCTCGTAGCTGGCCTCGCGGATCTTGCCCTTCTGGATCTCCGCAACGATCAGGACGTTGCCCATCTTCTCTGACTCCTTCGCTTCGGCGGCCGGCCTTCAGGACTTCGCTTCGGCGGGCGCTCGCCTGCGGCTCGCTGCCTCGCTGCGCGGCCTTCGGCCTTGCGGGTTGCTCGTTTCCCAGTCGGCCCCGCTAGAGGAGGCCGAGCTCCTTGATCTTGCCGAGGAGCTTCTCGACGACCTCGTCGGTGCTGCCCTCGATCATCTCCGCGCCCTCGCCCTTGGGCGGGACGTAGATCTTCTCGACCTTGACCTTCGAGGCGGCGGCGCCCACCTGGCCGGTGAGGCCCAGGTCCTCGGCCGTCTTGGTGTCGATGGGCTTCTTCTTGGCCGCCATGATGCCCTTGAGCGACGCGTAGCGGACCTGGTTGAGGCCGGTCTGCACCGCCAGCAGGGCGGGGGTGGGCAGCTCCACCACCTCCAGGGCGCCGCCCTCGAGCTCGCGCTCGCAGGTCACGGTGCCCTCGGCGCGCTCGGCCTTCACCACCGCGGTGGCGCTCGGGATGCCCATCAGCTCGGCCAGCATCGGCCCCACGGCGGCGAAGTTGCCGTCGTCGGCCATCAGGCCCATCAGCACCAGGTCCGGCGACTCCTCCTTGGCGACCGCCGCCAGCACCTTGGCGATGCCCAGGGAGTCGGAGTCGTCCACGGCGGCGTCCTTCACGTGGACGGCGCGGTCGGCCCCCATGCCGAGGGCGGTGCGCAGCGCCTGGGTGACGCGGTCGGGGCCGATGGAGACCACCACCACCTCCGCCTCGCCGGCGTCCTTGATGCGCAGCGCCTCCTCGAGCGCGTAGGTGTCGTAGCTGTTGATCTCGAACTTGATGCCGTCTTCCTTGATCCAGGTGCCGTCGGAGTCGATCTCCAGACGCGCGTCCTGGTGCGGCACCTGCTTCAGGCAGACCATGATCTTCATGGGGGATGAGGCCTCCGCTGGGTCGGGGTGGCGGGAGCCGGGCGGCTCCGCGAAGCCCGGATCCTACCGGACGGCCCCTGGGGTTTCAACCGGGCCGTTGGGCGAAAACTGACTCGGATTCAGGTAGTTAGGCGCAGCGACGCACCCGGTCCGGGGTCGCCTCAGTACCCCATGAAGCGCAGGAAATCCCCGAGTCGTCCCACGCGGAGGGTGGGGTTGGTGCGCTTCTGCTCGCCGATGGTCGAGGAGGGCTCGGGGGCGTAGAGGTGGCCCGGGAAGAGCAGCGTCTCGTCCGGGAGCTTCGCCAGCTTGCCGGTGAGGCTGTGGTACATCGCCTCGGGATCGCTGCCCGGCAGGTCGACGCGCCCGCAGCTGCCCAGGAAGAGCGTGTCGCCCGAGACCAGCCGGCCCGCCGCGCCGCCGGACTCCACGAGGAAGCACTGGGAGCCCGGCGTGTGGCCCGGGGTGTGGATCAGACGCACCCGCACCTCGCCGAGCTCGAGGACGTCGCCGCTCTCGTGCAGGGCCAGGTCCGACGCCGAGGCGCCGGTCACCCGCAGCAGGCCCTCGGCCTCGTCGCGCTGCACGTGGAGCGGCACGGGGCAGCGCTCGAGCAGGCGCGAGACCCCGGGGATCTGCATGCCGAAGAGCGATCCCCCCACGTGGTCCTGGTGGTAGTGGGTCAGCAGGGCGCCGACCACGCGGACCCCGTCCTGCTCGGCGCGGTCGAGCAGCGCGTCCACGTCCCAGGCCGGGTCCACCACGAAGGCCTCGCGCGCGGAGCGGCTCCCCACCAGGTAGGCGAGGTTCGCCATCTCGCCCACGGGCAGCTGGGCGAAGTAGAGGTCGTCGCTCGGGCCCGCGGCGCTCACTCCGGGATCCTCACCTCGAGGCGGCCGTCGACCTCGCGCACCTCCAGCACCTCGAGGACGGTGAGGTCCTCCTCGCAGTCGCCGGTGCGCACGTCGTACGCGTAGGCGTGGAGGGGGCAGACGATGAAGTCGCCGTCCACGAGCCCCTCGCCCAGGCTCGCGCCGGCGTGGGGGCAGCTGTCGTCCACGGCGAAGAAGCCGGCCTCGGCGCGGCCCACGGCGAGGCAGCGGGCGCCGACGCGCACGCTGCGGACCTTGCCCGGGGCGAACTCGTCGGCGCTCCCGAGCGGGTGCCAGCCCCCCGCCGTCACTCCCCCAGGACCTTGGCGATCCAGTCGTGAAGCGCCGTCAGCACCTCGGCCTCCACGTCCTCCTGGGTGCGGGGCGACTTCTTCAGCACCTTGAAGCCGTGGTCCGCCTCGTCCACCACGTGGAGCTTCGAGACCGCGCCCACGCGCAGCAGCACGCGGCGCAGCACGTCGAGGTCGCAGTGCCGGTCGCGCGTGCCCTGGACGAACAGGGTGGGGCTGATCACGCGGTAGAGCGGGTCGTCGCGCAGCTCGGCGGTGCTGCCCTGCTTGTGGAGCGGGTAGCCGAGCAGGAACACGCCGTCGACGCGCAGCCGGGCCGCCGCCGCGTAGGCGGCCGCCTGGGCGCCCAGGTTCTTGCCGCCGATGAACAGGTGGGCCGGCGCCGCCGTGGGGTCGCGCCCCAGCACCGCGGCGGCGGCCCGGAAGGTGCGCAGCAGCACCGGGGTGTCGTCGGGGCGGGACTTCTCGGCCTCCACGAAGGGGAAGCGGAAGCGCAGGGTGAGGAACTTCCGCTCGGTGAGCGCCCGCTGGAGGCCCTCCAGGAGCGGGTCCTCGGCCTCCTTGCCGTGGGCCAGCACCACGCTCACCCGCGAGCCCGTGGGCCACCACTCCGGCACTCCCAGCACGCCCTTCACGGCCGAGAGGTCGTGGACGGGCTCGGGGAGCGGGATCTCGATGTCCTCGAAGCGCGCGGTCGGCTCGACCAAGGTCCCCTCCGGGGCCTGTTGATAACACAATCGCCGCGCCCGAGTCCCGCGACGCTGGGGGCGGGATCCGAATTCCCCTATGTTGACGGGTTCCTGGGAGCCCACGCATGGAAAAGGTCCTGATCACGGGAATCGCCGGGGGCCAGGGACGCCTCCTCGCCCGGCGCCTGCTCGAGAACTACGAGGTGTGCGGCGCCGACTGGGTCCCGTGGGAGGGGCACCCGCGGGGAGTCTCGGTCCACGCCGTGGACCTGCGCAAGAAGAAGTTCGAGGACGTGGTGCGCACGGAGATGCCGACCTCCGTGGTCCACATGGCGTTCATCCGCCACTTCCGCGGCGACCCGCGCCGCCGCCACGACGTGAACGTGCGCGGCACCAAGCAGCTCCTCGACCACTGCGCCAACTACGGCGTGCAGAAGCTCGTGGTCGTGTCGAGCAGCTACGTGTACGGCGCGTTCCCCGAGAACCCGTTCTACATGGACGAGGACCACCCGCTCTCGGCGAGCCGCTCCTACCCGGAGATCCGCGACCTGGTCGAGGTCGACACCCTCGCCCAGGGCTTCATCTGGAAGTACCCGCACATCCGCACCTGCGTGCTGCGGCCCGTGAACGTGCTCGGCTACTTCGTGCACTCCGCCATCGGGTCCTACCTGCGGATGGAGCGCATCCCGACCATGATGGGCTTCGATCCCATGATGCAGTTCATCCACGAGGAGGACGTGTGCGAGGCCATCGCCCTCGCCCTCGAGCACGGACTCCAGGGCGTCTTCAACGTGACGGGCCCCGGCCAGGTGCCGCTCCACACCGCCATCCGCGAGACCGGCGGCAAGGCCCTCTCCCTGCCCGAGCCCGTCGTGCGGCCGCTCTTCCAACGCATGTTCAACTGGGGCCTGTGGCCCTTCCCGCCGGGCGCCATCGACTACCTCAAGTACCCGGTCACGCTCTCGGGGCGCAACTTCATCGAGGCGACCCGCTTCCGGCCGCTGTTCGGTCTCGAAGAGATCTTCCACAGCGTCCGCCGCTAGCGCGGGGCGGGGACGGGAGGACGCACCGCCGTGGGCCTGCTCTCGGGAATCGGCCGCATCGGGCGCGACCTCGCCGGCGCCGTGCTGCCGCTCCAGCTGCGCGACATCGAGCGCGAGCTCGACGATCGGCTGCGCAAGATCCCCGCCCAGCTGAACGAGTTCGGCTACGACGAGTTCGGGCTCTCCCCGGACTGGATCCGGCGCAGCATCCTGCCGAGCGCGCTGCTCTACCGGCTCTACTTCCGGGTGGAGACCTTCGGCATCGAGCACGTACCCGCCGGGCGCGTGCTGCTGGTGGCGAACCACGCGGGCCAGCTGCCCTTCGACGCCGCCATGCTGAACATCGCCTGCCTGCTGGAGGCGGACCCGCCGCGCATCGCCCGCGGCATGGCGGAGTACTGGGTGCCCCAGCTGCCCTGGGTGAACGTCGCCGCCACCCGCTCGGGCCAGATGGTGGGCACGCCCGAGAACTGCGTCGCGCTCCTCGAGGCCGAGGCCTGCGTGGCGGTGTTCCCCGAAGGCGTTCGCGGCATGAACAAGCTCTACCGCGACCGCTACGAGCTGATGCGCTTCGGACTCGGCTTCATGCGCCTCGCCATCGAGACCCAGACCCCCATCGTGCCCGTGGGCATCGTGGGCTCCGAGGAGCAGCAGCCGGGCTTCGCCAACCTCGAGGGGCTGGGGCGCGCCCTGGGCATGCCGGCCCTGCCCATCACCCTGGGCTTCCCGTGGCTGGGCCCCCTGGGCCTGCTGCCGATGCCCGTGAAGTACCGCATGCACTTCGGCGCGCCGATGGAGTTCGGCGGCTCGCCCCACGACGAGGACGGCAGCATCGAGCCCAAGGTCGAGCAGGTGAAGCACGCCATCAAGGAGCTGCTCGACCGCGGCCGCGCCGAGCGCCGCGGGGTGTTCCGCTGATGGCCGGGCTGCGCCGCAAGCGCGTCTTCATCCTCGGCGGCGGCGCGAGCCTGGGCGCCCACCAGGTGGGCGCGCTCAAGTACCTCGAGGAGCAGGGGATCCGCCCGGACGCCATCGTGGGCTCGTCCATCGGCGTGCTGAACTCCTGCCTCTACGCGAGCGGCGGCGTGGAGCTGCTCGAGGACGTCTGGACCCGGGTGCGCACCCTGGGCCTGCTGCGGCCGAGCCTGCGCCACAACCCGGTGACGGGCCTCTCCTTCTTCGCCGTCGAGCCCTTCGCCCGGGCGATCGAGGGCCACATCGACTTCGACGCGGTGCGGCGCTCGAGCCTCGAGCTCTCCTTCATCCTGCTGAACCTCTCGCGGGGTCGCGGCGAGTTCTTCTCGAACCACCACGTCGGCAGCCCGACGGAGATGCAGACGCTGGTGCGCGCCGGCTACGCGCTGCCGGCGGTCTTCCCGCCGGTGCGCTTCCGGGGCGACCTCTACGCCGACGGCGGCCTGGCCTGGAACGTGCCGCTGCTCCAGGCCGTGGAGATGGGTGCCACGGAGATCTGGGTGCTGGCGCTCATCACGTCGGCGCTGCCCTACAAGGAGTCCTTCAGGGGGCTCCGGGACTACTTCGGCCGGCTCCTCGACGTGCTCTGGACGGTGCTCGGCAACGCGGGCTACTCGACCACGCGCCTCGAGCCCGACGGCACCTACCGCGGCGTCCCGGTGACGGTGATCGAGCCCTCGGAGGCGTACTCGGGCCTCGACCTGATGCGGCTGCTCACCTCGACGCCGGACCGCAGCCGGCGGCTCATCACCGCGGGCTACAGCGACGCCAAGCGGGAGCTCGCCCGGCGCGAGCGCGTGCGCGACCGCGAGCCGGGCAGCGCGTCGGCCCTCGCCCCGCCGGAGCCCGCCTTCCGGAACGAGGTGGCATGACGGCCCTCGCCCGGGTCCGCCGACTCGGCCTCTGCGCCCTCGCGACGGGGGCGCTCGCCGCCTGCCAGACGGGGCCCCTCGTGGCGGCCTCGCCCTCGCTTCCCGCCGCGCTCGCGCGCCGCGCGGAGGGCGGGGCGCTCGCGCCCGGGCGCCCCGCGCGCGTCGTGCTGGTGAGCGTCGCGGGCCTCGACTCCGCGGCGGTGCTCGGGACCGGCGCCGGCGGGGCGGCCGGAGTGGCGGGGGTCGGCACCGCGCGCCCCTCGCTGCCCGTGCTGCGCGCCCTGGCCCGGGGCGGCGCGGCCGCCGAGGTGGTGGAGACCGTCGCTCCCGCCTCCGCGTACCCCACCCACACCACCTTCGTGACCGGTCGCCGGCCGGCCTCCCACGGAGTGCCCGCGGACCGCCGGCTCGGCCGGCGCGCCGTCCGGCGCGCGACCCACTCCGACGCGGGTCGCGTGCGGGGCTCGACGCTGTGGCAGGTCGCGAGCTCCGACGGCGTGGTGGTCGCCTCCCTCGACTGGCCCGCCACCCAGGGCGCCGCGATCCCGCTGCTGCTTCCCGACGTGGTGCCCGAGCGCCGTGGCGAGACCTGGCAGGGCCTCCTCGGCGCGACCACCACGCCCTGGCTGCTGCGCCTCGTGGAGTCCCGCGCCGATCCGCGGGCGGGCGCTCCCGGCGCGGCCCGCGACGCACTGATGGTGGACCTCGCCTGCGAGGCCTCCGCCTCTCCCACCCCGCCGGTGCTGCTGCTCCTGCGCCTCTCCCAGGTCGAGGCGGCCCTGCGCTCCGCCGGCGGGCACGGCGAGGCCGCCCACGGCGCCCTCGAGCGCGTGGACCGGGAGCTCGGCCGCCTGGTGGACTGCCTCGACGCCGCGGGCCGCTTCGCCGACGGCGCCCTCGTGGTGGTGGGCGACCGCGCCCTGCTTCCGGTCCACACCGCCTTCTACCCGAACGCGGTGCTGGCACAGGCCGGCCTGGTGGGGCGCGGCAACTGGAGCGCCATCGCACGCTCGAACGGAGGCTCGGCCTTCGTGTATGCAGCGGACGCCGAGGACGCCGTGGTGGCGCGTCGCCTGCTCGGTGAGGAGGCGGAGCGCACGGGAGCCTTCCGCGTGGTCTCGGCGGACGAGATGATCCGCCTGGGCGCCGACCCCGACGCCTGGTTCGGCCTCGAGGCCGAGCCCGGCTACGTGTTCGGCGACACCTTCGAGGGCCCCTCGCTGCGCGCGGCCGCGGTGCGGGCCGCCGGCGGGCAGCTCGCGTCGGCGGGCTCTCCGGCCTTCGTGGCCTACGGGCGCGGCGTTCGGCCCGGGCTCCGGGTGCCGCGACTGCGCCAGATCGACGTCGCCCCCACCCTGGCGGCGCTGCTCGGGCTGCCGCTTCCCGACGCCGACGGGCGCGCCCTGGTGGGCCTGCTCTCGGTCCCGCCGAAGGCGCCGGTCGGCACGGGCCCGCCCGCGACGCCGTGAGCGGGAAGCCCGAGCGCCACTCGGCGCGGCTGGCCTGCCTGGTCTTCCTGGTGCGCGACGGGGCGGTGCTCCTGGAGCGGCGTCCCGCCACCAGCGATCGCTTCGCCGGGCTCTGGGACGCGGTCGGTGGCCACGTCGAGGCCGGCGAGGACATCGAGGCCTCGGCGCGCCGCGAGCTGCGCGAGGAGACCGGCCTCGAGGCGAGCCGCCTGCGGCTGCGCGGCGTGATCCACGAGTCGGGCCTGCTCGGCCACCACTACGTCGTCTTCCTGTTCGTCGGCGAGTGCGGCGAGGGCGAGGCGCGCGCCGGCGACGGCGTGGGGGAGCTCGCCTGGCACCCCGTCGAGGCCCTCGCGGCGCTGCCCCTCGTGCCCGACGTCCACGTGCTGCTGCCGCGCCTGCTCGAGGCCCGGGAGACCCTCTTCGTGACGGAGCGCTACGATGGCTCCGACGTGCCCCTCTCCCTCGCGATCGGCGGTCGCGAGGTGCCCCTGCGGAGGGCCTGACGTGCCCCGAGGCGAGCCCGGACCCATCGAGATCGAGCTGAACCCGCCGGAGCGGCGGCTCTACGACCGCATGCGCGGCCGGCTCGTGCCGCGCCGGGCGGCCCGCGAGCCCTCGGGCCTGCGCGACGTGGCGTTCCTGCTGCCGGACATGACCGTGCTGCTGATGCGATTGCTGCGCGACGACCGGGTCGCGGTGGGCGACAAGGCCATCGCGCTGCTCGGCGTGGGCTACGTGCTCTCGCCCGTGGACGTGCTGCCCGAGTTCCTGCTCGGCCCCTTCGGCCTCGTGGACGACCTGCTGGTGGTGACGGCGACGCTCTCGCGCGTGGTGAACCACGTGCATCCGGACGTCGTGCGCTCCCACTGGCCGGGGCAGGGCGACGCCCTCGAGGCGATCCAGCGCGTGAGCGACTGGTCCGAGCGCCAGCTCGCGAGCCGCCTGCCCTCGCTGGTGCGCCGCATCCTGTCGGGGAGCCGCGGGCCGGCCTCCTAGGCGTCGCCCTCCGCCGGTGCGAGCTTCGCCAGGGCGGCGCGCTCCGCCGCCGGCAGCCGCCGCGGGCGGCCGTCGCCGTCCACCAGGGCGTGCTCGCTGCGTCCGCCCCCGAGCCGCACGCCGGCGCGCCGGATCTCGTAGCCCATGGCGAGGGAGGCGCCGCGCGCGCGCTCGAGCCAGGTGGCGATCTCGATCTCGTCGTCGAAGGCGGCCGGTCGCTGGTAGTCGACCTCCACCCGGGTGGTGGCGAAGTGGTAGCCGTCGGCCACGTACTCGCGGTAGGGCCGGTGGTGCTCGTCCATCCAGTGCACCCGGGCCAGCTCCAGGTACCGCACGTAGTTGGCGTGGTGCACGATCCCCATGGCGTCGGTCTCGTAGAAGGGCACGCGGTGCCGGATCGTGGAGACGTGGGCACCCGGCGGCGGCCCCTCGGCGCGACGCGGCATGGAGGCTAGAAGGAGTCCTTGAGCGAGCGGCGCCGCGCCAGCTCCTCGACGCTGCCGGCGCGCAGGAAGGGGTTCGTGCGCTGCTCGTCGCCGATGGTGCTCGGCACGGTCATCTCGTCGGGGGTGGCGTCGTGCCAGTCGTCGGCGGCCTGGGCCCGCGCGGCGACCACCCGCTCGAGCGCGGCCTTCACGTCGGCGTTGTCGGGCTCCACGTGGGCGGCGAAGCGCAGGTTGCTCTCGGTGTACTCGTGGCCGCAGAACACGCGGGTCGCCTCGGGAAGGACGCCGAGCTTCTCGACCAGGGCCTCGTACATCATCGCCGGCGTGCCCTCGAACAGGCGCCCGCAGCCCGCCGCGAAGAGCGTGTCGCCACAGAAGACCGCCTGGGCGTCGTCGAACACGTAGGCGATGTGGCCCTTGGTGTGGGCGGGGATGAACAGGATGCGGGCGGTCTCCCGGCCCACGCTCACCTCGTCGCCCTCCTCGAGCCCGTGGCTGAAGCCGGGCAGCCGATCCGCGTCGGAGACGTGGCCGAAGACCGGCGCGTCCCAGCGCTTCGCGAGCTCGGGGTTCGCGGCGGAGTGGTCCGGGTGGTGGTGGGTCGAGAGCACCCTGGTGACCCGCGCCCCGAGGGCGTCGACCCGCTTCACCACGGGCTCGACCTCGGGGGCGTCGACCACGGCGGCCTCGCCGCTCGAATCGCACAGGAGCAGGTAGGTGTAGTTGTCGCGCCAGGTGGGGATGCGTTCGATGCGGAGCGTCATGGCGACAAGCTAGCTGCGATGCCGCTTCGCGGCATCTTCCGCGGCGCGGTCAGGCCCCCGGCGCCTCGGCCTGGGCGGGGCACAGCGCGCGGAACTCGCACCAGCTGCACAGCGGGCCCGTCCGGGGCTCCCACTCGGTCTCGCAGCGGATGCGGTCGATGGTGGACCGGGTGGCGTGGCGCAGCTCCTCGAGCTGCTCGGGGCGGCGCCGGGAGATGCGCACCTGGTTCGAGAGCAGGTAGAGCCAGACCAGCCGGATCTCACCGGCCTCGCCCAGGGTCTCGCGGATGCCGAGCTCGTAGAGGGCGAGCTGGCGGTCGCGGTCGAGGAAGCGCTGATGGGGCACGCGCTGCCCGGTCTTGTAGTCGTGGATCTCGAGCACCCCGTCCCGGCCCCGCGCCAGGCGGTCGATCACGCCGCGCACGCGGTAGTCCCCGGAGTCGTCCAGGGCGAACTGGATGCGCTTCTCGATGCCCACGGTCTTCTCGGCGTCGAAGGGGTAGTGGCCGCGGTAGTGGTTCTCGATGCAGCGCGCGCCGAGGCGGCGGTAGAAGTCCGGCTCCATCTCCTCGCGGACGATGCGGATGCGCTCGGCGTCGAAGCCCTCGTCCCAGTTCGCGTGGTAGCGGTACAGCACCCGCTCCAGGGAGGGGACGCGGCCCTCCGCCACGAAGCGGTAGAGGCGCTCGAGGATCTCGTGGACGCGCTTGCCCAGGAAGGCCTCGATGGACTCGACCTCGACCTTGCGCTTCTCGACGTAGCGGTAGTGGTACTGCTTGGGACAGTTCTCGTAGGCGCTCAGGCTCGAGTGGCTGAACACCTTCTGGACGCCCGGCACCGCCCGCGCGACGGGCTCGGCCCCGGTGGCTGCCTCGGCGGTCGACCCCGTCTGCATCGGCGTGGGCGTGGACGCGTGCACGACTCTCCCCCGCGCGGCCATGCCGCGCACCTCGAGCGCGTTCTCGGAGGAGGGAACCGGGGTCGGGGGATCCGGTCCGCTAGAATAGCGCCTCGCGGTGGCGGAGCGAGAGGAGCCCAGCATGGCGGGCAGCGAGCGGCTCGAGGAGGCTCAGGAGATCGCCATCCAGGCGCTGTCGGAGAGCACCGACGACGCGCTCTCCAAGGCGGACGGCGAGGGCCACCCCGACTGGGACGCGGTGGTGGCCTGGACCGAGCGGGTGAAGGCGGTCGTGCTCCACGAGCGGGACCGCTCGGTGCTGCGCGCCGAGATCCCGAGCCTCGCCGAGGGGTTCCTCGCCCTGCTCGCGCCGCTCCAGCTCCCCACGGGCTTCGACCCCGAGGCCGTGCTGGCCGGCTTCCTCGAGGCCCTGCCCGGCCTGCGGGCGTTGCTCGCCGAGGACGTCGAGGCCGCCTTCGAGGGCGATCCCGCGGCGAAGGGCTTCGCCGAGATCCTGATCGCCTACCCCTCGATCCACGCCATCGCGATCCAGCGCCTGGCCCACGTGCTGTATCGGGCCGGCGTGCCCCAGATCCCGCGCATCATGACCGAGCACGCCCACGCCCGCACCGGCATCGACATCAACCCCGGGGCACGGATCGGGCGGCGCTTCTTCATCGACCACGGCACCGGCGTGGTGATCGGCGAGACCGCCGAGATCGGCGACCGGGTGCGCATCTACCAGGGCGTGACCCTGGGCGCGTTCTCGCCGCGGCGCGGCCAGACCATCCGCGACCTGAAGCGCCACCCCACCATCGGGGACGACGTCACCCTCTACGCCGGCGCCACCATCCTCGGCGGCCAGACGGTGATCGGCAGCGGGACCGTGGTGAACGGCAACGCCTACGTGACCGAGTCCGTGCCGCCGAACTCGCGGGTGGTGCCCGACCCGCCGCGGCACCTGGTGCGGCGCAAGCAGGGCGCGCCGCCCGACGGCCGCGGCGGCCCCGAGAACTGGGACATCTGACCCGGTGACGCCCTCCTCCGGCGCCTCCTCGGAGCCGTGGTTCGAGGAGCTGGCGGTGGTGCGCGGCCGGGTGGACGCGCGCCTCGAGTCCGTCGACCGCGTGCTGGCGGTGATGAGCGGCAAGGGCGGCGTGGGCAAGACCGCCGTCGCCACCAACCTGGCCCTCGCCCTCGCGGGCCGGGGCCTGCGCGTCGGGCTGCTCGACGCGGACCTGAACAGCCCGACCGTCGCCAAGGTGCTCGGCCTGCGCGGCCGCCCGGTGCGGCTCCAGGGCGACGAGCTGCTGCCCCAGGCCGGCCCGGCGGACCTGCGGGTGCAGAGCATGGACTTCTTCCTCCAGGGCAGTCAGCCGCTGGCCTGGGACGGCGCCGAGGGGGAGGGCGCGCACCTGCGCAGCGCCCTCGAGGACGCCGCCCTCGCCGACCTGCTGGCCCAGACGCGCTGGGACGAGCTCGACTGGCTGCTGCTCGACCTGCCGCCCGGCGCCGACCGCCTCACCGCCGCGGGCCGGCTCACCTCGCGCATGGACGCCGCCCTCGCGGTCACGATCCCCACCGAGGTCTCGCTGCTCGCCGTGGAGCGCTCGATGCGCCGCGCCCAGGAGGCGCGGATCCCGCTGCTCGGCCTGATCGAGAACATGGGCAGCGTGGTGTGCCCGCGCTGCGGCCACGAGCACGGGCTGTTCCGCGAGGCCGGCGCCGAGGCGCTCGCCGAGGACACGGGCACGCCGCTCCTCGCGCGCATCCCCTTCGATGCGCGCCTCGCCGCGGCGGCCGACGCCGGGCGGCCCTTCCTGGGCGAGGGCGCCTCCGAGGCCGCGGACTCGCCCGCCGCCGCCGCGTTTGCGAAGCTCGGAGAGCGGGTCGCGAGCTGGCGCCCGGGGGGAGACCGACCATGAGCCGAAGCCGCTTCGTCCGGGCCGCCGCCTTCGGGCTCGGGGTCGCCCTGCTGGCCGCGGCGCCCGCCGGCGCCGAGGAGTCGGAGTGGGGCTACGCGCTCGCCAACGAGCTGATGAGCCCGTACTGCCCCGGGCGCGCCCTCGCGGAGTGCCCGAGCCCCCAGGCCGAGGAGCTGCGCGGCTGGATCCTCGACCAGGAGCGCGCGGGCGTGTCCCGCGAGCAGGTCGAGGCGCAGCTCTACGCGCAGTGGGGAGACTCGCTCCTCCAGGCGCCGCGGGCCGAGGGCGTCGGGCTCGTCGCCTACTTCATCCCCGGCGTGGTGATCCTGGCCGGTGGCGCGCTGGTGGCGGTCTTCCTGCGCCGCCAGCGCCGGGAGCCGGCCGAGCGGCCCGCCCCCGCCCGCCTCGCCCCCGTCGACGACGACCTCGAGCGCCAGGTCGAGGAGGAGCTGCGCGACAGCTCCCAGGGGTCCTGGTGAAGATCTACACCCGCCGCGGCGACGCCGGCGAGACGGACCTGTTCGGCGGCGAGCGGGTCGCCAAGGACCACGCGCGCGTGGCCGCCTACGGGGCGGTGGACGAGCTCAACGCGGCCCTCGGCGTCGCCACGGCGGCGAGCGGCCACGAGGACGTGCGCGCCCTGTGCCAGCGCATCCAGGGCACCCTCTTCGACCTCGGCGCGACCCTCGCCACCCCCGACGCCGAGCGTCGCGAGAAGGCGGGGGTGCCGGAGATCGACGCCGCCGACGTGGAGCACCTCGAGCGCCAGATCGACGCCTTCGAGAAGGAGCTCGAGCCGCTACGCCGCTTCGTGCTGCCCGGGGGCTGCGCGGCCGCCGCGGCCTTCCACGTCGCGCGCACGGTGTGCCGGCGCGCCGAGCGGGAGACGGTGGGCCTGGCCCGCGGCGAGCGCGTCGGGGCCGAGAGCCTGCGCTACCTCAACCGGCTGAGCGACCTGCTGTTCGTGCTGGCGCGTCTCGAGAACGCCCGTGCCGGCGTGCCCGACGTGGAGTGGCTCGGGCGCGATCAGTGAGCCCAGGTAGCGCGGCGGCCGCTCCACGCGCAGGCGCAGCCAGGTCCCCAGGGCGAAGCCCGTGAGCAGGGCCACGAGCAGCGCGATCCACAGGCCGCGCGCCAGCCTCACGCGCTCCCGCTTCCCCGCTTGCGCAGCGCCTCCTCGATCTCGCGGCCCAGCGCGTCGGCCAGCGCGAAGGCCGAGGCGTCCGGGTCGGCGTCCACGCGGCGGCGCAGGGCCTCGCGCCCGCCCAGGGCGGCGAGGCCGAAGCGGCCGTACTCCGCGGCCACGCTCGCCTCCACGAAGGCGTCGCGCCCCCGGCGCCGGCGCCGGGCCAGCTCGCCCGTGGCCTCGAGGGAGCGGCGGTGGGCGTCGAGGGCGTCGGCGAGCTCGTCGATCCCGGCGCCGTCGCGGGCGGAGACGAGCTTCACCGGGGGCGTCCAGGCGCCCGCGCCGCGCTCGCCCAGGCCGAGGCCGGCCTCGAGCTCGCCGCGGGTGCGCTCGGCCACGGCACCGAGGTCGGCCTTGTTCACCACGAAGACGTCGGGCAGCTCGAGCACGCCGGCCTTCATGAACTGGAGCAGGTCGCCGGCGCCGGGCTGGGCCACGAAGACCAGCGTGTCGACCAGGCCCGCCACGTCGGACTCGGACTGGCCCACGCCGACGGTCTCCACCACCACGCGGTCGAAGACGCTGGCCAGCACCACCATGCCGGCGCGGCTGGCGTCGGAGAGGCCGCCCAGGCGGTCGCGCGCCGCCATGGAGCGGAAGAAGACGCCCGGGTCCCGGGCCCCGGCGCGCACGCGGATGCGGTCGCCGAGCAGCGCGCCGCCGGTGCGCTGGCTCGACGGGTCCACCGCGATCACGCCCACGGTCTCGCCGCGCCCGCGCCAGGTACGCACCAGGGCGTCGAGCAGGGTGGACTTGCCGGCGCCGGGCGCGCCGGTGAGACCGATCCGCGCCGCGCCGCCGGCCCCGCGCTCCAGCCCGTCCAGCAGCGCGAGCGCCCGGGCGCGCCGGTCGGGCCGGCGGTCGTCCACCAGGTTGAGCGCCTCGGAGATGGCCGCGCGGTCGCCCGCGCCCAGGCGCTCGGCGAGGTCCGCCGCCTCTCCGCGATCGCCCACGGGCGGGATCAACCCGCCTCGTGGGCCTCGCCCACGAGGTCGGCGATCTCGTCCATGATCCGGTTCATGTCGAAGTCCTTCGGGGTGTAGACCCGGCGGACCCCGGCCTCGCGCAGCTTCGCGGCGTCCTCGTCGGGGATGATGCCGCCCACCACCACCGGCAGGTCGGCGAGCCCGGCCTCGCGCAGGCCGCCCAGCACGTCCACCACCAGCACGCCGTGGGAGCCCGAGAGGATCGAGAGCCCGATCACGTGGACGCCCTCGTCCCGGGCGCTCTGCACGATCTCCTCGGGCGTGAGGCGGATCCCCTCGTAGACCACCTCCATCCCGACGTCCCGCGCGCGCACGGCGATCTGCTCGGCGCCGTTGCTGTGGCCGTCGAGCCCGGGCTTGCCCACCAGGATCTTGAGCGGCCGGCCGAGCTTCTCCGAGAGCGCGTGGACGCGCTGGCGCACCTTCTCGGTGGCCTCGCTGGCGCTCTCGGGCTCGCGCACCACCACGCCCGTGGGCGCGCGGTACTCGCCGAAGACCGCCCGCAGGGTGTCGGACCACTCGCCGGTGGTGACGCCGGCGTGGGCGCAGGCGATGGAGGCGGGCATCACGTTGGCGCTGCCCTTCACGGCGTCGCGCAGGTTCGCGAGCGCGGTCTCCACCTCCTTGGCGTTGCGCTTGCGGCGGAACGCCTCGAGGCGCTCGATCTGGGCGCGCTCGGCGGCCTCGTCGACCTTCATGATGGCCTCGTCCCCGGCCGTGAGCGGGGACTCCGCGCCCTCGATGAAGTCGTTCACGCCCACCACCGTGGTCTCGCCGGACTCGATGCCGTGCAGCCGCGCCGTGTGGGACTCCACCAGGCGCTGCTTCATGTAGGCGTTCTCGACGGCGGCCACGGCGCCGCCCATCTCGAGCACCCGCTCGAGCTCGGCCCGGGCCTCGGTCAGCAGCTCGGTGGTGCGTGCCTCCACGACCTTCGAGCCCTCGAACAGGTCGCCGTACTCGAGCAGGTCGGTCTCGTAGGCGAGGATCTGCTGGATGCGCAGGGACCACTGCTGGTCCCAGGGCCGCGGCAGGCCGAGGGCCTCGTTCCAGGCCGGCAGCTGGAGGGCGCGGCAGCGGGCGTCCTTCGAGAGGGTGACGCCCAGGGCCTCGAGCACGATGCGGATCACGTTGTTCTCGGGCTGGGCCTCGGTAAGGCCCAGGCTGTTCACCTGCACGCCGTAGCGGAAGCGGCGCAGCTTCGGATCCTCCACGCCGTAGCGCTCGCGGCCGAGCTCGTCCCACAGGGCCGTCATCGCCCGGGCCTTGCACACCTCCTCGACGAAGCGGATGCCGGCGTTCAGGAAGAAGGAGAGCCGTCCGAAGATCCGCGGCAGCGCCTCGTCGGGGACGTCCTTGCGCGCGCGGGCGGAGTCGAGCACCGCGATGGCGTTGGCCATCGAGTAGGCGATCTCCTGGACCGGCGTCGCGCCCGCCTCCTGGAGGTGGTAGGAGCACACGTTCATCGGGTTCCACTTCGGCAGCTCGTCCACCGTGTAGGCCACCATGTCGGTGATGAGGCGCAGGGACGGCTCCGGCGGGAACACGTAGGTGCCCCGGGACAGGTACTCCTTGATGATGTCGTTCTGGGTCGTGCCCTGGAGGAGGCGCGAGTCCGCGCCCTGGCGCTCGGCGGTGGCGACGTAGAGCGCGAGCAGCCAGGCCGCGGTGGCGTTGATGGTCATCGACGTGTTCATGCGGTCGAGGGGAATGCCCTCGAACAGCGACTGCATGTCGTCGAGGTGGCCGATCGGGACCCCGACCTTGCCGACCTCGCCCCGGGCCAGGGGGTGGTCGGCGTCGTAGCCGGTCTGGGTGGGCAGGTCGAAGGCCACCGAGAGCCCGGTCTGACCGCGGGCGAGGTTGGTGCGGTAGAGCTCGTTGCTCGCCTCGGCCGAGCTGTGGCCGGAGTAGGTCCGGAAGAGCCAGGGCCGGTCCTTGCCCGACCTGGAAGGGGAGGAAGGGGACATGGGGAGCTCCCGTTTTCGTCGCGGCGCCCTGCCGACCCGCTCCGTGGACGCCGAGCCGGCGAAGAGCGCCGCCGCAAGTAACCGGAAAGCCTAGCGAATTCAAAGCGTCACGACTACCCTCGCCCCCTCGTGTCGGATTCCTTCCTCTCCCTCGGCCCCGACGGGGCCCTGCGCGCCGTGGAGGCGGCGGGCCTCGCGCCCACGGGCCACGTCACGCCGCTCACGTGCCTCGAGAACCGGGTCTACGACGTGCGCCTCGAGGACGCCGGCGTGGCGAGCCACGTCGTGATCAAGTTCTACCGCCCGGGCCGCTGGTCGCGGGCGGCGATCCTCGAGGAGCACGCGTTCCTGGCGGACCTGCGGCGCGCCGAGGTGCCGGTCTGCGCGCCCCTCGCGTGGGACGGGCGGGAAGGGCAGGAGGGGCCGGAGGGCCACCGCACCCTGGGCGAGCAGGACGGCCTGCTCTACGCGCTCTGGCCGCGCACCGGCGGGCGCTCGCCCGACGAGATCCGCGACGACGCGCTCCCGGTCCTGGGCCGGCTGCTGGCGAGGATCCACGCCGTGGGCGCGGCGGGCGAGGCGCCGGCGCGCCCCCGCTACGACGCCGCCACCCGCGTGCGCGAGCCCCTGGCCGCCCTCGAGGCCGGCCGCTTCCTGCCCGACGCCTGCGCGCGGCGCTACCGCGCCGCCGCCGAGGCCGTGGCCGAGCTCTACGAGGCGCGCAGCCGCGGCGTCCCCGTGCACCGCATCCACGGCGACTGCCACCGGGGCAACCTGCTCGAGCGCCCGGCGCAGGGCGACCCCGGGGAGAGCCGCTGGTTCTTCCTCGACTTCGACGACTTCGGTGTGGGGCCCGCGGTGCAGGACGTGTGGATGCTGCTGCCCGGCCGCGACGCCGAGGCCCTGCGCCAGCGCGCGCGGCTGCTCGACGCCTACCGAGAGCTGCGCGACTTCGACGACGCCTGGCTGGCCCTGGTCGAGCCGCTGCGCGCACTGCGCTTCGTCTGGTACGCGGGTTGGATCGCGCGACGCTGGCACGATCCCGTCTTCCCGGATGCCTTCCCCCACTTCGGCAGCGAGGAGTACTGGGAGCGCGAGACCCGGGACCTCGAGGACCAGGCCCGGGGCATCGCCCGCGAGGCCGAGGCGCGCGACGCCGGCGGCGCGGCGGCGGGGGACGAGGCGCCGGCCCTCACCAACGAGGACTACTTCTGGGACCTGTGAGCGGCGAGAGCGCGGCCCAGCGGGCCTGGGTGCTGGCCCTCGCGGGTGCGCTGGTGCTCCTCGGCCTCGCCTGCGGGCTCCAGAAGATCCGCAGCTTCGACTACTGGTGGCTGCTGCGCACCGGCGCGCTCATCGCCGAGACCGGCGCCGTTCCCAAGGTGGACGTGTTCACCTACACGGTGAACGGCGAACGCTACGTCGACATCCACTGGCTCCACCAGCTGGTGCTCCACGGCGTGCACTCCCTCGGCGGGCACGCCGCGGTGGTGATCGCCAAGGCCGTGCTGGTCGTGGGGCTGCTCGCCATCCTCGCCCCCATCGGCTGGCGCCGGGAGCGGCCCTGGGTGACCGCGCTCGCGCTGGGGCTGATGCTGCTGGTGGCCGCGGACCGCTTCATGCCGCGCCCGGAGCTGCCCTCCTTCCTGCTCCTCGCGGGCGTGCTGGCGCTGCTGGACCGCCACCAGCGACGGGGCGACGCCTGGGTGTTCGGCATCGTGGCGATCCAGCTCGTCTGGGCGAACGTCCACGGCCTCTTCGCCGTCGGCATCGCGGTCTGCGCCATGGCGTTCGCCGCCGAGGTGGCGCGCCCGCTGATCTCGCCGGACCAGTCCCTGCGCCCGGGCGCCCTCGCGCGCCTCGGCGCCGTCACGGGCCTCGCCTGCGGGGTCTCCCTCGTGAACCCGAACTTCCTCGAGGGCGCGCTCTACCCGATCCAGCAGCTCGGCATGGTGGGGCCGCCCGAGTCCCGGGGCCTGTTCGGCCGCTTCATCAACGAGCTCTCCCCGACCCTGGGCGGCGCGCGCGGCCTCGAGCCCCTCGGCCTCGTCCTCGCCGGCGCGCTGGCGGCCGGCTCCTTCGCCGCCATGGCGCTCAACTGGCGGCGCCTCGAGCCCCTCGACGTCCTGCTCTGGGTGGCGTTCGGCTACCTGGCCCTCGGCGCCACCCGCAACCTG
>JANQFK010000028.1 GCA_028277885.1 Myxococcota bacterium
GCCGACGATGCCCGGGCCTTGGCGCGCTTCGTGCGCCAGGAGGGCGAGGCCCTGCTCGAGCGCGCGAGCGTGGAGTCGACGCGGCTCTCACGGTCCGAGCTGGCGAAGGCCGCCGAGCCGGTCCGGGCCGAAGCGTTGGGCCGGTGGGTCCAGCGCCTCGGGGTAGGCCGCGCCAAGCGGGCTCACGTCGAAGGGCTGCTGCGGCTGGTCACCGAGGAGGGGGAGGTGCTCCTGGGTGAGAGGTGGGTTCCCGTGTGCCCCGAGGTGGAGGTGGGCATGGGGATCCCCCGGGAGGCGATCCGGCTGGTCGGGGACGGCGACGACGTGCGGCTCGTGGCCGAGCGCTCCGGGACGGACCACACCCGATCCATGCAGCGCTTCGCGGCCCGGCGCGTGCGTGAGCTCGAGCGCCTCGACCTGTGCGGGTTCGTGCTGAAGAAGGACTCGCCGAGCTGCGGCATGGAGCGGGTGAAGGTCCACTCCGCCGGCAAGGGGATGCCGCGCAAGACGGGGACCGGGATGTTCGCCCGGGCGCTCCTCGACGGCGCGCCGGACCTGCCCGTGGAGGAGGAGGGGCGGCTCAACGACCCGCGCCTGCGCGACAACTGGATCGAGCGCCTGTTCGCCTACCGCCGCGTGCGCAGCCTGTTCCACGGCCGCTGGAGCCGGGGCGACGTGGTCGCCTTCCACACCGCGCACAAGCTCCAGGTCATGGCCCACGCACCGGAGCACTACCGCCGCCTCGGACGTCTCGTCGCCGACGTGAAGCAGATCGCCCGCGCCGAGTTCCGCGACCGCTACGTGGCCGGGCTGATGGAGGCGCTGCGCCATCTCGCCACCCGGCGTCGCAACGTGAACGTGCTCCAGCACGCCATGGGCCACCTGCGCGGAGCGCTCGACGCCGCCTCGGGGCGCGAGCTCCACGACCTGATCGCCGAGTACCGCCGGGGCCTGGTCCCGCTGGTGGTGCCCATCACGCTGATGCGCCACCACGTGCGCCGCCTCTCCATCGACTACCTCGCGGGCCAGGTGTACCTCGAGCCCCATCCCAAGGAGCTGATGCTGCGCAACCACGTGTGAGGCCCCGGCGCGGCGCCGTCAGCGGGTCGTCTTCGGAACCTTCAGCAGCCGGTCCATGAAGCGCACCGCCCAGGGGTGGACGAAGGCGTGGCGCAGCTTCCAGAACGGCGAGTGCCACTCGTCCCGGGGCAGCCGGCCCTCGAGGATCTCGTCGATGGCCTCGGCGGTGCGGCCCGCGAGCAGGTCCAGGATCTGCTCACCGAGCTCCGCCGAAGCGGCGGCCGGGGCGCCCGAGTAGCTCTCCTCGCTGAAGAAGCCGATGCCCGCGCGGAAGTCGGCGAGGGCGTCGCGGACCTTCTGGAGCCGGCTGCGGGGCCCCTCGGGCTTGCCGTCGCCGCGCTCCTCGCGCCACAGCCCCACGGTGCGCCGCGGCAGGGACTTGTACTCCGGGTCCACCCAGTCCGGGTGCAGGGCCAGGAGCTGCGACGTCTCCACCAGCCCACCGTGGGTGTCGCCGTCCAGGTCCTCGATCCGTACCCCGGGCAGGTGGCCGAGCACGTCGCCGAGCTCCGAGCCACCGCCGTTCAGGCGCGACAGCATCAGCGAGAAGACCGGCACCATGCGGATGCCGCGCTCGGCGGAGACGCGGTGGCAGGCGGTCTCGATGGCGAGGAAGTGGCGCGGGCTGCCGTGGAAGTTCGACACGAAGACGTTGCGGAAGCCCTGGGCGGCGAGGGATCGCCCCAGGTCCTCGAGGACGCGAATCGTCGTGGAGGGCCGGAACGTGAGGGAGCCGGCCTGGGGGACCGTATCCGTCGCCGCGTAGACGAAGGGCAGCTTGAGGCAGGGGCGCTCGCGCTGGCGCTCGGGCAGGTGGCGCAGCGCGCGCTCGGCGAGGCCCTCGCCCTCCAGGGCGTCGGCGCCGAGGGGCAGGTGCGGTCCGTGCACCTCGAGGGGCGAGCAGGTGACGAGCACCAGGGCCCGCTCCTTGTCGATGGCGTCGAACTGACGCTTGGTGAGGCTCTCCCAGCGCAGCACCCGGGGCTCGCTCATGCCTTCCTCCGATGGGGTTCCGCGCCATGCTAGCGCCGCCCGCCTCCCGGCCTCTGCCTCCCCCGGCGGGATGCGCGACGCGAGCATCCGGGAGCCACCGGAGGGTCGGCGGCCGCACGGAGGCTACCCGGGCCCGGCCGCTCAGGCCGTCTTCGGCACCTCCACCAGGTGCAGGTCCTGCTGCGGGAACGGGATCGAGCAGCCGGCGCCCTCGAGGCCCTCCTTGAGCGCGCGCGTGAGGTCGAACTTGAGCGGCCAGTAGTCCCCCGCCGCGCACCAGGGCCGCACCACGAGGTTGACCGACGAGTCCGCCAGCTCGGACACCGCGATCGTGGGCTCGGGGTCCGCCAGCACGCGCGAGTCGCGCTCGAGGACCCCGCGGATGGTGGTGATCGCCGTCTCGATGTCGTCGGCGTAGGAGATGCCCGCCACGAGGTCCACCCGGCGCGTGTCGTTGGCGGAGTAGTTCTTGATGACGCCGCTCCCGATCTCGGAGTTGGGCACGATGATGCGGACGTTGTCGGGCGTGTGGAGCGTGGTGACGAAGATCCCGATCTCGTCGATGGTGCCGGACGTGCCGCCGGCCTCGACGAAGTCTCCCACCCCGAAGGGCCGGAAGACCAGGATCATCACGCCGGCCGCGAAGTTGGAGAGGGTGCCCTGGAGGGCGAACCCGACCGCCAGGCCCGCAGCGCCGAGGACGGCCACGAGCGAGGTCGTCTGGATCCCGAACAGGTTCAGCACCGCGATCAGGACGACGGTGAGGGCGAGGTAGTAGGCGATGCTCGACAGGAAGGGGACCAGCGAGGCGTCGGTCCCCGTCCGCTCGAGCGAGCGGGAGACGCCCCTGCGGATCATCCCGGCGACCCAGCGCCCGATGATCAGCACGGCGATCGCGCCGATCACCTGCAGTCCCCACTCGGAGATGGCCGTCATGGCCGTCTCCACGATCGACTGCATGCCGCCCTGGGGATCGTTCGTCAGCTCGTCCATGGATCGCTTCCCTCCCGCATTGGATCTGGATTGGATCTGGTTTGGGTCTCTGGATCGGGTTCCGTTCCCTGGATGGGGTGCGGTTCTCGGCGGGGCGGGCTGCCGCGGGCTCCGCGCTGCTCTCGGACCGTCGCCGGGCCGGGATTATTCACACCCCGGGTCCCGAACGAAAGGGGCCGAAGGGCAGGTTCCGTTCCCCTCGCCCGTGCCTAGAAGGCCCGCTGCCAGCCCACCACGACCCGCCAGTCGGTCTCGAGCTGGGGCCCGTCGAGGGCCTGGTGGATCGGGAAGCCCGTCTCGATGGCGAGGCGGTGGTCGCGCACCCAGCCCCCCGTGCCGATCAGGTTCACCCCGGCGAGCAGGTCGAGGCGCCGGCCGGCCCGGCGGTCGGGGTCCGCGGTCTCGACGATGAGCGGCAGCTCGTCGTCGTCGCCGCGCAGGTTGCGCCACTCGCGGTACTCGAGGCGCAGGGAGGTGCTCAGGAAGGGCAGCCAGCGGCGCGCCGCCCAGGCCGTGGAGGCCCAGCCGTGGCCGAGGCGGTAGCCCCGGTTGTTGACCCCGGTGCGGTAGGTGGCGCTCAGCTGTCCGCCCCAGGAGAAGCTCGCGGTGCGGCCCACGTAGGTGATCCCCGGGAGCAGGTCCCAGGTGCCCGAGCCGATCTGCATCGGGTAGGGGAGGCGCGCCCTTCCCATGGGCGTGTCGTCCCTCGCGTCGATGTCCCCGGTGGGCAGGCTCAGGCCGGCGTTGAGGTGCAGCTGGTGCATCTCGTTGCGCCAGAGCCGGACCAGACCGGTGAGCCTGACGTCTCCGATCCCCTTGCTGCGGGTGGTGAACTGGCGGTTCGTCGGGGTGCGGTGCTTCATGTCGAGGCGCACGAAGGGCACCATCGCCATCAGGGTGACGTCGTCGTGGGGCGCCCACATGCCGCCGAACATGTGCATCTCCATGTCCATGTCGAAGGGCACGATGGGGAAGCCGAAGTCCGAGCGGATCGACCCCTCGCCGATGCGGCCGGTGTCGTCGCGGTTGCCGTTCATGTTCATCCGCGAGTAGCGGTAGGAGAGCATCCACTCGCCGGCATGGTGGAGGTGATCTCCCATGACGCCGATGGGGGCGTGGGAGTCGGGACGGGCCACGTGCTCGGCGTCGGCGAGGGCGGGGGCGGGGGCGGAGAGGAAGACAGTCAGCAGCAGGCTGGCGAGGGTTCGATGCACGACGGGCTCCACGGGCGCACGCACCGCGCCGGCCGCGGGCGAGGGCTCCGATCGAGAGGGAGGAGAGCGGCTCGGAAGAGAGCGGTTCCGGGGGAGGGGCTCAGGCCGCCAGGGGCACGTGGTCGAGGGGATCCTCGGGAGCCGTGGGAAGGCTCGCCCGCTCGGGGGCCGGGTCGTGCTCGAGGGAGGGGAGGGCGGGAAGCTCGGTTCGCGGCGGAGGCGCCGCGTAGGATCCCGCCACCGCGACGGCCGGTCCCGCGGTGCAGCTGCAGGGGCAGAGCTGACGCATCACCGGCGGCTCGCCCGAGTCGCCCTCCGCCAGCGCCAGGGTCGGACACGGCACGGCGGCCACCGCGAGGTGGAGGGCCGCGAAGACGAGGGCGACGAGCCGGCGGGGGGCCTGCACGACCCGCAGCCTAGGCACCGGTCCGGCGACCCGCAAACGCCGTCCCGGCTCCACGAGGGTGCGCAGGGAGCCGTCGCAACTCCGCGGGCGGAAACGCTCAACCGGGCTCCGCTGCGTGCCGATGAAGGCGCAGCAGAGGCCACCCGTCCGGCCACCCCGACCAGGAGGCCCATGAATCCCCGTGTCGTCGCCGCACTGGCCCTCGTCTTCTCGGGCCTGACCGCCCTGGTCTACCAGATCCTGTGGACCCGGCTCCTGGGCTTCGTGTTCGGCACCACCAGCCACTCGATCGGTACCGTGCTGGCGGTCTTCTTCGGCGGCATGGCGCTCGGCAACGCGCTGGCGGCGCGCCGCGTGGCCCGGGTGCGCAACCCGCTGCGCCTGTACGCCCTCCTCGAGCTGGGGATCGGGCTCTTCGCCCTGCTCTCCCTGCCGCTCCTCACCCGGCTCGACGTGCTCTACGCCTGGTTCGGGTCGGTGGAGGGCTCGGGCCTGGTGGCGCTGCGCGTGGCGGCCTGCGCGGTGGTGCTGCTGCCGCCCACCGTCGCCATGGGGGCGACGCTTCCCGTGATGGCCCGGGGCGTGGTGGGCGACGACGCGACCCTCGGGCGCTGGAGCGGGATCCTGTACGCCGCCAACACCCTGGGCGCCGTGGCGGGCGCCTACCTGGCGGGCTTCTGGCTCATCCCCGGGCTCGGCCTCACCCACACCCTGCTGGCGGCCGCCAGCGTGAACCTCGCCGTGGCCGCCGCCGTGCTGGCCGTCGCCGAGCGCGCCCGGCGCCGCGACGAAGGCGACCTCGAGCGGGCGCTGGCCGCGGGCCGCCCCGACGATCCCCAGCCCGGACGGGCGGTGTTCCTGGTCTTCTTCGGCGTCTCGGGCTTCGTCGCCATCGGCTACGAGGTGGTCTGGTCGAAGCTCTTCAGCATCGTGATGGAGGGCACCCTGTACGGCTTCGCCGCGGTGCTCTCCGCCTACCTGTTCGGCATCGGGATCGGGAGCCTCGCCATCGCGCCGGTGGTGGACCGCATCCGCGACCTGCCCCGGGCCTTCGCGCTGCTCCACGTCGCCATCGCGGCCGCGGTGGCGGCCGGCATGGCGATGGTGCCCTGGCTCCCCTACGCGAACGTCCAGCTCGCCCGCTGGTGGGGCGGAGGCGACGCCACCCACCTGCTCTACGCCGTGGTCGCGCCGGTGGTGATCGCGCCCGCCGCGCTGTTCGGCGCCGCCTTCCCGGTGCTGATCCGCATCTACACGCGGCGCGCCGGCCGCGCCGGGCAGGGGATCGGCGTCGCGGTGGCGGTCAACACCGCGGGCAGCATCGCGGCGAGCCTGCTCGTGGGCTTCTGGGCCATCGAGTCCCTGGGCATGGACGCGACCCTCTTCGGGCTCATCGTCCTCGACCTGGCCGTGGCGCTCCTGGTGCTGCTCGGCTTCCAGAGCAGCCAGGGCCTCGAGCGCCTGGCCGCGACGGGCGCCGCCGCCCTGGTGCTCGGCCTGGTGGTGTTCTCCTTCAACGGGGTCGGGGTCGACCGCACCGCGGCGGCGCGCCAGGTGACCTTCACCGGCCTGGCCGACTACCGCAGCGGGCTCGCCGAGGCGACGGCGCGCCAGCTCGCCGTGCTCGAGGGCCGCAACGCGGTGGTGACGGTCTCCGAGACCCGACGCGGCCGCAGCCTGCGCACCAACGGCCTTCCCGAGGCCGGCACCCTGCTGGCGCCGCCCTACCGTCCGCCCACCACCATGCTGCTCGGCGCGCTCCCCTACCTCGTGGCCGAGCGCCCCGAGCGCGCCCTGGTGATCGGGCTGGGTGGCGGCAACACCGTGCACGCGCTGCTCCAGACCGACGTCCGCGAGATCCAGGTCGTGGAGCTCGAGGAGGCGGTGGTCCAGGCCGTCGGGCTGCTCCACCAGGGACGCCGGAGCCCGCTCGAGGATCCGCGCGTCGCGCTGCGCGTGAACGACGGCCGCAACGAGCTGCTGCTGGCGCGCCATCGCGGCGACGCCGGCTTCGACCTGATCGCCTCCCAGCCGAGCCACCCCTGGCTGATGGGGGCCGCCAACCTGTTCACCGAGGAGTTCTTCGCACTGGCGCGCGGGGCGCTGCGCGAGGGGGGCGTCTTCGCCGCCTGGGTGAACGGCTTCCGCACCGACGTGGAGAGCGTGCTCGCCCTGGCGACGAGCTTCGAGCGGGTGTTCCCCGGCTCGGTGCTGGTGGACGCGAGCGCGGCGCGGGATCGCTCGGCGCTGCTGCTGCTCGGCATGCGCGGCGCGGTGCGCCTCGACCTGCCGCGCATGGCAGAGCGGCTGGCCGCGCCCGGTCTCCAGGACCTGCTGGGCCACCACGACCTGGCGGAGCTCGAGGCGCTGCTCGCGCGCTTCGAGGGGCACGGCGCCGATCTCGCGCGGATCGACCCCGCCGCCTCGAACACCGACGACAACGCCTACGTGGAGACCCGCATCCCCCGCGCCACGGAGTGGAAGACCGTCGACTACCCGCGCATCGACGCCCGGCTCGGCCCGACCGCGCCCCTGCTGCCGCCGTGGACGGGGCGCCTCGACGCCGCGGCTCTCGCCCGACGCCTCGCCGAGGGCGCCGCGACTCCCGGCAGCCGCTGGCCGCCCGCCAAGCTCGAGCGCTGGCTGCGCCAGGCCGGGCCCGCGGTGGATCCCGCGACGGTGGAGACGCTGCGCGCGGCGCTCGCCCTGGCCCGCGGCCCGGACGCGTCCGGGGCCCGGGCCCGGCTCGAGGCGCTGGCGGCCGCCCATCCGACCCGGCCCGAGCCGCTGCGGGTGCTGGCCCGCCACCACCTCGAGCGCCGCCACGACCCTGCCGCCGCGGCGCGCGGCTTCGAGGCCGCCCACGCGCGATCCGGCGCGCAGCAGGACGCCTTCGACGCCATCGCCGCGCTCGAGCGGCTAGACCCGGCGCGCGCGCTGGCGCGGGCCCGCAGCCTGCCTCCGCAGCAGCGCGCCGAGCTGCCGGTGTGGCCGGTCCTCGCCGCCCGCGCGGCGCTGGCCGGGGAGCCGGCCGACCGCGAGGCCCTGGATGCCCACGCCGAGGCGCTGCTGCGCTACCGCGCCACGCCCGAGGGCCGGACCCACCCCGGGCTGAGCGCGCTGCTCGCCGAGCTCGCCGGGGCGCGCGGCGAGGCCTTCGCCGAGCGCCGCTGGCGCGACGCCGACCACCGCGAGCGCGAGCGCCTCGCCGCGCCCCAGCTCGCCGCGCTGCGCGGCGCGCTGGCCGAGGGCCGGCTGCCAGCGGCGCGGAGCGCCTGGCGCCGTGCACGGGTGCTCGTGCCCGGTCACCCCGAGCTCCTCGACCTGGCCGTCGCGCTCGAGGCGCGGGCGGGGGAGCCCGCCGCCCTCGAGCGCGCGCTGCGGGAGCGGCGCGCCTCGGCGCCCGACCTCGCCGAGGCGATCACCTGGGAGAACCGCTTCCGGCGCGACGCCGGTCTCCCCCTGCTGCCCGAGGGCAGCGTCCGGGAGCTCGCGATCCCCTAGCGGAGCGAGCCCTGCGGGCCCGCTTTGCGACGGAAGCCGACCCATCCTGGGTCGGCCTCCCAGCCGGTCACGCCTGCCAGCTGCCGACGCGCTGGCGCAGGCCCGTCAGGTGGGCGATCACGCGCTCGTGGTGCCGCTCCAGGAGCGAGGCCGCCACGATCACCAGGGCGCCCAGCAGGGCGAGGCTGCCCCAGTGGCTCCAGGCGTAGAACTCCACCGCCCAGCGCACGTGGTGGGCCAGCGCGTAGAGGAGCCCCACCGCGCCCGTCAGCAGCAGCAGCCGCCGCTCGAGCAGGTAGCCGTAGGCCACGGCGCCGATCGCCACGGCGAGGCAGGCGAGCGACGCGAGCACGCTCGGGAAGAACGCGAGCTCGAGACACAGCCCGCCGAGCGCCACCCCGACCGCGGCCCGCCGGTAGAGCGCGCCGCCGCCCACGGAGAGCAGCGACATGCCGGCCAGCGAGGCGGCGAAGGGGAGCGCGATGACGGGCAGCACCCAGGCGCTCGGCAGCCCGACGCCCTGCTCGAGGGCGCCGGCGAAGCACACCCAGGTCGCGAAGGCGGGCAGGGTGGCGAGGCCCTGGATGCCGCGGCCGAGGCCCGGCGAGCGGATCCACTCGCGCCCGGCGAGGAACAGCGCGGCCGAGGCGGCGGCGGCGAGCACCGCGGCGAGCAGCCACGAGACCTCGTAGTGGAGCACGCTGCGCGAGAGCAGCAGCGCCACCGGGACGAGCAGCATGGCGCGCACCCCGCGTCCTTCAAGGGTGCGCAGGGCCGTGTCGCCGCGGAACACGCGCAGCTCGAGCCAGGCGAAGGCCGCGAGGCTCGCGCCCACGAGCAACGCGACGAGCTCCGGATCGCGGCTCGGCAGCAGGATGGCGGCGTTCAGCCCGAAGAACGCGAGGCTGAGCTCCCGCGCGCGCGGGCGGGCGAGGGCCAGGAAGCTGATCCAGGTGACCGGGGCCAGCACCGCCAGCGCCAGTGCGGCGGTGAGCAGGGCCGCGCCGGGGCTCGACGCGACCCAGGTCGCGTAGTGGGCCACCGGGGCCGACCCCCCGTCCAGGCTGAGCTGCGAGTAGAGCAGCCCACCCAGGATGCAGAAGTGGGCCGGCACGCCGGCCACCGCCACCGCGAGGAAGGTGCGTGCGCTCTTGCCGTCGCCGATGCGCAGCCCGCAGAAGAAGCCGGCCGCGCACAGCACCGCGGTGTGGACGAGCAGCGCCAGGTAGCGCTGGATGTCGTTGCCCGACTCCCACTGGTGCACCAGGAAGCTCGACGCCGAGGCGATCAGGACGCCCGCCCCGATCACGCGCAGGATGCGGCTCAGGGTGGGGACCCGGGCCCGCGCCGCGGCCTCGGACGAGGGCTCGCCGGAGGGCGAGCTCCGGGCGCTCTCGACCGGGATCTCGATCGGGATGGGAGCCCCGCTCATCGCGCGTCCTCCCCGCGCACCAGGTCCTCGAGCTCGGCGCGCAGGGACGCCTGCTCCTCCTCGCCGGCGAGCTCCTCCTCGAGGTCGTCCACGCCCTCGTCGACGCTGCACTGGCTCTCGAGCTCGCGCTCCATCACGCGCGTCTCCCAGCGCTCGAAGAGCTCGCCCACCTCGGGACCGAGGGGCTGGCTCGCCTCGGCGACCTGGGTGAGGGCCTCGGCGCGCGACTGGCGCGTGCGCAGCAGGTTGCGCTGCTCCTTCAGGTGGCCGAGACGCTGCTCCACGGCCTGCACGTCCCGGCCGAGCTGCTTCTCGACCCGGTCGTGCTCGGCCACGCGCTCGGCCAGGCGCGCGGCCCGGCGGCTCGCCGCCTTGCTGCGCCGCAGGCACTCGACGGCGCGCTCCTCGTCCTCCCGGGCCAGGCGCTGGGCGCGCTCGCGCCAGGTCGCCTCGGTGCCCCGGGCCTCGCCGAGCTGCTCGCGCAGCACGGCGCCGTCCTTGCGCACCTTGGCGAGCTGCACCTTGGCGCGCGCCGCGGAGCGCTGCACCTCGCGGATCGCGCTCTGCGCGAGGGCTTCGTGGTTCTCGACCTGGGTCACCATCCAGTCGACGCGCGAGAGCAGTCCCGCGGTCCAGAGTCGGATTCGTTGCATCGGGGGTCTCCTTTTCGGGCGGCGGATCGCTGGATCCGTCCCCGGCCCCGTGCAGAGCAAGGCACGTACCGACTCGCGCGCGCCGGGCGCCCCGGAGGCTTCCCGGCGCCTTGCGGGACGAGTTGCCGGCGGCGTGCGGGAGGCGTCCGACATCCCCTGCCGGGCGGCGTACAGGCAGTGTCGGGTGGCTACTCGAGGTAGCCGAGGGCGCGCAGGCGCTCGATCTCCTCGGGCGCCATCTCGGCGGGAGCCGAGCGCGGCGCCCGCCAGGGGGCCACGCTCTCGCCGAGGGCCTCGGAGAGGCGCGAGAAGGCGGCCTCGCTCTCGGCGTCCCCGGCCCCCGGCGCCAGCCGGTCGCGGGTCTCGTGGGGATCGCGGCGCAGGTCGTAGAGCGCGAAGGGGCCCGACCGGCGCGGGTCCGCGAAGCGGCGATCCGGCTCCCAGATGAGCTTCCAGTCGCCGTCGCGGATGGCCCGGTGGCGCGGGTCGATCATGCTGCCCTCGCTCACCTCGTAGCGCCGCACCGGGTCGCGGAGGAGGTCGCGCCCGAACACCGGCTCGGGGCACGCGAGGGCGAGGTGCCCGCACAGGGTCGGGAGCAGGTCGACGAGGCCGACGGGCGCGTCGAGGTCGACGTCGCCGGGGCCCACGCCCGGGATGCGCGCGGCCAGGGGGATGGCGAGCTCCTCGTCGTGGAGCATGTAGCCGTGGTTCCCGTAGCCCCGCTCGTAGAGCGCCTCGCCGTGGTCCGAGGTCACGAAGACGAGGGTGCGGTCCCAGCCGGGGTGGGCGGCGAGGGCCTCGAGCAGCGCGCCGAGCTCCCGGTCGAAGCGCTCGACGCCCTTGTCGTAGGCCCGGTGCAGGTGGGCGAGGGAGGGCTGGATGCCCGCCTCGGGGAGCCGGCGCCCGTCGGCGAGCGGCACCAGCTCGGCCACCGCGGCCGCCATGCGCTCGGCCCGCACGTCCCCGGGCGCCGGGGCCTCGCCGGCCCGCGCGCGCGCCTCGGACTCCTCGAGGGGCGGGTGCGGGCGGTGCGAGTCGAGGTAGTGGAGGTAGAGCAGGAACGGCCCCTCCGCGTCCGCGCCCGCGAGCCAGGCGCGGGCGCGGGCGGTGAGGGCGCTCCCCGGCGAGCCCCAGCGCGCGAAGGAGTCGTCGTAGTGGTCGAAGCCCTGGGCGAACCCGTAGCGGTCGTCGAGCCAGGGGTTGCTCACGAAGGCGGCGGTCCGGTAGCCCGCCGCCTGGAACACCTCGGCCAGGGTGACGAGCTCGTCGGGCAGCGTGTCGACCCGGAGCACCCCGGCGGCGTCGCCCGCCCGCAGCGCGGGGTCCGAGGCCACGCCGTGCTGGGACGGGTAGAGCGAGGTGAAGAGGGTCGCGACCGAGGGCTTGGTCCAGGGCGCCTGGGTGAAGGCGCGCTGGAAGAGCAGGTGCTCGCGCGCGAAGGCGTCGAAGGCCGGGGTGTGGGCGGGGCCGCCGTGAGCGCCGAGCCGGTCCCGGCGCAGGGCGTCGTCGATGACGATCACCACGGAGGGGCGCGGGCCCGTCGGCTCGGTGTGCACCCGGTTGCAGCCCGGGCCGCCCGCCAGCAGGCCGAGCAGGCCGGCCAGCAGCACCCCGAGGTGAGCCCCCGCGCCGGATCGCCTGCCCCCGTCCATCGACGGGGCGTATCGGAAGGTCCGGGCGGCGACTCGACCCGGCCCCGCGTTCAGCCCGGTCCCCGAGCCGCCGAAACGCAGGAGCGGGAGGATCCGGCCCCGCCATGTCCGCGACCGCGCCCGCCCCGAGCCCCTCCGCGCGCTGGCTCTTCGGCCCCGTGCCGGACCTGCTGCTGGGCTGCGGCGGCCTCTACTTCGCCCTGTTCGCCGTGCTGAGCGTGGCCGGCCCCGCCCTGCGCGAGACCGTGCCCCTGGCGTTGCTGCCCCTCGGGCTGCTGCTGCTCGGGACGCCCCACTACGGCGCGACCCTGCTGCGCGTCGCCGAACGGGGCGAGGACCGGCGCACCTACGGCCCCTTCACCGCCGTCGTGAGCCTGGGCCTGGCCGTCGCCTTCGCGGCAGGGGTGCACAGCGCCTGGGTGGGGTCGTGGCTGTTCACGATCTACATGACCTGGAGCCCCTGGCACTACAGCGGCCAGAACTACGGCCTCGCGCTGATGTTCCTCGGGCGCCGCGGGATCCCCCTGGCCCCCGGCACCAAGCGGCTGTTCCACGCCTCCTTCCTCCTCTCCTTCGTCCTCACCGTGATCGCGACCCAGAGCTCCACGGCGAGCTTCGCGCCGGTCGACGCCGGGGGCGCCGAGATCACGCTGCTGCGCGCCGGGATCCCGGTGGGGCCCGCGAACGTCGCGCTGGTGGTCCTCAGCGTCGCCTACCTGGGCTGCCTGGCCGCGGTGGCGGCGGCGCTGCTGCGCCGCGCCGGGCCCCGCGCGCTCCTCCCCACGGCGCTCATCACCGCCATGCAGGCGCTCTGGTTCGTGGTGCCGCTGCTCGTCGGCCGCTGGGGGGGGCTCCCGGGCGTGGACTCGGTCTCGGGACGGCACGGCTACTACGCGTTCCTCTGGATCGCCATCGCGCACAGCGTCCAGTACCTCTGGGTCACGGGCTACTACGCGACGCGGGACGGCGGGCCTCGGGGCGGTGCCGCGGGCCAGGCGCGCCACCTCGGCAAGGCGCTCCTCGCCGGCTCCGCGCTGTGGGCGCTGCCCGCGCTGCTGTTCGCACCGGGCGCCCTCGGGCGCCTGCCCTACGACGCGGGCCTGGGCCTGCTGGTGGCGTCCGCGGTCAACCTGCACCACTTCCTGCTGGACGGCGCGATCTGGAAGCTGCGCGACGGTCGCATTGCACGGGTGCTGCTGCGCCGGCAGGACGCCGGCCCGCCCGAGGCCGTCGAGCCGGAGCCGAGCCGGGCGCCGGTGCTCGTGTGGTCGGTCGCGGCCCTCGCCCTGGTGGTGCTCGCCTGGGGCCGCGTCGAGGAGGCGCGCCTGGCGTGGCTCGGCGATCGCGTCGAGGCGCACCGGCTGGAGGCGGCCCTCGATCGCCTGGCGTGGATCGGCCAGGACAGCGCACGCCTGCGCGCCCACGGCGCGCGCCTCCACCTCGCCGCCGGCGACACCGGGCGCGCGCTCGTCGCCGCGCAGGCGGCGGTGGGCCTGGCCCCCGGCGCCGAGAGCTGGATCGTGCTGGGTCGCGTCCACGAGGAGGCCCGGCGCCCGGCCGCCGCGGTGGAGGCGTACCGGGAGGCGCTGGCCGCGGCGCCCGAGTCGCGGGCGGCGGCGGGCGCACTGGCGCGGGTGCTGGCGCGCTCGCGGGATCCCGAGCGGATCGCCGAGGCGGTCCGCCTGGTGGAGCCCCTCCTCGCGAGCGGCGTGCGGGAGCCCTTGCCCCACCTCGACACCCTCGCCGTCGCGCTGGCCCGGCTCGGTCGCATCGACGAGGCCATCGAGGTTCGCCGGGAGATGCTGCGCGTCGCGCCCGGCTTCGAGCCGGCCCGCCGCGCCCTCGACGAGCTCCTCGCCCGCCGCGGGAACGTCTAGGCCGTCGGGAGCGCCGCCGGGCGCCGCGCGCGGTAGAACGAGAGGATCCCGAACAGCGTGGGCTCGCGGCGGGTCTCCTCGACGCCTTCGAAGCCCGCCTCGCGCAGCACCGGCACCAGGCCGTGCTCGACGTTCTCCGCCGTGGTGGCGAAGCCGTCGAGGAGCTGCACCGGCGCGAAGGCGGCCCGCGCGAGCAGGCCGTCCGCGCGGCCCCAGTCGGCCACGTGGAGCTCGCCCCCGGGCCGCAGCCAGGCGTGCACCCGCGCCAGGGTGCGGCGCTTGTCGCCCGGGCCGAGGTGGTGGAAGAGCAGGCTCGACACCACCCGGTCGAAGCTCGCCGTCTCGAAGGGCGCCTGCCAGGCGAGGGCCCGGTGCAGCTCCAGGTCGAGCCCGGCCTCCGCCGCCTTGGCGCGCGCCAGGCCCAGGGCCTCGGCGTCGGCATCCAGCCCGACCACGCGGGCGTCCGGAGCCGCGCGGCGCAGCATCAGGGTGAGAGTGCCCGTCCCGCAGCCGAGGTCGAGAACATCATGGCTTCCGAGAGGTTGGGCCTGCTCGACGAGAAGCCGCTTGAGCTTCTCCTCCTTCAGCGTCCAGGCCATCACGCGGTCGTAGAAGCGCGTGAGCACCGGGTAGCGCAGGGCGGGGAGGTAGGCGTCGCTCACGGTCGGAACCCCCGCAGGCGGAGCGCGTTGCCGATCACCGACAGCGAGCTCAGGCTCATGGCCGCCGCCGCCCACATGGGGCTCAGCAGCCAGCCGAGCCCCGGATACAGGGCGCCGGCCGCGAGCGGGACCCCCAGCGCGTTGTAGGCGAAGGCGAAGAACAGGTTCTGGCGCACGTTGCGCACGGTGGCGGCGGAGAGCCGTCGGGCGCGCACGATGCCGCCGAGGTCGCCCCGCACCAGCGTGACGTCGGCGCTCTCCATGGCGACGTCGGTGCCGGTCCCCATCGCGATCCCCACCGAGGCGCGGGCCAGGGCCGGCGCGTCGTTCACGCCGTCGCCCGCCACCGCGACGGCGCGCCCCTGGCCGAGGTGGCGCTCCACCTCGGCGAGCTTCTCCTCGGGCAGCACCTCGGCCACCACCTCGTCGAGGCCGAGCCGGTCCGCCACGGCCTCGGCGGTCGCGCGCGCATCCCCGGTCAGCATCACGATGCGGACGCCGTCGCGACGCAGCGCCTCGATGGCGGCGGGGGTCGAGGGCTTGATGGGGTCCGCGACCCCGAGCAGGCCAACGGGCTTTCCGTCCAGGGCCACGAGCATCACCGTCTCGCCCCGGGCGCGCGCGCGGGCGGCGGGCTCGTCCAGCGGAGCCGGGTCGATGCCGCGGGCCGCCAGCAGGGCCCGGGTGCCGACCGCCACCTCGCGGCCGGCCACGCGGCCCACCACGCCCCGACCCGGGAGGGCCTCGAAGCCCTCGGACTCTCCGGGTGCGAGCCCGCGATCCCGCGCGCCCGCCACCACGGCCCCGGCCAGGGGATGCTCGCTGTGCCGCTCGAGGGCGGCGGCGGTCTCGAGCACGTCTGCCTGGGCGCCGGTCGCGAGGGCCTCCACCCGGACCAGGGCGGGCCGGCCCTCGGTGAGGGTGCCGGTCTTGTCCACCAGCAGGACGTCCACGTCGCGCAGCGCCTCGAGGGCCTCGGCGCTGCGGAACAGCACGCCCGCCTGGGCGCCGCGCCCCATGGCGACCATGATCGACATGGGCGTGGCGAGACCGAGCGCGCAGGGACAGGCGATGATGAGCACCGCCACCGCGTTCACGAGGGCGGTGGCGAGGCGCGGCTCCGGGCCGACGCTCGCCCACACCGCGAAGCTCGTCGCCGCGGCGGCGATCACCGCCGGCACGAACCACGCCGCGACGCGGTCCGCGAGGCGCTGGACCGGGGCCCGGCTGCGCTGGGCCTCGGCGACCTGGGAGACGATCCGGGCGAGCAGGGTGTCGGCGCCGACCCGCTCCGCCGCCAGCAGGAAGCTGCCGCTGCCGTTCAGGGTGCCTCCCGCCACCGACTCCCCGGGCGCCTTGGCGACGGGCATGGGCTCGCCGGTGAGCATCGACTCGTCCACGTGGCTTCCGCCCTCGAGCACGCGGCCGTCCACGGGCACCCTCTCGCCCGGTCGCACCCGCAGCCGGTCCCCGACCGCCACCGAGGCGAGGGGCACGTCCTCCTCGCTGCCGTCCCCGGCGACGCGCCGGGCCGTGGCGGGCGCGAGGCCCAGCAGCGCGCGGATCGCGGCGCCGGTGCGGCCCCGGGCGCGCAGCTCCAGCACCTGGCCGAGGAGCACCAGGGTGACGATGACCGCCGCGGCCTCGAAGTAGACCGGCACGGTCCCGTCCGGCCCGCGGAAGGCCGCCGGGAAGACGCCGGGCGCCAGGGTGGCGGCCACGCTGTGCAGCCAGGCGGTCCCGGTGCCCAGGGCGATCAGCGTGAACATGTTGAGGCGTCGCGTGAGGATCGAGACCCAGCCCCGCGAGAAGAAAGGGGCCCCGCACCACAGCACCACCGGCGTCGCCAGCCCGAGCTGGAGCCAGGCGAGGGTGCGCGGCGCGGCGAGGTCCGCCAGCGGCCCGCCCGGCCCCATCTCGCCCATGGCCAGGGCGAAGACGGGCAGGGTGCCGACGAGGCTCCAGCGGAAGCGCCGGCTCATGTCGGCGAGCTCCGGGCCGGGCTCGTCCGAGAGCCCCGGCGCGACGGGCTCGAGCCCCATGCCGCACTCCGGGCAGTCCGCCGGCGCGTCGCGCAGCACCTCGGGGTGCATGGGGCAGGTCCACCCGCCGCCGCCCGCCGGGGGCGCGACCGGCCGGGTGCCCGGGTGGCCGGGGTCGCCCGCGTGGCCGTGGCGGGCAGGGCGGGCGGAGTGGCCGGGGCAGGCGGGCTCGGTGGAAGGGTGCTCCACGGGGGACCTCGGGGCGCGGCTCAGCGGATGTGGCCGAAGCGCGAGAACACCTCCATCAGCTCGTCGATCTTCTCGCGCCGCTGCTTGCGGGTGCCGCTCGCCAGGGCGTGGGAGACGCAGGTCTCGACGTGGTGGCCGAGCACGATCTTCCCCACCCGGTCGAGGGCGGACTCCACGGCCGCGATCTGGAGCAGCACGTCCACGCAGTAGCGGTCGTCCTCGATCATGCGCTGGATCCCGGCCACCTGGCCCTCGATCCGCCGCAGCCGGGTGATCGCCTTGCTCCGGGCTTCCGCGTCCATGCCTGATACATATACCCCGTAGGGGTATCTGTCGAGCCCCGGTGCCGCGGTAGCCTGCCCGCCGTGGCCGCCCCCGAGCCCCGACCCGCGATCCACCTGCTCGACGGCGCCTTCTACGCCGGCGACCCGCACCCCGCCTTCGACTGGATGCGGGCCCACGAGCCCGTCTACCGGGACGCCGAGGGCGGGGTCTGGGGAGTCACGCTCCACGCGGACGTGATGCGGGTCTCCAAGGACCCGGCGAGCTTCTGCAACCGCCACAGCATGCGGCCCGACGCGCCGCCGGTCCCCTCCCTCATCAACCTCGACGACCCCGCGCACAAGCGCCGGCGCAACCTGGTGAACCGGGGCTTCACCCCGCGCAGCGTGGCGGCCCTCGAGCCGCGCATCCGCGAGATCGTGGGCGGCCTGATCGACCGCGTGGCGCCCCTCGGACGCTGCGACTTCGTGCGGGACCTGGCCGCCCCGCTGCCGCTGATCGTGATCGGCGACCTGCTGGGCGTGGAGGAGGCGGACCGCGACGACCTGCTGCGCTGGTCCGACGACCTCATCGGCGGCACCTCGGTCACCGCCGCGCCCGAGGCCGCCGACGCCGCCATGCAGGCCTTCGCCGAGTACGCGGACTACAACGCCCGGGTGGTGGCGGACCGGCGCCGGCGGCCGCGCGAGGATCTGGTGACCGCCCTGGTGGAGGCGGAGATCGAAGGCGAGCGCCTGGACGACGAGGAGATCCTCCACGACTCGCTGCTGATCCTGGTGGGGGGCGACGAGACCACGCGCCACGTGATCAGCGGCGGCATGGAGCAGCTGGTCCGCAACCCGGACCAGCGCAAGAAGCTCCTCGCCGACCCGGCGGGCATCCCCACCGCGGTGGAGGAGATGCTGCGCTGGGTGACCCCCATCCAGAACATGAATCGCACCGCCACCCGGGACCTCGAGCTGCGCGGTGCGCGCATCCGCGAGGGCGACAAGCTGCTGCTGCTCTACGTGGCGGCCAACCGGGACGAGCGCGTCTTCCGGGACCCGCACGTCTTCGACGTGGAGCGGCGGCCCAACGACCACGTGGCCTTCGGCGGCTACGGCGCCCACTTCTGCATGGGCGCGCCGCTGGCCCGGCTCGAGCTGCGCGTGATGTTCGAGGAGCTGCTGCGGCGTCTGCCGGACCTCGAGCTCGAGGGGGAGGGGCCGCTGCCGCGCCGCCACTCGAACTTCATCACGGGCATCGAGGCGATGCCCGTGACCTTCACCGCGCGCGAGGCCTGAGCGGCCGCCCCCGCGACGCGAGGGGCGGCGCGGCCCGGATCAAGCTCCGGAGGCGCGGGGACGATGGGGAGGCGACCCCCCTCGATCGCCGCTCGCGAGCACGTGGGCTACCCTCGCCAGGCCTCGAGGATCGAAGGAGCCGCCCATGCAGCCTCCCCACGACTCGCCTCGTCGAAGCCGCCGCTCTCGCGCCCGGTCCGCGCTCGCCGCGCTCCTCCTGGCCGGCGCTCTCCTGTGGCCCGGAGCCGCCCTGGCGGACGATTACGACCCGCTGCGCGCCGGGCACCCGCTGCGCGTCGTCGCCTACGTGGTGCATCCCGTGGGGGTCGCGCTCGACTGGCTGATCATGCGCCCGGCCCACTGGCTGGGCTCCCAGCCGGTGCTGCGCACGATCTTCGGCCACGACGTCGACGACCGGCGCTGACCCCGGGAGACCGCCGAAGGGGCCACCGGAGGCGGCTTCGGGGTTGATCCAGCACGGCGCGCCGGTATGATATTTGCATATGCGCGCCCTGCACCGGATCTGCCGCCGCCCGCGCTCCGCGGCGCCGCTGTTAGCCCTGGGCATCGCGCTCCTGCTCGCGGCCTCCCTGGCTCCGGTCCGGTCCGCCGCGGTCCCGCCGGGTACGCGCCTCGACCTCGAGGGGATGACCTACGTGAGCTCCCGCGCCGGGGAGCCCGAGGTGGTGCTCTCGGCCGAGCGCGCCGAGTACCGCCGCGACGAGGACGTCGTCCACCTCGAGGGGGTGGAGCTCAAGGTCTCCGAGCGCGCCGGCGTGGTGGGGTTCGAGCTCACCTGCGCGCACGGCGAGCTCGACCTCGAGGCCGGCGACTTCCGCGCCCGGGGCGACGTGCGGGGGCTCACCCGGGACGGCCGCGAGCTGCGCACCGACCGGCTGCGCTTCCGCCACGCCGACGCCCTGGTGAGCACCGACGCTCCCGTGGAGATCCGCGACGCGGCGGGCATCTACCGCGGCGGCGGCTTCGAGTACCACGTCCGCGAGGCGCGCTTCCGGCTTCTCGGGGGCGCAACCCTGGTGCAACAGCCGTGAGGCGCCGCGCGTTCCGCCTCGGCTTTCTCGTCGCCCTGGCGCTCGGCGTCGGTGCATCCGCGGACGCCGTCGAGGCGTTGAGTGACGCCGGGGTTTCGCCGAAGACGGAAGGGTCGATCGGTGTTGCGCCGTTCGAGCGGGCCGGCGCGGCCCGCGGGGCCCTCCCGGACGTGGCGGCCCTGCTGGCCCAGCGCCTGAGCACGCGGGGAGTCGAGCGCGTCGTGGGACCCACAGAGCTGAGCTCCACGGCCCTGGCCGATCCGCGTCCCGACCAGGTGGTGGAGTGGGCGGACCGGGCCGGCGTGGAGGCCGTCGTGGTGGGACGCACCACGCGCATCGGCAGCCGCCTCAGCGTGGATGCGCGACTGCGCGCCGGCGCCTCGGGCCACCGCATGGGGAGCCCCTTCTACGCCGAGGTCTCCCGCCCCGAGGACCTGGCGAACGCCGTGGACGACCTCGCCGCGGAGGTGCTGGGCCGCATCGCGAGCCTGCCCGCTCCGCGGCCGCCGGCGTCCTCGGCGCCGGCTGCGTCCGTGAGCGCCGCGCCGCCCGCGGGCGAGGCCCGCCCCCGGCCGCCCTACCGCCGGGACGAGCCCATCGAGATCCACGCCGACGAGCTGGAGGCCCGGGACGACGCCGGACGCAAGAAGTTCCTGTTCCGGGGCAACGTGCGCGCCGAGCAGGGCGAGCTCTCCCTGCGCTCGGACCGCCTCGAGGCGTTCTACCCCGAGGGCGCGAGCCAGCCGGAGCGGCTGGTGGCCCGGGGAGACGTCGTGATCCGCCAGGGGGAGCGCACCGCCCAGTGCGACCGCGCCACCCTGTACCGGGCCCAGGAGCGCGTGGTGTGCAGCGGCAACGCGAGCCTCGAGCAGCAGTGCGACCGCGTGCGCGGCAGCGAGATCGTCTTCCACCTCGACCGCGAGGTGCTCAAGGTGAACGGCGCCGCCGACGTCCGGATCCATCCGCGCGAGGCGGACTGCGAGGCGCGCGCCGGGGCGACGCCGTGATCGTCGACTCCCTCACCACCCGCGGGCTCTCGAAGACCTTCGGCCAGCGCGAGGTCGTCCACGGCCTCGACATCGAGGTGTTCTCGGGCGAGGTGGTGGGCCTGCTGGGGCCCAACGGCGCCGGCAAGACCACCAGCTTCAACATGATGGTCGGTGGCCTGCGGCCCTCCGAGGGGCAGGTGTTCCTGGGCGACCAGGACGTCACCTCGCTCCCCATGTACCGCCGGGCGCGCCTCGGCGTGGTCTACCTGCCCCAGGAGCCGTCGGTGTTCCGCAAGCTCAGCGTCGCGGACAACCTGAACGCCATCCTGGAGACCGTCGAGGGCAACGCCACCGCCCGCCACGAGCGCCTCGAGGACCTGCTCGGGGAGCTCGGCCTGACCGACAAGGCGGACCAGCGCGCCGACTCCCTCTCGGGGGGCGAGCGGCGCCGGGTCGAGATCGCCCGCGCCCTCGTGATCCACCCGAAGTTCCTGCTCCTCGACGAGCCCTTCACGGGGATCGATCCCATCGCGGTGATCGACATCCAGAAGCTGATCGAGCAGCTCAAGCTGCGCGGCATCGGGATCGTCATCACCGAGCACAAGGTCCGCGAGGCCTTGTCGATCTGCGACCGCGCCTACATCATCAAGGACGGCCGCATCATCCGGCACGGAACCCCCGGCGAGATCGCCGCGGACCCCGAGGTCCGCCAGATCTACCTGGGCGACGACTTCAGGCTGACGTAGGAAGGTCATGGCGATCGAGCTCAAGCAGCAGCTCAAGCTGAGTCAGCAGCTGGTGATGACGCCCCAGCTGCAGCAGGCCATCAAGCTGCTGCAGCTGTCGCGTCTCGAGCTGGTCGGCGTGGTGCAGCAGGAGCTCCAGGAGAACCCCGTCCTCGAGGAGTCCATGGACGGCGACGAGGAGCTGCCCTCGGACGTCGCCAAGGAGCAGGAGGGCGAGGCCGCCAGCCTCGACGAGCCGTCCCTGGGCGAGGTGCCGGAGCTCTCCGAGGCGGCCAGCGCCGCCGCCGAGACCGCCGAGGCCGCGGGCGAGGCGCCGGACATCAGCGAAGCCGAGAAGATCGCCGACATCGACTGGCAGAACTACATGGACGCCTACCCGCAGACCGGGATGGCGGTCCAGCGCGAGGACGACGAGCGCCGCTCCTTCGAGGCGACCCTCACCCGGCGGCCGAGCCTGTCCGAGCACCTCGAGTGGCAGCTCCAGATCTCGGAGTTCGACGGCTCCGAGCGCCGCGCGGCGACCTGGATCATCGGCAACCTCGACGAGCACGGCTACCTGCGCTCCGGGCTGGAGGAGATCGCGCGCCAGAGCGGCGAGGCCGAGGAGGTGATCGCCGCCGCCCTCGCCAAGGTGCAGACCCTGGATCCGCCGGGCGTCGCCGCCCGGGACCTCGCCGAGTGCCTGCTGCTCCAGCTGCGCAGCCTGGGCATCCTCGAGGGCCTGGTGGTGGAGATCGTCCGCAACCACCTGGACTCGCTGCAGCGCCGCGACTTCAAGAAGATCGCCAAGGCGGTCGACGCGACGGTGGAGGAGGTCGCCGAGGCGGCGCGGCTGATCGGGCGCCTCGAGCCGCGGCCCGGGCGCGCCTTCGGCGGCGAGGACCCGATCTACATCACGCCGGACATCCACGTGTACAAGATCGGGGACGAGTTCCACATCCTGCTGAACGAGGACGGGCTCCCCAAGCTGCGCATCAACCACCTCTACCGCGACGTGCTGAGCCGCGACTCCAAGGTCGAGAAGGGGACGCGCGACTACGTCCAGGACAAGGTGCGGGCCGCGATGTGGCTGATCAAGTCCATCCACCAGCGCCAGCGCACGATCTACAAGGTGATGCAGAGCATCATCAAGTACCAGCGCGACTTCTTCGAGAAGGGCATCAGCCACCTGAAGCCGCTGAACCTGCGGGACGTGGCCGAGGACATCGGCATGCACGAGTCCACCGTGAGCCGGGTGACCACGAACAAGTACGCCCACACGCCCCAGGGCATCTTCGAGCTCAAGTACTTCTTCAACTCGAGCATCAACCGCTTCGACGGCGACGCCATCGCGAGCGAGAGCGTCAAGGAGAAGATCCGCAAGATCATCTCGGCCGAGGACTCGCGGCGGCCGCTCTCGGACCAGCGCATCGCCGAGATGCTGAAGCGCTCGAACATCGACATCGCCCGGCGCACCGTCACCAAGTACCGGGAATCCATGCACATTCTCTCCTCGACGAAGCGCCGGCAGGTCGGCTAGCTTCGATCGCCGCCTCGGGGAGCCCCATGAAGATCATGGACATCCTCGTCCGGGAAGCCGTCATCCTGGACGTCTCGGCCACGACGAAGCGCGAGCTCCTCGTGGACCTCTCGGGGTCCCTGGCGCGCTGCGAGCCCGAGCTCGACGCGGAGCGGCTGCTGACCGTGCTGCTCGAGCGCGAGGAGCTCCAGAGCACCGGCATCGGCGACGGGGTGGCGATCCCCCACGGCAAGATGCCCGGGCTCTCGCGCCTGGTCGCGAGCTTCGCCCGCAGCCGCGAGGGCGTGGACTTCGAGTCCATCGACGGCCAGCCGAGCCACCTGTTCTTCCTGCTGGTCGTGCCCGAGCACTCCGGGGGGCAGCACCTCAAGGCCCTGGCGCGGATCTCGCGCTTCTTCCGCGACGCCGCCTTCCGCAAGGCCCTGATGGAGGCCGAGAGCGCCTCCGACGTGTTCCGCGCCATCGAGGAAGAGGACGCCAAGTTCTGAGCGCGCTGCTCGCCCCGGGCGGCGCCGCGCGGGTATCCTCCGCGGGCAACCGGGCGAGGAGGCGGGCAGCGTGGCGGAGGGCCGGAGCCAGGTCCACGGAACCCTGGTCGAGGTGCATGGCGTGGGCGTCCTGATCCGCGGTCCCAGCGGGATCGGCAAGAGCGAGACCGCCCTCGAGCTGGTGACCCGCGGCCACCGCCTGATCGCCGACGACGTGGTGCGGCTCGAGGCCACCGAGGACGGCCGGGTGCGGGGCTCGTCGCCGCCCCTGATCCGGCACCACCTCGAGATCCGCGGCATCGGCATCCTCTACGTGCCGGACCTCTACGGCCCCGGGGCCGTGGGCGACGACGCCCCGGTGGAGCTGGTTTGCCACATGGAGCGCTGGCGCGAGGGCGAGAGCTACGAGCGCATCGGGATGACGCGACCCACCGAGGCCCTGCTGGGCCGGGCGATCCCGAGCGTGCTGCTCCCGGTGCGGCCGGCGCGCAACATGGCGACCCTGGTGGACGCGGCCGCCCGCGACCACCGCCAGCGCGAGGGCGGCGTGGTGGCGGCGAGCCGGCTCGACGAGCGGCTGCGCCACGCGAGCCACGGGGATGCGCCCCCCGCCGGCGACGAGGGGCCGCGGTGACGAGCCTGCCCGCCCGCGTCGTGTTCGTGGCCGGCCTCTCGGGCAGCGGCAAGACCACCGCCATGGCGGCCCTCGAGGACCTCTCCTTCTACTGCGTCGACAACCTGCCGCCGGCGCTGATCGGCCAGTTCCTCGACCTGTGCGCGAAGTCGACGCCGCCGATCCGCAAGATCGCCCTGGCCATCGACACGCGGGAGTCGGCCTTCCTGCAGGCGCTGCCCACGGTGGTGCGCGAGCTGCGCGGCGGCGGCACCGACCTCGAGCTGCTGTTCCTCGACGCATCGAACGCCGCCCTGGTGAACCGCTACCGGGAGACCCGCCGGGTCCACCCGCTCTCGCCGAGCGGCTCCGTCGAGGAGGGCATCGAGGCCGAGCGGCAGCTGCTCACCGAGCTCTCGGGGCTGGCGGACTTCGTGATCGACACCACGCCGCTGAACGTGCACCAGCTGCGTGAGGCCGTGGTGCGCTACGTGGTGGGCGGCGCGCGGCCCACGGTGGTGAACCTCACCTCCTTCGGGTTCCGCTTCGCGCCCCCGAGCTCCGCCGAGCTGCTCTTCGACGTGCGCTTCCTGCCCAACCCCCACTTCGACCCGAACCTGCGCGACCGCACCGGCCAGGACCCCGAGGTGGCGGAGTACGTGCTCAAGAACGAGCGGGCCGCCGCCCTGATGACCCGGCTGCGCGACCTGCTCGGCTTCCTGCTGCCGCTCTACGACGTCGAGGGCAAGGCCTACGTGACCGTCGGGGTGGGCTGCACCGGGGGGCGGCACCGGTCCGTCGCCATCGTCGATACCCTGGCCCGGGAGCTGCGCGCCGACGGGCGCGAGGTGAACGTGAGCCACCGGGACGTGGAGAAGAGCTCGTGAAGGTCGGCGTACTCATCGTGGCCCACTACCGCCTGGGGGAGGAGCTGCTCCAGGCGGTGCGGCTCATCGTGCCCGAGGCGCATCGCTTCCGGAGCGTCGCCATCGAGCCGAAGCAGTCCGTGGAGGAGATGCGCTCGGCCATCGCCGAGGCCCTGTCCCAGGTGGACCGCGACGAGGGCGTCCTGATCCTCACGGACATGTTCGGCGGCACGCCCTCGAACATCAGCCTGTCGTTCACCAGCGAGGCCCGGGTCGAGGTGGTGACCGGCGTGAACCTGCCCATGCTCATCAAGCTGGCCACCCTCGAGGAGGAGAAGCCCCTCGAGGAGCTCGCCACCTTCATCAAGGACTACGGGCAGAGGAACATCTCCGTGGCCAGCGAGATCCTGCCCGAGGGGCGCCGATGAGCGACGGCGCCGAGGTGGAGCGCGAGTTCGTGGTCACCAACGAGCTGGGCCTCCACGCCCGGCCCGCGGGGCGCTTCGTCGCCCTGGCGGGCCGCTTCAATGCCGAGGTGAGCGTGGCCCGCAACGGCGAGTGGGTGAGCGGGCGCAGCGTCCTGTCGCTGCTCTCCCTGGCGGCGGGGCCCGGCACCCGGCTGCGCATCCGGGCCGTGGGCGAGGACGCCCGGGCCGCCGTGGAGGCCCTGGGCCGGCTGCTCGAGCACCCCGACGACGCTCCCGCCGGCCCGGAATGAGGCGCGCGGCGGCGTTTGAAGCCGGGGGACGGGTCTCCTAATCTCGCCCGCCGGCGCGCGGCTGCGGGCGATCCCCCGCGGCGAGCCCGTGGCGCCACCGGGAGAAGCCAGCATGTCCGAGCGAGAGGTGTTCACGTCCGAGTCGGTCTCCATGGGCCATCCGGACAAGATGTGCGACCAGATCTCCGATGCGGTCCTGGACGCCATGCTCGCCCAGGACCCGGCCTCCCGGGTCGCCTGCGAGACGCTCACCACCACGGGCCTCGTGGTCCTGGCCGGCGAGGTCACCACCACGGCGAAGGTCGAGCTGGCGCCCCTGGTGCGCCAGGTCGTCCACGACATCGGCTACACGGACTCCTCCATGGGCTTCGACGCCGCCACCTGCGCGGTGATGGTCGCCCTGGGCCAGCAGTCCCCGGACATCGCCCAGGGCGTGGACGAGGGCGCCGGCCTGCACAAGGAGCAGGGAGCCGGCGACCAGGGCATGATGTTCGGCTTCGCCTGCGACGAGACGCCGGAGCTGATGCCCGCTCCCATCCACTTCTCCCACCGCCTGATCGAGGCCCACCGCGGCGCCTTCGAGAGCGGCGAGCTCGCCTACCTGCGTCCCGACGCCAAGTCCCAGGTGACCGTGGAGTACCAGGGCGGCCAGCCCAAGCGCGTCTCCGCGGTGGTGCTCTCCACCCAGCACTCGCCCGAGGTCTCCCACGACCAGCTGGTGAAGGACGTCACGGACAAGATCATCCGGCCCACCCTGCCTCCGGAGTGGGTCGACGACGGGACCGTCTTCCACGTGAACCCGACCGGCCGCTTCGTGGTGGGCGGCCCCATGGGCGACGCCGGCCTCACCGGGCGCAAGATCATCGTCGACACCTACGGCGGCATGGGGCGCCACGGCGGCGGCGCCTTCTCGGGCAAGGACCCCTCCAAGGTGGACCGCAGCGCGGCCTACGCGGCGCGCTGGGTGGCCAAGAATCTGGTGAAGGCCGGCCTGGCGCGGCGCTGCGAGGTGCAGGTCGCCTACGCGATCGGCGTGGCGGAGCCGGTCTCGGTGCGGGTGGACACCTTCGGCACCAGCGATCACGACCCGGCGGACCTGGTGCGCCTGATCCGCAAGCACTTCGACCTCACGCCGCGGGGCATCAACGACTCCCTGCGGCTGCGGCGGCCCATCTACCGGGCCACCTCCTTCCACGGCCACTTCGGCCGGGAGGACCAGGGCTTCCCCTGGGAGGAGACCGACAAGGCCGAGGCGCTGCGCCGGGACGCCTGAGGCCCCGGAAGCGCGTCCGCGGCGGCGCCGGGCGGGGGGCCCGGGGCCCGTTGACCCCGACGGGGGTCCGTGTCATACCCACGGCTCTCCGCGCCCCCCAGGGTGCGGAGGCGTGCGCGGGGGAGGGGATCGCATGGCGAGGGAGGCCGGGACGCGGTGGACGCTTCGTTGACCGGAGTGCCCGCGTTGATCGGACTCCAGGCCCAGCCCGACCCCCTGGGCTTCCTCGTGCCCATGGGCGCGATCCTGCTGATCTTCTACTTCCTGCTGATCCGCCCCCAGCAGAGGCGCCAGCGGGAGCACGAGGACCTGCTCAAGTCCATCGGCAAGGGCGACAAGATCGTCACCTCGGGCGGGCTCCACGGGGAGGTCACCGGGGCCACGGACGACGTGCTCACCGTGGAGATCGCCAACCTCGAGGGCAAGCGGGTGCGGGTGAAGGTGGATCGCATGCGCGTCGAGCGCCGCGTCGAGAAGGCCAAGGAGGGGGCGTCGTGAGCCTGCGCTGGCGGCTCGTTTCCGTGTTCGGACTGGTGATCTTCTTCACCTACCTGGCGGCGGCGAACTTCGTCTCCCCGGAGCGCCGCGCCGACGCCTGGTGGCTGCCCGACGACGGCCTGCTGCTCGGCCTCGACCTGCGCGGTGGCATCCACATGGTGATCAGCCCGGACCTCGCCGTGGCCCAGGACCACGAGCGCGACGTGATCCGCAAGGGCCTCGAGCGCGAGCTCGCCGACGACGGGATCGCGACGGAGCGCCTCGCGGTGAGCGGCGGCCGCGTCGAGGTGTCGCCGCGCCTGCCGAGCGACGCCGACAAGCTGCGCGAGGTGGTGGACCGCTACCAGACCGTGGACGTCGAGACCCTGGGCGGCGGCACCCTGGCCCTCACCCTCACGCCCGAGACCATCGACGACGTGCGCGAGCGCGCCATGCTCCAGACCCTCGAGGTGCTGCGCCGGCGCATCGACGAGACCGGGCTCCAGGAGTCGGTAGTGACCCGCCAGGGCCGCGAGCGGGTCCTGGTGCAGATCCCCGGCGTCTCCGAGGTCCCGGACATCTTCGAGGCCACGGGCTTCCTCGAGTTCAAGATCGTCGACGACCTCGACCAGACCGAGGAGCTGCTCCTCGCCCGCTACCCCGACGGCATTCCCGAGGGCAAGCAGGTCTACTTCGAGGAGGACCGCGAGACCCAGCGCGTGATCCGCGCCTACCTGATGGACAAGGCGCCGGCCATCACGGGCGAGTACCTCGACGACGCGCGGGTGGGCTTCGACAGCCGGCTGAACGAGCGCCTGGTGACCTTCGCCTGGGACAACGAGGGCACGCGGATCTTCGGCGAGCTGACCGAGAAGAACATCGGGCGCCAGCTCGCCATCATGGTGGACGACAAGGTCTACAGCGCCCCGGAGATCCAGTCGCGGATCTCCCGCAACGGCCAGATCACCGGCAACTTCACCGCCCAGGAGGCCAGCGACCTGGCCGTGATCCTGAGCGCCGGTGCGCTGCCGATCCCGGTCAAGCTCGAGGAGGAGCGCACCATCGGGCCGGCCCTGGGCTCGGACTCGATCTCCCGGGGCCTGCGCGCCTCGGCCCTGGGCCTGATCCTCGTGGTGGCCTTCGCGTTCGGCTACTACCGGCTCTCCGGCGCCTACGCGGGCGTCGCCCTGCTCGCCAACCTGACCCTGGTGATCGGGCTGATGTCGCTCTTCGGCGGAACCCTCACCCTGCCGGGCATCGCCGGCCTGGTGCTCACCGTCGGCATGGCGATCGACGCCAACGTGATCATCTTCGAGCGCATCCGCGAGGAGCTCCGCTCGGGCAAGACCCCCCGGGCCGCCATCGCGACGGGCTTCAAGAAGGCGCGCTGGACCATCCTCGACGCGAACATCACCACCCTCATCACGGCCATCATCCTCTTCGAGTACGGCACCGGCCCCATCAAGGGCTTCGCGGTGACGCTCTCGGCCGGGATCGTCACCAGCGTCTTCGCCGCGCTGGTGATCACGCGCCTCTTCTTCATGATCTATCCCGGAGACCGCCACGTCGCGGAGCTCTCCATCTAGACGGAGCCAGCGGTGCCCACCCAGATCATCAAGCCCGGGACCCAGGTCGACTTCATCGGCAAGTGGCGCATCGCCGCGACGGTCTCGGTGGCCCTCATCCTGGCGGGCCTCACGGGCGTGGCGGTCCGGGGCGTCCAGCTCGGCATCGACTTCGCGGGCGGCAACGAGGTGCAGGTGCGCTTCGCCGAGGGGGTCGAGGTCGACGAGGGGCGCATCCGCGGCGTGATGCAGGACCTCGGCATCGCCGGCTCGAGCGTGGTCCGCTACGGCACCGCGGACACCAACGAGTTCCTGCTCAAGTTCGCCGGCGAGCGCCAGATCCAGTCCGACGACGCCGCCGCCACCGCCGAGGGGGGCGCCGGCGAGACCCCCGCCGTGAGCGCGGCCGGCGACGAGGAGGCGGCGGAGGAGGGTGCCCCGGCCGCGCCCGCCGAGGCCGCGGAGGCCGACGCACCCGCGCCGGTGCTGGAGGCCGCCGATGCACCGGCCGGCGCCACGGCCACGCCGGAGGCGCCGGTCCCCGACATCCTGGTACAGCTCGAGGCCGCCCTCGAGCAGGAGATCGGTCCGCTCACCCGCGAGCGGGTGGAGTTCGTGGGGCCCAAGGTCGGGGCCGAGCTGCGCCGCGCCGGCCTCCAGGCCCTGGGCCTCGCCTGCCTGCTGATCCTGGCCTACATCGCCTTCCGCTTCTCGACGCGCTTCGCGCCGGGCGCCGTGGTGGCCCTGGTGCACGACGTGACGATCACGTCGGGCATCTGGGTGCTGCTGGGCCTCGAGTTCGACCTGCGCGTGCTGGCCGCGCTCCTGGCGATCGTGGGCTACAGCCTCAACGACACCATCATCGTCTACGACCGGATCCGCGAGAACATGGAGATCCGCACCACCCACGACATGCTGGACGTGCTCAACCAGAGCGTGAACCAGACGCTCTCGCGCACGCTGCTGACCTCGATCACCACCCTGCTGGCGGTGCTGTCCCTGCTTTTCCTGGGTGGCGAGGTGATCCGGCCCTTCGCCCTCGCCATGGCGATCGGGATCGTGGTCGGGACCTACTCGTCGGTCTACATCGCCGCCCCGACGCTGCTGTTCCTCGAGACGCGGTTCGGCAGCGGGCCCCCCGGGCGGGCCTGAGGACCTAGGGCCGCGCCTCGGCGGCGGGCGCCGACTTGGGGAGCGAGGCGCTCGCGGACTTCGCCGCGGGCGCGCTGCCGCCGGTCATCTCCACCGCGCCGTTCAGCACCGCCCCCTCCTGGATCACCAGCTTGGGGGCCCGGACGTCGCCGTCCACCACCCCGCTGGCCTGGACCTCGACGCGCTCGGTGGCGGTGACGTTGCCCACCAGGTGGCCGACCACCACCACGCTCTTGCCGTCGACGTCGGCCTTCACGGTGCCGTTGGTGCCGATGGTGAGCTCGTTGTTGGGCAGGTTGACCTTGCCCTCGAAGTTGCCCTCGATGACCAGGTCCTCCTCGCCCGTCATCTCGCCCTTGAACCGGATCGACTTGCCGATGCTCGCCATGGTTCTCCCCGTGCCCGGGCCGCCCGAGCCCAGGAGCCGCTCCGTGGAGGCCACCGCGGTCGTCGGGACGGTCGCCCCGCGCTCGCCGCGGCCGTCCCGTCCGCCGTCCCTACCGCTGTCTCTACCGAAGAGGGCCACGTGCTCTCCCCCGGCTCCCGTCCCCGGGGCGGAGACTACCGCAGGGTGCGGGCCTGATCGACGACGATGTTCCGGTTGCGCAGGATCGTGCCCTGGGCGCGGTCGAGCTCGGCCAGGGAGTTCCGGTACACCTGGAGGGCGCCGATCTTCTGGCTCTCGGCCTCCACCAGGTCCTCCTCCCGGTCGAGCACGTCGAAGGGCGTCGACTCGCCGTTCTCCAGGCGGATGCGCTCGGCCCGGAGCTGCTCCTCGGTGGCCCGCCGGCGCGCCTCGGCGGCCTCGATCCCGTCCTGGGCGGTGCGCAGGTTGCGCACGGCGTCGCGCACCTCGAGGATCACGTCCTGCTCGGCGCGGCGCAGCTGGGTGCGCGCGCGGCGCAGCTCGAGCCCGGCGATGTTCGCGTCGGCGACGGCCCGGCGGTTGCCCAGGGGGAAGGAGAGCACGGCGCCCGCCGACCACTGCTTGGCCCCGTCGTCCCGGAAGAAGTCGTCGTCCGCCGAGGAGTAGCGGCGCGAGATGTCCGGCGCCGGAATCACGGTGGTGCCGCTCACCACCGGCACGCCCTTGCCCGAGAGGCCCGCGTAGCCGTAGTTGCCAACGAGGTCGAGGGTGGGCAGGCGCTGGTTGCGCGCGAACTTCTGCTGGATCTCGCGCCGCTCGATCTCGCGACGCGCGATCACGAGCTCCGGGCGCAGCTCGAAGGCGAGCCCGGTGGCGCGGTCGGCGTCGACGTCGTAGGGGATCGGGTCCGGGGAGTCGCTGGGGCGGATCTCCAGGCGCGAGGTGGCCTGGAGGTTCGGCCCCAGGACCAGGTCGATCAGGACGTCCTGGGCGCGCCGGTAGGCGTTCTCGGCGGTGATCCGGTCGAACTCGCGCTGGGCCACGCCCGCCTCGGACTCGACGACCTCCACCCGGGACACCACCCCGACCTCGTACTGGGCCTGGGTCTGCTCGAGCAGCGCCTCGGCGGTCTCGACGCTCTTCTCCGCCACCCGGAGCTGCTCGGCGGCGGCCACCAGGTTCCAGTAGGCGGCCTCGATCCCGGTGCTGGTCCCGGTGATCGCCCCGGCCTGGACGGTGAAGACCGTGTCCATCAGGACCTGGCGGAAGCGCTCGTAGGCCTCCTCGGAGAGGATGCGGGTCGACTTCACCTGGAACCAGGGCTCGCTCCACAGGAAGTCGCGCATCAGGGGGAAGCTGGCCGAGAGGCGGACCGAGGTGTTGTACTCCGGCACCAGGGACTGGAAGCCCCGGTCGGTCTCGAGGCTGTTGCCCGAGTAGTTGAGCTCGTAGGTGGCGCCGAGCTTGGGCACCAGGCCGCGCAGCCCCGACTGGCCGCCGATGGTGCGCTCCTTCAGCGCGCTGGTGGCGTCGGGGTTCGCGATGGAGAACGCGCTCGGGGTGTCGTTGCTCGCGTAGGTCAGGTCCGCGAACAGCTCCGGGTCGTAGGAGCCCCAGGCGCCGTCGGCCTGCTCGGCCGCGATGTAGGGCTGGTGGCGCTCGATCTCGACGTTGAGGTTGTTCTCGATCCCCATCGCGATGGCGTCCTCGAGGGAGAGCGTGAGCTCCCCCAGCAGCAGGGAGCCCGTCGCGGCGCGGCCCTGGGGCCGGCGGGCGGGCTCGTCCTGGGCGAGGGCCGCGCTCGGGGCGAGCAGCGTCGCGGCGAGGATCCAGGTGGCGGTGGCTCGACTCATCTCTTCCTCCTGCACGATCGGGAGTCGGGAGCCGAGCTACGGTAGCAGGGCTCGGCGTTCCGCCGGTCGGGCGCCATCCGCTATCGTGATCGGATGCGGGTCGCAGCCCTCGTGGTGGGGGCCGGTCGCGGCGAGCGGCTCCGCGCGAGCCTCGCGAGCCGGCAGGCGCCTCCCGCGGAGGCCTCCCTGCCCGCCGAGGAGGCCGCGGACGCCGGTGGGAAGGCCTTCGTCGCGCTGGCCGGCCGGCCGCTCCTCGGACATGCCCTGGAGGCGATCGCCGCCTGCGCGGCGGTGGACTGGGTGGTGCCGGTGGTGGCCGCCGAGGCCCGCGAGCGCGCCGACGCGCTGCGCGGGGAGCTCGGCGGGGCCGAGAAGATCGCCGCGGCGGTGGCGGGCGGCGAGGAGCGCCAGGACTCGGTGGCGGCGGGGCTCGAGGCCCTGCCGGAGGGGGTGGAGTGGGTGGCGGTCCACGACGCCGCCCGGCCCCTGGTGCGCCCGGGGGACGTGGCCCGGGTGGTGGCGGCAGCGCGCCGCCACGGCGCCGCGCTGCTCGGGGTAGCGGTCACCGACACCCT
>JANQFK010000017.1 GCA_028277885.1 Myxococcota bacterium
ACCGTCCGTGGCGAACGGGGTGGAGCACTCGACGTAGATGATCGAGCCGTTGCCCGCGGGAACCGCCAGGAAGGTCGTGGTCTCGCGACCGGTGAGCAGACAATCGAAGGAATCCGACTGCCACACGTCACCGCCCACGAAGGGGGTGGAGGGATCGCCGCTGATCACGTCGACCCGCAGGAGGATCGGCGTGCTCTTGCCGTTGGTGACGGTGTTGAGCGTGATCGCGTTGTTGTCGAGGACGATGACGTCGCCCCGGGTCGCCTTGATGGCGTTCGGGCCGTGACCACCCGTGATCACGGGCAGCGCGAGCGCGGCGGCCATCTCGTCGAGGTCGAGGTTCTGCGCGCTGGCAGCCCCCGCGGTGAGCCCCGCCGCGGCAACCACCGCGAGGAGCGCACCCATCTTGTGCGTGAACTTCCGCATCTTCTGCTTCTCCTTGCTACTTGAGCTCGGCTCGGCCGGGGCCAGCACCAACGCGGTACTCCGGCAAACGCGTGCCGGGAGCCGCGACGGTTCTACGCCCCGTGGCCGCCGGTGGTCAAGGAAAAAGCATATTGGAAACAGCAGCTTACGCGCACGTAGCCGGCAGGCGGCCGGCATCCGGCGCGCAGCCGCGACGCCAGTCGCGCGGGACGTCGGGGGAAGCCGCAGCCCGCAAAAAAGTTCGCGTCGTGCGCGTCGCCCCGAAGCACGACGCCCCGGTCCGCGGGACCGGGGCGTCGCAGCGAGTTCGGAGCAGGAGGGCGCTCAGCCCGTCTTGCGGCGCCCCGCGCGGCGCCGGCCGACCCGCGCCAGGCCCGCCAGGCCGCTGCTCACCATCAGCAGCGTGCCCGGCTCGGGCACCGCGATGGGAGCGCCGGCCACGCTGCCGCGCAGGAAGACCCGGAACGCCTCGTCGTAGGTGGTCTCGTACTGGGGGTCGTTCTGGTAGTAGGCCACCTGGGGGCACACCGCGGCGACGAGCTCGATGCTGCCGGTGAGCAGGTCGAGGGAAGAGCCGTCGATCACCTGGTCCGAGCTGCGCCCCGCGCAGCCGGCGGGGACCACCACCGACGTCGTGGTGAGGTCCACGGTGAGGCTGCCGTGGTATCCGAAGTCCCGCACGAAATCGAGGGTGATCGAGGGGAAGACCAGATCCGCCGCGAGGCCTCCCTCGAGGACGGTCAGCGTGCCCTCCAGCACCGACGGAACCTGGGTCAGCGCGAAGTTCACCCCGATGCCCTGGAGGAAGCCGGGCAGGAAGAAGTTCTCGAGCCGCACCGTGCCCGCCACGAAGTCGAGGTCCACGTCGTAGGAGGCGGGGCCCGAGAAGTCGATCTTCGAGCCGTTGTTCACCTGGACGAAGCTCTTCTCGGTCTCGGCCCCGACCACGATCAGGTCGAGCTGGGAGAGGGCCTGGGCGGCCGGGGCTCCGGCGAGGGCGGTCGCCCACCCGAGGAGCGCCGCCGCGCCGAGGAGGAGAGGGCGGCGCAGGGCGCGCCGGGATCCAGGGTTCCGCATCGAGAGCCTCCGCTTCTGCGTCGCACGGGGTCCAGGAGGCACGTCGCCCGGCTCCGAGCCCGCCCTCGGGGAAGAGGCGCGGGGACGGGCCGCCGATCCGGTCTCGGCTGGAGGACCCCCCATCGGGTCACCCGGTGAGTCCCGGCTCGGGGCCCGGAGGTGACGCATCTCCCCGCAGGGGATCCCCTCCCGCGCGCAGCCCTCTCGAAGGCGCCCTCCCATCCCCCCGCGGCGCCACGGATTTCCCCCTGCGAGCCGGCCGGCGTCCCGCTTTTCCGTTTGCCGGACTGACACTTCCGCCGCCACGTGGCCACCTACTTCGGTGCGAGGCGTGCGGTCTGGAAGGCCCGCGCCGGGTAAGGGGGCGCAACGGCTGCGGGATTGCGATTCGAGGTCGGACAGGCTCGGGTCGCGAGGAGTATGCAGATGCGGGTTGAGAGGAGCAGGCGAGATCTCTCGCGAGGCCGAGGGGTAGCGGCCTTCGTCCTGGGGCTGGCGCTGTTGTGCGTCCCCAGCGTCGGCTGGGCCGACTCGATGTTGATCCTGGACCTGGACTTCGATCCGAGCTCGCCGATCTTCCCGGTCACCTCGACCACCAAGAGCTACGTCCAGCCCGTACAGGGGCTGAGTGCGACCCAGTTCGAGGACATGGACTTCGACGTCCTGTTCGACGACGACCTGGAGGACCTGGCAACCGGTACGGACGTCGTCCTCGAGGACTTCCAGTTCCCCTTCCTCGCCTTCAACCCGACGGGCCTGAACTCCCTCGACTTCTTCCCCAACATCGTGAACATCAGCCTCGGCGTGGGCCTCAACGGTGGCCTGCCCGACCCGAACGCCACGGTGGACCTGAACGGCACGCTGGTCGAGCGCGGGAGCAGCGGGATCTTCGACGTCACCTTCGATCCCTTCACCGTCTACTGGCGGGCGTCGGGCTTCGGCGCCTCGGGGACCGCCTCGGGCAGCTTCGACTTCGTCCTGACCACCCAGCAGGTCGTCGTGAACCCGGACCAGACCGATCCCTCGGTGCCGGGCCTCACCTGCGACGGCGTCACGGGCTCCCCGGTCCCGCTCCCGTCGGTCCTGCCGACGATCGGCCTCGACCCGAACGGCAGCTTCGCGCTCTACGGCATGACCTGCCCGACGGGCATCAGCACCGGCGTCGAGAACATCTTCCCGGTGGGCACCCAGGAGCGGCAGTTCTCGGTGCAGCTCACCGGGCTCGTGACGGCGGAGATTCCCGAGCCGGGCACCCTGGTGCTGCTCGCCTCGGGCCTGTGTGGCCTGGCGACGGCCGGCCGTCGGCGCAAGGCTTGAGAGACGGCGCCCGCCTCGCAGCGGGCGCCGGCGGGATGATGGGGGACTCTGGGGTGAGACGACGGGATACGTGCATCCGCGCGTGGCTCCTGGCAGGCAGCGTCCTGCTGCTGGCGGGCCTCGCAAACGCCAACCAGGCCGAAGGCGACGCAGCGAGCGCCGCGACCGCCGCCGAGCCGGTCGTCTGCCCGAGCTTCCGCCAGCACTCCCAGGGCCTGCCCGTGAAGGGCGAGTGGCGCACCCACCCCTCGGTGGCCGACATCGACGGCGACGGCAGGCTCGACATCGCCGCCCAGCCCCGCAAGGGCACCGGCCCCGCGGCCTGGCTGCGCAACGGCAAGGGCTGGAAGGAGGCCTCCACCGGGCTCGTCACGCCGGGGCTCTCCTGCGGGATCGGCGTCGATCTCGCCGACTTCAACGGCGACGGCCACCTCGACCTGGGCGTGGCCGACCACTGCCAGGGCATCTACCTCTACCTCGGCGACGGCGGCAAGACCTGGCGCCTCGCCCAGTCCGTCATGCGCGGGGCGCGCAACGGCTTCGACGACCTCGAGTTCGCCGACCTCGACGCCGACGGGAACCTCGACCTCGTGGCGCTGGGCTCCTTCCGGGGCGGGATCGCGGTCTACCGGGGCGACGGAAAGGGTCGCTTCAAGCGCATCAAGAAGTCCGAGGCCGGACTCTTCGCGGACGGCTACGGCAGCGACCTCGACCTGGTCGACTTCGACGGCGATGGTCGCCTCGACATCCTCGCCGCCTACTCGGGCGGCGCCACGAACCCGCCGCCGCCGGAGTACCGGCGCAACTTCCTGTGGCTCGCCGACGGCCCGATGCACTGGAAGCCCGCCTCCGGCGGCCTGCTCGACGACGGGCGCACCTGGGGGATCGCCCAGGGCGACGTCGACGGGGACGGTCGCCTCGACCTCGCCCTGGGGCGCAACCTCGGGCACCCGCTCATCGTCTACCTGCAGGCCGAGGACGGCAGCCTGGTGCCCGCCCTCGAGGGCCTGCCCGAGCCGAACTCGAGCCGCTTCTGGGGCGTCGAGCTCGGGGACCTCGACGGCGACGGCCACCTGGACCTCCTCGCCACGGACCACTTCAGCAACGCCTTCCGGATGTGGCGCGGTGACGGCACCGGTCGCTGGAGCGAGTGCACCGAGCTGGGGCTCCCCGGGGAGCGCGAGAAGCTCAAGGCCTGGGGGATCGAGCTGGTGGACCTGAACGAGGACGGCCGCCTGGACGTGGTGGCCGCCTTCGGGAAGCAGGGCGAGGGCTCCCTCGAGGTCTGGCTCCAGCAGCCCTGAGCGGCCCTGCGGTGGCGCCCTGGGGGGCGTCACCCGTCCGGGCTGGTGGGACACCCACCCTACAGGGCTATTCTACCCGCGGTCGGGTGGCACGCGCCCGGGTAGCCGACCCCTCGGCGCCCGGCGCCGCCGATGAGCAGCTCGCCAAGCGGAGGCAGAGAGGAACATGCGGCGCTCGATCTGGATTCCGACCCTGCTGGTCGTCCTGCTGGCCTCGGCCGGCGCCCTGTGGCTGGCTCGCGACACCTTCGGCGGCGGCCTGATGGTGAACCCCGGCTCCCTGGACTTCGGCTCGGTCACCCTCGGCGGCGAGTTCCAGCAGATGGTGATCGCCACCAACACGGGCCAGCACACCGAGGTCGTGGACGGCATCGTGACCCCCGAGGGCTTCCAGGCCTCGCGCAGCGGCTTCCAGCTCGAGCCCGGCGAGTCCATCGAGGTGGTGGTGATCTTCCGCCCGGCGCGGGCCGGCGACTACGCGGGCGAGCTGGTGTTCCGCCACGGCGACGACGAGGTGCACGCCCTGGACCTCCTGGGAGGCGTGACGCTCCCGCCCGCCCTCGAGGTGGCGCCCCTCGCGGTGACCTTCGGTGAGGTCGGGGTCGGGCTCGACGCCGAGGTCGAGCTCGAGCTGGCGAACCGCGGCGGCGGCGAGCTGCGGGTGGACGCCCTCTCGGCCCCCAAGCCCTTCGTGGCCGAGCCGGCCGAGCTGGTGGTTCCCCCGGGCGAGACGCGCGCCGTGACGCTGCGCTTCGCTCCGGAGCTCGCCAAGCGCTTCGACGCGTCGATGACGATCCGCAGCAACGATCCCGACCGCGCCAGCCTGGGCGTGCGCCTCGCCGGCGTCGGCGTGGAGGGCACGCCCGAGCCGCGCATCGAGGTGAATCCGCTCGACGTCTCCTTCGGCCAGGTCCCGGACTGCAGCGGCCCGGTGCAGTGGGTCACGGTCCGGAACTCGGGCCGCGACCCGCTGACGCTCTCCGCGCTGCGCTACCCCGAGGGCTTCATGGGCCCGGCGCGCAGCCGCCGCGTGGGCCCCGGTCGGGACTTCTCGTTCCCCGTGACCTTCGCGCCGCGCGCCGGTGGAGCGGTGAGCGGCGACCTGATGATCTTCAGCAACGACCCCGGCGCCGGCACCGTGGCGATCGGCCTGAGCGGGAGCGGCGCCGCCTGCAGCGAGGAGGCGATCCGCCAGATCGCCTCCCGGCGCCCCTCCCGGGGCCTCCTGGGCGGCGCGGGCGGGTCCGCGGGAGCCGGCGGCGGCGGCGAGCTCGCCGGCTTCGAGGATCCGGACTTCCTGCCCACGAGCCAGACCTCCTACCTGATCGGCGACGACGGCCAGGTGCGCCTCGCCAGCTACCCGGCGACGTTCTCCGACGCCAACGCGGACCGCTTCTCCTACGATCCGGTCACGGGCGAGTTCAGCATCGAGGGCCTCCAGTTCCCCGACATCGAGGCGCCGCTGGGGGAGTCCTTCAGCTTCGATCCGATCGACGTCTTCGACCGCGTCGACGAGCTGGGCGACCTCACGGTCCCCGTCACGGTGACGATCACCGGTCCCTACGGAGAGACCTTCGAGGTTCCGATCGAGCTCACCACCGACGTCGTCTTCCCGCCGCCGGTCGAAGGGAGCTTCCCGGAGCCTCGCCAGGGCGTGCCCTTCGGCACCGGCGAGCGCCCGGTCCTGGTGGGGACGGGGCAGTGCCCGTCCGGATCCATCTGCGACGGACAGATCTTCGACGTCTCGATCCCGATCGACGTGGTGACCGAGCAGGCCCAGAACGCGGAGTAACCGATGCGAACCTTCCCGATGCTGTTGCTGACCTTCGCCCTGGCCGCGCCCGTGCTGGCCGACGAGGCCGCGCCGCCCGCCAACGCGGCGCCGGCGGACGCCGCCGCCACCGCGGAGCCCGAGATCATGGGCGAGAACGAGGCGGGGCAGGCGCTGCTGGCCCGGGCCGACTCCTACTGGACCGCGCGGATCGCGCGCGACCCGGCGGTCTACGGCTTCTACCCGCCCGAGGAGATGCGCCCCGAGGGCATGAAGGGCGTGCCGGCCGAGGGCGGCACGGTTGCCTGGAGCGGCTACGCGATCGAGGCCGTGAAGGTCGAGGGCGACGACGGCCTCGTGCAGGTGCACACCCAGATGGTGCTGCCTCCGGAGCAGGCCGCGCGCTTCCCCGAGGCGATGAAGAAGTACCTCGCTCCCACCGTGATGGAGCGCTGGGTGCGGCTCGAGGGCGAGTGGTACAAGCGCCCGGTGGAGCCGGGGCTCTCGCGGATCATGAAGGCCTCGCGCAAGAAGGCCGCGGAGGCCCAGGCCGCCGCCGAGCAGAAGGCCGCCGAGGAGGCCGGCGCGGCCACGACCGCGGGGACGGAGGCGCCGGCGCAGCCTTGAGCGCCTGACGGACGGAAGGGACGGAAGCGCGAACGCACGCGCAGCGAGCACCACGGACCGGAGGGGACCGACGCGGATGCTGGATCGGAGATGGGGGAATGCGGAGGCTGTTTCGGGCGCTGGGCGTCGGCCTCATCGTGGTGATCGGCACGGCGGTGGGAGCCGCCGCGGCCCAGAATCTCGACCTCGACGAGCTCGCGTCGGGGCTCGCCCTGCCCGTGGTGACCGGCGGCCAGGGCCCCAATCCCATCAAGTTCACCCAGGGTGACGTGGTCGTCGGGGACGACGCCGCCATCACCCTGGCGACGATCACCAACGGCAAGAGCACGCCGGTCCTGGTGAAGGTCGACGTCATCAGCGGCGACCCGGCCGTCCCGGGCCAGCCCATCGACGGCTGGCAGTCGGACTCCTTCCACTGCCTGCTCACCGGGCGCGAGACGACGACCTTCGTCTTCGTCCCGGATCCCACGGGCTTCGGCTCCATCGTGTTCGTGGAGTGCAGCACCAGCCTCGCCACCGACGGCCAGTTCGCCGACAACGTGATGCTCGCCGCCAAGGCCGCCAACGGGATCCTGTGGGTGGCGGCCGCGGACCCGGCCACCGGGGCAACGGTCTCCGAGGACGTGCTCTTCGGCGACGCCGTGGTGGTGGACGTCGCCCTGGGCCAGGCCTTCTCCTTCGGAGCGATTCCCTTCCAGGCCGGGCAGGGCTTCAACGACGGCAACAAGATCTACCAGTTCGACAACGGCGAGTACCTGCGCTGGCCCAACACGGTGGCGACGAACTTCATCGCCCCCGACGCCCCGGTCCCCGCCGCCATCAACGCCGAGCTGATCCTCTTCACCCTCGACGGCACCACGGGCAACACCACGGTGCCGCGGGTGGCCCTGGGCGGCATCGGCTACGACGACGACGAGAGCTTCTTCGACTTCCAGCACGAGTTCGACTGCTTCGACATCGTGGCGCTCCAGGACATCAGCCTGAACTTCACCCAGCCCTTCCTGGGCAGCATCGCGGGCCACCTGCAGCTCGTCCCGCAGCCCGTCGCCACCGCCAACGACTCCCACGACGCCCTCTACGGCGACGGCAACAACGCCCGGCGCCGGCCGGTCCACGGCTGGATCGTCCAGAACGTCCTCCCCGGCGCCACGATCGTGAACCCCAACCAGCCCGCCACCACCCAGCCCAACGCGCTGGGGCTCGCGGCGGGCGTGGGACCCGTCGCCTGGGGGCGCCCCCTGGTCCAGAGCCGGGGCGCGCTGGTGCCCTTCCTGGGCGACTTCGATCCCGTTCTCGACGCCGACCCGCTCCTCTAGGTCCGGAGTGCGGGCCTCCGCGCCCCCGGCCCCCTAGACTCCCGCGCCAGCATGGAAGCCGCAGGAGCCGCGCGCGCGCTCGGTGTGCGGGCCGTGGTGGCCGCCGCGTTCTGGGGGGGGCTCGCCGCGGCGGCGTGCAGCGCGCCCGCCGACGGTCGCGAGGCGGTGCGCCTCGGCGGCGAGACCTTCCGCCTCGAGCTGGCCGCGGACCCGGAGACGCGGCGCATCGGCCTGATGCATCGCACCGAGCTCGCCCGGGACGGCGGCATGCTGTTCGTGTTTCCGCGGGCCCGGGAGCGCTCGTTCTGGATGGGCCACTGCCACATCGACATCGACATCCTGTTCCTCGACTCCCGGGGTCGCGTCACCGCCACCCACCGGATGCGGGCGGAGCCGCCCCAGGGCTCCGACGAGAGCGACGCTGAGTACCGCCGGCGCCTGCCGAACTACTGGAGCAACGGCCCCGCCCAGTACGCCATCGAGCTGGCGGCGGGCAGCCTGGACCGGATCGGCGTGGGGCCCGGGGACCGCGTCGACCTCGAGCTGAGCCGGCTGACGGCGCGCGCCCGCTGAAGGGCTGGGATACGCTCGCGCGCAGGGAGAGGAGGAAGCCATGGGCGTCTCGATCGCGTTGCTGGTGGTGGCCGGGCTCGCGCTCGCCTGGGGAGTCGCGCTCTACAACCGCCTGGTCGGCCTGCGCAACGGGGCGGAGAGCGCCTGGAGCGACGTCGACGTCCAGCTCAAGCGGCGCTGGGACCTGGTCCCCAACCTGGTGGAGACCGTGAAGGGCTACGCGTCCCACGAGAAGCAGACCTTCGAGGAGGTGGTGGCGGCGCGCGGCCGCGCCATGCAGGCCGAGGGGCCCGCCGACAAGGCCCAGGCCGAGGGGCTGCTGGGCCGCACCCTGAAGTCCCTGTTCGCCCTCGCCGAGGCCTACCCCGAGCTCAAGGCCAACCAGAACTTCCTCTCGCTCCAGGACGAGCTCTCCGCCCTGGAGGACGCGATCCAGAAGGCGCGCCGCTACTACAACGCCATCGTGCGCGACTTCAACACCCTGTGCGAGACCGTGCCTTCGAACATCGTCGCCAACCTGTTCGGCTTCGCACGCAAGGAGTACTTCGAGCTCGACTCCGTGGAGGAGCGCAGCGCGCCGAGCGTGAGCTTCGGCGCGTAGCGGGGTCGCGGGTGACGCACCTCGCGGCCGCCCTCGCGGCGGCGCTGCTCCTCTCCGGTGTGCCGGCCCCGGCGGCGGCCGAGCGGATCACCGCCTTCTCGGTGGCGCTCGCGCTCTCCGCCGACGGCTCCCTCGAGGTGGTCGAGGACGTCACCTACGACTTCGAGGACGCGCGGCGTCACGGGATCTACCGCGAGATCCCGGTGCGCTACGAGCGCCGCTGGGGCGACGACTTTCGCATCGACCTCGACGTGGAGTCCGTGAGCGACGCCGAGGGCCGCTCGCGCCCCTACCGGGTGCGCTCCCAGGGCCGCAGCGTCCGCATCCGGATCGGGTCGCCGGACCGCAAGCTGACCGGACGCCAGCACTACCGGATCCGCTACCGGGTGCGGCGCGCGCTGCTCTTCCTCGACGAGCACGACGAGGTCTACTGGAACGTCACGGGCAACGACTGGCGGGTCCGCATCGACGCCGTCGACGCGACGCTGCGCCTGCCCCCGGGTCCCGAGGGCGGTCTCGACCCCGCGAGCCTCGCCACCCGCTGCTTCACCGGCCCGCTGGGCTCGCGCGGCCAGGCCTGCCGGGTGGCCTCCGAGGCGGGCCGCGTGGCGGCACGGGCGACGGCGGCGCTGCCGCCGGGCTCGGGCCTCACTCTCGTGGTCGGCCTGCCCAAGGGCGTGGTGGCGGAGCCCGGCCCCGTGGCGCGCGTCCTCGACCGGCTGCGCGCCTGGGGCGGAGCCTGGCTGCTCGCGCCCTTGGCCGCCCTCGTCGGGATGTTCGGCCTGTGGCGGGCGCGCGGGCGCGACCCCCACGTCGCCGACGCGGTGGTGGTCCGCTACGAGCCGCCCGAGGGCATCTCCCCCGCCGAGGTGGGCACGCTGCTCGACGAGCGCGTGGACGTGGACGACGTCACCTCGACCATCCTCGACCTGGCCGTGCGCGGGCACCTGCGCATCGTCGAGGTGGAGGCCCGCGGCTTCCTGTTCCTGTCGGATCAGGACTACGACCTCGAGCGCCTCGACGCGGGCGACGACCCGCTCCGGCCCCACGAGGCCATGATCCTCGACGCGCTCTTCGGCCGGGGCGAGCGCGTGCGCCTCTCGTCCCTGAAGGACCGCTTCCACCGCGACCTCGAGCGCATCGTGGAGTCCATCGAGCGGGGACTCACGGGCTCCGAGCGCCACTTCGTGCACTCGCCGCGGCGCGTGCGCCGGTTCTGGCGCGGCGCCGCCTTCGCGGTGGGGGTCGCGGCGTTCCTCGCCGGCGCGAACGGCGTGATCCCGCTCGGGGGTGCGATCGCGGTCGCGGCGAGCGCCCTCGTGATCGCCGGGTTCGGCCGGGCCATGCCGCGCAAGACGCGGCGGGGACGCCGCGTCCACGAGGAGATCCTGGGCTTCCGGGAGTTCCTCTCCCGCGTCGAGGGCGATCGCCTCGAGCGCGACGGGCGCCGCACCACGGCGACCTTCGAGCGCATCCTGCCCTACGCCCAGGTGCTCGGCGTGGCCGACCACTGGGCGGACGTGTTCGCGGACCTCTACACCGCGCCGCCCGACTGGTACGTGTCGACGCGGCCCGACGCCGCGTTCCGCCCGCGCGTCTTCGTGGGCGACGTGGGGCGCGCCCTCGAGACCATGGGCCGGACCGTGGCCTCCCGGCCCTCCGGCGGCAGCGGGGTGAGCGGTCTCGGCGGGGGCGGCTTCAGCGGTGGCGGCTTCGGAGGCGGCGGCGGCGGGAGCTGGTGAGCGCGGGCTTCGGCCCTACGCCGCTCAGCCACCGAAGCGCCGGCGCAGCTCCGCCAGGGAGCCGGGCTCGCCCAGCACGGTGAGCTCGTCGCCGGCGTGGAGCACCGTGCGGCCGCCGGGCGCGAAGGTCCGGTCGCCGCGGCGCACCACGGCCACCAGGCAGCCCGAGGGCAGCCGCAGCTCCGAGAGGGGCCGGTCGATCCACGCGGCGCCGGGAGAGTCCGGGGAGAGCCGCAGCGAGACCGTGTGCTCGTGGCGGAGCAGGCAGGCGCGCAGGCCGTGGTCGTCGCGTGCCGCGAGCCACTCCTCGAGGAAGTGCTCCTCCTCCACGCGGCTCGCCAGGTGGGCCAGCAGCCTCAGGTGCTGGCTCGGATCCTCCTCGGGGCTGATCAGGAAGAAGACGGCGTGGGTGGGGGCCGAGGCGTGCAGCTCGCCGAGGGCGTCCCCGGTCTCGATGCGCAGCCCGCGCGCCGAGCGGGCGAGGGCGAGGGCGGGCTCGTGGATGCCGGGCAGGCGCACGTGGGGCAGGGCGACGCCGCCCGCCACCGGGGTGGCGCCGATGCGGGTGCCCTCCAGGAACCCGCGCTCGAGGCCGTCGGCCTGGGCGTGGAGCCGGGAGGCCAGCCGCACCGAGGCCTCGTGGACCACGTCCTCGAAGGAGACCGCGTCCTCGAGCTGGAGCACGTCGGCGTGGGCGATCACCTCCTCGAAGGGGTCCTGGGCGCGCGGCCCCTTCTCCTTCAGGATCGCGCGCAGCTCGCGGTCGAGGCCTTCGAAGCGGCGCCGGCCCAGGCGCTCGAAGACGTGGTAGATGGCGCCGTGGCGGTCCACGCGCGGCAGCGCGTAGCCGCGGTACCACGCGATGCCCGCGGCGATCAGGCCGCTGGTGAAGAGCACCGGGAGCCAGCCCATCTGGGCGATCAGCAGCAGCGCGGCCACCATGCCGCCGATCTGCATCCAGGGGTAGCCCGGCGAGCGGTAGCCGGGGTCGTAGGAGGGCAGGTCGCTCTCGCGCATCACGATGACGGCGCCGCACAGCAGCCCGAAGATCAGCAGCTGGAACGCGCTCGCGAGCTTGGCGATGCGGACCGGATCCAGCAGCAGCACGAGGGCGAGGATCACGCTCACGTTGAGGATCACGGAGGTGGTGGGCGTGCCGCGCCGGCTGACGGTGCGCAGGGCCGCGGGCAGCAGGCCGTCGCGGCTCATGGCGAGGGGGTAGCGCGAGGCCGCGAGGATCCCCGCGTTGGCGACGGAGGAGAAGGCCAGCACCGCCGCCGCGGACACGAGCGCCATCCCGGCCGGTCCGCCGATGCGAGACGCCGCCTCGGCGGCGGGGGTGAGGTGGCCCGCCAGCACGTCGGCGGGCACCACGCCGACCATCACGATGGTGCACAGCACGTAGACCGCGACCGCGCTGCCGAGGGCGAGGAAGATCCCGAGGGGCAGGTTGCGCTCCGGGTCGTGCACCTCTTCGGAGACGCTCGCGACCTTGGTGACGCCCACGTAGCTGATGTAGACCAGGCCCGCGGTGGCGAAGAGCGAGTCGAAGCCCGCGTCGAAGAAGCCGCGGAAGCGGGCGGGCTCCACCGCGGGCAGGCCCTGGGCCACGAACACGGCGAGGATGGCCAGGAGCCCCACCACCAGGACCAGCTGGAGGCGCCCGCTGCTCCGCGAGCCGAACCAGTTGAGCGCCCCGAAGACGACGGCCAGGGCGGCGGCCACCAGGCGGTGGGGAGCGTCGGGGAAGAAGAGCGCCACGTAGGCGCCCATGCCCACCAGTGCGAAGGCGGTCTTGAGGACCAGGGCGAGCCAGGTGCCGAGCCCGCCCACGGTGCCTGCCAGCGGCCCCAGGCTCCGGTCGAGGAAGTAGTAGGCGCCGCCGGCCCGGGGCATGGCGGTGGCGAGCTCCACGACGCTGAACATCGCCGGCACCATGGGGATGGCGGCGATCAGGTAGGCGAGGACCACGGCCGGTCCCGCCTGGGCGGCGGCGGGACCGGGCAGCAGGAACAGCCCGGCGCTCAGCGTCGCGCCCGTCGCGATCGCGTAGACGTCCCGGAGACCGAGCTCGCGGCGCAAGCCGGCGGATCGGGCGGTGCGGGCGGGGGGCGGCATCGCGGCTGGCGCGCGACGCTAGCGAAGCGCTCCGCTCAAGGCGACGCGGGTGCCTCCCCGGCCTCGGCGCCCAGCAGCCCCTCGATCCGCTCCACCAGCTTCGCGTCCAGGGGCGCCACCGCGGGCGCGAGGCGCTCGACCACCCGGCCGTCGCGGTCCACCAGGTACTTCTGGAAGTTCCAGGAGACGGGGCCGCCCAGCGGCGCGGGCAGGCGGGTGAGGTGGGCGTAGAGCGGGTGCTGCTCGGGGCCCTGGACGTGGAGCTTCTCGAACATCGGGAAGCCCACCGCGTAGGTGGCCCGGCAGAACTCGGCGATCTCCGCGTTGCTGCCGGGCTCCTGGCCGGCGAAGTCGTTCGAGGGGAAGGCGAGCACCGCGAAGCCCCGGTCCGCGTAGCGCTCGTGGAGCTGCTGGAGACCGGCGTACTGGGGAGTGAAGCCGCAGCGGCTCGCCACGTTCACGAGCAGCAGCACCCGGCCCCGGTAGGCGCCCAGGGGCTCCGGGGTGCCGTCGATCCGCACCAGGGGAAGGTCCGGGAGCCCGGGGCCGGGCTCGGCCCGGGTCAGCTGGGCGGTGGCGGCGAGCCCGAGGCAGGCCAGGGCGGCGGTAGTCCAATTCGTCATGTCATGGAACATCCCGGATCTCCTTGGATTTTCTGGTCGGCGCAGAAAACGATGACTGTCTATAAAAAATCTAAACATTATATGGACGGCTGTCGATTCCAGTGGTAATTCTTTGTTCGTCCCAAGGAGCCGCGAGGCGACATGAGGACAGCGCCCGAGGGAGGCCAGCCCATGGAAGCCAACTTCGACCCCCGACCCGAGACCGAGGCCGAGAGGGCCTACCCGACCGAGGCCGAGGACCTGCTCGATCACTACCTGCGCGACATCCGCCCGATCCGCGTGCTGGAGCCCGCCGAGGAGATCGAGCTCTCGAAGCGTATCCAGGAGGGCGAGGCGACGCTGCGCAGCGTGGTGCTCGAGATCCCGCTGGCTGCGCGCGAGGTGCACCGCCGCTGGGTCGAGATCCGCGACTCGGGCCGCGTCACGGCCACGCTCTCGGCGGTGCGCCGCCCCGAGGGTGCCCCGGACCGCAGCCCCGAGATCGACGCGCTCCTGACCCGGGTCGAGAAGGCGCTGGCGCGCCGCGACCGACTCACCGGTGCGGCGGACTTCGACGCCTCGGCTCCGAGCCGCTCCCTGCGCCGCATCGACGCGGAGCTCGCCGATCTCCTCCACGAGGTGGACCCCCGGCCCGACCTGGTCTTCGACATCTACTGCGCCCTGCGTCGCTCGGCACAGCGCATCGCCGACCTGGCCCGCGAGGCCCGGCGCCGACGCGGCTCCGGTCGCGAGCAGGCCGAGAAGGAGCGGGCCGAGGTCGAGCGTCGCGTGGGCCTGGCGGCGCCGGAGCTCGACGCGCGCATCCGCATCGCGGCGGGCGCCCTCGACGACCTCGCCGAGGCGCGGGACGTCTTCGTCCGCCACAACCTCAAGCTCGTGGTCTCCGTCGCCAAGGACTTCCGCAACATGGGCGTCCCCTTCCTGGACCTGATCCAGGAGGGCAACACCGGACTCGTCCGCGCGGTGGAGAAGTTCGACTACCGCCAGGGCTGCCGGTTCTCGACCTACGGGGTCTGGTGGATCCGCCAGTCCTGCATCCGGGCGATCCAGAACACGTCGCGCACGGTGCGCCTGCCCACCAACCTCCACGACCGCCTGCTGCGCTTCCGGCGCAGCGTCGCCTCGCTGGACGGCGAGCCGGATCTGAGCGAGATCGCGCGCGCCGTCGGCGAGCAGGAGTGCGAGGTGGAGGCCCTGCTCCAGTACGACCGCCGCCCCCTCGGCCTCGACGAGCCGGTGCCCGGGGCCGACTCGCTCACCGTGGGGGACCGCATCGAGGACGACTCGGTGCGGCCCGTGGACGAGTGGATCGACGGTCGCAGCCTGGAGTCCGACGTGCCGATCCTGCTCGAGGGCCTCTCGGACCGCGAGCGGCTGGTGATCCAGTCGCGCTTCGGTCTCGGCGGGCTCGAGGAGCGGACCCTCCAGGAGATCGGCGACGAGCTCGGGCTGTCCCGGGAGCGCGTGCGACAGATCGAGCGCGGCGCCCTCGAGCAGCTGCGCGAGCTGGCCGAGGACCGGGGGCTCGACTCCCTGGTGCTGGATCCCGCCTAGGGGTCGCGCCGGCCAGGAGGCCGACCCAGGATGGGTCGGCCTCCGCCGCAAAGCGAGCCCGGAGGGCTGGCTCAGTTGGCGGTGAGCAGGGCGATCCTACGCTCGAGGGCCTCGAGGTCCGGCAGGTACTCGACGCCGGCCGGGCCCTCGAGTCCCGCTGCCGTGGCGCCTCCGATCCAGACCTCGCAGCTCGGAGGCAGCGCGCCGCGGAGCTCGGCGAGCAGGGGCTTCGCCTGGTCGGGCGGGATCTGCTGGAAGCCGAGGGCCACGGCGCGCGCACCGATGCGTCGGGCCGCGCTGGCGATCTCCTCCACCGGGAGCTCGGGGCCGAGGAACACGACGTTGCCTCCTGCCTCCGAGGCGATCACGGCGCCGATCAGCGCCCCGAGCTCGTGGCGCTCGCCGGACGGCGTGGCGAAGACCACCGGGGGCGCGCTCGCGCTCGCGGTGCGGCGACGCAGCACGCCGCCGAGCGCGTTCCGCAGCAGGCTCGTGGCCATGTGCTCGGCCGCCACCTCGACGCGGCCCGCCGCCCAGCCGTCGCCGACCTCGCGCATGAGCGGCGACGCGACCAGGGTGATGAAGCGCCGCGGGCCGAGGGCCGCGAGCTGGAGGCCGAGGCGCCGCTCCACCTCGTCGGCGTCCAGCCGGACCACGGCCTCCAGCAGCGCGCGCAGGGGCGCCGTCTCCGGTGCCTCGGGGGCGGCGGCCCGCCGGCGCAGCTCGGCATCGGCGAGCTTGGCCACGCTGCCGATCGGGTGGCCGGCGTCCACGGCGCCGCGCAGCAGCTGGAGCCGCGCCACGTCGGACTCGCGATAGCGCCGGGTGCCCTTGGCGGTGCGCAGGGGCTCGACGGCGCCGTAGCGCCGCTCCCAGGCCCGCAGCACGTGGCCCGAGAGCCCGGTCAGCCGGCTGACGGCCCCCACCGAGTAGGTCGCCTCCCCGGGCTCGTCCGGTTCCTCCGGCTCCGTGTCGGGCGCGCTCCCCATGCCCGGAACATCGGAAACCGGGCCCGGAAGTCAATGAAGAATCTAGACAGGAGTTCACCAGCCCCGGCGTGGAAGTCGCTACGGTCCCACGGCGATGGATGAGCCGGTCCTGGTGGTGGGCGGGGGCGTCTCGGGCCTGTGCTGTGCCCTCGAGCTGGCGCGGCGGCGGATCCCGGTCCGCGTGCTGGAGGCCTCGGACCGGGTGGGGGGGCGCGTGCGGACCGACCGCGTCGAGGGGTTCCTCCTCGACCGCGGCTTCCAGGTGCTGCCGAGCGCCTACCCCGAGGCGCGCCGGATGCTCGACCTGCGCGCCCTCGAGCTCCATGCCTTCGTGCCCGGGGCGCGCGTGCACCGGGGCGGGCGCTTCCGGCGCGTCGCCGACCCGCTGCGTCGGCCCGGCGACGCCCTCGCCACCCTGCTCTCGGGGGTCGCGCGCCCCGCCGACGCGCTGCGCATCCTGCGCCTGCAGGGCTCCCTGGCGCGGGACTCCTACGAGGAGATCTACGCGCGCCCGGACCGCTCCACGCGGGACCACCTCGCGAGCCTCGGCTTCTCGGAGCAGGTCGTAGAGGCGTTCTTCCGGCCCTTCTTCGGCGGGGTCTTCCTGGAGTCCGAGCTCGCCACCTCGAGCCGCTTCTTCGAGTTCGCCTTCGCGAACTTCGCCCGCGGCGAGGCCACGCTGCCGGCTCACGGCATGGGGGCGATCCCGGCCCAGCTCGCCGCCCGGCTGCCGGAGGGCTGCCTGGAGCTCGGCGCGCGCGTGGGCGCCGTGGGGCCCGAGCACGTGGAGCTCGCCGGCGGTGAGCGCCGCCGGGCGCGGGCCGTGGTGGTGGCCACCGAGGCGGCGGCCGCGGCGCGCCTGGTGCCCGGCCTCGACGTGCCGGAATCGAACGCCGTGGGCTGCCTCCACTTCGACGCGCCCCGCGCACCCCTCGAGGACGCCTGGCTCGTCCTCGCCGCCGACCGCGCGGGCCCGGTCTCGAACCTGTGCGTTCCCAGCGAGGTGGCGGGGAGCTACGCGCCGCCGGGGCGCTCGCTGGTCTCGGCCTCGGTGCTCGGCGCGTGCTCCGAGAAGGACGCCGACCTCGAGGCGGCGGTGCGCGCCCAGCTCGTCGGCTGGTTCGGTGCCCCGGTGCGCGACTGGCGGCTGCTGCGCATCGATCGCATCCCGGACGCGCTGCCCCGCCTCGAGCCCGGGGCCGGAGCCGTGGAGCGGCCCGCCCGGGAGGGCGACCTGTTCGTGTGCGGCGACCATCGTGGGATGCCGTCGCTCCAGGGCGCCATGGTGTCGGGCCGAAGGGCCGCGGAGTCCGTGGCCGTCTCGCTCTCCTGATCAGCCCATCCGCCCGCTGAAGTCCCAGGTGAAGAGCCGTTCGGGGTCGATGCGGATCGCCATCTCGGGCCCGTCGCGGGCGAGGAGCGTCCGGGCCAGGGGCTCGTCGAGCCCGCCCCGGTAGCGGTGCAGCAGCGCGCGGAGCACCGGGTCTCCCGCGTCGGGGTGCAGGCTCGCGCGTCCGCGGCCGCGAACGCCGCGGTAGGGCGGCGCGTCGGCGGCCACCTCGAAGCCGCAGCGCGGATCGCGCTCGATCAGGCGCACCACCTGCGCCTTCGCCGGCGTGGCGCACCAGAGGGCGCCGTCGCGGTGCAGGTACCAGAGCGAGAGCACCACCGGGCCGCCGCTCGCCGAGGTGACGCCGAGGCGCAGCGGGATGCACGCCTCCTCGAGGTGTTTCGCCACCCGGTCCCGGGACCAGGGTCCGCGGATGCGCACGTCCGTCTCGCCCACGCTGCGCCGCAGGGTAGCCCGCCGGGAGCGGTTCGACGTGTTCCGGGCCCGGTGTAAGCTCGGCTGCCATGGGTGCCGCCGCCACGACGCCGCTGTGGGCCGACGACCAGCCGATCCGCGTCGGCATCTCCACCTGCCTGCTCGGCAAGAAGGTCCGCTACGACGGCGGCCACAAGCGCGACCGCTTCCTCACCGACGTTCTTGCGCCCTTCGTCGAATGGGTGCCGGTCTGCCCCGAGGTCGAGATGGGAATGGGCATCCCGCGCGAGTCGATTCGGTTGGTGCGCTCGGACGCCGAGATCCGCCTCGTCGCCGAGCGCAGCGGCACGGACTACAGCGAACCGATGCGCAAATGGTCGCTGCAGAGAATCAAACGACTGAAAAGCCTCGACCTCTGCGGATACGTGCTCAAGAAGAACTCACCGAGCTGCGGCATGGAGCGAGTCCGGGTTTTCGGCCGCGGCGGTATCCCGTCGCGCAACGGCCGGG
>JANQFK010000082.1 GCA_028277885.1 Myxococcota bacterium
ACCGCGAAGGGCGACACCTCCTCGAGCACGGTGACGTCGTTGTCCCGGGGCTCCGGGGCCTTGGGCGGCAGGGTGTCGGTCTTGATCTCTTCGCCGAGGGGATGGTTCTCGAGCACGAAGGTGAACTCGAAGTGCTCGATCTTCACCACGTCGCCCACCGCGAGCTCGTGGCGCTTCACGCGCTCGCCGTTCACCAGGGTGCCGTTGATGGAGTCGAGGTCGCGCACCTCGAAGCGGTCGGCGTCGCGGTGGAAGAGCGCGTGGCGCCGGGAGACCTCGGGGTGGCTCAGCACGATGTCGCACTCCGCCGAGCGACCGAGGGTGAGGCGCTCCCCCTCCCAGCGCAGCACGCGGTCGAAGCGTCCCTCGGTCTGCATCACGAAGCCCGGGTAGAGATCCGGCGCCGCCGGGCGCTCCGATGCATCGGGCGAGAGCGGGTCCGGCGCGTCCTCCTCGAGCACCTCGGGGATGTCGTCCATGCTCACGTCGAAGTCCTCGGCGAGCGCCGGCGGATCCGCGACCGAGGGAGCCGCCGCCGCCCGGGGAACGGGGCCGCGCGGCTCGGCAGCCGGCTCGGGCCGCGGCGGGTCGGACGCGGGCAGCGCAGGGGCGGCGAGCGGTGCGGGCGGTGCCTTGTCGCCGAGCGCGCCGGACATCGTCTCCGGCCCCATCATGTAGGTCTTGGCCGCGTCCCAGGGCTGGGCCGGGCCGGGCGGCGCGGGCTCGGGCGGCTCGGCCGGCACCTCGCCCGGCGCGCGCAGCACGAGCTGGTGCTTCCCGATCAGGATCTCGTCGCCCGGCTTCACCTCGGCGCGCTCGACCCGCATGCCGTTCACGAAGCAGCCGTTCTCGCTGCCGCAGTCCTCGACCCAGATGCGCTCGCCGTCGCGGGTGAGCTGGGCGTGGAAGCGGCTCACCGAGAGGTTGTCGATGACGACCTCGTTGTCGCGCAGGCGGCCGATGCGGAGGGTGTCGCCCTCGAAGGAGATGCTCTTCAGCATGCGGCCCTTGAACAGGACCTGGACGATGGGCGCGGACATCCTCGGGACCCCTCCCGCCGGGGCGGCTCGCCCCCGGGCACACGCAGCGGTGGAAGACCCGGCGACGCCGGGCCTCTCAGGGTCTCTTCGCGTGCTCGCGAAGCGAACTTGACCCCGGCGTGGGCTCCCCGGGGGAGCCCGACACGAGGGCCTCGAGCTCGAAGACGTGAGGGTCCTCGGCCCCGATCTCGCGGAGCGCCGCGGCGAGGCGCAGCACGTACTCGAGGTTCGTGCCGCTCGGCCCCTCGGCTCCGCGCACCTGGGCCGCGATGTCGGGCAGCGGCGCCGGGCCGAGGTAGTTGGGGTTCGCGTGGCTCGCCAGGTAGAGCAGCCCGGCGACCCGCCCCTGCCCGGTGGCGAGCTCGACCTCCAGCCGGTCGTACCCGCCGCGCTCGCGGTGGTCGAGGTCCGCGAGGATTCCGTCGGCCCGGGACTCCTCCAGGCGGTACGCCACTCCGGCGCAGCGGACGCCGCCGTCCCGCACCAGCGTCACCACCCGGCCCGGCGCGCCGGGCCGGCCGCGGTGGTCCGTCGAGCCCTGCCAGAAGCGCCGCGTGAAGCCCTCGAGCCAGGCGCTGCGGCGCTCGGCGAAGGAGAAGTCCGGCCGCCAGACCAGGGAGCCGTAGCCGAAGATCCAGGTCGCGCGGGGCATCCCGGGGAGGCTAGCCGCCCCCCGCGCCGCCGGGCTCCGCGTAGTCGATGGAGAGCACCGTGTAGCTCACCGCGGGACCGCCCGGCCGCCTCAGCTCGAGCTCGTCGCCCTCCTGCTTGCCGAGCAGCGCGCGGCCCAGGGGCGAGTCGATGCTGATGCGTCCCTGCTCGACGTCGGACTCGTCGGGCCCCACCAGGCGGTAGCGGCGCTCCTCGCCCGCCTCGTCCTCGAGCGCCACCCAGGCACCGAAGTACACGCGGTCGCTGCGCGGGGGCGGCTCGCTCACCACGGTGAGCTCGTCGAGCCGCTTCGAGAGGTAGCGAATGCGGCGATCGATCTCGCGCAGGCGCTTCTTGCCGTAGATGTACTCGGCGTTCTCGGAGCGGTCGCCCTGGGCCGCGGCGTCGGCCACCTCGCGGGTGACGCGCCGCCGCTCCACCTTCCAGAGGCTCTCGAGCTCCTCGCGCAGCGCCGCGAAGCCCTCGGGCGTCACGTAGCTCCGCCCCCGCAGCTCGGCCCGGCGCACCATGGCCACAACGTCCCCGTCCGCGCGTCGTCGGTCAACCGGGTCCGCGCGACGCCCCGCGCCGTGGCGTGGGGCCGCGCCTCTCTCTAGCCTCGGCGAGCGGTGATTCCCGACTCCCTCTACGAGGCCGTGCGCGAGGAGGCGGCCCGCGGCGTGTGGAGCCGCGGCGTCGAGCTGGCCCGCGCCGAGGCGGTGAGCCTCGAGAGCGAGCAGGACGGCGAGACCGTCCTGCGGGTGGCGGCCCCCGGCGCCCTGGTGACCCCCACCGTGGTGCTGCACCTGGAGGACGACGAGTGGGAGTGCGACTGCGGCGGTCGCGACGACCCGTGCGCCCACGTCGCCGCGGCGGTCATCTCCGCGCGCCTCTCCCGGCGCGGCGGACCGGCCCTCGAGACCCGCGCCGAGCGGGCCGGTCGCCTGCGCTACGCCTTCGACCGCACCTCCCGGGGCCTCGTGTTCGAGCGTCGCGTGGTGGGCGGGGGCGAGGGGGGCGCGGAGACCGAGGAGCCCCTGCGCACCACCCTGGCCGCGCTGGCCCGGGGCCGGGTCGAGGGACCGACGGTCGCGGCCACGCCCGCGGACCTCGAGGTGGAGCGCGCCCTCGGCGCCCAGCGCAGCGGACGCCTGCCGCGCGGCGTGCTGCACGCGGTGCTGCGTCCGCTGGCGAGCTGCCCGGACGTGCGGCTCGACGGGCAGCCCATCCGCACCCGGGCGGAGCCCGTCGGCTGGCGGGCGCGGCTGGTGGACCAGGCGGAGGGCTTCCACCTCCAGGTGGAGCGCGACCCTCCCATCTCCGAGGAGCTCGGCGACGGGGTCGCGCGCTGCGGGGAGGAGCTGCGCCCGCTGGGCGGCTCGGGCCTCACCGCCCGGGAGCTCGACGACCTGGGCGACGGCCGCTTCTTCGCCGCCGACGAGGCCGCGAAGCTGGTCACCGAGGTGCTGCCGGCCATCGGGGAGCGCCTCCCCGTCGTGATCGAGACGAGCCGGCTGCCGGACACGCGGCGCGAGGCGCCGCGCATCGTGATCGAGGTGGAGCGCGAGGGCGACGCGCTGCGCGTGCTGCCCCTGCTCGTGTACGGGTGCCCGCCGAGCGCGCGGGTGGACGCCGGCCGGCTGGTGCCGCTGGGCGGCCCGGTCCCGCTGCGCGACCCGGCGGCCGAGCGCCGCGTCGAGCGCGAGCTGCGCGAGCGCCTGGGCCTGGTGCCGGGTCACGCCGAGCACCTGCGCGACGCCGACGCCCTCGCCATGGCGGAGCGCCTCGAGGGCTGGCGCGGCGAGGTCCGCGGCGCCGGGCACCGCCAGTTCCGGCCCACCGCCCCCCTCGCGCCGCGACTCGCGGTGGGCGACGACGACTTCGCCCTCGAGTTCGTGACCGAGGGCGGGGGCCGGGCGGCGGCCGGGGCGGTGGTGCGCGCCTGGCAGGAGGGCCGCGACGGCGTGCTCCTCGACGGCGGCGGCTTCTCGCCACTGCCCGCCGACTGGCTCGAGCGGCACGGGCACCGCGTGGCCGACCTGCTGGCGGCGCGCGAGGCCGCCGGCCGTCTGCCCCGCGCCGCGCTCCCGGAGCTCGCGGCGCTGTGCGACGCCGAGGGGCTCGAGCGGCCGGCCGCCTTCGCGCGCCTCGAGGCCCTCGTCGAGGGCTTCGAGGGGATCGCCGAGCCGAGCCTGCCCGAGGACTTCACCGCGACCCTGCGCCACTACCAGCGCGACGGCGTGGCCTGGCTGCAGCTGCTCGGCCAAGCCGGGCTCGGGGCGCTGCTCGCCGACGACATGGGGCTCGGCAAGACCCTCCAGGCGCTGTGTGCGCTGCGCGGCCGCAGCCTGGTGGTGGCGCCGACGAGCGTGCTGCCGAACTGGGAGGCCGAGACCGCGCGCTTCCGCGCGGACCTGCGCATCTGCGTCTACCACGGCCCGCGGCGAAGCCTCGACCCCGACGCCGACGTGGTGATCACCAGCTACGCGCTGCTGCGCGGGGATCGGGATCGGCTGGCCGCGGAGCACTTCGGGACGCTGGTGCTCGACGAGGCCCAGGCGATCAAGAACCCGGACAGCCAGGTCGCCCAGGCGGCGCGCAGCCTCGACGCGGAGTTCCGGGTCGCCCTCACCGGCACCCCGGTGGAGAACCGCCTCGAGGAGCTGTGGAGCCAGCTCGAGTTCCTGAACCCGGGGCTGCTGGGCCGGCGCAGCGACTTCGACGAGCGGGTCGCGCGGCCCGTGGCGGCGGGCGACGCCGCGGCGGCGGAGCGCCTGCGCGCGCGCCTGCGCCCCTTCCTGCTGCGCCGCCGCAAGAGCGAGGTCGCGCGGGAGCTGCCGCCGCGCCAGGACGTCGTGCTGCGCGTCGCGCTCTCCGACGAGGAGCGCGCCCTGTACGACGCGGTGCGGGCGGCGAGCGTCCCGGCGGTGGTGCAGAGCCTGCGCGCCGGCGGGGAGGTGATGGCGGCCCTCGAGGCGCTGCTGCGCCTGCGCCAGGCCTCCTGCCACCCGGCGCTCCTCCCCGGCCACGAGGCCGACCGCTCCTCGAAGCTCGACCTCCTCGTCGAGCGGCTCGCCACCGGGGTGGCGGACGGCCACCGCGCCCTCGTCTTCTCCCAGTGGACCTCGCTCCTCGACCTGGCGGCCCCCGCCCTCGAGGAGGCAGGGCTGCGCTTCGGGCGCCTCGACGGGCGCACCCGGGACCGCGCGGGGGTGCTGAGGGAGTTCGCCGACGACGACGGCCCGCCCCTGCTGCTGCTGTCCCTGAAGGCCGGCGGCACCGGGCTGAACCTCACCGCGGCGGACCACGTCTTCCTGCTGGACCCCTGGTGGAACCCCTTCGCCGAGGACCAGGCGGCCGATCGCGCCCACCGCATCGGCCAGACCCGGCCGGTGCTCGTGCACCGCCTCGTCGCCGCGGATACCGTGGAGGAGCGGATCCTCGAGCTCCAGCAGCGCAAGCGGGCCGTCGCGGCGGCGGCCCTCGAGACGGGCGCTGGCGGCGCCGAGCTGAGCCGCGAGGATCTGCTGGCGCTCCTCGAGTGAGCGCCTCGGCGACGCCCACCGGAGCCCCATGGCCCACGACTCGAGCCACGCCCCCCCTCACGGTCGAAGCCCGGGTCACGCTCACGGCCACGGCCACGGGCACGCCCACGGCCTGCACGACGCCGGCGGCTCCCGGCGGGCGCAGCGCCGACGCCTCGCACTGACCCTGACCCTCACCAGCCTCTACATGGGGGCCGAGGTGGTGGGCGGGCTGCTCACCGGCTCCCTGGCGCTGCTCGCCGACGCCGGCCACATGCTGGCCGACGCCGGGGCGCTCGCGCTGAGCCTGTTCGCGCTCTGGCTCGCCGAGCAGCCGGCGCCGGCAGACCGCACCTACGGCTACTACCGCATGGAGATCCTGGCGGCCCTCGCCAACGGGGCGGCGCTCGTCGCCGTGGCGGCGGGCCTGTTCCTCGAGGCCGTCGAGCGGCTCGGCGCCCCGACCGAGGTCCTGGGGGCGCCGATGATGGCCATCGCGGCCGGCGGCCTGCTCGTGAACGGCGCCGGCCTGGCGATCCTGCACGCGGGACGCGGGCAGAGCCTGAACGTGCGGGGCGCCTGGCTCCACGTGATGTCCGACGCCCTCGGCAGCGTGGGCGCCATCACGGCGGGCGGCCTGATCTGGGCCTTCGACTGGCGCTGGGCGGACCCCGCCGCCACGATCGCGATCGGCGCGCTGATCGTGCGCTCCGCCTGGGCGCTGCTGCGCGAGGCCGTGGCGGTCCTGATGGAAGGGGCGCCGGGGCACATCGACGTCGACGAGGTGCGCTCGGCGCTGCGCGAGACCCCCGAGGTGGAGTCGGTCCACGACCTCCACGTCTGGACCATCACCAGCGGGATCGTGGCCCTCTCCTGCCACGTCTGTGCCGCCGACGACGTCTCCCAGCGCGAGCTGCTGGAGCGCCTCCAGGAGCTCCTGCGCACGCGCTTCGGCATCGACCACGTCACCATCCAGATCGAGCCTCCGGACTTCCAGGAGACGCGGGGCGTGGTGTGAGCGGTGCGGCCGACGACATCGAGGCCCGGGTCCGCGCCGACATCGAGGCCCACGGCGTGCATCTGGGCGTGGTGCCGGCCGAGGCCGGCACCCCCGCCTGGGCGTTCACCATCGGGCTCTTCGAGCGCTTCGACCACCCGGAGCTCGTGGCCTTCGCGCCCGACGCGGAGTTCGCCCGGGGGCTCGTGGCGGGCCTCGCGGCGCGAGTGCGCACCGGCGCGCGCTTCGAGGACGGGGGCGCCTACGCGGGGGTGCTCGGCGACCACGAGGTGAGCTTCCGCGAGGTCGCGGACAAGTGGATCGGCGTCTTCCTCGGGAACGTCGCCTGGCACTACGGCGATGCGCGCTTCGAGGTCCTCCAGTGCTTCTGGCCCGACCGCGCCGGCCGCCTGCCCTGGCAGGAGGGCTTCGACCCCGAGTGGCGCGACGACCAGCCGCTGCTGCACCGGCGCGAGACCCACCTCGCGCTCTCCGAGCGGCTGGTCGAGGTGCTGCGGCGCGAGGGCGCGCTGTAGGTAGACTCTCGGCCGTGGCGCAGGTGGCGGTGATCGGGGGCGGAGTCGCGGGGCTGGGGATCGCCCTCTCGCTGGCGCGCGCCGGCCACCGGGTGCGCATCGTCGAGCGCGATGCGGCACCGCTGCCCGAGTCCCCGGTGGAGGCGTTCGAGAAGTGGGAGCGCCGCGGAACGCCCCAGGCGCGCCACTCCCACGCGTTCCTGGCCCGCCTGCGCAACGGCCTGGCCGAGCGCATGCCCGACGTCCTCGAGGCGCTGCTCGAGGCCGGGGCCGAGGAGCTGCGCTTCGCGGACCTGCTGCCGGCCAGCATGACGGACCGCTCGCCCCGGCCCGGCGACGAGGCGCTCACCATGCTGGCCTGCCGGCGCATCACCTTCGAGTGGGTGCTGCGGCGCGCGGCCCTCGACGAGCCCGGCATCACCTTCGAGGACGGCACCCGGGTGGTGGGGCTCGACGTGGAGCCCGGCGCGCCGGCCCGGGTGCGCGGCCTGCACGTGCGCCGCGGCCGGGTCGCCCCGCTCGAGACGCGCAGCGCCGACCTGGTGATCGACGCCGGCGGCCGGCGCTCGCGCGCTCCGCGCTGGCTCGAGGAGGCCGGCGTGCCCCGGCCCGCCGAGGAGCGCGAGGCCTGCGGCATCTTCTACTGCTCGCGCTTCTTCCGGCTGCGTCCCGGGGTCTCGCCGCCCGAGCGCGACACGACCATCGGCGCGGATCTCGGGTACGTGAAGTACGCCATCTTCCACGGCGACTCGAAGATCTTCTCCGTCACCCTGGCCGCCTCGCCCGAGGACGCCCCGCTCCGCGCCGTCCTGCGCACGCGCCCCTTCGAGGCCGCCACCGGGGCGCTGCCCGCCATCGCGGCCTGGACGGCGCGGGCCGAGCCGCTGGGCGGCGTGTACGGCATGGCGGCCCTCGACAACACCCGCCGCTTCTACGTCGGCGAAGACGGGCCGCTGGCGACGGGCTTCGTGGCCCTGGGCGACGCCTCGGTGCACACCAACCCGCTCTACGGCCGCGGCTGCACCCTCGCACTGGTCCACGCCTGGGCGCTCGCCGACGCCGTGGCGGAGCACGGCGTCGAGGGCACCGCGCTGGCCCTCGCCTTCGAGGAGGCCACCCGGCGCGAGCTGGTCCCGTGGTACGAGCTGGCCCGCCGCCAGGACCGCGACGCCAGCGCGCTGGCGCGCCTCTACGCCCGCGGCGAGGACCCGGCCGACGAGCCGGAGCCCGACGGGCCCGTCGATCCCAAGCGCTTCATGCGCTCCCTCATCCTGCACGGCCTGGTGCCCGCGCTGCGCACCGACCCCGACGTGGCTCGCGCCTTCTTCCGCAGCTTCAACTGCCTGGTGCCGCCCAGCGACCTGATGAAGGACCCGGTCCTGCTGCCGCGCATCCTGGCCTGCTACCAGGCCCGCCAGGGACGCGAGGAGCCGCGGCTGGGGCCCACGCGAGCCGAGATGGTGGAGCGTCTCGCCCACGCCTGACGCCTCGCCGCGCGGCCGTCCTCTCAGTCGTGGGCCGGGTCCGTGCGCAGGCGACCGAGGGCGAGGCTCGCGAAGCCGCGCACCTTCTCGTCGGGGTGCCTGCGCGCCAGTCGCTCGAGCTCGCTATGCGCCTCGGGGATCCGCGCCAGGGCCGCGATGGCCCGCGCGCGCTCGACGTCCTCGCCGCCCTTCTGCTCCACGCTCGCGAGGAGGGGCGCGATCATCGACTCGCCCCGGGCGACGATGCGACGCAGCGCCGCCTGGACGACCCGGGCGTCGGCATCGGCGAGGGCGTCGACCAGCTCCGCATCGCGGAGTCCGTCCCCCAGCGCAGCGAGCGCGGCGACCCGCACCCCACCGTCGGGGTCGCTCCTCCACAGTGCGCGCAGGCGCGCCTCCCTCCCCTTGCCGCGCAGCCAGGTCGCTCCGACGGCGCGCAGGCGGGGATCGTCGCGAGCCAGGAGCGCACGCGCGGTGCCCTCGGGCAGGCTCCCCTCGATGGCGGCCCGGGTCCGCCAGCCGGCGGCCTCGAGCGGTCCCGGCGCCGAGCTGGCCTCCCGGGCCGCGGACAGCAGCACCCGCAGCCGCCGCCGCGCTCCGAGCTCGAGGATCGCCTCGCCCAGCTCGGGCTGGACACGGGCGACGGTCTCGGCGAGCTCGGCGCCGCTCTCGCTCTCGCTCTCGAGGGCAGCCGGAAGCCCGGGAAGCCCGTCGAGTCGGTGCAGCGCGTCCCGGGCCAGCCCCACGTCCGGCGCGCGAACGAGACCCACCAGGGCCGGGACGGCCCGCTCCGTACGCCGGGCCGGCGGCTCGAGGGCGAGAAACCGTGCGAGGGCCTCCACCGTCTCGGGAGCCGGGTCGACGCGCAGCGCACTGGCGCGGTCCTTGATGACCAGTGGCCCGCCACCGGGGAAGCGCTCGCGCCACAGGCTGAACCCGGGCAGCGGGTCGAGGGCGAGCAGCACCTCGCGACCCTCCGGCAGCCGCGGTCGCGAGCGCGGCGCGAGGTCCTCCCAGGCCACGCGCAGCGGCGTCGGGGGGCGTCCCTGGAGGGTGCGGCTCACCTGGACGGGTGCGCTCCGGCCGTGGCGATCGACGCTGCGGGTCGGTCCGGCGCGCCCCACCACGACGACCCGTGCGCTCGCGGCCGCGTCGAGCAGCCCCGGTGTCGCCGTCGCGGGCGACGCCGGGGCGCTCGCCAGCGCGGCGCACAGCAGGGCGACGCCCAGGCAGAGCTTCCTCACGGTCCGCTCGTGAAGGTGCCGTCTCCGTCCACGTCGACCCACAGCGCATTGGTGAAGCCCAGCGCCCGCACGCCCGACTCCATCGCGGTGAGGCTCCGCAGCTTGGCGATGTCCGGGGCGCCCGTCACCAGATCCACGTTCTGGGAGGAGTCGAGATCGCGGGGATACACGGGGAACATCGGCAGCATCGCCTCCGACCCCTTCGCCACCACGACGACCCAGCTGTCCTCCACCAGGCCGCCCAGGGTGACGCGGTGCCGCGTCTCCAGGCGCCGCGCGCCGGGGATCGACTCGGGCGCGTAGGGGTCGACCTCGTCCACCGCGAAGTCGCGGCCCGCCTCGAGGGTGAGGGTCGGTACCGCGCCGTAGGCGGTGGCAGGGCTGCCGCCCACGGGCTGGGTCGTCGCGTTCACGTAGACCTCGATCACGTCGTAGGGCGCCCACAGCGGTCCCTGGACGACGACGTCGAGGTACACCTCCCCGTCGGAGGTCGTGAGGCCCGGCGCCTGGCGCGCCGGCCCGGAGCCCGTCACCGCGATCAGCGGGTCCGCGAGCCCGAAGCCCGTGCTCTGCCCCGTGCTGTCCGCGGCGAGCCGCGCCTGCACGTAGAGTCCCTGCCCGCCCACGGCGCGCCCCCGTCGGATCGCCGCCCCGATGCCGTCGTCGTCGATGGCCGCGGGGGCGTCGCTCGGAGCGGGAGTCCAGGTGCGAGCGCCCGCGGACTCGAGGTTCAGCAGGGTGTGGGTGTCGCTGTCCCCGATGGCGGTGATGGCGATGCCCTGATTGAGGTGGTTCATCCACACCCCGATGCGGCGCTCCAGGAACGCCCGCTGTGCGGAGCGGTCCGCGCCGTTCCAGAGCTCGAGGCCGTCGAAGGGATGGAACAGCTCGCCGCCGGCGGGGTCGAGGCGGAAGGCGGCGCGCCCCGCCGCGTCGAGGAAGCTCGTGGGAGGCACCACGCCGGTGTCGATGCGGAGCGGACCGAAGTGGCTGTCGATGTGGTTCACCTGGACCGCCACCTCGGGCGAGCCGTTGCTCGCCCCCACCAGCTCGTAGATCGCCCGAGGCTCGAGCACGAAGTTCCCGAGGCTCGGGAAGTCCTCCCCCGGCGGCGCCGGTCCGGCCCAGTCCGTCGAGCCCCCCGACGGCCGGTCGGGATCGACGTCCAGGGGATAGGCGTTGAAGTGGCCGTAGTCCGAGGTGGTGATCTCCTCGCCGACGCTCGAGTGCACGAAGGCGCCGAGCCCGAGCTCGGCGATGGTGTCGGCCAGCGGCGTGTGGGCGTCGTGATCCGTCGCGATGATGTTGTCGGTCCCCTCCCCCGCGAAGGAGAGCACACGCTCGCCCAGGGCGATCCACGAGTCCGGGCTGCGCGCCATGTGGACGTGGTAGTCGCTCGAGACGAACCCGGTGGTGTCGAGGACCCGGGCGATGCGGGCGGGAAGCGCGGTGAGCGCGCCAGCCTCGACGGTGACGTCGAGCTCGACCAGCGAGTACTCCGTGCCCCGCGAGACCGCGATCCGGTAGTCGCCGGGCTGGAGCGGGAAGTCCACGACGCCGTCGGCCCCGGCGAACTCCACCCGGGAG
>JANQFK010000012.1 GCA_028277885.1 Myxococcota bacterium
TGGCGGGGCGGACGGGACTCGAACCCGCAACTTCCGGCGTGACAGGCCGGTGCTCTAACCAATTGAACTACCGCCCCCCAAGGCGTCCTGCGGGAGCCCAGTCGTTAGCCGAATCGGCCCCGGGGCGCAAAAGCTTAGGCGTTTCCGCTGCTTTCGGCCGCGGCCGCCTGCATCTGGATGGCCTGCATCTGCATCACGATGGTCATGTCGCCGGTCACCACGATGCGGCCGGACATGAAGGCCTGCATGGGGTCGAGCTCGCCGCGCCCCATGGCGTCGGCGTCCTCGGCGGTGAGGCTCAGGGTGGCGGTGGGCTCGGGGGGGATCGGGCCCGGGCCGAGCTTGAAGGCCACGGCCCAGTCGCCGCCCTCCCCGCCCGTCACCACCATCTTGATCACGCCGTCGAGCTTCTGGAGCTGCTCGAGGGCGGCGGGGTTGGGCGGGCCTCCCATCTGTCCCATCTGGCCGGGCCGGGCGGCGGCGGGCTCGGAGCCGGGCCTGAAGAGGGTGGCGGCCTGCTTGCCGATGGCGCCGCCGCGGCCCTCCCACAGGCAGCCGCGCCAGTCGTCGACGCTCTGCACCACCGTGAAGGCGGTCTCGTCCCGGGACGCCGACTGGACCGCCATCGCGCCGCCCTTCACCTCGAAGACCCACTGGCCGCCGCCCTCGCCGGCGAGCTGGACACCGAGGCGGGTCTCGACCCGGCGCGCCGCCTCGGGCAGGTCCGCGGCCGCGAAGGCCTGGGGGAGCCACTCCTCGAAGAAGCTCGTGGGCGGGACGGGCGAAGCGGGGAACTCGGCCATGGGGTGCTCTCCTGGTCGGTGAGGCAGGTGGAGCGGGATGCTAGCGGAGCGGAGCGCCCCTCGGCGGGCCGCTTGACGCGAGCCGCCCGGCGCTGGCAACCTGGGGTCCCATCATCGGGGCGTCCCAGGAGGAGAGGGCCCATGCGCCTGTGGAGGTGGACCTGGATCTTGTTGCTGGCCGCGGCTCCGGGCCTCGCCTTCGATCGCGCGGGCTCGGGCATCGCGGGGGACCGGACCCTCGGTGGGAGCGTCTCTGCCAACCCGGTGGCGAGCAACCGGCCGGCCCCCGCGGCCCCGAGCGCGCCCGCACCGGCGACCCCGACCGCGACCGACGCCGCCGCACTCTGCGAGATGATCCGCATCAACGGGCTCGAAGCCCCGGCGTCGCTGGACTGCTCTGGCTCGCTCGCACCGCCCTGCCCGTGCGCCGACTACGCCCTCTTCAGTGATGCGCTGGCCGCTGCCCAGGCGGCGAACGCGAGCTGCCAGCTCGCCTCCGGCTCCCTCGACACCGACTCGAATGGCGTCCTGGATCTCGTCGCCACCGTGGCCCGCGGCTCCGGCCAGATTCTCGTCTCGCGCCCACAGGTCCTGGTGGTGGAACGAGAGGGCCTGGATCCCCAATGGTTCTTCCTGGCTCCGACCTCGCGCTGCGGCGGCCCGCTCCCCTCGACCTCGTTCGGTCCCGACCTGACCAACGAGCAGGTCGCCGCCTGCCTGGCCCTGATCGGCGAGGCCCTGGGGAGCTGCGGCACGCCGCCGCCGTCCTTCTCGTTCCCGGACACGGTTCCGCCCCCGCTCGAGTAGCGCGGCGGCCTGCGGGTTCCCTCCCGGGCACGCATGGATCGAGACGTCCCGGCAGCCCGAGCCCGGCGGCCCTGGGGCCCGGGCCTCGCCCAGGCCGTGCGAGGCGCCGCGATCGGGATCGCGCTCGCCACGCTCGTCGGGTGGGCGGTGGCGAGCGCGACGCTCTTCGTGGGGCTGCCGCGACTCCTCCTCGGTGCGGGGGTCGGGCTGCTGCTGGGCGGCGCGGCCAGCGTCGGCGCCTGGCTCGGCGTTCGGCTCCTGCTCCCGACCGCGGCTCCGCTGGCGGCGGCCGGGGTGGCGGCGCTGCTCCTGGTCGAGGCCGTCGCGCTCGCCACGGGCGAGCCGGCGCGCAGCGTCTTCGCCGCAACCCTCGCCGGGGCGGGGGCGCTGGGCGCGCTGGGGGCCTGGGCGATCCCGTCGCGGCCGCGGCGCGCACCGCTCGGGCTCGGGAGCCTGGGGCTCCTCGCCATCGCGCTCGTGGGCGCCGTGGCGGACCGCGGCGTCGAGCCCGAGGCCGTGGCGACGGCGGCCGCGCCCGGCCGGACCGACGGCGCGGGCGACCTCGATCCCGGCGCGCCGGGCCCCCACACGGTGCGGCGCTGGAGCTACGGGAGCGGGGACGATCGCCATCGGCCCGAGTACGCGGCGGGCGCCACGCGCACCACCCGGCCCCTCGACGCCACCGGTCGCCTGCCGGACTGGACGGGCCTCTCGGGCTGGCTGCGCACCCGCTTCTGGGGGTTCGGCCCCGAGCGGCTGCCCGTGAACGCCCGGGTCTTCATGCCCGAGGGCGAGGGGCCCTTCCCGCTGGTCCTCGTCGTGCACGGCAACCACCCGATGGAGCGCTTCTCCGACGCCGGCTACGCGTACCTCGGCGAGCACCTGGCGAGCCGGGGCTTCGCGGTGGCGTCCCTCGACCAGAACTTCCTGAACCGGTCGCACTTCGCGGACGCGCTGCGGCCCTTCGACGGCGAGTTCGAGGTGCGCGCCGAGGGTGTGCTCGCGCACCTGCGCGCCTGGCGGCGCTGGGCCAGGACGCCCGGCGACCCGCTCCACGGACGCATCGAGGTCGAGCGCGTGCTGCTGGTGGGCCACTCGCGGGGCGGCGAGGCCGTGGCGCTGGCGGCGCGGCGGGCCGCCGCCGAGGGCCTGGGGGTCCGCGGCGTCGTCGGCCTGGCGCCCGTCGCGAACCGGGTGCGCGTGGACGGAGCGCCGCTGGTGCTCCGGGATGTCGGCTACCTGGTCCTCCACGGCTCCCACGACGCCAGCATCCGCTCCTTCGAGGGCGTGGGCCAGCTCGAGCGCGTGCGGCTTCCTGAGGCGGGCCCGGCCTTCAAGGCCGCGGTGTGGATCGAGGGGGCGAACCACGGGCAGTTCAACCGGCTCTGGGGCCGCGACGACCTGTGGCGCCCCTTGCGCCCGTTGCTCGCCGCCGAGCGGCTGCTCGAGCCCGCCGCGCAGGAGCGCGCCACGCGGGTGCTCGTCACCGCCTTCGCCGAGGCGCTGCTGCGCGACGACCCGCGCTACCGGCGCTTCTTCCGGGACCCGCACGCCCTCGAGGCAGCGCTCCCCGGCATCCGGACCCGGATCGAGTTCCAGGCGTCGGGGTTCCGGGTGCTCTCCGACTACGAGGAGGACGGGGAGCGCGAGACGGCGAGCCTCGCCGGCGCGCGGCATCGGGCGTCCGGGCTCGCGCGCTGGAGCGAGGGCGAGGTCGAGCGTCGCTGGATCGGCGCGCCCGGCTTCACGCGGGCCGTGCAGCTCGGCTGGCAGCAGCGCGCCGGCACCGAGCCGCCCCGCTACGCGATCGACCTGCCCGCAGGCGCGGTGCCCCATGCCGACGCGGTCCTCTCGCTCTCCCTCGCCGATGCCGACTACGCGCGCGCGGAGGCCCGTCGCGAGCCCATCGACCTGAGCGTCGAGCTGACCGATGCCGCGGGCGTGCGCGTCGCGCTGCCCCTCGGGCGCTTCGGACGGCTCGATCCGCTCTACGCCGAGCCCATGCTGCGGCCGGCGCTCTTCGCTCCGCGCCCGGAGATCGTGTTCCGCAGCTTCGCGCTTCCCCTCGCCGCCTTCGCGACCGCCGAGCCGGCCCTCGACGTCGCCCGGCTGCGCAGCGTGGCCCTCGTCTTCGATCGCACGCCTTCGGGTCTGCTGGTGCTCGACGACCTGGGCTGGCGGGCCCCCGACCTCGCGGCGCGGGGCGCGGGCGGCAGCTAGCAGGGCGAGCCCTTGGGGCTCGCTCTGCGGCGGAAGCCGACCCGTCCTGGGTCGGCCTCCCGGCCGGCAACCCCCGAGGGGCGCCGCTGGGGCCGGGGCGAGCACGGCCTCGCATATACTCGTCGTTCGTCATGAGCTCCGCCGCGCCCGCCCTGCCCGCTGCCCCCTCGCCCTGGCTCCTGGGACGCTGGACCGACGTGCTGCTCGGCTACGGCCTCGCCTACCTGCTGAGCGTTCCGCTGTTCTTCGCGATCGCGCAGCTCGGCTGGGCCGGCGCGCCCTGGCTCACCATCGCGCTGGCCCTCGTGTTCAGCACGCCCCACTACGGGGCCACGCTGCTGCGCGTCTACGAGCGGCGCGAGGACCGGCGCCGCTACGTCGTCTTCGCGCTCTGGGCCACCCTCGCGCTCTCCGCGCTGTTCGTGGCCTCGCTCTACCACGTCGTGGTGGGCTCGCTGCTCCTCACCGCGTACCTGACCTGGGGGCCCTGGCACTTCTCGGGCCAGAACTACGGCCTGGTGCTGATGGCGCTGCGCCGCCGCGGCGTGCCCGTCGACGCCGGCCTGAAGCGGCTCGTGTACCTCACCTTCGTGCTCTCGGCCGGGCTCGCCATCCTGGCGCTCCACATGCGCGCCGGCTCCTACAGCTTCTCCGGCCAGTCCTACGACGCCTCGGGGACCTTCGGGCTGCTCTCCCTCGGCATCCCGCGCGCGGTGGCGCTGCCCCTCGTGGCAGGCGGCGTGGGGGCCTGGCTCGTGTGCGTGGGGTGGGCCGCGACGCGGCTGGTGCGCAGTGCGCCGCTGCGGGCGCTCGCGCCGGCGGGGCTGCTGCTCAGCATGCAGGCCCTCTGGTACCTGCCCGCCCTCACCATCGGGCTGTTCGAGAGCGCGGCGGGCGGGTTCGCCTTCACGGCGATCTGGGTCGCCACCGCCCACGCGGTCCAGTACCTCTGGGTCACCTACTACTACGCGCGGCGCGAGGGACGCACGCCGAGCCTGGCGCGCTTCTACGGCCGCACCTGGCTGGCCGGCGGCCTGCTGCTGCTCCCCATCGTGGTGTTCGCGCCCGGGATCGCGGGCGGCTGGGTGGCGAACGGCGCCGGCGTCGTGGTGCTGGGCGTCTCGGTGCTGAACCTCCACCACTTCATCCTCGACGGCGCCATCTGGAAGCTGCGCGACGGACGCGTGGCCCGGGTGCTGCTGCGGGACCAGCCGGTGGCACCGGACCCGATCGGACCCGCACGACGCGGCTGGCTGCGGCCCGCGGGCGCGGCGCTGCTCGCCCTCGGCGCCATTCCCCTGGCGCTCCAGGCCTGGGAGGCCCGGCTGCTCTGGGACATCTCCCGGAAGCCCGCCGAGGCAACGCGCATCTCGAGCGCGGCCGCCGACCTCGCGTGGCTGGGGCGGGCGCCCAAGGGCGTCTGGGGGAAGCTCGGCGCCGAGTACGAGCGCGCGGGCGAGCCGGCCCGCGCCCTCGAGGCCTACCGCCGCGAGCTGGCGCGCGACGAGCGTCCCGCCCCGTGGATCGCCAGCCGCGCCGCCTGGCTGCTGATCGACCGCAGCGAGCGGGAGCCCGAGGCCCTCGCCGAGGCCGAGCGCCTGGCGCGCTACCTGGTGCGCAGCCTGGGCAGCACGAAGCCCGACGGGCTCCAGACCCTCGCCACGGTCCACGCCCGCGCGGGTCGCTGGCAGCGGGCGCTCGCCACCGCCCAGGCGGCGCTGCGCGTGGCCCGCGCCCAGGGCGACGAGCCCCGGGTGCGGGTGATCGAGGCCGAGGTCGCGCGCTACCGCAGCGCCCTCGAGCGCTCCTGAGGCGCGGCCGGGGCACTGGGCGCGAGAGGACTCGAACCTCCGACCCCCTGGGTGTAAACCAGGTGCTCTAGCCAGCTGAGCTACACGCCCGGTGCCCAGAGGGTAGGGGACGTTCCTTCACATTCTCAGTTACTCGCCCTCCGGGGGCCGGAAGTGAGAATGTGAAGGAACGTCCCCCTCAGTTGACGCCGGGCGGGGGCGAGAGGTCGTCGTGGGCGGCGCCGGGGACCTCGAAGATGTCCTCCACGAGGTGGTCGCCCTCCTGGAGGAAGGCCGAGGGATCGTCGAGGGCCAGCGCCGCGCCGAGCACCTCGTCCATGTGCTCGACCATCACGATCTTGATGCTGCGCTTGATGACCGCGGGGATCTCCTTGAGGTCCTTCTCGTTCTCCTTGGGGATCACCACGGTCTGGATGCCGCCGCGGTGGGCGGCGATCAGCTTCTCCTTGAGCCCGCCGATGGGGAGCACCCGGCCGCGCAGGGTGATCTCGCCCGTCATCGCCACGTCGGCCCGCACCGGCACCCGGGTGAGGGACGACGCGATGGCGGTGGCGATGGTGATGCCCGCCGAGGGGCCGTCCTTCGGGGTGGCGCCCTCGGGCACGTGGATGTGGATGTCCACCTTGGAGTAGAAGTCGCGGGTCAGCCCGAGCTGCTTGGCGCGGGAGCGCACGTAGGACATGGCCGCGTTGGCGGACTCCTGCATCACCTCGCCGAGGCGGCCCGTCACCTGGAGCTTGCCCTTGCCCGGGGTGACCGAGATCTCGGTCTGGAGCAGCTCGCCGCCGACCTCGGTGTAGGCGAGGCCGGTGCAGACGCCGACCTGGTTCTCCTCCTCGGCGCGGCCGAAGCGGTACTTGGGCACGCCGAGCAGGCGCTTCACCACCGCCGGAGTGACGCGCGTCTTGCGCGGCGCCTCCTTGGTGCGCACCACCTCCCGGGCCACCTTGCGGCAGATCGAGGCGAGCTCGCGCTCGAGGTTGCGCACCCCGGACTCCCGGGTGTAGCGGCGGATCAGCTCCAGGATGCCGGCGTCGGCGAACTCGAGCTGCTCCTCGGTGAGGCCGTTGGTCTCGCGCTGCTTGGGCACCAGGTAGTTGCGCGCGATCTGGAGCTTCTCGGACTCGATGTAGCCCGGGATCTGGATGATCTCCATGCGGTCCTGCAGGGGCCGCGGGATCTGGTGCAGCACGTTGGCGGTGCACACGAACATCACGTTGGAGAGGTCGTAGTCGAGATCCAGGTAGTGGTCGTTGAAGGTGTGGTTCTGCTCCGGGTCGAGCACCTCCAGCAGCGCCGAGGACGGGTCGCCGCGGAAGTCCATGGACATCTTGTCCACCTCGTCGAGCAGGAAGATCGGGTTCGACGAGCCGGCCTTCTTGAGGCCCTGGATCACCTTGCCGGGCAGCGCCCCGATGTAGGTGCGGCGGTGGCCGCGGATCTCGGCCTCGTCGCGCACGCCGCCCAGGCTGATGCGCACGAAGTCCCGCCCCGTGGCCCGGGCGATGGACTTGCCCAGCGAGGTCTTGCCCACGCCCGGCGGCCCCACCAGGCACAGGATCGGGCCCTTGATCTTGCCCACCAGGGCCTGCACGGCGAGGTACTCGAGGATGCGCTCCTTCGGCTTCTCGAGGCCGAAGTGGTCCTCGTCCAGGATGCGCTCGGCGTCCTCGGTGTCGTCGTTCTCGGGCTTCACCTCGTTCCAGGGCAGCGAGAGCATCCAGTCGATGTAGTTGCGCACCACGGTCGCCTCGGCGCTCATGGGCGACATCATCTTCAGCTTGCGGATCTCCTTCTCGGTCCGCTCCCGCGCCTCCGTGGGCATGTCCTTCTTCTTGAGCTTGTGCTCGAGCTCCTGGATCTCGTTCTTGAACTCGTCGCGCTCTCCGAGCTCCTTCTGGATCGCCCGCATCTGCTCGTTGAGGTAGTACTCCTTCTGGGAGCGCTCCATCTGCTTCTTGACCCGCCCGCGGATGCGCTTCTCCACCTCCAGGACCTCGATCTCGCCCTGGAGCAGCGCGAACACCTCCTCGAGGCGCTTGGCGGGGTTCGCCAGCTCGAGCAGCTGCTGGCGGTCGTCGAGCTTCAGGTTCAGGTGGGTGGCGACGGTGTCGGCCAGGCGCGAGGCCGTGCTGATCTGGGTGACGGTGTTCAGGATCTCCGGCGCGATCTTCTTGTTGAGCTTGACGTAGTTCTCGAAGACCGAGTGGATGCTGCGCACCAGCGCCTCGATCTCCGGCGTCTCCACGTCGGGCTCGTCGAGGCGCTCCACCTCGCAGGCGAAGTAGGGCTCGTTCTGGGTGAACTCGCGCACCTCGGCGCGGGTCTTGCCCTCGACGAGGACCTTCACGGTGTCGTCGGGGAGGCGCAGCAGCTGGATGATGGTCCCCAGGGTGCCGACCCGGTAGATGTCCTCCTCCCGGGGCTCGTCCTTGGCGGCGACGCGCTGGGCGGCGAGCAGCAGCTCGCGGGAGCTGCCCACGGCCTCCTCGAGGGCCCGGATGGACTTCGGCCGCCCCACGAACAGCGGCACCACCATGCTGGGGAACACCACGATGTCCCGCAGGGGCAGCAACGGCACGCTGCGTGAGGCCGTCGCCTCCTCGGTGGAGCCCTCGTCTTCGCGCTCGCGCTCGCGCTCTTCGTCGTCGTCCCGGTAGAAGACCATGATGTCCCTCTCGGGGGGAGGGTATAGCTAGCGGCGCTAGGCCGATTCGGCTTCCTGGCGGAAGACGAGCAGCGGCTCACTGCCCTGCTCGATCACCTCCTCGTTGATGACGCACTCGGCCACGTCGTCCCGGGAGGGGATCTCGTACATCAGGTCGAGCATCGAGGCCTCGAGGATGGAGCGGAGGCCCCGGGCGCCGGACTTGCGCTGGAGGGCCTGGCGGGCGACGGCGCGCAGGGCGCCGTCGGTGAAGCGCAGGCCCACGTTCTCGAACTCGAAGAGCTTCTGGTACTGCTTCACCAGGGCGTTCTTGGGCTTGGTGAGGATGTCCACCAGGGCCTCGTCGTCCAGCTCGTCCATGGTCGCGATCACCGGGATGCGGCCCACGAACTCCGGGATCAGCCCGAAGCGCAGCAGGTCCTCGGCCCGGACCTCGCGCAGCACCTCGCCGATCTTGCGCTCGTCGCGCTTCTGGATGTCGGCACCGAAGCCGATCCCCTTGACCCCGATGCGCCGCTCGATCACCTGGTCGAGCCCCACGAAGGCGCCGCCGCAGATGAACAGGATGTTCGAGGTGTCGATCTGGAGGAACTCCTGCTGGGGATGCTTGCGGCCGCCCTTGGGCGGCACCGCCGCCATGGTGCCCTCGATGATCTTGAGCAGCGCCTGCTGCACGCCCTCGCCGGAGACGTCCCGGGTGATGGAGGGGTTCTCGCTCTTGCGCGCGATCTTGTCGATCTCGTCGATGTAGATGATGCCGCGCTGGGCGCGCTCCACGTCGTAGTTGGCGGCCTGGAGCAGGTTGAGGACGATGTTCTCCACGTCCTCGCCCACGTAGCCCGCCTCGGTGAGCGTGGTGGCGTCGGCGATCGTGAACGGCACGTCGAGGATCTTGGCCAGGGTCTGGGCCAGCAGGGTCTTGCCCGAGCCCGTGGGGCCGAGCAGCAGGATGTTCGACTTCTGGAGCTCGACGTCGCCGACCAGGTTCTGGCTCTCGATGCGCTTGTAGTGGTTGTGGACCGCGACGGAGAGGATCTTCTTGGCGCGGTCCTGGCCCACCACGTACTCGTCGAGGATGTCCTTGATCTCCCGGGGCTTCGGGACCTGGGAGCGCTCGGGCCCGGCCTCCTCGCCACCGTACTCCTCGGCGATGATGTCGTTGCACAGCTCGATGCACTCGTCGCAGATGTAGACCGTCGGCCCGGCGATGAGCTTGCGAACCTCCTTCTGGCTCTTGCCGCAGAAGGAGCACGAGAGGTTCGAGTTGTCTTCGCGCTTCTTCACGAATCCTGACCTCCGCTGGAGCCGCCGCCGTTGGTCGCCGCCGGGGGACCGACGCGCTCGACCACCACCTGGTCCACCAGGCCGTAGTCCCGCGCCTCTTCTCCGGACATATAATAATCCCGCTCGGTGTCCTGTGCGATCCGATCGAGGGGCTGGCCGGTGTGTCCGGCCAGGATCTCGTTGAGCCGCTCGCGCAATTTCAGGATCTCCCGCGCCTGGATGTCGATGTCAGTTGCCTGTCCCTGAAATCCCCCCCAGGGCTGATGAATCATGATGCGGGAGTTCGGAAGTGCGATCCGCTTGCCGGGCGTGCCCGCGGCGAGCAGCACCGCGCCCATCGAGGCAGCCTGCCCCACGCAGAAGGTGGAGATGTCGGCGCGGATGTACTGCATGGTGTCGTAGATCGCGAGGCCGGCCGTGACCGAGCCGCCCGGCGAGTTGACGTAGATGTGCACGTCGCGATCCGGGTCCTCGGCCTCGAGGAACAGCAGCTGGGCGATCACCAGGTTGGCGACGTCGTCGTCGATGGCGCCACCGAGGAAGATGATGCGGTCCTTGAGCAGCCGCGAATAGATGTCGTAGGCCCGCTCTCCGCGGTGGTTCTGCTCAACGACGATCGGAACCAGGGGCATGGATCACTCCAGCCGCGACCGGCGCCGGCACCTCGGGAGGTGCTGCCCGGACGGCCCATTCGGATTCTGACTCGCCAGACGGACCCCTGCCGCGGCTGGAGGGATGCCGCGGCCCCTTCACCCTAGCGCTCCCTCTCCGGCGGCGGCACGGCCGCTGGGGCCCGCAGGCGGGCCGGGAAGCGCAGCACTCTCACCTAAGTCCCCGAAGACTGGGCGATTTTAGCCTGGGCGGCGAGATGATCAAGGGCCTTCTCCGCCACCCGCTCGAAGCGCAGGCCCTCGCGGCGCCCGCCCTCGGCGAAGTGCTTGCGGAGCCGGGCCGGCGCCATGCCCTGCTCCCGGGCCTGCTCCTCGATGTGGGCGTCGAGCTCGTCGTCCTCGACGCGCAGCTCCTCGGCCTCGGCCACGGCCTCGAGGACCAGCTCCTCGCGGATCTCGCGCTCGGCGGCCGGGCGCCACTGCTCGCGCCAGCTGGCGAGCTGCTCGTGGAGCGCGGCGTCGTCCATGGAGCCGCCGAGCTGGCGGTGCGCCATGGCGAGGCGCTGCTCCACGCGCCGCTCCACCAGGCCCGCCGGCACGTCGAAGGTGGTGCGCTCGAGGATCCAGCCGAGCAGGCTGCTGCGCAGCTCCTGGCGCGCGGCGCGCTCGCGGTGGCCGGCGAGGTCGCCGCGGATCCGGGCCTTCAGGTCGTCGAGGGTCTCGAAGTCGCCCAGCTGCTTGGCGAACTCGTCGTCCAGGGCGGGCAGCTCACGCCGCCGCACCGCCACCACCTTCACCTCGAACACCGCCTGCTTGCCCGCCACGTCGGCGCTGGCGTAGTCGGCCGGGAACTCCACCTGGAGCTCGCGCTCCTCGCCGGCCCGGGCCCCCTCGAGCTGCTCCTCGAAGCCCGGGATGAAGCGGCCCGAGCCGAGCTCGATCACCGCGCCCTCGGCGCTGCCTCCCTCGAAGGCCTCGCCGTCGATGCGGCCCACGTAGTCGATGGTGAGGAAGCTGCCGCGCGCGGCCGCGGTGCCCTCCTCCTCGTCGACCAGGGGGGCGCGCCGCTCGCGCAGGCTCTCGAGCTCGCGCTCCACCTCCTCGTCCGTGACCTCCACCGCGGGGCGCCGCCCCTCGAGGCCGGCGAGGTCCGGCAGCTCGACCACGGGCTTCACCTCGATGCGCGCCGTGTACCGGAACGCGGTGTCGGGCGCGGGCGGCTGGGCGTCGATGGAGGGCTCGGAGACCGGCACCACGTCGGCCTCGCCGAGGGCATCGGGCAGGGTCTCGGCCACCAGGGCGCGCTCGATGTCCTCGCCGATCGCCGCTCCGTAGAGCCGCTCGAGCACAGAGCGCGGCGTCTTGCCGGGCCGGAAGCCGCGCACCTTCACCCGCCTGGCGAGGTCGCGGTAGGCGCGGTCGAAGGCCCGGTTCACCCGGGCCGCGGCGACCTCCACGCCCAGGGAGCGCACCACCGCGCTCACCTCCTCGGTGGTGACCTGGACCGAGGGCTTGTCGCTCTTCTCCGCGCGGGCCATGGCGTTCTCCCGGACTCGGCTCGAAGGGTTGCGGGACGCAGCGGCGGGCCCGGCGGTACCCGGGGCGGGATTCGAACCCGCACGCCCGAAGGCATCGGCTCCTAAGGCCGACGTGTCTGCCGTTCCACCACCCGGGTGAGGGCGCCAGCCTAGCAATCCCGTCTGCGCGGTCCCCGGGGCGACCGGCGTCCCCGGGGGACCGTCCCCACGCTCATCTGCCACGTCGCTGGCCTCCGCGCCCACCTTCCCCAACGAGTTCCTGGGAAGGAGATGCTCATGGCCCCTGCTCTGCGCCCCGGCCCTCGAGGCCGCGCGCTCCTCGCGACCGCTGCCGCACTGCTCCTCGCCGCCCTGCCCGGCACCGCCTCGGCCGTCACCTTCACCGCCATCGGCGTGGTGGCGGTCGCCGACGCCTCGCTGGCGCCTGCGGTGGTGGCGACCAACCCGCTCGTGCTCTCGCTGACCTTCGACGCCGGCGCCATGGACGCCGATCCCGACGGCGGCATCGGCACCTACGCGATCCAGAGCGCGGCGCTCGGCGTGGGCACCTACCTCGGCACCACCACCACCGGCGTCATCCAGGTCTTCGACGACGGCGCCGGCACCAGCCCCGGCGACGAGTACCGCGTGACCCTCGTCGACCTGACGCCGCTGGGCACGAACCCCGTCACGCTGGTGCTGAGCCTCCAGGACGCCTCGGGCGCGGCGCTCAGCGGCGACGCCCTGCCCACCACGCCCCCCCTCGTGGCCAGCTTCCCCGACGCCGCCGTCGTCGCCCTCGACTTCGCCCCCGGCACCGCGACCGCCGCCGTCATCACCATCGTCCCCGAGCCCGCCACCCCCCTCCTCCTCGCAGCCGGCCTCGCCGGCCTGGCCCTGGCCGGCAGACGACGCGGCTAGCGAGCAAGGAAGTGGCGCAGGGAGCGCGGCGCGCGGGTGATGCCCGCGTGCGGGCGTGCGCGCCTACCAAGGCAGACGGCGCAACGCGCGTAGACGCTCGCGCCGCGGCGAAGCGCGAGACGCCTCCACCCCGGCGCCGCCACCCCGCAAGCGCGGCCCGGCGAACAGCCGGGTCGTCGCGCGAAGCGCGATCGCCGCGCCGCCACAGGGCGCCGGGGACTCCCACGCCGGCACCCCTCGCCGGCAAGCGCGGCCCGGCCGAACGGCCGGGCTGTCGCGCGCAGCGTCGCCGCGGGCGGGCCTGCGGCCCGGCAGCGCCGACGCGAAGTCCAGCGAAATGGTGAGCGCGGAAGGACTCGAACCTTCAACCTAGGGATTAAGAGTCCCTTGCTCTGCCAGTTGAGCTACGCGCCCACGAAGCGCGGAAGCTAAGCGGAGGCGCACGCCCCCGCAAGGGCCCGGCGGGCCTCAGCCGGCCTCGCCCCAGCCTCCCCCGCCGGGGGTCTCGACGACCAGGCGGTCCCCGGCGTCGAGCGCCACGTGGGTACGGCCCGGCAGCTCCTCGACGCGACCGTCGGCGCGCTCCACCGCGTTGCGGCCCGGCGCCCCGGCCGCGCCACCGCACAGGCCGTAGGGCGCGGTGGCGCGCCGCTCGGTGAGGAGCGACACCGTGACCGGGGCGAGGAACCCGTAGCGGCGCACCAGGCCCTCGCCTCCCGGGAAGCGGCCGGCGCCGCCGGAGCCCCGGCGCAGCGCGAAGCCGAGCAGCCGCACCGGGTAGCGCGACTCGAGCACCTCCGGGTCGGTGATCCGGGTGTTGGTCATGTGGGTGTGGATCCCCGAGGCGCCCGCGAAGCCTTCGCCCGCCCCCGCCCCGCCACCGATGGTCTCGTAGTAGCCGAAGCCCGCGTCGCCGAAGGTCACGTTGTTCATGGTCCCCTGGCTCGCCGCCACGCGGCCGAGGGCGCCGAGCAGCACGTCGACCACGCGCTGGGAGGTCTCGACGTTGCCGCCCACCACCGCCGAGCCCGCCGGCGGGTCGAGGAGCGAGCCCTCCGGGACGCGGATCTCGACCGGCGCCAGGCAGCCGCCGTTCAGTGGGATGCGCTCGGCCACCAGCGCGCGCAGCACGTAGATGACGGCGGCCTGCACCACGGCGCGCGGCGCGTTGAGGTTGCCCGGCGAGGCCGGCCCGGTGCCGGCGAAGTCGATCGTCATGCGCTCGCCCGCGACGGCGAGGCGCACCGCCACCGGGGTGCCGTCGTCCATGCGGTCCGCGAAGGCGTGCTCGCCGTCGGGGAGCCTGCCGATCTCCCGGGCCACCTTGGCGCCGGCGGCCCGCTGGAGCTGGCCCATGGTGGCCTGCACCAGCGCGTCGCCCTCCTCGGCCACCAGGCCGCGCAGCAGCCCCGCGCCGGCGCGGTTGGCGGCGATCATGGCCTCGAGGTCGGCCAGGTTGTCGTCCGGGTTGCGAGCCGGGAACGGGCCGGCTGCCAGCAGCGAGCGCACCCGCTCCTCGTCGAAGCGCCCGCCCCGCACCGCGCGGAAGGCACGCAGCAGCACCCCCTCCTCGGCGAGGCTCGTCGAGTCCGCGGGCATGGAGCCCGGGCTCTTGCCGCCGAGGTCCGCGTGGTGGCCCCGGCTCGCCACGAAGAACGACGGCCCGCCCGGCTCCGCGCCCTCCAGGAAGACCGGCGTCACGACGGTCACGTCGGGCAGGTGGGAGCCGCCCCGGAAGGGGTCGTTGGTGACCACCACGTCGCCATCGGCGAGGTCCGGGAAGTCGGCCCGGACGCTGCGCACCGTCTCGCCCATGGCGCCGAGGTGCACCGGGATGTGGGGCGCGTTGGCGACGAGCCCGCCCGCCGCGTCGAAGACCGCGCAGGAGTAGTCGAGGCGCTCCTTGATGTTGGTGGAGACCGAGGTGTTGCGGAGCACCGCGCCCATCTGCTCCGCGATGGACATGAAGCGGTTGCCCAGCACCTCGAGGCGCACCGGGTCCGCGACGTCCTCGGGGAGCCGGCCCTCCTTCGCGCGTGCGGCGTGCACACCGGGGCTGCGGTCCTCGAGGACGAGCGTCCCGTCGGCGGCGACCCGGGCCTCGAAGCCCGGCTCGAGCACCACGGTGCCGGTGGCCTCGAGCACGATGGCGGGGCCGCTGACCGTGCTGCCGGCCGCGAGCGCCTCGCGCTGGTGGACCGGGCACTCGACCCGCCCGAGGCCCGGGAACCAGGCCCGGGTGGTGCGCGGCGCGTCGGCCGCGGCGCGGACCGGGGGCCCCGCGATCTCGGGCTCGGCGCCCTCGGCGGCCCGGGCGCGCACCCGGGCCGTCACGATCTCGATCGCGCGCCCCGGACGCTCGTAGCCGAAGCGCGCGCGGTGCTCGGCCGCGAAGGCGGCCGCCCAGTCCGCGTCCGCGGGCTCCGCCACCGCCAGCGACGACTCGGTGCCGACGTAGCGCAGGTCGAGCCCGCGCTCGGCGCGCACCCGCCCGGGCTCGGCCCCCTCGGCCTCGAGGGCGGCGCGCCCCTCGGCCTCGAGCTCCGCCAGCGCCTTGCCCACGGCGGCGGGGGGGCGCCCGCCCGCCTCGAGGCGCACGCGGCCCGCGTCGCGCTGGCGGTCCCAGGTGAGGTCCGCCACGCCGATCCCCCACGCCGAGAGCAGGCCGGCGTGGGGATGCAGGAGCACGGTGCGGATCCCCAGCCGGCGCGCCACGGCGGCGACGTGCTGACCGCCCGCGCCGCCGAAGCCCACCAGCACGAAGTCCCGGGGGTCCACGCCGCGGCGCACCGACACCTCCTGGATGGCCTGGGCCATGCTCGCATTGGCGATCTCCACGAAGCCCGCCGCGATGGCGTCGTCGTCGAGCGCGTGACCGGCGGCGCGCACCTCCGTGCCCAGCTCCGCGAGCGCCGCCGCCACGGGCGCGCGCTCCAGCGGGAACGGGAAGCGATCGGGCAGGATGCGTCCCAGGTGGAGGTTCACGTCGGTGAGGGCGAGCTCGCGGGCGCTCGGCGTTCCGTCGGGAGCACGCCGGCCGTAGCAGAGCGGTCCCGGGTCGGCGCCGGCGCTCTCGGGGCCCACGCTCAGGCGGAAGCCGTCGAAGCGACACAGCGAGCCGCCGCCCGCCGCCACGGTGTGGATGCGCAGCATGGGGGCCTTCACGCGCACGCCGGCGACGTGGGTCTCGAAGCCGCGCTCCACCTCGCCGTCCACGATCAGCGACACGTCCGTCGAGGTGCCGCCCATGTCGAAGCCGATGGCGCGCTCGAAGCCCGCGGCACCCGCCACCCGGGCGGCGCCGACCACGCCGCCGGCGGGGCCGGAGAGCAGCGCCCCGGGTCCGCGGAAGTGCTCCGCGTCGGCGAGGCCGCCCGAGGACTGCATGAAGCGCAGGGTCGCCCCCGGCAGCGCGCTCTCGAGGGCCCGCACGTGCTCGCGCAGCAGCGGGGTCAGGTAGGCGTCGGCGGCCGTGGTCTCGCCGCGGGCGAGCAGCCCGATCTCCCGGGCGATCTCGGACGAGACCGCCACGTGGGGGAAGCCCGCCTCGCGGGCGAGCTCGCGCAGGCGCTCCTCGCGCTCGGGCCACGCGTAGGCGTGGATCAGGCAGATCGCGACCGACTCGAGGCCGCGGGCCCGGGCGTCGGCGAGGGCCCGCCGCGCGAGCGCCTCGTCGAAGGGCTCCACCTCGGCGCCGTCCACCCCGACGCGCCCGGGCAGCTCCGCCACCGCGGCGTGGAGCGGCGGCGTGCGCGCGACCGCCAGGTCGAACAGCTCCGGGCGCTCCTGGGTCCCGATGGCGAGGACGTCGCCCAGGCCGCGGTTCGTCACCAGCAGGGTGGGGACGCCGTGGCGCTCGAGGAGCGCGTTGGTGGCCACGGTGGTGCCGAGGCGGACCGAGCAGGGCGGCGCGGCGCGCGTCTCGCCCGCCTCCCGCCAGACCCTGCGGATCGCCTCCACCGGGGCCGTGTCCGAGGAGAGCAGCTTCGCGACGTGGAGGCGCCCGTCGGGCGCGATGCCGAGGCAGTCCGTGAAGGTGCCCCCGCGGTCGATCCAGAACTGCCAGCGCGCGGCGTCGGTGTCTCGCAGCTTCATGGCCCGGCCCGCGGCGGGAGGCTCAGCCCGACGCGGGCGCGCGCCGCACGAGCCGCCGCAAAAGGCCGAGGGTAGCCTCGCGCAGGGGGGCGTCGCCCAGCAGCGCCAGGCCCGCGGCGCAGAGCAGCGCGTAGGCGGCGCCGCCCACGACGAGCGCCGGGATCGCGTCCGCCGGCAGCGGCAGCCACGCCGTGGCGACACCGGCGACGCCGGCGCAGGCCAGCGCCCGCAGCGCCGTCGCAGCCAGCGCGCCCAGACCCGGTGAGCCGTGGAGCCAGCGCGCCAGGCCGAGGGTCGCGGCGGCGTTCACCCCGATGGCGAGCACGCCGGCCGTCGCGAGGCCCGCGGTGCCATGGCTGCGGCCGAGCGCGAGGTAGAGCGGGATGGCGAGGAGCGCGATCGCGGTGCCGAGCCCCATCGGCCGCCACATGTCGCCCCGGGCGTAGAAGGCCCGCACCCCGATCTGCTGCGCCACCCAGGCGGGCACCGCGAGGCAGAACAGGCGCAGCAGCTCGGCCACGGGCACGGCGTCGGCGGCCTCGAAGGCGCCGCGCACGTAGACGACGTGGACGATGGCGGGCGCGAGGGCGGCGACGCCGCCCGCCGCGAGGGTGCCCAGGCCGACCGCGGTCTGGAGGGTGCGCAGCAGCAGGGCCTCGTACTCCTCGCGGCGCTCCTGGGCGAGCAGGCGCGAGAAGGCCGGCAGCGCCGCGGTGGCCACGGCCTGCCCCGCCACGGCGACGGGCGCCTGCATGAGGCGCCGCGCGAAGAAGAGCGCCGCGATGGCGCCGGCCCCGAGCCACTGGCCGAACCAGCGGTCGTACCACTCGTCGACGGTGAGGAGCGTGACGCCCAGCATCAGCGGGAGCGCGAGCCACACGTAGCGGCGGAAGTCCGCGTCGCCGGGGGCGAAGCGCAGCGCGAGGGGAAGCCGGCCCCGCGCCTCCCACAGCGCCGTGCCCAGCGGGCCCAGGAAGGCTCCCACCAGCGCTCCCCAGGCGAACCCCTCCACGCCCAGGGCCGGCGCCAGCCCGACGCCACCGGCGATGATGCCGAGGTTGTAGATCAGCGGCGCGGCGGCCTGGGAGCGGAAGTGGCCGTGGGCCATCAGCACGGCGCGCACGATGCCGCCGGTCGCGAAGGCGATCTGGGCCGGGAGCACGATGCGGGTGAGCCGCACCGTGAGGGCCTGCTGCTCGGCCCCGAAGCTCGGGAACTGGAAGGCGACCAGCGGCTCCGCCCACCCCCACAGCAGCGCGGTGGCGGCCAGCGCGATCACGCCGACGGTGCCCAGCACCGTGGCGTACAGGCGTCGGGCCGCCTCGGCGCCGGCGCGCTCGCGGGTGCGCGTGTAGAAGGGGATGAAGGCGACGGAGAGCGCGCCGCCCGCCAGGAAGTAGTTGAGCAGGTCCGGGATCTGGAACGCGGCGTAGTAGGCGTCGGCGGCCGGGCTGCGCCCCACCTGCCAGGCCAGCACCGCCTCGCGCACGAAGCCGAGCAGGCGCGAGAGCAGCACGCTCCCGGCCAGCAGCAGCGCGGCCGCCCCCACCCGTCGGCCCGTGCCGGCCGGTCTCCGATCCTCCACCCGAGCCCCCCGGACGCCGATTATGACGGCCCGGGGGCGGTCCGCCCGCTTCCTCAGGAGGTCGCGTGGGGAGACCGATACGCCGGGAACCCATGGCGGACCTGCCCCAGATCCTGGTCGTGGACGCCGAGGAGGAGCACCTCCAGGCCGTCGTGCGCAGCCTCGAGGGCGTCGGGCGGGTGGAGGCCGCCACCTCGAGCGAGGAGGCCTGGGCGCTGATCCAGGCCTCGGATCCCGACGTGGTGATCGCCGACCAGGCGCTCCCCGGCATCCCCGGGATCGAGCTGCTGCACCGCGCCGCGGAGCGCGACGCCCACGTCGGCCGCATCCTGCTGACCAGCTTCGGCGACACCCAGGAGACGGTGGACGCCATCGACCGCCACCGGGTGGAGGCCTACCTCGCCAAGCCGTGCCTGCCCTTCCAGCTCCGCCTCACCGTGGAGTCGGTGCTGGAGCGCACCCGGCTCGAGCGCGACAACGCCCGCCTCTTCGCCAACCTGGTGAACAAGAACCAGGAGCTGCGCGAGGCCATGGCCTCCCTGCGCACCGCCCAGAAGCGGGTGGTCGACTCCGAGCGCCTGGGCGCCATCGGCCGCATGATCGCCACCATCGTGCACGACTTCCGCGGCCCGCTGGCGGTGGTCGCCTCGACGGCGGGCGAGCTCGACCGGGCGGACCTTTCCCGGGAGGAGCTCGCCGGCCTGGCGGCGGAGATCCGCGACGAGACGGCGCGCATGAGCCGCATGTGCAGCGAGCTCCTCGAGGTGACCCGCGCCAGCGGCGGCCCCATCCAGCAGCGCGAGACGGACCTCGCCGAGCTGGTGGAGGACGTGATGGCGCGCTTCGCCGACGAGGCGGGCCGCGCCGGCGTCGTCGTGGAGACCCGGCTCGCGCCCGACTGCCGCGTGCTCCTCGACGCGGACCGCTTCCGGCGCGCGCTGCTCAACCTCGCCTACAACGCCCTCGAGGCCATGCCCGAGGGCGGCGAGCTGCGCGTCACCGCCGAGCGCCACGAGGACGGCGTGCGCGTCGGCGTCCGCGACACCGGCACGGGCATCCCCGCGGAGATCGCCACGCGCGCCTTCGACCCCTTCGTCACCCACGGCAAGTCCCGCGGCACGGGCCTCGGCCTCGCCGTGGTCAAGAAGGTCGTCGAGGACCACGGCGCCCGCATCCGCATCACCAAGCCCGAAGGCGGCGGCACGGCCTTCGAGATCGACCTCCCCCGGTTCCTGGTGTGCTGAAGCGGGTCGCCCTTCGGGCGACCCGCTTCAGCACTCCGGGTTGAGCTCGCGCCAGAGCTTGCCTTCGAAGGTCTCCACGAGGACGTGGTCGCCCTCGCGACCGACGAGGTGGGGGTGGCTCAGGGGGACCTTGCCGTGGGGAGTGTCGAGGACGTACTGGGGGATGGCGAAGCCGCTGGTGCGGCCGCGCAGGCCGCGGAACAGCTCCACGCCGCGCTCGATGGGGACGCGGAAGTGGGCCGTGCCCTCGAGCAGCTGGGCCTGGTAGCAGTAGTAGGGACGCACGCGCAGGCGGACCAGGCCCTCGCAGAGCGCCTTCATGGTGGCGACGTCGTCGTTGATGCCGGCCAGCAGCACGCTCTGGTTGCCCACCGGGATCCCCGCCCGGGTGAGGCGGTCGCAGGCCTCGGCGGCCTCGGGGGTGAGCTCCCGCGGATGGTTGAAGTGGGTGTTGACCCAGAGCGGGTGGTGGCGCTCCAGCATCCGGCACAGCGCGTCGGTCACGCGGAAGGGGAGCGTCACGGGCAGGCGCGTGCCGAGGCGCAGGATCTCGACGTGGGGGATCGCGCGCAGGGAGGTGAGCAGCCAGTCCAGCCGGTCGTCGGAGAAGACCAGCGGGTCCCCGCCCGTGAGCAGCACGTCGCGGATCGCCGGCGTGGCGCGGATCCAGTCGAGGGCCGTCTCGAGCTCGCGCCGGCGCATGCTCCAGTCCTCGTCGCCCACCATGCGCTTGCGCAGGCAGTAGCGGCAGTAGAGCGCGCACTCGTTGTTGACGCAGAAGGCGATGCGGTCCTCGTAGACCCGCACCACGTTCTTGACCGGCGAGTGGGCCACCTCGTCGAGGGGATCGGCGACGCCGTGGGGATCGCCGAGCTCGGCGAGGCGCGGGACCACCTGGCGGCGGATGGGGCACTCCGGATCCTCGGGGTCCATCAACGACGCGTAGTAGGGCGTGATCACGAAGCGGAAGCGCTCCGCCAGGGCCGCCACCGCGCCGCGCTCGTCCTCGCTGGGCCGCACCCAGCGCGCCAGCTCCTCGGCGTTGCGCACGCGGTGGCGCATCTGCCAGGTCCAGTCGCGCCAGTCGGCGTCGGCGATCTCGCGGCGCGTGGCGGCGGCGCGGCTCACGCGGCCCCCCGGAGGCCCAGCCGGCGCAGGCCGTCGCCGATCACCTCGGCGAGCAGCTCCGCCACGGGCCGGCCCTCGAGCTCGGCGAGGATGCCGAAGGAGCCGTCCGGTGCGAAGGTCGGGAGCGGGTTGATCTCGAGGAAGCGGGGCTCGCCCCGCGCGTCGAGGCGGAAGTCGGCCCGCGCGAAGTCGCGACACTCGAGGGCCGCGAAGGCCCGCAGCGCGAGCTCGGCGAGGCGCTTCTCGAGGGCGGCGTCGAGGGCGCCCGGCAGGTGGTGGGCCCACGGGCCGGCGCCGTCTCCCTCGAGGGCGTGGACCCCGATCCCGGACCCGACCTCGAGGGCGCGCTGCAGCACCGGCAGCGCCCGGGGCGGGTCGTGGCCCACCACGGTCACGGTGTACTCGGCGCCGGGCAGGAAGGGCTCGACCAGCGCGGGCTGGGCGTAGAGACGCGTCACGCGCTCGACCTCGCGCGCGAGGCCGGCGGCGTCCTCCACCCGGGAGCCGGCGTGGATCCCCTTGGCGGTGCCCTCCCAGCGCGGCTTCACGAAGAGCGGGAAGGGCCCGGGCAGCGCGAGGGGGGCCACCTCGTCGGGCCCGCGCAGGAGCGCGTGCCCCGTCACCGGCACCCCGGCCGCCGCGACGACGTCCTTGGTCCAGGCCTTGTCGAGGCTCAGCGAGAGGGTGAGGGCGTCGGAGCCGAGGGTCGGGACCCCGAGCATCTCGAGCAGCACCGGCGCCCAGGCCTCGCGGTTGCGCGACCCGAACCCCTCGGCGATGTCGAGTGCGGCGTCCAGCCGGGGGAGCTCACCGCGGCCGCCGGCGCGCAGCAGCGCGTGGGGGTCGCCCACGCGCACGGGCTCGTGGCCGAGCCGCCGGATCGCCGCCTCGAGGGTCTCCACCGTGGCCTCGGGCTCGTACTCGGCGTCGGCGTCCGGGGGCTCGCCCGGGCGCGGCGGGCGGGCGCCGCGCAGCTCGAAGACGAGGCCCACGCGCAGGGCCGTCGCGCGCGATCCGGCGCGGGATCCAGCGGGCGATCCGGCAGGTGATTCGGACTGCGATTCAGGGATGGGAGCCACGGCCCGGCAGGGTAGCGGTGGCTACCCTGTGCGTCCGATGGCAGACGGGGGAGGCGTCCGGCCGGGGCTGCGCTGGGCCGCGGTGGCGGTCTGGTGCCTCGTGATCCTGGGCTTCGGGAGCGACGACTTCTCCGCGGAGGCGACCTCGCGCTTCCTCGACCCGCTGCTGCGCTGGCTGCTGCCCGGGGCGTCGGACGAGACCATCGCGCTCGGCGAGTGGGCGATCCGCAAGGCGGCCCACGCGGTGGAGTACGGCGTGCTCGCCAGCCTCGCGTGGTACGCGGCGCGGCCCCGCCTGGCGCCATGGCCCGCCGCGGGGCTCGCCCTCGCCATCGCGCTGGGCCTGGCCGGGGTGGACGAGGCCCGCCAGGCCGGGCTCGGCACGCGCTCCGGCTCGGCGAAGGACGTCGCCATCGACGGCGCCGGAGCCGTCCTCGCCCTGGGGCTGCTGCTGAAGCTGGGCGGGTCGCGCCGGGGCTCCTCGCGCGCGCGCGTGTGAGCCGGTTCACGACGGATCGCGCGCGCCGCCTCGCGGAAGCGTCGCGTGTCGCAGAGGCCGCGACCGGGGAGGCGTGGCGATGAGCGCGGCCCGTGGGGAGCTCGGACGCACGCGTGCTCCTGCTGCTGGTGGCGACCCGGATGGTCGGCGACTCCCTCTACTCCCGGCGCGGCGAGGAGGCCGACGAGGCTGGCTTCGACTGCAGCGGGGTCGTCTCCATCGCACTCGTGCAGTGCGCGCGGGCCTGGCCCGGCTCCACGACGGCGGCCGCTCCACCGCGGCGGGCATCTACCGCGACTACCACCGCAACGGCTGTCCCGACATCGAGCGCACCCGGGACCTGAAGCCCGGCTGCCTGGTCCTCTACCGCCGGCCGGGCAAGCGCATCCACCACGTCGCCATCCACGCCACCCGGGTGCCGGACACCGCCCTGGATGCGGGCTCGGTGAAGGTCGGACCCGTGGCCCTCGAGCCCGGCGGCGGCGGGAGCCGCACGACCTCGCCGCGGGCCGCCCCGCGCCGGTCCGCCGGAGTGCGGCTCACGGCGAGCGACTACCAGGGCACGGGCGTCGGCTGGGTGGCGAAGGACCCCTTCCCGCTCCTGGAGGAGCCCACGATCGCCTGAGCGGCGCCGGCGGCCGAGCTTCGCCGGGATCGTCCCCTACCCTCCGCGCCATGCTGGCCCGGATCGAGCGGATCGGCAACGCGCTGCCCGACCCGACCACCCTGTTCCTGATCGGGGCGGTGGCGGTGATGCTCGCCTCCCAGCTCGCGGTGTCCCTCGACTGGAACGTCGAGAAGACCGTCTCCCGGGAGGGGCGGCTCGTGGCGGAGACGCTGCGCGCGAACAGCCTGCTCTCCTCGGACGGCGCCTACTGGGCGCTCTCCAGCCTGGTGGACAACTTCAAGAACTTCCCGCCCCTCGCCATCGTGCTGGTGGGGATGCTGGGCATCGGCCTCGCCGATCGCACCGGCCTGCTGGGCGCCTTCCTGAAGGCGACGCTCCTCGCCGTCCCGCCGCAGCTGCTGACCCCGGCGGTCTTCTTCGTGGGCGTCCTCTCGTCCGTCGCCCTCGACGCGGGCTACGTGGTGCTGCCCCCGGTGGCGGCGGCGCTCTACGCCGCCGTGGGGCGCTCGCCGCTCGTCGGCCTGGCCGCGGTCTTCGCCGGCGTCTCGGCGGGGTTCAGCGCGAACCTCGTGGTGACCAGCCTCGATGCCATCCTGGCCGGCTTCTCGGCGGCCGGGGCCCACATCCTCGACGCCGACTACGAGGTGGCCGCCACCGCGAACCTCTGGTTCATGATCGTCTCGACGGGCCTGCTCACCGGCGTCGGCTGGGCCGTCACCCAGCTCGTGGTGGAGCCGCGCCTCGCCGCCAAGCCCGCCGAGGAGGGCGGCCCCGCCGCCGAGGTGGACCCCGAGGCGACGCGCCTCTCGGACGAGGAGCGGCGCGGCCTGCGCGTGGCGGGCGTCGCCGCCGCCGCGACCCTGGGCCTGTTCGCGGCCGCCGCCTGGACCCCGGGCGGGCCGCTCCAGGGCATGGACGGCCGCTTCCCGCGCTGGGTGGCCGCCATCATCCCGCTCATCTTCGTGGGGTTCTTCGTGCCGGGCCTCGCCTACGGGATCGCGACCCGCGGCATCCGCAGCGACCGCGACGTGGCCCGGGTGCTCGGCGAGACCATGAGCGCCATGGGGCCCTACGTCGTGCTGGCGTTCTTCGCCGCCCAGTTCGTCGAGTACTTCCGCTACTCCGGCCTGGGCGAGATGTGCGCCATCGCGGGCGGCCAGGCCCTGGCCCGCGCCGCCCTGCCCGCCCCGGTGCTGATGGTCGCCTTCATCGGCGTGGTGGCGGTGGCGAACCTCTTCATCGGCTCCATGTCGGCCAAGTACGCCTTCTTCGCGCCGGTCTTCGTCCCCATGTTCATGCAGGTGGGAATCAGCCCGGAGCTCACCCAGGCCGCCTACCGGGTGGGCGACTCGGTCTCGAACGTGGTGACCCCGCTCAACCCCTACGTGGTCATCATCCTGGTCTTCATGCAGCGCTGGGTGCCGCGCGCCGGCATCGGCACCCTGGTCGCGCTGATGCTCCCCTACGCCGGCGCCTTCCTGCTCGCCTGGTGCACGCTGCTGGTCACCTGGATGACCCTGGGCTTCGACCTCGGCCCCGGCGGCCCCCTCACCTACCCCTGAGCAAGAGCGGGGACGTTCCTTCCCATTCTCACTTCCTCGCGGGGAAGGCCGGAAGCGCTCCCGGCTTCGCGCTCGGCTAGGGTCTCGGTGCAGACCCGCTCCGAGCGTCCCGCCGGAGCTGTCCTTGCCGCGTGGACCCCGCCTCGACGCGCCGGGATGCGTCCAGCACGTCATGCTGCGCGGCGTCGAGCGCCGCGACATCTTCCTCGACGACCGGGATCGCCGGGACCTGCTCGATCGCCTGGAGCGGGTGCTTCCGGAAGCCCGGACCCGGTGCTTCGCGTGGGCGCTGATGCCGAACCACGTCCACCTCGTCCTCCAGACCGGTCCCGTGCCGCTCGCCCGGGCCATGGCCCGGATCGGCACCGGCTACGCGCAGGAGTTCAATCGACGGCACGACCGGGTCGGGCACCTGTTCCAGAACCGGTACAAGTCGATCCTCGTGGGCGACGAGGAGCAGCTCCTCGCCGTCGTTCGCTACGTCCATCTCAACCCGGTGCGCGCGGGAATCGTCGGCGGCGTGGACGCGCTCGGCCACTACCCGTGGACGGGCCACGCCGTTCTGCTCGGCCATCGCGAGGCCCCGTTCCAGGACACCTCGAGCATCCTGGCGCGGTTCGGACCCGGTGGTGCCTCGAGCCGCTCGGGCCTGCTCGCCTGGATGTGCGGGGAGCCCGAGTCGATTGCGAGCAAGGCGATGCCCACCGACTCCGCGAAGCCGGTTCCTTCGCCGGCCCCGCATCGGGCGCGAGCGGAGCTCGCGGAGCTGGTCGCCCAGGTCTGCAGGACGTGGGGCGTGTCCGAGTGGCAGCTGAGGTCGGGCTCGAAGGCTCGCCCGCTCACGGACGCCCGAGCCGCGATCGTCCAGCTCGCTTGTCGGGAGCTGGGTTGCTCGGGGGCGGAGGTGGGCCGTGAGCTCGGCCTCTCGAGCGCCGCGGTGAGTCGGCTCCGCTGGCGACGCCTCGCATCTCCGGATCGGCAGGCCGCCGCCCGCGGGGAAGAAAGTGAGAATCTCAAGGAACGTCCCCTAGACTCCCCTAGACTCGCGCGATGACCTATGAGGAGGCGGTGGGGCGGCTCACGGGGGCGGGTGGGCCGTTCGAGATCCAGACCGAGCCGGTGCGGGGGCGGCCGCTTCGGAACTTCAAGAATCGCGAGAGGTCCCTGCGCGAGAAGGTCGCCAACGCAGGGCTTCGGGGTGATCTCGACTTCCTGGTCCAGGGCGAGCGGCGGATCTCCTACGGCGAGTTCGCCCGGCTGGTCTGGGGCGCCTCCCGGGGCCTCGCCGAGGAGCACGGCCTCGCCCCGGGCGACCGGCTCGCGGTGCTCGCCTTCAACAGCCCGGACTGGCTGATCGCGCTCTTCGGCGCCGTCTCGGCGGGCGGCATCGGGGTCGGGCTCAACGGCTGGTGGTCCACCGAGGAGATCGAGTACGGGCTCACCGACTCCGGCAGCCGCTTCCTGGTGGTGGACGAGCGGCTCTGGCCGCGGGTCGAGCCGCTGGCCGCCAAGGTGGAGAGCCTCGAGAAGGTGTTCTTCGTGGGCGAGCACCCGCCGCCGGGCACCGTGCCCCTCGCCGAGATCCTCGCGCCCCGCGACGAGGCGCCCACGGTGGCGATCGACGAGGACGACCCCTTCGTGATCCTCTACACCTCGGGCACCACGGGCCGCTCCAAGGGCTGCATCACCACCCACCGGGGCACCATCACCCAGGTGGTGGGCATCCTGTTCGCCAACGTGGCCGGGGCGCTGGTGAGCGGCGGCAGCCCGCTCGCCGCCGGCAACGGCCAGATGGCGAACCTGATGACCTCGCCGCTGTTCCACGTGGGCGGCCTGCACTCGGGCGTCTGCACGGCCATGACGGCCGGCGCGAAGCTGGTCTTCAACGAGGGCCGCTTCGACCCGGAGCCCGTGATGCGGCTGATCGAGACCGAGCGCATCACCAACTGGGGCGCCATACCGACCATGCTGCACCGGGTGGTCCACCACGAGAAGGTCGGCAGCTACGACCTCTCCAGCCTGAGGTCGGTCTCCTTCGGCGGAGCCCCGACGCCGCCCGAGACCATCGAGCGGGCCCGCGAGGTGCTGCCCGTGGAGCCGAGCTTCGCCAACGCCTACGGGCTCACCGAGACCCACGGCGTCGCCACGGTGAACGCCGGCAAGGACCTGCTGGGCCGCAAGACCTCCATCGGGCGGCCCTTCCCCGTACTCGACATGAAGATCGTGGACGACTCCGGCGCGGAGCTGCCCGCGGGCGAGCTCGGCGAGATCTGGATCCAGGGCCCCACCGTCACGCCGGGCTACTGGAACCGCCCCGACGCCACCGCCGAGACCGTGGTGGACGGCTGGCTGCGCACCGGCGACCTCGGCACCCGCGACGCCGAGGGCTTCTTCTTCGCCGTGGACCGCGCCAAGGACATGATCCTGCGCGGCGGGGAGAACGTCTACTGCGTGGAGATCGAGAACTGCCTGGCCGACCACCCGGAGATCGACGAGGCCGCCATCGTGGGCGTGCCCGACCCGGAGCTCGGCGAGCGCGTGAAGGCCATCGTGCGCCGGGTGCCGGGCTCGCGCCTGGGCGAGGACGCCGTGCGCCGCCACGTGGCCGCGCACCTGGCCTCCTTCAAGGTGCCTGGGCAGGTGGAGTTCATCGCCGACCCCCTGCCTCGCAACCCGGCGGGCAAGATCCTGAAGAACGCGCTGCGCGGCGCCGGCAAGGTGCCCTTCGAACCCGGAGCCTTCTGAGCCCGCGATGAACGCCGCCGTCCTCGCGCTGTGCGTCTTCGCGATCTTCGCCCTGGGCTACCGCTTCTACGCGGGCTTCCTGGCCCGGCGCGTCTTCGCCCTGGCCGAGGACGAGCCCGTGCCCTCGCGAGAGCTCGAGGACGGCGTCGACTTCGTCCCGACCCGCAAGGACGTGCTCTGGGGCCACCACTTCACCTCCATTGCCGGCGCCGCCCCCATCGTGGGCCCCGCCATCGCGGTGATCTGGGGCTGGCTGCCCGCCCTGCTGTGGGTGACGCTCGGCACGGTGATGATGGGGGCCGTCCACGACTTCTCGGCCCTGGTGATCAGCCTGCGCCACCGCGGTCACTCCATCGGCGAGATCGCGGGCCGGGTGATCAGCCCCCGGGTGCGTGCCCTGTTCCTGCTCATCATCTCGTTCCTGATCTGGATCGTGCTGGCGGTGTTCGCCTTCATCATCGGAACGCTCTTCGTCTCGACCCCGGGCGCCATCTTCCCGATCAACGTCCAGATCGGGGTCGCCATGGGGCTGGGCTGGCTCGTCTACCGCCGGGGCGTCTCGATCCTCGCCCCCTCCCTGGTCGCCTACGCGCTGTTGCTGACGTCGATCTTCTACGGCAACGCCTTCGCCGAGGCGGTGCCGGCGGTGACGAAGATCTCCGTGAGCGGTTGGGTCTGGATCCTGCTGATCTACTCCTTCGTCGCCTCGGTGCTGCCGGTCTGGCTGCTGCTCCAGCCGCGCGACTACCTGAACGCCCACCAGCTCATCACCGGCCTGGCGCTCCTCAGCCTCGGCCTGGTGGTGCTGCAGCCCGCGATCGTGGCGCCGGCCATCAACGCCAACCCCGAGGGCGCGCCGCCCATGATCCCGTTCCTCTTCATCACCATCGCGTGCGGCGCCATCTCGGGCTTCCACGGTCTGGTCTCCTCGGGCACCACGTCGAAGCAGGTGGGCTGCATGACCGACGCGCGTCCCATCGGCTACGGCGGGATGCTGGGCGAGGGGAGCCTCGGGCTGCTGGCGGTGCTGGCCTCCACGGCGGGCTTCGCCAGCTTCGCGGACTGGTCGGGCCACTACGCGAGCTGGGGGGCGGCGAGCGGGCTGGGCGCGAAGCTCTCGGCCTTCGTGGACGGCGGCGCGCGCTTCATCGCCAGCCTGGGCATCCCCTTCGAGACCGGCCAGACCTTCATCGCCGTGATGGTGATCGCCTTCGCGGCCACCTCCCTCGACACCGGCGCCCGCATCCAGCGCCTGGTGATCTCGGAGCTGGCGCGCACCTACGGCATCCGCCCGCTCACGAACCGCTTCCTCGCCGGCGCGGTGGGGATCGCGGCCGCGCTGCTGCTGGCCGTCACCCAGGCGGGCGGCAAGGGCGGCCTCGCACTGTGGCCGCTCTTCGGCACCACCAACCAGCTGGTGGCCGGCGTCACCCTGCTGGTGGTCTCGATCTGGCTCCAGCGCAACGGCCGGCCCATCGTCTACACCCTGGTCCCGATGCTGCTCGTGGCCGGCGCCACCATCGCGGCGATGCTCGGCGAGGTGGCGAGCTACTGGCGCAACTTCGACGAGCAGTGGCTGCTCGCCACCAGCGGCAGCGTGATCCTGCTGGCGGACCTGTGGGTGGTGGGCGAGGGCCTGCGGCTGCTGCTGGGGTCCGACCGACCCGCCCCCTCCCCCGAGCCCGCCTGAGAGGCCGAGGGGGGACGTTCCTTCCGATTCTCACATTCGTCCCCACGAGGAACCGAGAATCTCAAGGAACGTCCCCTCTGCGGAAGCGGGTGAGGGGGAGCGAGGAGGAGTCGGCGGCGGCGAGGAGGCTCGTGCGCAGGTGCGCGAGCACGCGGGCCTCGGCCTGGCCGCGGCGCGGCCACAGGTGGGAGCCGTCCACCCAGTGGAGCGGCGGGCCCTCCCAGTGGGCGTGGAGGGCGCGGACCTCGGCGGCGGGCACCCAGCGATCGGCGCGCGCGGCGACCAGCAGCCTCCCGGCGGCCGGCAGGTGCGGGGCGTGGCGAAGCGGTGCGCTGGGCGCCAGCACCCGGTCGAGGAGCCGCTCGTCGAGCCCGGCCTCCGCGGCGGCGAGGCGCTGGGGCTCGGGCCACACCCGGCGCAGGTGTCCGGAGGGCGAGACGATCGGGGCCGCGAGCACGGCGGCGACCAGGCGCGGGTCGATGGAGGCCAGGATCGCTGCGACGCTCGCGCCGGCGCCGACGCCCGCGATCCCCGCGGCCGGCGCGCCCTCGGCGCGCAGCCAGCCCAGCAGGCGGCGCAGGTCCCACACCGCCTGGGCGACGCCCGCGTTGGTGAGCCGCGGCTCCGCGCCGTAGAGCGCCGCGCCGAAGGGGCGCTCGGCGCGCGGGCCCTGGAGCGGCAGCGGAACCAGTGCGACGTCGAGGCCCAGGCGCTCGAGCCGCTCGGCGTCGAACAGCCGGGCCAGGACGCGCAGGGAGCCCAGGCGCTGGGGCGCGACGCAGACGAGGGTCGGCCGCGGAGCGCTTCCGGCGCGCCGCAGCCACGCGTGGGTGATGCGGTTCGCGGCGCGGCCGAGCCAGGCGTCGCGCAGCTCGGGATCGAAGGGCTCGAACTCGCTCGCGGCCGAGAGGTGCTCGCCGCGGCCGCCACCGGGCCAGGCGCAGGAGTCGAGGCGCGGCTTCTCGAGCCCGGGCGGGCGCGCGTGGGCGGCGCCGGGGTCCCGGCCCCAGCCGGCCCGCTCCTGGCGAGCGGCCGCCTCGCGCAGCGCCTCGACGAGACCCTCCAGGGAGAGGGAGGAGGCGCGCCCGACCAGACCCGCCCCCAGCAGGGCGAGCTCGTCCACCGCCACCGGAAGCCGCTCGGGCCGGGGCGCGTCCGGCTGCGGAGCATCCGCCGCGAGCACGCGGTCCACGCCGAGCCGCGCGCAGCCGAGCCCGAGCGCCACCGCGAGGCCGCCCCACAGGATCGGGCCCGCCAGCGCGAGCGCGATCCCGACCCCGGCCGTCGCCGCTCCCGCGCCGAGCAGCCAGCGGCCCGCGCGCAGCGGGCTCCCGGCCGGCCTCAGGGCGAGGAGCGCCAGCGCGACGGCCAGCGGCGAGACGAGGAGCGCGGCGACGGGTCCGGTCGCGACGGCACCGGCCGCCAGCGCGAGGGCGGCGGCGAGGGGAAGCGCGCGGCCGGCGGCCGGCTTCATCGGGCGACTCCGAGGGCGTCGCGCGCGCCGGCGGGACCCTCGGCGACGAGGCTCACGGGCAGCTCCAGGAAGTCGGCGTTGTCGAGACGCGCATCGGGAACCAGGCTGCGCAGGCAGCCCAGGTGGCTCACCACGCCGAGGGGCCGGCCGTCGACGCGGGCGAGCAGGTCGCGCAGGGCCGCCGCCACCCGCACGCGCAGCTCGCCGCGGCTCTCGGCTCCGCCGGCGCGGAAGTCGACGTCGCCGCCACGCAGGCGCGCCAGCTCGGCGGGGTAGCGGCGCTCCACCTCCTCCCGGGTGAGCCCGCTCCAGGCTCCCGCGTCGAGCTCCTTCAGGCCCGGGACCGGCCGGGCCACCAGGCCGAGGCGCTCCCCGAGGATCTCCGCGGTCGCGCGGGCCCGCTCCAGCGGGCTCGTCGCGAGCAGGGCGAGGTCGCGCGCGGACGGGTGCGCGGAGAGACGCTCGGCGAGACGCTGCGCCTGCTCGCGCCCGCGGGCCGAGAGCGGCGGGTCCGCCTGGCCCTGCCAGCGCCCCGCGGCGTTCCAGGTGGACTCGGCGTGGCGCACGTAGAGGATGGCGGACACCGCCCCAGACTACGGACCGATGCGCACGCCCACCACCCAGCCCGAGGCGGGGCGGCGGCCCGTGGGATCGAAGCAGCGCACCTGGAGATCGAGCAGGCGGTCCCGCTCCTCGGGCCAGGTGGTGCCGGCCCGGATGCGGGGATGCTCGGGGTGCGGCTGGAAGCCCCGACCCGGCTCGAAGCGCTGGACCTCGATCCAGCCCGTCTCGCACGCGCCGCCCGGGTAGTGGACGTCGACCCGCGGGCCCGGCTGCGCGGCGGCCCGCGTCGCACCGGCGCCCGTCCGCTCGCCCGCCGCGGTCGGATCCGTCCGCTCGCCTGCCGCGGTCGGATGCGTCCGCTCGCCTGCCGCGGTCGGATGCGTCCGCTCGCTCGGGGCGACGTCGGCGACGCCCGGTGGGGAGCTCGTCAGCGGGGCCGGGCCGCAGGCGAGCAGGCACCCCGCGACGATCGACCGCCAGCCTACGAGCCACCCCGCCCTCACCCCACCGAGCGTACCCGACTACCGGCGCGGCTCCCCGCCGTTACCTTCCCGCCGACCCCCCCGGTCGCGTGGAGGTCGCCCCATGTTGCGCCGCTGGTTCGCCATCACCCTCTGGCAGCGGGTGCTGGGGGCCCTCGTCCTGGGCATCGGGTTCGGCCTGGTGGTGGGCGAGGCCGCCGTCTACCTGAAGCCCATCGGCGACGCCTTCGTGGCCGCCATCCGCATGCTGGTGGTGCCCCTCATCTTCACCACCCTGGTGAGCGGGGTGACCGCCATGGGGGAGCCGGCGCGGCTGGGCTCCATCGGCGTCCGGGCCATCGGCCTCTACCTGGTCACCACGCTGCTCGCGGTCTCGATCGGCCTGGGCTTCGGCGCCCTGCTCGAGCCCGGCGCCGGCGCGGACTTCAGCGACGTGGCCCCGAGCCCCATCGCGGCCGACGCGCCGGGGCTGGTGGAGCGCCTCGTCAACATCATCCCCACCAACCCCGTGGACGCCCTGGCGAGCGGCGACGTCCTGTCGATCATCTTCTTCGCGATCCTGTTCGGGGTGGGCATCCTGGTGCTGGGCGAGCGGGGCCGGCCCATCGGCTCGGTGATCGAGTCCGGCGCCGAGGTGATGTTCCAGATCACCCACTGGGTGATGGAGGCGGCGCCCTTCGGCGTCTTCGCGCTGATCGCCTGGGTGGCGGGCACCAAGGGCATCGCGACCTTCCAGTCGATCCTGACCCTCACCGTGGCGGTCTACGCCGGCTGCCTGCTCCACGTCGGGCTCGTCTACGGGCTGCTGATCCGCGGCGTCCTCGGGCTGCCCGCGGTGCGCTTCTTCCGGGGCATCTTCGACGCCCAGGCGGTCGCGTACTCCACCTCCTCGAGCTCCGCGACCCTGCCGGTCACGATCTCCTGCGCCCAGGAGAACCTGGGCATCCGGCCCGCGGTGGCGTCCTCGGTGCTGCCCCTGGGCGCCACCATCAACATGGACGGCACCTCGCTCTACCTCGGCATCCTGGCGCTCTTCGCCGCCCAGGCCTTCGGGCTCTCCCTCGAGGCGGCCGACTACGCCATGGTGGCCCTCACCGCGACCCTGGCCTCGGTGGGGGCGGCGGGCATCCCCTCGGCGTCGCTCTTGCTGCTCGCCACGGTGCTCTCGGTGTTCGGCGCCACGCCGGAGCAGACCGCGCTCATGGTGGGCTTCATCCTGCCCTTCGACCGGGTGCTCGACATGATGCGGACCTTCACCAACGTGACCGGCGACGCCGCGGTGGCGACCGCGGTGGCGAAGTGGGAGGGCGAGCTCGACGAGGAGGTGTTCCGCACGCCGGCCGTGGTGTGAGGCTCAGGGCGCGCGCCGGGCCTGCTCCCGCAGGGCGCGCGAGCGCTCGAGCACCTCCGGGTGGGCGGCCAGGAACTCCTCCAGGCTCGCGAAGGCGCGGGTCGCCACGGCCAGCCGCTCCGTGCGATCGGCGTCGGGGAGCCCGGCGGAGAGCAGCACCCGCCGGCCCGCGGCGTCGAGCCGGGCCGGGGCCGAGCGCACCGAGCCCGCCGCGAGGTCCGCGAGCAGCGGCTGCGCGGCCCGGGCGAAGCGCTCGGCCGCGTCCGCGTCGTCGAACTCGAGCAGCCAGGCGAAGCGGCGGCCCTCGGGACAGCGCCACGCCACGGCGCGGTCCGCCGCCCAGCCCTCGGCGAGGCGGCGGGACGTCGCGGCGTCGAGCCCGCGCTCCCGCGCCCAGATCGCCAGCCCGATCTCGCCGAAGCCGTTCGCGGCGAGGCGCCGGCAGCCGGCCCCGGGCGGCGGCCGGGACTCGAGGGCGAGCTCGAGCCGGGGCCGACGCCGGCGCGGCTCGAGGTAGCGCTCGGGGTGCAGCAGCTCCTCGCTGGTGAGCGGCGGGTCGGCGAGGGCCGCGTCGAGGGCCGCCACGCCGCCGGCCTCCACCAGGCGCGTGACCAGCTCGTAGCCCAGCGGGTACTGGAGCAGGAAGACCTCGCGCAGCCAGCGCGGCGTCGCGCCGTGGGCCGCTTCGGCCCACTCCACGCCGAAGTCCTCGGCCAGCTGCTCGGCCGGGAGGGGCGGCAGGCCCTGGGTGGCCTCCTCCCAGCGGAAGGACGCCCAGGTGGCGTCGCCCTCCACCAGCGCGCCCAGCGCGAAGGCGAGGTCGTCGTGCTCGGTGAGGCCCATCAGGACGCCGAGCAGCGGCGTGTTGTCGTCCTGGAGCGCGTGCACCAGCTCGTGGACCGCCACCAGGGCGGTCTCGTGGGGAAGGCTCGCGCGCGGCCTCTCGACCACGTAGAGCCGACGCTCGAGGGGCGTGTAGTAGCCCACCACGGCGCGCTCCTGGAAGCCGAGCACCGCGGCGCGCAGGTCGACGCCGGGCGGCAGCAGGCCGACCGCCTCCTTCAGGGCGACGTCGCCCCGGGCGAGGTCCGGCGGCAGGGCGAGGTCGAGCTCGCGGCGCAGGGCCCGGGCGAGGTCCTCGGGCGGCAGGAAGCGCGCGTCCACCGGCGCGGAGAAGGCCAGTCCGCGCGCCGCCTGGGCGGCGGCCTGGAGGTCCTCGAGCGGCGCGGCGGGCAGGGCCGGCGGCGCTGCGGCCGGCGCGCAGGCGCCGAGCCAGACTGAAAGCATCGCCTTCGCGATCCCGCGCAAGACCGCGATACCCCGAGCCTCTCGGCGCCCGGCGAGAGCCCGGCCCCGGGCCCCCGGGGAGGCTCCATGACACAGCGCGGGTCGGGCACCCACACCCTTCTCGGGAGGGCCTCTCCGCCCATGGGCCGCCACCGCTTCGACAACCTCGTGGAGGAGCTCACCGCCCGGGTGGGCGGCGACGTGCCCCGTTATGCGCTCTGGCTGCGCATCCACGAGCGCGGCCTCGACCCCGAGCGCCTCACCCGCGACGAGGTGATCTCCTTGTGCGGCGGGTTCCTCCAGCGCTTCCTGCGCGAGCGCGGCTTCCGGCTGCGTGCCGGTGAGGTGCGGCGGCTGCGCCGCGCCGTGGCGAGCTTCGAGCCGCCCCTCGCGACACCCGAGCGGCGTCTCCCGGCACATCAATAGAGACCGTTGGCGCGCGGCGCCTGCGGGGGGTGGGGGAGCAGAGGCTTCGTCCATCTCCCGTCGAGATCCGGCACCGCGCGCGGAGGAAGCTCGTGGCTCGACGTGGTGATGTGCTCTTGATCGACGATGTGGCGGATGCGGACCTGGTGAGGCGCCTGCGCACCCTTCCCGGCCTCCGGGTGGTGAGGGCGGCGAGCCCGGACGCGGTCCAGCGCCTGGCGCGCCTGCCGGAGTACGCGTTCCGCGTGGCGCTGGTCTCGGCGGAGTTCCCCCTGCCGGCCCTGGAGGCCGCGGTGGAGCCCCTGCACGAGAACCTCGAGTCCGGCGACCTGGTCGGGATCGTGCTCGGTGAGCGCCCGGCGCCCGAGGCCTGCCGCCACTTCGAGGACATCGGCTTCACCCTCACCCTGTGGCGCCCCTTCGACGACCACGCCCTGCGCTTCCAGCTGAACCGCGCCTTCCTGCGCGGCCGTCGCATGGGCTCCGCCCGCACCGAGCTGCGCGTCCCCATGGACTGCCGGGCCCGGGTGGCCGGCGGCCACCGCGAGAAGGAGGCCTTCGTGTACAGCCTCTCCCGGCGCGGCGCCTTCCTGGCCACGCCGCGGCCCTCGGCCACCGGCGCCCGGGTCGAGGTGAACCTGATGCTCCCCGACCGCGTCCTCACCATCCCGGCCCGGGTGATGCACACCAACGTGCCCGGCAACCTGGAGCGGGCCTGCGCGCCCATCGGGATGGGGGTGCGGTTCCTCGAGCCGAGCCTCCACGTCCAGCAGGAGCTCGACCGCATCGTCGAGGCGCGCCACCGCTCCCTCGTGGTCTGAGGCCGCTCAGCCCTCGCCGAGCACGTGGGCCCGCAGCTGCGGTGCCAGTGCGGCGAGGGCGCGGCCGCGGTGGGAGATGGCGTGCTTGCGCGCCGGCGGGAGCTCCGCCATCGCGCGCCTCTCGCCCTCGACCTCGAAGACCGGGTCGTAGCCGAAGCCGCCTCGGCCCCGGGGCTCGGCGAGGATGCGTCCGGCGCACTCGCCCCGTGCCGTGAAGACGGCGCCGCCGGGCAGCGCCAGGGCGCACACGCACACGAAGCGCGCGCTGCGATCCGGCCGGCCGCTGGCCTCGATGGCGTCGAGCAGCGCGGCCACGCGGCCGGCGTCGTCGAGGCCGGGGCCGCCGAAGCGCGCCGAGAAGGGGCCCGGCCCGCCGCCCAGCGCGGCCACCTCGAGGCCCGAGTCGTCCCCGATCGCGGCCCGGCCCGAGCCCTCGGCGGCGGCCCGCGCCTTGGCGACGGCGTTCTTCTCGTAGTCGTCCCCCTCCTCGGGCAGCAGCACCTCGGGGAAGGCCTCGAGAGCCCGGAGCGCCAGGGGCAGGTCGCCCAGGATCGCGCGGAACTCGAGCAGCTTGCCCGGATTCGAGGTGGCGACGACGACCTCGCGGTACGGGGCGGCGGGGGTCGGCCCGCTCACGATCCCGTGGCCCCGGCGTCGGCGAGGAGCTTCTCCTGGAGCCGGGTCAGCTCCGCGATGCCCGCCATGGCGAGGGAGGTCATCTGGGCGAGCTGCTCGGCGCTGAAGGTGGCGCCCTCCCCCGTGCCCTGGACCTCGGCCAGGCGCCCGCCGCGGGTGCCGACGAAGTTGCAGTCCACCTCGGCCCGGGCGTCCTCCTCGTAGCAGAGGTCGAGGAGCGCCTCGCCGTCCACGATGCCCACCGAGATCGCGGCGAGGCCGTCGTGGAGGGGCACGCGCTCCAGCATGCCGTGCTTCGCCAGGCGCTGGAGCCCGAGGGCCAGGGCCGCGTAGGCGCCGGTGATCGAGGCGGTGCGGGTGCCGCCGTCGGCCTGGAGCACGTCGCAGTCCACCCACAGCGTGCGCTCGCCCAGCCCGGCGAGGTCCACCACCGAGCGCAGGCTGCGCCCGATCAGGCGCTGGATCTCCTGGGTGCGGCCCGAGGGCCGCCCGCGGGAGACCTCGCGCTCGGTGCGGCGGTCCGTGGAGCCGGGCAGCAGCGAGTACTCGGCGGTCACCCAGCCGCGGCCCTTGCCCTGGAGCCAGCGCGGCACCGACTCCTCGCCGGTGACCGTGCACAGCACCTTGGTGCGGCCGAGCTCGCACAGCACCGAGGCCAGCGGGTTCTCGGTGAAGTCGGGCTGGAGCCGCACCTCCCGCAGGTCGGCGGGTCCGCGTCCGTCGCTGCGCTTCACGGGCTCAGGGGCCTCCGGGCGAGGCGGCGCGGGAGGCGCCGCGCCGGGCATCGTACCGCCGACCGAACTCCACCACCGCCCGGTCGAGGGCCTCCACGATGCGGTCGCGGTGGGCCGAGCCCTTGAGGGCCGACTCCTCGTCGGGGTTGGTCAGGAAGCCGACCTCGACGAGGGCGGCGGGCATCTGCACCCCGAGCAGAACCACGAACGGCGCCTGCTTGACGCCCCGGGAGCGGGCCAGGTCCACGGACTGAAGGCGCACCTGGGCCAGGCGGGCGAACTCCTGGGAGTCGCGCAGGTACTCGTTGGCCATCAGGTCGCCGAGGATCGCGACCAGCGGATCCTGGGCGGGCGTGGCGCCCCGCTCGCCCCGGAAGGAGCTGTTCTCGAGCTCGGCGAGCTCCTGGGCGGACTCGTCGCTGGCCTCGAGGGAGGCGAAGAAGGTCTCGGTGCCGCGGGCGCGCCGCGCCCGGGCCGCGTTGGCGTGGATCGAGACGAACAGGTCGGCCCGGGCGTCGTTGGCGATGGAGGTGCGCTCCTCCAGGCCCACGAAGCGGTCGTCGTGCCGGGTCAGCACGACGCGCAGGTCGCGGGCGCGCAGCCGGCGCGCCAGCCGCCGCGCCACGTCGAGGACCAGGTCCTTCTCGAGCAGCCCGTTGATGCCCCGGGCGCCCCGGTCCTCGCCGCCGTGCCCCGCGTCGATCACCACGGTGTCGAAGAGGTCGGGCTGCCGCGGTGCGGCGGAGACCTCGGCGCGCGCGCCGCCGCCCGGGCCGGCGGCCCGGGGCCCTCCGCTCGCCGTGGCCCCCACGCAGGCCAGGACGCCCGCCAGCGCGGCGGCGCCCAGGCCGCGCAGGCGCGCGGCACCGGTGCTCGCGGTGCTTCCGCTCATGCCTCGCGATCCCCCCGGCGCCCGAGAATATCAGGGCGACGGGGGGCGCGCGACGGCGCGAGGCCTACTGGCCCAGGGCGACCAGGTTCGCGAGCAGCTCGTTGGTGGCCGAGATGGTCCGCGTGTTCGCCTGGAAGGCGCGCTGGTTGACGATCAGGCGCACGAACTGGGATGCCAGGTCCACCGTGGACTGCTCCAGGTTCTGGGACCGGATCGAGCCGAAGCTGCCGCTCTGGGGCACGCCGATCAGCGGCTGGCCCGAGCCCCGCGTCTCGATCAGGTTGTTCTGGCCGACCCCCGCCATGCCCTCCACGTTGGGGAAGCTCGCCAGGGCGAGCTGGGCCAGGGGCAGCACCTCGCCGTTCGAGAACTGGCCGGTCAGGAAGCCCTCCCGGTCGATGCTGATGGCGCGCAGCGCGCCGGCCGAGAAGCCGTCCTGGACGAAGGAGTTCGTGGCCGAGAGGGTGGCGAACTGGGTGGTCGGGTCTCCCGTCCCGACACCGGCGACGGGACCGAAGTCCAGCGAGATCACCTGGCTCGCGGTGGCCCCGCCGGCGAACTCGAAGGTGACCGGGCTCCCCGTGGCGGCCTGGAGCACACCGTCACTGTCGAAGGTCAGGGTGCCCGTGCCCTGCACCACGAAGTCGTCCGTGGGGGAGGCCGGTGCCGTGGTGGTCTCGTTCGTGGGCAGGGTCGCGTTCCACTCCCAGGTGTTGGCCGCCGTCTTGGTGAAGAACACGTTCACCGAGCGCGGGTTCCCGAGGGAGTCGTAGACCGTCACCAGGGTCCGGTACTGCGACGAGTTGTCGGTGTCGCCGGGGTCGAAGCCGCCGGCGATGATCCCCTCGTTGGCATCCAGGTTCACCGACAGGTCGATGTTCGACGTGGCGCTCGGAGGCGCCGTGGCGGCGCTCACCGTGATGTCCTGGATCTGGCCCGTGGAAGCGCCGGTGATGGGATCGAGCGGGAAGCCCTGCAGCCGCAGGCCGTCGGGGTTCACCATGAAGCCCTCGGCATCGATGTTGAAGATCCCGGCCCGGCTGTAGAAGCGGCCCTGGGAGCTGTCCAGCACGAAGAACCCGCGGCCCTCGATGGCGAGGTCCGTGGGACGGTTGGTGGTCTCGAAGGTGCCCTGGGAGAAGAGCGCCCGGATGCCGGTGGTCTTCGAGCCCGCGCCGGTGAAGGTGAAGCCGGCGATGCTCGAGATGGTCTGGCCGAGCACGTCGGCGAACTCCGCGCGGCGCTCCTTGAAGCCCGGCGTGTTCACGTTGGCGATGTTGTCACCGATCGTCGAGATCGCGGTCGACGTGGTGTCGAGACCGGAGACGCTGCTGAACAGGGCGCTGGAAAGGGAAGAAGGCATCGGGCATCACTCCTGGGGGTTGGAAGGAGAAGGACGGCGGGCCATCACCCGATGGCTGCCGAGGGATCGTTCGAGGGCCGACACGCGGAGCATCACGCCCTCCTCGCGCCGGATCGCGGCCGCGAGCCGGGCCGCGAAGTCGGGACGGCGGCGGGCGAGGCCGAGCCAGCGGCCCAGGCCCTGCACCCAGCGCGCCAGGAAGAGGATCATCGTGCGCCCTCCGCCTCGCGCACCTCGCGCACCCCGGAGAGGCCCACCGAGACCGCACCGAGCTGGATCTGGGGCTCGTCGTCGGTGAAGGCGGCTCCGGTCACGCGCGTGCGGACCAGGGTGGTGGTCGGGACCGGGTTGACGTCGCTGCTGGCCAGCACCTCGAGGCGGTACACGCCGGGATCGAGGGCGTTGCCCCGCTCATCGAGGCCGTCCCAGGCGATCTCGGTGCGGCCGGCCCGCAGCGCACCGAGCTCGGTCTCGAAGACCGGGACGCCGCTCGCATTGCGCACCGTGAAGGTGGCTCCGTCGGCCGCACTCTCGAGCTCGACGGCCAGGGGCGGCACGCCCGAGACGAGCTCGAAGGCGTCACTCTCGACCAGCACCTCGCGGCCGATCAGGCCGGCGGCGGTGAGGGCCTGGGTGGTCGCCTGGCCGCTCGCCTGGGAGCCGGTCATGGCCTCGATGGACTCGCGCATCGCGATCAGCTGCTCGAGGCTCGAGAACTGGGCCAGCTGCGCCGTGAACTCCGTGGAGTCCTGGGGGTTCAGCGGGTCCTGGTTCTCGAGCTGGGCGACGAGCATCTTGAGGAAGTCGTCGCGGCCGAGGGCGTCGCTGCGCTCGCTCGAGGAGAGCGTGACGGCGGCTCCGCTGGCGGTGATGTCGTCGGTCAACATGGGCTCGGACTCCTCTCTCGTTCTCTAGACGCGCAGGTCGATCGCCGAGGCGTGGCTCGCGGTGCCACCGGCTCCGCCCTCCACCCGGGCGGCCGGAGCCGGCGCCGGGGCGGAGCGCGGGGAGGCCTGGGGCCCGCGACGCCGCGGGTCGCCGGCGCCCTCGCGCGGGTCGGGCAGGCCGCGCGAGCCGGCGTCGCCGGTCTCGCGCCCGGCGGGCAGCACCTCGAGCTGCTCGACGCGCAGCTCCCGGGCCGCCAGCGCGTCGACCAGGCCGAGGCGGCCCTCGGCGATCAGGCGCTGGGCCGCGGGCTCCTGGGCGCGGATCACGACGTCGACGGCGCCGCCCCGAACCCGCACCGAGAGCTGGATCTCACCGAGCTCGGGCGGATGCAGGTGCACGCGGGCCGCGCCGCCGCCGCGGGCGGCGAGCCACTCGACGTGGAGCGGGACCGCCTCGGCGGCGACGGGCGCCGGGGTCGGCGCGGCTCCGGCCGCCGGGGCGCTCGCCACCGGCCGCAGCCAGGCCCCGCCGAGCGCGACGGCCTCCGGACCGGGGCCCGGGGCGGCGGGCGCGGGCGGCGCCGAGACGCTGCGCGCGGGCAGCTCGGTCGGCGGCGGACGCACCGCCGCATCGCGATCCTCGGCCACGCGCTCCGCCGCGGAGGCGGCGCGCAGGGAGCGAGCCTCCCGAGCGCCGGCGTCGCGGACACGGGCCGGCGAGGGCGACGCGTCGAGGCGCGCCTCGGCGACCGCAGCCGGGGTGCGGCGAGGCACCCGGGGATCGGGCGGAACCGGCGCGGTCGGCGGAGCCTGGGAGGCCGCTCCGGTCGGAGCCTCGACCGCGGTGCGCGCGGCGCGGGCTCCCGCCTCGGAGGGCTGCGTCTCCCGCGTCGCGCTCGGTGCGGCGGGCGCCGGCGTGGCCGGCGGCGGCGCCGAGCGGGCGGTCGCGTCGGCCTCGGCGGCCGCGGGGCGCCGCGCCGCGGCGGCTCGCGGCTCGGCGGGTCGCTCCGCCGGAGCAGCGGAGCGCACCGCCTCGGAATCCTCGACCTCGGCGCCGGCCTCCCGCGCGAGCGTCTCGCTCGAGCGCGCCTCCGCGAAGGCGCGCGGGAGGACGTCCTCGCCCCGTGGCGACGCGTCCGCGCTCGCGGCCCCGTCGCGCCCCTGCGCCGGGGCGACGTCGCGTGCCGCGTCTCGCCCCGCGAGCGGGAGCGCGGTCTCGAGGGCCTCCACGTCGACCGGGATCCCGGCGAGCCCGGCGTCCCGGGCGTCGACGGCTTCCGCGCCCTCCTCCTCGGCCCGAGGCGCCTCGGCGTCCTCGCGCCCGGCGTCCCGGGGCGGAGCCTGGCCGTCGGGATCGACGTCGCCCTCGCCGGACGCGCGGGCGAACACCTCCTCGAAGGGCAGCCCCTCTGCGCCGACCTCGCGGACCGCGCCGCCCTCGCCCGCCTCCGGGGTGGGCCGGGCCGGCGTCAGTGCGCCGACGATCTCGAGGGCCGCGCTCACGGGGCGATCTCCGCGGGCGAGGCCGGCTCGCCGCGCAGCGGGTGGACGACCTGGCGGCTCATCTCGAGGGCGCGCCGCCGCGAGAGCAGCGCCATCACCTGGGCCGACTGCTTGTGCTTCATCTTGGCCACGATCTGGGTGGCGAGGTCGAGGTCGAGGCCCTCGATCAGCTTCGCGGCGCGCGCCGGCGGCATGGCGGCGTAGATCTTCGCGAGGCGGCGCACCGTGTCGCCGTTCTCCTCCTCCCACGCCGAGATCCGCGCCTCCACCACCTCCTGGACGCCTTCCAGCTCGTCGAGCAGCGCCGCGACCTCGGCCTCGAGCTCGGCCAGTGCGCGCTCGCGCTCGTCGAGCTCCCGCTCCCGGCGCGCGAGCAGCGTCTGGCGCGTCTGGATCTCCTCGAGGAGCAGCGCCACGCCGGACGGCTCGGCGGGGGCGGCCGACTCCTCGGCGCCCGCGGCGCCGGGCGCGAGCAGCACGAGGAGCAGCACGGCTGCGTGCAGCGCGTGTCTCACGAGCGCCTCCCGGCCCGGAGGGATCCGATCTCGTCGAGCTCGCGCTGGGCGTGGCGCTCCAGCTCGCGGCGGTGCTCGGCCGATGCGAGCTCGCGCAGCCGCTCGAGGGCCCGCTTGCGCGCGTGGGCGAGGCGCGCGGCCCGCCGACGCTCGGCGAGCTGGGCGCGCGCCGCACCGATCCGGTCCGCCGCCTCGGCGACGCGGGAGTCGAGGGTCTCGAGGGCCGCCGCGGAGCTCCGCAGCAGCCCGGCGGGCAGCCCCGCCGCGAGGCGACGCCCCAGGGCGTCGGCGGACTCGCGAACGCGCTCGCGCCAGGCGGCGTGCTGCTCGCCGGCCTCGGCCAGCGCGCGCTCGGCCCGCGCCAGCTCGAGTCGCGCGCGCTCGTCCTCGAAGCGCCGCAGGCCCAGCACCGACTCCAGCCGGAAGCGGAAGGCCTTCATCGCACCGCCCCCGCCGCCTCGCCGGCGCCGCCGCCGAACACCGCCGCGAGACCGGCCACGGCCTGCTCGAAGCCCACCCGCTCGTCGCGTCCCTGGGACAGGAACGCGCGCAGTCCGGGCTCGAGGCGGCGGGCCTCGTCCACCGCGGGGTCGCTCCCCGCCGCGTAGGCCCCCACCGCGATCAGGTCCTCGGCGCCGCGCCAGGTGGCGAGCACGTCCCGGGCGCGCTGTGCGAGGGCGACCTGCTCGGGCGCCACCACGTCGTTCATCACCCGCGACACGCTGGCCAGCACGTCCACCGCGGGGTGGCGGCCGCGCTCCGCGATCGTCCGGGAGAGCACGACGTGGCCGTCGAGCAGCGCGCGCGCCGCGTCGGCCACGGGCTCGGCGAGGTCGTCGCCCTCCACGAGCACCGTGTAGATGCCCGTCACGCTGCCGCCGCTGCGCGACGTGCCGGCGCGCTCGAGGAGCTGGGGAAGCACGCTCCACACCGAGGGCGGGTAGCCGCGGGTCGCGGGCGGCTCTCCGGCGGCGAGGCCGATCTCGCGCTGCGCGGTGCAGAAGCGGGTGAGCGAGTCCATCAGCAGCAGGACGTGGGCGCCCCGGGCGCGGAAGTCCTCGGCGACCGCGGTGGCGAGGCTGGCGGCGCGGCGCCGCAGAAGCGGCGCCTCGTCGCTGGTGGCCACCACCACCACGGAGCGGGCGAGGGCATCGCCGAGGTCGCGCTCGACGAACTCCCGGACCTCGCGGCCCCGCTCCCCCACCAGCCCGACCACGATCACGTCGGCCTCGCTGAAGCGCGCGACCTGTCCGAGCAGCGTCGACTTGCCGACTCCCGAGCCCGCGAACAGGCCGAGGCGCGCGCCGCGGCCCGTGGTGAGCAGGGCGTCGAGGGCGCGGACGCCCAGGGGCAGCGGGCGGTCGATGCGGGGGCGGCCCAGCGCCGGCTCGGGCGCGCGCTGGAGCGGGACCCGATCCGCGTCGGCCAGCGGGGCGCCGCCGTCCACGGGGCGGCCGAGGGCATCGAGCACGCGGCCCAGGCAGGCGGGGCCCGCGGGCGCGACGGGCTCGTGCTCCGAGGGCGCCACCCGGGCGCCGGGTCCGACGCCGGCCGGCTCCGCGAAGGGCATCAGCAGGCAGCGTCGCCCGCGGAACCCCACCACCTCGGCGGGGATGGGCTCGCCGCCGGCCTCGGGCGCCACCCGGCAGACCGCGCCGAGGGGCAGCGAGAGGCCGTCGGCCTCGATCACGGTGCCCACCAGGTTCCGCACCACGCCCTCGGCGTGGAGCGGCGGCAGGGCGGCGAGGCGCCCGCGGCACTCGGCGAAGAAGCGCTGGTCGACGGCGGCGCTCACCCGGGCTCCTCCACGTCGACGGGGGCGAAGGTCGAGGGCAGCAGCGCCTCGCGGATGCGCTCGAGGAGCCGCTCGCGGCGCGCGTCCACCCGGGCGGCGCCGGCGCGAACCCGCACGTCGCCGGGCGCGAGGGCCGCGTCGGCCGCCACCTCGACGCCGTGGCGCGCGAGCACGGCGGGGGCCTCGCCCTCGCCCGCACACAGGCTCGCGTGGTCCGCCGGGGCCAGGTGGACCACCGCCGGCTCCTCGTCCGGAACCGCGTCGAGGGCGGCCTCGACGCTGGCGACCAGGGCCGCCGGGTCGGTGCTCACCTCGCGATCCAGGATGCGCTCCGCGATGGCGACGGCGAGCTCCACGAGGGCGCCGCGCTGGGCGCGCAGGTACTCGACGCGCGACTCCGCGAGCTCCCGGGCCGCCGCCTCGAGCAGGCGCGTCGCCGCGGCGCGGGCCTCGGCCTCGCCGGGGGGGCGCTCCGCGCGACCGGCCTCGCGACCCGCCTCGAAGGCCTCGCGACGCATCGCCTCGAGGTCCGGACCCGCGGGAGCGGGCGCCGGGGCCGGCGCACCGCCGCCCGCCGACTCGAAGCGCGCGTCGCCGGGGTGCAGCGGGTCGGCGACGAAGGGGGGCGACGCCGTCGCGTCCTCGGGACCGGACACGAAGCGCTGCGTCTCAGACGAGGATCTCATCGGAGCCTCCCACCTCGATGGAGAGCCGCCCCTCCTCCTCGAGGCGGCGCGCCACCTCGACGATCTGCTCCTGCACCTGCTCCACGTCCGTCAGCTTCATGGGACCGAGCAGGTCGATCTCCTCGCGGATCTGGTCCGAGGCCCGCGAGGACAGGTTCGAGAACACCTTCTCCTTCATCTCCTCGCTGCAGGCCTTCAGGGCCACGGCGAGGTCCTCGGTGGAGATCTCGCGCAGCAGGCTCTGGAAGCCGCGCCGGTCGATGCTCTCGAGGTCGTTGAAGGTGAGCATGCGCTTGCGGATCGCGCCGGCGACCTCGGGGTCGCGGGTGTCGACGCCCTCGAGGATCGTGGCGCCCTCCTCCTTGGGAACCCGGTTCAGCGCGCTCGCCGCCGCGGCCGCGCCGCCGACCCGGGTGGAGGGCACGGGCCGGCGGTCGAACAGCTCGGCGACGCCCTCCTCGAGGTCCGAGATCACGTCGGTGGTGACGGTCTCGAGGTGCGCGAGCCGCACCACCACCTCGGGCTGGCTGCTCTCCGGGAGGTGCTGGATGATGGCGCCGCCCCGGTCCGCGGGAATCTGGGACAGGATCAGGGCGATGGTCTGGGGGTGCTCGTCGGCGATGCGGTCGGCGATGAAGCCCGGCTGGTAGGCCCGCAGCGTCCAGTCGATGCGCTTCTCGTCCTTGCCCAGGTCCTCGAGGATGGTGCGGGCGCGCTCGGGGTCGAGGGCGGTGTCGATGATCTCGAGGGCCCGGCGCCGGCCGCCGGCGATGGTGTGGTCGCCCTGGGCGGCCGCCTCCTGGAACTCGGCCATCACACGGTCCTGGACCCGCGGCGGGATCTCGTCCATGCGGGACACCGCGGCGAGCGCCTTGCGCACCTCGTCGTCGCCGAGCTGGCCGAGGAACAGCCCGACCGCGTCCTGGGGGAGCGACAGGATCACGATCGCGGCCTTCTCGGGCCCGGTGAGGTTCTCGTACTCCACGTCCCTAGCCCTGGTTCAGCCAGTTGCGGATGGCGTTCACGGCGTCGTCGCTGCGCGCACCGGCCGGTACCGCGGGAAGCGTCTCGCCCGGAGCGGCTCCGGCCTCGAGCGCCCCGCCGCCGGTGGCGATCTGCGCCTCGAGCTCGGCGACCCGCGCGGGCAGCCCGGCGGGCGCCGAGGTCACGCTGCCGAGCAGCGGGCGCACCACGAAGCGGCCGAAGGCGAACAGCCCGAGCAGCACCGCGAGGGCGCGCACGAGGTTGGAGATCAGCAGCAGCATCTCGGGGCCGAGGGGGCCCTCCTCGGGGAAGTCGCCCGCCGGGCTGCGGAAGGGCGCGCTGGTGACGGTGATCCGGTCCCCGCGCCGCTCCGAGAACCCCACCGCCTGGCGCGCCAGCTCCTCGAAGCGCTTCAGGTCCTCGCCGCTCCAGGGCGTGGGCGCCGGCGCCTCCTCGCCCTCGGCCGCGGGCGTCGGCGTCGGGTCGGCGACCAGCACGGCGATGGAGAGCCGCTCGATCCGCCCCATGGGCGTCACCCGCCGGCTCACCTTCTTGCTGATCTCGTAGTTGATGGTCTCCTCGGTGCGGGTGGCGACCGAGCCGCCCGCCCCCTCGCCGCCGGGGGTGGCGCCCAGGGCCGGGGTGTTGGAGGCCACGCCGGGCACGCCGCCGCCGATGGAGACGCCGTCCTGGGAGTCCTCGCTGCTGCGGTGCTCGCTGCGCGCCACCTGGGAGTCGGGGTCGAAGGTCTCCTCGGTGGTCTCGCTCTCGGTCCAGTCCATGTCGGCGCGCACCCGCGCCACCACGCCGCCCGCGCCGATCGTCTTCTCGAGGATCGACTCGATGCGCCCGGCGAGCTCCTTCTCGACGCGCTGCTGGTAGCCCGGCGCCCCGCCCGCAGTGCGGGTGCCCGTGGCGACGTCGCCCTGGGGCGCGAGCAGCCGCCCTGCATCGTCCACCACGGTGACGTCGCCGGGCTGGAGGGTCTCGATGCTCGACGCCACCAGGTGGACCACGGCGCGCACCTGGCCGGGCTCGAGGATCCGGCCCGGCCGCAGCTGCACCACCACCGAGGCCCGCGCCTTGCGCTGGCGCGCCGCCACCACGCTGCGCCGCTCGGGGATCACGACCTGCACCCGGGCCCGCTCCACGGGCTCGAGCTGCTCGATGCTGCGGGCGAGCTCCCCCTGGACCGCGCGCACGAAGTTCACGCGGTGCACGAACTCGGTCACGCCGAAGCCCGGGCGGTCGAAGAGCTCGAAGCCCGAAGCGGCGCCGCGGGGCAGCCCCTGGCCGGCGAGGCGGATGCGCGCCTCGTAGACCTGACCGGCGGGAACCAGGATCGAGGTCCCGCCGTCGGCGAGCTCGTAGGGGATGTTCTCGCCGCGCAGGCCCTCGGCGGCCCGGGCCACCTCGTCCTCGGCGAGGCCCCGGTACAGCGCGCGGTACTCCGTCCGGGTCGAGCCGAACCCGATCCACAGGAAGAACGCCAGGGAGCCCGCCGTGGTGGCGAGGAGCACGAGCTGCCGCCCGGGCGGGAGCCCGCGGATCTGCTCGACGAGGTTCTGGAGCCAGCCGTTCATGGTCCTGCCTCAGCCCCCTCAGACCTGCAGCCGCATGATCTCGCGGTAGGCCTCGAGGGCGCGGTTGCGGAGCGCCGTCACGAAGCGCAGCGAGAGGTCGGCCTTGCCCAGCGCGACCATGGTCTCGATGACGTCGGTCTCGCCGGCGGCGAGCCGGGTGCCCTGCTCCTCGGCGGCGTTCACGGCCGCGTTGGCGTCGGCGAAGGCGGAGCGCAGCTCGGCCGCGAACGGAACCGAGGCGCCGTCCGCGGAGGCGCCCTGCCCCTCCCGCGCGCCCAGGGCCGCGCGGGCGGTGTCTCGGAGGGCTCCGGTGAGGGCGACGGGGTCCATCAGCGACCGATCTGGAGGGCGGCCCGGGACATGGCGCGCACCTTCGAGAGGATCACCAGGTTCGCCTCGTAGGAGCGGCTGGCGGACATCATGTTGGTGAGCTCCTCGACGACGCTCACCCGCGGATAGGCGACGAAGCCCTCGGCGTTGGCGTCGGGGTGCCCGGGATCGAAGCGCGTCACCGGCGGTCGCGGGTCGCTCACCACGCGGGTCACCTCCACGCCGCGCAGCGCGCGGTCCAGGCGGCTCGCGAAGGGCGAGGCGACGCTGCTGGCGCGAAACACCGGGTCGCGCCGCCGGTAGGCGCCGCCCTCGGCGGTCCGCGTGGTCTCGGCGTTCGCGACGTTCGACGCGGTCACGGCCATGCGCGAGCGCTGGGCCTGGAGGCCCGAGACCGCGATGTCGGTGATGTCCCCGAGCTTCACTTCGACTCCCCTCCTTCGATGCCGGGCGCGACGCCCTAGCGCGTCTCGCCGGCGATCGGGATGCGACGCAGCGCCAGCACCCGCGACATCACCGTGGCCTGGCTGGTGAACGCCGAGGCGTTGCGCGAGAACTGCACGAGCTCGTGCTGCAGGTCCACGCCGTTGCCGTCGGGCCGCGTGCCGCGGGGCCCGCGCTCGGTCTGCCAGCGGGCCGGCGTCCCACCGCCGGCCTGGAGGTGGCGCGGGTCGCTGCGCTGCAGGCGCACGGCGGCCTCCGAGAGCTTCGCCTCGAAGCGCAGGTCGCTGCGGCGGTAGCCCGGGGTGTCGGCGTTCACCACGTTGCTGGCCAGGTTCGCCTGCCGCGCGAGGCGGAAGCGCAGGGACTGGGTGAGCGCGTCGAGCGATCCTCCGACGACGGACGGCACGTTGTTCCCCCCTGGCTTGCAGCCCGCCCGCTCCACGCGGGCCGATCTTCCGAGGCTCGAGATTGCAAGGCACGTGCCACGCCTCGGAGCCGTGTCGCGGGCACGCTCGAGGCGTTCCGGCGCGTCGGCATTGCAGCGGGGGTTTCAGCCTGAAACGGAGCGCGGCAGGATCTGCCCCCGCGCTCAGGCGAGGTCGTAGAGCCGGATCTTGTTGCGCAGCGTCCGGACGCTGATGCCGAGGGCCCGGGAGGCCAGGGTGCGGTTGCCGCGGGCCTGGTGCAGCGAGCGCTCGACGGCGGCGCGCTCGAGCTCGCGCAGGTTGAGGGAGCGCAGGCCTTCGGGCAGCAGCTCGGGGGCCGCGGCCTTGCCCGCGCGGGCCCCCAGGAGCCGCTCGACGTCGACGTCCCGCCCCGGGAACAGCACCGCGGCCCGGCGCATCAGGTTCTCCAGCTCGCGCACGTTTCCCCGGTACGGCAGCCGGCAGAGTGCGTCGAGGGCGGCCTCGCCGAGGCGCGGTGGCTCGCTCCCGGTGCCGCGGGCGAACCGCTCGAGGAAGGTCCGGGCGAGCCCGGGCACGTCGCCGGGCCGCTCGCGCAGGGGCGGCACGCGGAAGTGGATCACGTCCAGGCGGTAGTAGAGGTCCTCGCGGAAGCGGCCGGCCGCCACCTCGGCGACGAGGTCGCGCTGGGTGGTGACCACGATGCGCGCGTCCACGGGCGTCGCGACGCTCGTGCCGAGGGGGGTCACCTCCTTCTCCTGGAGCACCCGCAGCAGCTTGGGCTGGAGCCCCGGCGCGAGATCGCCCACCTCGTCGAGCACCAGGGTCCCGCCGTCCGCGGTGGCGATCTGTCCCGTGCGCGGCTCCACGGCGCCGGTGAAGGCGCCCTGGGCGTGGCCGAACAGCTCGCTCTCGGCGAGGGACTCGTGGAGCCCGCCGCAGTTCACCAGCACGCAGGGCCCGCTGCGGCGCCGGCTCAGCCGGTGGACCCGGCGCGCCAGCAGCTCCTTGCCGGTCCCGCTCTCGCCCACGATGCGGATCGTGGCCTCGGTGCTGGCGGCTCGGCGCAGCTCGGCGAGCAGCCGGAGCACGGCCGGGTCCCAGGTGAGGAAGCCGCCCTCGAGCGGCTCGGCCCGGGCCGCCTCGACGGCGCCGAGGGCGCGCTCCAGTGCGACGCGACCGAAGGGCTTGCGCAGGAAGTCCTCGGCCCCGCGGCGCAGGGCCTCGACGACCCGCTCCACCCGGGGCTCGGCCCCCATCGCGACCACGCCCACGCCGGGCGCCCGGGCACGGATGGCGTCGATGGCGGCGAGATCCGCCGAGCGGGACACGTCGAGCAGCACTGCGTCGAAGCCGCCGCCCCCGAGCGCGCGCAGGGCCGACGCCTGGCTGGCCGTCGCGTCGGCCTCCCAGCCGGCGGAGCGCACCACGCGCAGCAGCTCGCGCCCCAGGGTCGGGGCGGGCTCCACCACCAGCACGCGGCTCACGGGTCCACCTCGCGCCGCAGCCACAGGGTGGCGCCCTGGCCCGAGGGCGTGGGCTCGAGCTCGGCGCCGAGGCGAAGGGCCAGGGCCCGGGCGCTCTCGAAGGCGCAGGGGTCGGGGCCGAGCAGACCGACGCCGTAGCGCGCCCCCTCGTCGTCGAGGGAGAGGGTGAGGCCGCGCCCCGCGATCCCCGCCGCCAGGGCGTCGCGCACCAGGGCCACCGCGGAGCGACGCAGCGCCTCGGCGTCGCCGGGAAGCGGAGTCTCGGGCAGGCGCAGGGTCGTCTCCACGCCGAGGGCCTCGAGGGCGGGACCGAAGCGGCTCCAGGCCCGTGCGAGCGCGCCGCGGCAGTCGGGGTCCGCGGCCCGGGTCGCGCCGGCTCCGGCTCCGAGCAGCGCCCGCAGCGCGCCGTCGAGCCCCGCGTCCACCTCGGCCACCGCGCCAGCGATGCGCTCGGCCAGGGCGCGGGCGCCGGGAGTCGCGCCGTCGCGGCGCAGCTCGTCGGCGGCGAGCTCGATGCAGCCCAGGGGCGAGCGGAGCCCCACCAGCCCCGCCGCGATCCGCCCGTTGCGTGCGTCGCTCACGGCCGATCCCCGCCGCCGCGAAGCTCGCGCCGCCCGACGCCGATCGCCTCGCGCAGGCCGATCGCCTCGAGCTCGTCCGCGGCGAGCCGCGCCCAGGGCCCGCCCTCGGGCTCGGCCGCCGAGGCGCGCCAGGCCTCGCGGGCGTCGTCCGGCTCCGCGGCCAGCTCGCCGTTCCAGTAGAGCGCGCGGGCGCGCAGCGGGCCCGCGTCCAGCAGCGCGGCGGCGCGCCCGTAGAGCGAGCGCGCCCGGGAGCGGTCGCCCGCCGCGCGGTGCAGGTCGGCGGCGTGGAGCAGCGCCTCGTGGCGCAGCCGGGCCCGGGCCGGGGCCTCGCCCGCGGGAGCCTCGGAGAGCACGGAGCGAAGGGTCGCGCGCGCCTCGCTGCCCGCCCCCACACGCAGCGCCGCCAGCGCGAACACGCGCACGGCCTCGGGCTCGCGCGCGGCATCCACGGAGCCCGCGACCAGGGCCGGCTCGAGCAGCTCCAACGCCTCGGCGGGTCGCTCCTCGTGCAGCTCGATGCGCGCCAGCAGCAGCGTCCAGGCCCCGAGCTCCGGCACCTCGCGGCCGGAGAGGGCGCGGCTCAGGTTCGCCTCGGCGGGTGCCCGGGCCGCCGCGATGCGGCCGGCCTCGAAGGAGGCGCGCGCCGTGCGCAGCGAGACGCGCGGCACGACCTCGACGCCGAAGCGCCGGGTGACGCCGCGGTAGACGTCGAGGGCCGGGCCCGCGAAGCCCAGCTCGAGCAAGCAGTCGCCGAGGCGCAGGAACGGGTCGGGAACGCCGCCGTGGCGGAGCAGCAGGCTGCGGCGGCCCGCCAGCCGCCGCGTCACGTCGACGCAGCCGGTCCCGGCCGCGGTGGCGGCCTGCAGCGCCGCGTCGGTCTCGGCGGCGAGGTCGGGCACGAACTCCGCCGCGCGCGCATCGGTGGCGAGCTTCACGAGGAGCTCGAGGGCCGCGTCCACCTCCCCCGCGGCGCGCAGCCGGCCGGCCAGCACGCCGCGCGCATAGGTGGCGAGGCTGCGGTGCCCGCCGCTGGCGATGCGGGTGAGGCGCCGGCGCACCTCGCGGTCGCCCGTCGGCGCCAGCCCCGTGTGGACCAGCCGCACCCGGGCCAGCTCGCCCACCGGGCGCCCGGCGTGGCGCGCCGCGATGCCGCGCAGCACGGCGCGCGCCTCCTCGTCGGCCCCCAGGGCGAAGAGCACGTCGGCGCGCCGCACGCCGACCAGGGCCCGCGTGTCGGCGTCGAGGGCATCCTCGTCGAGGCGCGAGAGCCACCTCCGCGCGGCCTCGAGGTCACCGGCCTCGAGGGCGAGCTCGGCGGCGCGGGCGCCCCAGCGCGCCGGCTCGGCGCCGAACTCGGTGCCCCGTGCGAGCCCCCGCGCGAACTCCTCGAGGTCGCCCGCGAGCTCGGCCCGGCGCAGCCGGGCCGCAGCGCGGATGCGGACGCCGCGCGCCTCGGCGAGGCCGGCGTAGAGGGGAGCCGCCTCGGCGGAGCGCCCGTCGCGGTGCAGCGCCTCGGCGCGGTAGAAGCGCGCGGCCTCGCGAAGCGCCCGGGGAGGCTCCGCGTCCGCGAGGTCCGCGAAGGCGCGCTCCGCCCGGGACGCCTGGACCCGAGCTTCGGGCAGGTGTCCGCGCAGCAGCTCGAGGCGTGCCAGCTCGAGGTGCGCGCAGGCCCGGACGCGCGCTTCGCCCGAGCGGGCGAGTTCGTCCAGCGCGGACCGGGGGTCCGGCGGCTCGCCGCCCTCCGGAGCCGTGGCGCTGCGGATCGCCTCGAAGGTCGCGTCGCCGGGTGCGGTGCGGCAGACCGGCGGCGCGTCCACGGCCGGCGACGCCGCCGCCCGGCTGGGCAGCACCGCGTAGGGGCTCGGCTCCGGGAGACGCGCCTCGGCCCGCCCCGAGGCGGCGGCGAGGAGCAGGAGGCCCGTCGCGAGCGCGCCGGCCCCGCAGGCCTTCACCCCGCGGCCCCGCCCCGCTGGCGCCGGATCAGCTTGCGCTGCACCTCCACGGCGTGGCGCACGATCGCCTCGCGGTCGGAGTCGTGGATGACCTCGAAGGAGACCGCCGTGGTCTCGCGGTCGTCCCCCGCCTCGCGCTTCCCGGGGCGCTTCTTGGCGGGCAGGTTGCGGATCACCCGGGCCAGGCAGCGCACCAGCTGGGCGGGCACGCCGGGGATCTCGAACTCCACCAGGACGGGGTCGCCGGGCACCACCTCGGCATCGGTCACGAAGGCCATGCCCGAGCCGGAGAGCATCACCTCCTGGACGTCCGCGTCGCTGAACGCGACGGGATCTCCGATCCCGAGGTGGACCAGGACGCGGTCGAGCTTGCGCTCGATGCGATCGAGCCAGACCGCCAGGGCCTCGTCGATGCGGCCGGTCTCGGGCGCGCGGCGCTCCGGGATCTCCCGGGCGAGGGTCTCGGCCTCGCGGCCCGCGACCTTGCGGCACTTCACCGGAAGGTGGGTGAGGATGCGGAAGAAGGCTCGGCGCTCCTCCCCGTCCCCTTCGAGACTGTCGCGTACCTCCGCCACGGGCGTTCCCTCCCCTGTCGCCGGGTGCTGTCGCCGGGTGCTGCTCGACGGCTACCCGAGCGAGTCGAGCAAGTGGCGTGCCAGCCCCGGGCGCCGCGGCGGGCCCCGGAAGCCGCGCCTCGTTTCAGGCTGAACGCGGACGTTCCATTCCGAACGCCCGGGCGGCAGGATCTTCCGCCCGAGGGACCGGCCGTGGGGTCAGGCCAGCTTCAGCCGCCGCGACACCTCGCCGGCATCGAGGGGCAGGTGGAGGACCGTGACCGCCCCCCAGCGCAGGGCGGTCAGCACCGCCTCGCGGGTGGGCTCGGCGCTGGCGAGGGCGATGCGCAGGTCCGCGGTGCGGGCGTCCCGGCGGAGGTCGTCCAGCAGGTCGAGCGCCGTCACGCCGCCCAGGTCCCAGGCCACGATCACGGCCTCGGTCTCGCGCAGCTCGTCGAGGCTGTGGGGTCCGAGCTCGGCGGAGTCGAGGGTCCAGACCGCGCGGCCCAGCGCGTCGGACAGGTCCTCGGCGTGCTCGCGCCGCTCGAGGTCGGGGTCGATCACGGCGATGGGGCCGCGCTCGCCGCCCACCGCCGCGCCCTCCGGAGCCGGACCGAACCACGCCTGGGCGTCCGGCTCCCGGAACCACACGCAGAGCTCGGCCGCCCCCGCATCCGCGAGGGTGAGCGAGAAGCCCTGCACGCGGTAGTCGCCCGCGGGCAGGGGGGCGTCCTCGGGCGGGGCCTTCGGCAGCACGGCGCTCGACTCGTGCTCGAGGGCGGGGCCTTCGGCCTGCTCGGCGAGCACCCGGCCGAGGACGCCGGCGCACAGGTCCGCGGACTCCACGAAGGCGTCGTGGGCCTCGCCCTCGAAGTCCTGGACGGGCTGGCCCAGCCGCGCCGCGGCGAGCGCGCAGGCGAGGGACCTGGCGGCGACCAGGTAGACGCGCTGGGCCTCGTCCTGCTTCGAGCGCAGCGCCGCGACGACGAGGACCTCGGACCCCGGCAGCAGCGCGTCCCGGGCTCCCACGCGCAGCGCCCCCGGCGCGAGCGCGGCCGACGAGCCCAGCAGCCCCTCGAGGTCCGCCGAGGCGGCCTCCGCCCAGTCCCGGGCCACCTGGGCGAGGTCGGCGGGCATCAGACCCGCTTGCTCACGAAGCGCGCGTCGCCGGCCCCCGAGCCGAGGGAGCGGGCCACCGCCCGGGCGCGCCCGAGCTGGTCGAGCTCGCCGCGCACCGCCTCGAGGGCCTCGCGAGCCAGCGCGAGGGCGGCGGCGTCGAGCCGGCGCACCTCCTCGATCAGCGCGGCGAGCGGACCGGCGGCGCCGGGGTCCCCGCGCAGCGCCTCGGCGAGGCGGACGGCCTCGGCCTCGCGACGGTCGAGGGCGGCGGCGAGGGCGACGTCGTCGCCTGCCTCGAGCGCCGCGTGGAGCGCGCGAGCCGTCTCGCGCAGGGCCCGGGCGGCCGCCGCCGCGCTCACGACGCGCGCGCCTGGGTCGCCTCGGCTCCCCGGGCGATCTCGACCCACGCCTCGTTCAGGATGCCGAGCACGCGCAGCGCGTCGTCGATGTGCCGGGGCTCGCCGCGCAGGTTGGCCTCCAGGAGCTGCTCGTTCACGAAGGCGTAGAGCGCGTCGAGGCTCGACGCGATCTCTCCGCCGCGCTCCATGTCGAGCGCGCTCGCCAGCTCGCTCACGATGGCCATGGCCTTCGAGAGCGCGCGGCCGCGGTCCGCGATGCGCCCCTCACCGTGGCACACCAGGGCGTGCCGCGCGTTGCGCATCGCGCCCTCGTAGAGCTTCACCACGAGCGTCTCCGGGCTCGCGGTCGAGATGTCCATCTCCTGGTAGCGCTGGAACCCCATCATCCCCCCCTGGATCCCACCCCGCCGGCGCCACGCCGGCGGTTCGTCAGAAGCTCACGATCGAGCTCAGGAAGCCCGCCTGGGCCTGCAGCCGCGCCACCGTGGACTCGAGCGCGGTGAAGCGCTGCACCAGGCTGAGCTCGCGCTGCTCCAGCCGGGCCTCGAGGCGCTCGATCTGGCGGTCCACCTCGGCGATGCGGTCCGCGAAGCTGTCGTCCCGCACCGCCAGGGTTCCGTCGCCGCTGCGCGTGATGGGCTCGAGGGCCCGGGCCAGCGCCGTGGCGAGACCGTCGGTGGTCCCGTCCCCGGCGAGCAGCCGGCGCACGCCCACGGGGTCCTGCTCCAGGGCGGTCGCCATGTCCTCGCGGTCCAGCACGAGGCGTCCCTCGCGATCGAAGGACAGGCCGATCTCGCCCAGGAAGGTGAGGGGGCTCCCTTCGAAGGCGTACTCGGCCCCGAGGAGGGTCTGGATCTGGCGCTCGATGCCGCGCACCGTCGCGTCTCCGGAGAGCGGCCCGGCGCGACCGGCCTCCGCGTCGAAGGCGGCCTGCTCGTCGACGAAGTCGCGCACCCGGTTGTAGGCGTCGGCGAGGGCCTGGAGCTTGTCCGCGATGGCGTCGTCGTCGCGGGTCACGTCGAGCTGGACCACGTCGGTGGCGTCGCCCGGGTCGTTGGTGCCCGTGAGGGTCAGCGTGACGCCCGGAAGCACGTCGTCGATCTCGTTGCCCGGGCGGGTCACGGGCACGCCCAGCACCTCGAGGCTCGCGTCGCTCGCGGTCTGGGCCAGGGCGGCGTCGAGGAACGGGTTCGCCCCGGCGCCGGAGATCGTCGTCGTGACGCTCAGGTCGTTGGCGGCGCCCACCTGGACGCCCGAGAGGACGAGCCGGTACTCGGTCCCGTCGAACAGCACGTCGGCGCGCACGTTGCCACCGTTGTTCGCGTCGGCGTTCACGAGGTCGCGCAGGTCCTGGAGGCTGGCCCCGCCCGCGCCGACGGTCACGTCGATGGAGCTCTCGCCGCCGTAGTCGATGCTGAGGGTCTCTCCCGCGGAGGCGATCGCGTCGGTGTCCGACGCGAAGGTGGTGGTGATCTGCCGGCCCACGCTGGCGAGGGAGAGCACGCGCACCGAGGTCGACCCCACCGAGGCGTTGCCGCTGGCGGTGGCGGTCACCACGGCCTCGTCGGAGCTCGCCGCCGTGTAGGCGAGGAACTCCTCGTCGAGGGTGGCGCCGGTGAGCGACTCGTTCTGGTTGTCGAGGGCCCGGGCGGCGTCGCGCAGGGCCAGGAGCTGGGTGTTCAGGTCGCGGAACAGCGACTGCTCGCGCTCGAAGTCGGCCTTTCGGTTCTCGACGAGGGTGAGCGGGCGGCGCTCGAGCTGGAGCAGGGCGTCGACGAGCGCACCGGTATCGAGGCCCGTGGCGAGCCCGCTGAATCGAAAGCTGGAGGACCCGATGTCGTCCATCGTTCACCCCCGGTCGCGGCGAGGAGAGGCCCCCCGGAACGCCCGCCCTGCGAGCGTTC
>JANQFK010000020.1 GCA_028277885.1 Myxococcota bacterium
GGGGAGGTTGATGGTCTTCGAGACCGCGTTGTCGACGTGGCGCTGGAAGGCCTCCTGCACGTCGAGGTGGGCGCTCGGCGTGATGTCCGCCGCGATGGGGAAGAGCTGGCGGATGCGCTCGGGCACGCGCTCGATCTGGCGCACCGAGCCCGTGGCGCGCACCTCGTCCATCAGGTCCTCGCTCCACGCGCCCGCGGCCTCGAGGGCGGCCTCGAAGCGCGGCGTGGTCTCGGGCAGGCGCGCGCCGTCGAGCACGTTGCGCACGAAGGCCAGCGCGAAGTAGGGCTCGATGCCGCCCGAGCAGCCGGCCAGGATCGAGAGCGTCCCCGTCGGTGCGATGGAGGTGACCGTGGCGTTGCGCAGGCGCAGGCCGCGGCTCTCGGCCCGGGAGCCGCGGAAGCTCGGGAACGGGCCCCGCTTCTCGGCCAGCGCCGCCGAGGCGCGCTCCGCCCGGGAGGTGATGCGCTGCATCAGCTCCGCCGCGGTGGCCACGGCCTCGGGCGCGTCGTAGGGGATGCCGAGGTCGACCAGCAGGTCGGCGAACCCCATCACCCCGAGGCCGATCTTGCGGTTGGCCCGGGTGGCGGCCTCGATCTCCGGGAACGGGTGGCGGCCGATCTCGATCACGTCGTCGAGGAAGCGCACCGCCACGTCCACGGTGGCGTCGAGGCGGTCCCAGTCGATCCGGCCGTCCTCGGAGAAGGCGTCCACGCGGATCGAGCCGAGGTTGCAGCTCTCGTTGGGGAGCAGCGGCAGCTCGCCGCAGGGGTTGGTGGCCTCGAGGCGCCCCAGGGTGGGGGTCGGGTTGGTGCGGTTCACGGCGTCGAGGAAGATCACGCCGGGGTCGCCGGACACCCAGGCGTTCTCGGCGATCTCGCGCAGCAGGCCGCGGGCGTCGAGGCTCGCCATCACGGCGCCGTCGCGCGGGTTCACCAGCTCGAAGCGCCCGCCCGCCTCGACGCTGCGCATGAAGCCGTCGGAGATCCCCACCGAGAGGTTGAAGTTCGTGACCCGCTCCGGGTCCGCCTTCACCCGCACGAACTCGAGCACGTCCGGGTGCTCCACGGCCAGCACGCCCATGTTGGCGCCGCGGCGCCGCCCGCCCTGGCGCACCGCGCCCGTGGCGGCGTCGAAGACGTCGAGGAACGCCACGGGGCCCGACGCCACGCCGTGGGTGCGCGCCACGATGTCGCCCTTGGGCCGGATGTGGGAGAAGCTGAAGCCCGTCCCGCCGCCGGACTGGTGGATCAGCGCCATGCGCTTCACCGCCTCGAAGATGCTCGCCATGGAGTCCTCCACGGGGAGCACGAAGCAGGCCGAGAGCTGGCCCAGGGCGGTGCCGGCGTTCATCAGGGTGGGGCTGTTGGGCAGGAACTCGCGGCGCAGCAGGGCCTCGCGGAAGGTCTCGGCCCAGGGCGCGGGCTCTTCGCCGAACTCCGTCTCCGCGGCGGCCACGGCGCCGGAGACGCGCTCGCACAGGCCCTCCCAGCTCTCGACGAGCTCGCCGGCGTCGTCCCGCACCAGGTAGCGGGCCTCGAGCACGCAGCGCGCGCTGGGGCCGACTGCCGCATCGCTCGCCGGGGAGGGGCTCTCCTGCATCCGAGGGAAGTTAGCGCGGCGTGGCAGGGCCGCCCCGGCCTGCCTAGATTCCGGGGCTTCGACAGGAGGACCCCCGTTGAGCGACGCCCCGGCCGAGAGCCTGCGAACGATCCGAAAGAAGACCGGCAACTTCCTCGAGGACTTCTCGCCGGGGCAGGTGTTCCGCCACAAGGGCGGCAAGACCGTCACCGAGGGGCTGTTCGCGACCTTCACGGAGTGGTCCTACACGACGAACCCGCTCGCGAAGAACGCCCGCTATGCCCGGGCCTACGGCTTCGAGGGCCTGACCTGTCCGCCCGGCCTCGTGATGCTCGTGTCCTTCAGCCAGACCGTGGAGGACGTGTCCGAGAACGCACGGGCGAACCTCGCGTACACGAACATGCGCTTCGGAGCGCCGGTCTACGTCGGCGACAGCATCGAGGTGGAGACCAAGGTGCTGGGCGTGCGGCCCAGCTCGAGCCGCCCGAACCTCGGCATCGTCCACGTCCAGAGCACGGCGCGAAAGAACCTCGGGAGCGACGACGCGGCGGTCGTGCTGACCTGGGAGCGCAAGGTCCAGGTGTACAAGGACGACGACGACGCCGAGCTGAACCCCGGCAACGTCGAGCCCGACGAGATCGACTGCGAGCTCTGGCTCCCCGACTACGACCCGGGGCGCGACTACAAGGCCCTCGCCCACCTGACCAACTCCGATACCTACTGGGAGGACTTCGAGCCGGCAACGCGCATCGAGCACTCCCGCGGGCGCACCGTCACCGCCGAGCACATCCCGGTGACCGCCATGCTGGACAACACCAGCCAGGTGCACTGCAACAAGTACCTGGTGGATCTGTACCCGGACTACTACCTGGGCGGGAAGCTGATCGTGTTCGGCGGCATCCCCTTCACCCTGTGCCTCGGGCTCTCGTGCCCGGACGTCGGTGACAACGCCCTGGGCGACCTCGTGTACCACACGGGCAGCCACACGGCGCCGCTGTTCGAGGGCGACACGGTCTTCGCGGCCACCGAGATCCTGGGCAAGCGCGACCTCGACGGCCGCGACGACCTGGGCGTCGTCGAGACCCGCCTCCTCGGGCACAAGTTCATCCGCGAGGAGGGGGCGAAGACCGAGGACGCGCCCGGGGGATGGAAGAAGGTCCAGATCTTCGAGCTCCAACGCGAGCTGGTGGTGAAGCGGCGCAGCCACTACGCCTAGGCGCCCCACCCATCCCGGGCAGGCGCGCGCCACCCGGCGGAGCCGGAGGGCTCGCGCGCCAGGCGGCCCGTCTCCCCCAGAGAGGGGCCGGCGTGCCCCCGCCCCCGTGGTATGGTCCCGCCGGTGCGGGAGGATTCGGCATGGTGAGCCTCGGCCTGCTCGATGCCTCGCTGGTCGTCCTGCTCTACCTGTTCGCCGTCCTCGCCTGGAGCCTGCTGCGCCGCTCCGAGAGCGAGCCGGTCATGCTCTGGGTCTCGGCCTGGGCCGCCGCGGGCGTCGCGATCCTTCCCGTCTTCGCCGGCGAGGACCTGCCGCTCCTCCACCGCTTCAGCCTGCCCTTCGGCACCTTCTCGACGGCGCTCTGGCTGGCGGGCTCCCTGCGCCTCGCCCGGCGGCCGCTGCCCGACTGGCTGCTGCCCGCCACCCTGGTGCTCGGCGCCCTGCGCGTGGGACTCGCACTGGGTGACGAGATGCGCGGCGCCTACCTGGTCTCGGTCCCCTTCGAGTCCTCCGCCCTGATCGCCGCCGCCGGCTTCGCCCACCTGGCGCGCCCCCACCGCGGCGCCGGCTTCCCCTACAACCTGCTGGGCCCCTCCTTCGTGGTGCTGGGCGTGGCGCGCGGCCTCCAGCTCTGGATGCTCGGCACCAGCGGCGTGCCGCCCCAGCTCTTCGCGGTCTGGCTCGCCCTCGGGCCGCCGCTGCTGGGCATCCACCTACTCGCCAGCAGCCGCCTGGCGCGCAAGCGCCTCGAGGAGGCCTACGCGGACCTCGAGCACCGGGTGCAGGAGCGCACCGCGGAGCTCGCCACCGCCAACGCGAGCCTCGAGCGCGAGGTCGCCGAGCGCCGCGCCGTCGAGCAGACCCTGCGCACCACCAACGACCGCAACCGCCAGCTCGCGGAGATCTCCTCGGACTACGGCTTCGCCTTCCGCATCGAGTCGGGCGGCGCGATCCGTGACGAGTGGTCGAGCGGCGCCCGGGAGCGCATCACCGGCTACGCGCCCGGCGAGCACGACGGCGAGAGCTGGATCTCGATCATCCACCCCGACGACGTCGCCTCCACCATCTCCCAGTTCGAGGAGGTGCGGGCGGGGCGCGGCCGCTTCGTCGAGCTGCGCATCATCCGCAAGGACGGCGCCGTGCGCTGGCTGCGCGTCGAGTGTCGGGTGCGGGACGACCCGGAGCACGACTGCGCGCGGGTGGTGGGTGCCGCCCGGGACGTGACCGACCTGAAGCACGCCGAGAGCGAGCGCCGCCGCCTCGAGCAGCACGCCCAGGAGGTGCAGCGCCTCGAGAGCCTCGGGCTCCTCGCCGGCGGCATCGCCCACGACTTCAACAACCTGCTGGGCGTGATCCAGGGCAACGCCCGGCTCGCCTCGGACGAGCTGGCCGTGCCCGAGGACGCGGAGGGCGAGGCCCCGGAGCGCGCGGGTAGGCTCGCCGAGCGTCTCGGGCGCATCCGCGAGGCCTCGCGCTTCGCCGCCTCTCTGACGGACCAGATGCTCGCCTACGCGCGCCGCTCCGCGGTGGCGCCGGAGCCCGTGGACCTCTCCGAGCTGGCCGCCGGCACCGAGGACCTGCTCCAGGCCTCGATCAGCGAGGACTGCGAGATCGAGTGGCACCTGGAGGACGGCCTGCCGCTCGTCGAGGCCGACCCGCGCCAGCTCCACCAGGTGCTGGTGAACCTCGTCCTGAACGCCTCCCACGCGCTGGGCTCGCGGCCCGGGCGCATCCGCATCCGCACCGGCCGCATGGACGTGGACGAGCCCGAGCTCCAGGGTGCCTTCGCGGCGGACGACGCCGCGCCGGGCCCCCACGCCTTCCTCGAGGTGAGCGACAACGGCCGCGGCATGGACGCCGAGACGGCCCGCCGCAGCTTCGAGCCCTTCTTCACCACCAAGGAGGCCGGGCGCGGGCTCGGCATGGCCGCCGTGCTGGGCATCGTGCAGCTCCACCACGGCGCCATCCGCCTGCGCAGCATGCCCGGCCACGGCACCACGCTGCGCGTGATGCTGCCCGTCTCGAAGCAGCTCGCCCGGGCCGCCGAGCCCGCCGCGCGCCCCGCGCCCGGCGCCCTCCGGGAGCTGCCGCCCGGCACCACCGTCCTGCTGGTGGACGACGACGAGGCCGTGCGCGAGCTGAGCCGCGAGTTCCTCGAGCGCGAGGAGTTCCGCGTGCTGAGCGCCGGCAGCGGCCGCGAGGCCATCGAGATCCTGCGCACCCAGCCCGCCGGTGTGCACGCCGCCGTGCTCGACGTCGCCATGCCGGGCCTCGACGGCGAGCGGACCCTGCTCGAGCTGCGCGCGATCCGCCCCGACCTGCCCGCCGTGCTGGTGACCGGCTACGACCGCGAGCAGGCCACCCAGCGCTTCGCGGCCCGCGGCGAGCACCGCCTGCTGCGCAAGCCCTACGAGCCCGAGGAGCTCACCCGCAGCGTGCGCGAGGCCCTGGCGGGCTAGCCCGCCGGAGCAGGCCCGGGTGGCTCCGGTGGGTCTCGCACGTCCTCTCCTGGGAACGGCGATCGGCGGAGCCGCAGCGGGCTGGCTCGTGCTCGGCCTGCACTACGCCGTCACCGAAGGCGCCTATGCGCTCGGCGTGCAGGCCCGGCCTCCGGATCTCCCATCCACGCTGATCGGAGAGTGGCTGTTCACGCGGGTAGCACCGCTGGCCGTTCTCGGGGTGAACGTCGTCGTGGCGCTCCCCATCGCCGTCGCGGGCGCGACGCTTCGGCGGGTGGTGATCCTCGCGTTGGCCGCATCGGCGATCGCCGTGGCCCTCCTCGTCGCGCTCTCCCACGAGCCGGGAACGAGCGCCCTCCACGAGCTCGGCGTCGGCTTCGCCGGGATCTCGGCCTACCTCCTGCCGATGGCCCTCACCGACGCACTCGCCTGGCGTCGTCTCGGCCAGCGCTGAGCCGGCGTCGGCGAGGCAGCCCCCGGCGGGGCGACCTCAGCGCACGGGCAGCTGCTTCGCGATCGCCTGGACGATGCTCGCCCGGGCCAGCGAGCGGCGGGCCAGGCGGTGCTCCTCGTCGGTCTCGTCGAGCCAGTCGAACATGCGCGTCACGCCGTGCTGGGCGCCGGTCGGGTCCCGGCAGTCGCGCAGGAACAGGCACTGGACCTTCGAGACCTGGTCCACCGCCAGGATTCCGAAGGGCGTGTCGACGGTGGTGACGTCGGGGCGCCCGAGGAGCGTCATCGCCTGCTGCTCGGTGATGCCCTTGTGGCAGGCGATCACGTGCACCGGGCCCCCGCGGCGCCCCCGACCCGCCAGGCGGTGGGCGGCCTCGTGGTCGTGGTGGAAGGGGCGGCCGACCTTCTCCCGGGCCGCCGCGGTCGTCATGGCGCCGGGCACGGCGTGCACCTGCACCAGGACCTTCGTTCCGCCCCAGTCGACCCACGCGCAGCGCTCGCCCTCGACGCGCTCCGCCGTCCGGCGCAGCGCGATGGCGGCCAGCACCGCCTCCTCCATGTGCTCCTTGCGCTCGTCGAAGCCGAGCCGGCTCCAGGCCAGGGCGTCGCCCCGGGCGTACTTGCCGCGGCGCGCCTCGCGCCCGCCGCGGGTGACCAGGCTCCACAGGGCCTTGTGCATCGCCTCGTCGAGCCGGGCGAGGGCCTCGTCGCCGTTCGCGGCCGGCGGCGCCCAGCGCTTCTGGGTCTCGAAGTAGCGCCGGAACTGCTCGTGGCGGATCGCCCCGGTCCGGTCGGCCTTCTTCGTCGGGGCCCGCACCTGCGGCAGCTTGATGCAGAACACCTTGCCCGGCTGCTCGTCGAGCGCGGTCTGGAGCTCGGCGTGGCAGATGCCGAGGGCGCCCTCGCCCTCGCCGGCCGCCCAGCCGGGATCGCCGTTGAAGAGCACCAGCAGCACGTCCGCCCGCCGCACCTGGTCGAGGGAGGCGTCCCAGGTGGTCTGGTCGGCCGGCTCCGCCTCGTCCTCGTTGATCCAGACCTCGAAGAGCGGCTCGCCGAAGGGCTGGATCGCCTCGAGCCTGCTCTTCATGCGCCGGCGCAGCTCGGTCATCGTCGAGGGCGCCCCGTCGAGCTCGATCGGCGCGGAGTTGCGGCTCGAGATCATGATGCGGATGCGATCGCTCACGGGCCCTCCTCCTGGCGAGAGCCAGCATGCCCCAGGCGCACGCGCGCGTCTGTGACCTCGGGGGCGGTGTGAAGCGCTTCACACCGCTGCGGCCCGAGGGAAGCAGCGACCCTACCGGCAGGCCTCACGCAGCTCCTGGGGCGAAGACAGCAGGCCGGCAAGTCCCGGCCCGGGCGGGTGGGGCATTCCAGGCCCGGCCCGGGACGGCCGATACGCCGGAGTGGAGGTTCCAGCCATGCTGCGTCTGCTCGCGCCGGGGCTCGCCCTGGCCTGCCTGCTCGCCCCCCTCTCGCCGGCCGCCGCCGAGCCCGGCGACTGCGAGGGGCGCAACCCGCTCTACTGCAACGAGAACGCCGAGCCCGAGGCGAAGGCCGCGGCCGAGCCGCCGGCCGCCGCCGAGGCGCCGGACCCCAACGTGCTGGTGGACCCGCCCGGCGGCTGCGAGGGCCGCAACCCGCTCTACTGCCGGGAGACGAAGCCCGAGGTGGAGGTGAAGCCCGAGGAGCCGGAGCGCAAGCAGCGCGCGAACACGAACTCGCGCAACCCGAACCGGAACCCGAGCCGCAACCCGAACCGGAATCCGCGGCGAAGGCCGGCGAGCGGGCAGTAGCTCGGGATCGGCGTCACGCGCCTCCGCGGGCCCGAGCGTGCAGCGTCTGGCCGACGTGGAGCGCCGACCAGAAGAGATAGATCTCGGGCGAGAAGAAGAGGGACCGCAGCTGCGCGGCGCCGTCGCCCGGCACGACCAGGAGCGCGGCACACGCGACAGCGGGGAGGGCGTGGACCCTCGCGAGTCTCCACCGTCGCCCTCGGCCCAACGAGACTCCGATCCAGCACAGCAGGTGGTAGAGTCCGAACAGGGCGAAAGCCTCGGGGAACGAGAGCCACGCCGCAGGGTCCGGAAGCAGGGCCGCAGCAGCGGCGAGAGCAGCCGCGCCACCCGACCGCACCGGCGCTGCGACCGCGACTACGATCGCCATCGCGGCTGCCGCGACGCGCGCCAGATCGGAGACCGCAGCGAAGGTCGCGCCGGGAGCGGGGCCCCAGCGCAGGGGTGCCGAGGCCGTGCGCTCGAGGCGAGCCGCGACCAGGTCACCCGCGCCGGCGTCCGCGAAGAGGGCGATCATCAAGGCGCTCCCTGCCGCGGCGAGTCCGTGGGCCCGCAGGCCTCTGGGGAGACGTGCAGGACGACCGCCCAGGGCGAGCGTGCGCCCGAGCGCCACGTCGTTCTCCGCCGTGTGCCAGATGGACACCACGAGGAGGACGGGGACGAGCTCCGGAAGCGTCCGGAGCATCGCGGTGTAGCCGCAGAACGCGGTGGCGATCGAGAGCACGCGAGCCGGCGTGCCTCTCCGACCTCGGCGGGGCCGGGACGGCATCGCTCCCAGCAGGTGGCCGTAGCCCACCACGATGACGACCGCGTAGAGCACCTCGGAACGCGTCCCCGGGTCCGGAACGAGTGCCCGTGCGAGGGCGAGCACGGCCAGAGCGCCCACGAGGCTCGCGATCCGGATCCCCCTGGCGGACCCGATCACGTGCGGCGGCCGCGCAACGCGAAGACGAGAATCGCTGCCGAGAGCAGCGCACTCGCCGGTACCGGGAGTGCCAGGCGTGCGGGAGGGACGCCAGAGACCTGGGTGGCCAGGTTCAAGCCGGAGTGGAGACCGACGCAGAGCGCGACAGACCGGCTCCTCAGCCAGATGGCGCCGAGCATCATGCCGACTCCGAAGGTCGCGACGCGCACACGAGGTTCCGGGTGGGGCCACGCGAACGCGACGCTGCTGGCCGCGAGAGCGAGGGGCCGGGGCAGGCAGCCGGAGAGTGCGCCGAGCAGTCTCTCCCGGTAGAGAAGCTCCTCGAAGAGAGGCCCCGTGACGAGCAGCGCGGGCAGCATGGCGGCGGAAGCGCTGCCGGGCGGCACCTCCGGACCGGACGGGACCCCCAGCCCTTGCGCCAGCCAGCCGCTCACCACACACCAGGCCGGAAGGGAGACGAAGCCCGAGGCGAGCCCCGCACCGACCGACAGGAGCCGGGGGCCCGCGCTGCGACCGGGAAGCGGGCGAGCTCGCGTAGCGAGGAGCCAGAGGGTCGCTGCGGCGAAGGACGCGCCGGCCGCCGCGGGGTGCCCGGCTCGAGCAGCGAGGCACGGCTGCGCCGACAGCAGCGTCCAGACCACGGCCAGGTCCCGCAGCGCGGCACCCAGTCTGCCCACGAACGGCGCGCCTCGCTGGGGCAACACGTCCGTCAACGGAAATCTCGATCCGAGCCGACCGGGGGAGCGAGGACCTTCCCGACGAGACGCATCCAGTAGGCACGGCCGAGACTCGACCAGCCCAGGGCGAAGAGCATCACGCCACTCGCCACGCCGAGCGGACTCGTCCCGCACTCGGGCTCGAACGCGATCGAGCGCCACAGGACGAACACCGAGGCAGGCAGGAGGAGGACCGCTCCGAGCAGCTCCGTCGCCGCGCCGCCACGGCGACAGCGCTCGATCCTGCGGGCTTCGTGAAGGCGCCAGGCCCTCGACAGATCCATCTCATCCCTCCTTCTCCCACCGGCTGCGACGCAGCCAGCGCCAGCCCAGCCAGAGCTGGAGTGGCAGTAGAACGACGAGCAGTCGCCCGAGATCCGGTGCCCGGCTTGCTCCGAGCACCGGCGAGCATCCCTCGGGAGTCGGCGCACCGGCGGGCGGTTCGAAGGCGAGCTCGACGACCTTGATCTGGATCCCGAAGTCCCCGGTGTCGCCGGCCCCGCCGCCGGGCGACGTCCCCGAGCCGCCTCCTCCGGTCGACGGCGGGAGCACCGAGCCGAACTCGACCTCGATGGCGTTCTGCAGGGCCTGGCCGATCGCGAAGCCCGCTGGCGCGGCCGCTGCGGTGAAGCCACCGAGACCGGCTCCCAGGGTACCGAGCGCCGTGGCCGCGGCCTGTGCCGTCGGCGAGGCGGGTGTGGTGACGCCCGCGGCGAAGCCGGCGGAGAAGAGCGTCAGCCCGAGGCCGATCGCGAAGGCCGCCGGGGTGGCCACGGCCCCGGCCACCACCGCCCCAACCGCCATGCCGGCGATCCCGATGCCCGCCGCAATGGTGATGGCACCGCGCGCGGAGCGGCCGTCGGGATCCCAGAACCACAGCGGATTCGACTGGGCGTAGGCGAAGCCGTTCACGAGCTGGAAGACCGGGTCTGGCGCGAGGAAGCGACCCGCTGCCGGGTCGTAGAGACGGCCTCCCAGCAGCACGAGCTCGCCCAGCTCTCGGCCCTGTGCGAAGCCGATGCCGTCCGGATCGTCGCCCCACAGCGCGTCGGTGCCGTAGGGTGCGAAGCGCCGATGGGCGATCACGCGACCTTCGTCATCGGTCACGAACTTGGCATTGCCCCGGAAGTCGAAGTGTCGCCACCGATGGCCGGACCCCGTGAGATCGATGCGCACCTCCTGGCGCTCGATCGCGACCGGGTTGCCCTGGGCGTCGGCGAGCACCCGTCCGCCGAAGCGCTGGCGGGCTACGACGCCGGCGACCTGAGCCGAGACGAGACGACCGAGAGAATCCCACTCGAAGCTCGCGATGCCCTCGATGGATGCGATGCGGCCGGCCGCGTTCCAGTGCAGCGCGACGTCGTCGCGTCGCGTCGCGTAGCCGGCAGGGTCCCAGGCGTAGTCGTGAAGCAACGCGCCCGACGGGTTCTCCTCGATGCGGAGCAGGCGGTTGCCTTCCGGGTTGTGGACGAGATGGCGAACCGGCGAGCCGACCCAGTTGCCGAGGGCGTCGTAGGAGTAGAAGACCGGGTTCCCCGCGGACCCGGCCGCCTCGAAGCCGGAGGCGCGCGGTCCGGGCTCGAGATGAAGCCCCGGGGCCGGGGCCAGAATGTGGGTCTCCTCGCTGGTGACAGCGAGCCCGCCCGCCGTTGTGGTCACCACGCTCCAGGTGTGGGCCGGGAGCGCGCCGGGGAGCGACGAGCGGACGAACGTCGTCGTCTCCACCACCGTCCCCGCGGCGTCCACGGTGGTGGTGCCGGTCAGGAGGCCATCCTCCGGGGAGTAGGTGGCCGTGCGAACCAGTCCGTTCCCGGTCTCGATCTGCGTCCACCGGCCGAGGGACCAGGTACGCCGCACGAGCAGGTCCGAGCCGTCGCGGGATTCGACCAGGCGGCCGGCGCCGTCGAAGTCGTGGACGAGCCGTCGCAGCAGACCGCTCCCGTACCAGTAGAGCTCCTCACGGTTTCGGGAGCGAGCGTCCCAGACCAGCTGGAGCAGCTCCCCTTCCGGGAACTGGATCGCGACCACGCGACCGGCATCGTCGTACACGTAGCGCTCGGGCTCGTCGTGGACGGAGTCGAGGACGGAGTCCGGGCGTCCGTCGAGCCAGGCGATCTCGGCGCTCGACTCCTGCTCTCCTCCGCGGCCGTGGGCGATGCGGTCGCGCTGCCCGGCGGCGTTCCAACCGAACTCGCTCCAGGTCCCGTTGGGCCGATCGATGCGGACCACGCGGTCGAGGGCGTCCCGCTGGATGAGAGTCGCGTTCCAGACTCCGTCGGCCCGATCCCTGCGCTCGACGAGTCGGCCTCGATCGTCGTACACGAACTCCGTGTCGCCCCCGCCGGGTCGCAGGATGCGAGAGCGTCGCCCATCACTGCGGTGCTCCACCACGAGCTCGTCCGGAGCGATCGGAAGGCCGATCGCCTGCGCGGCGAGTCTCACCGTGGCGACGTTCCGGTCGGCGTCGAAGCTCCGCGACACGATCCCCGGCCGCGACGGGCTCGTCTCCTCGACGAGCCCGTCCCCGGAGATCAGGTTGCCGACGGAGTCGTACTCGCGATTTCGCTCGCCCTGGGCGTCGGAGACGACCGTGGGGTGGCCATGGTCGCCGTAGGAAGAGAAGCTCGTGACCCTTCCGTCCGGGGTCGTGATCGAGATCAGCTCTCCCAGCGCGCCCCAGGTGAAGCTCGTCGTGTCTCCGGCTCCATCGACGGCGGAGACCAGCCGCCCCAGGGCGTCGTAGCTCCGCTCCTCCAGGACGCCGAGGTCGTCGGTCGCGCGCCGCAGGGCGCGCCGGTCCGGGTCCGACGGCTCGAGGGCCCCGGGCTCCCACTCCAGGAGGATCGTGTTTCCCGAGGGCAGGACCTCCTCGACGAGGTCGTCCCCCTGCCAGAGCCAGGACACCGTGACCCCGGCGGCATCGGTCCGCGAGGCGGGTCGCTTCCCGGCCCAGGTGAACGCCACCGAAGATCCGAGGGGATCGGAGATCTCCCGGACGCGTCGCGCGGCGTCGTAGCGCAGGACCCAGGTGCCTCCGAGGGGGTCGTGGACCTCGGTGGCGTAGAGGCCTCCCGAACCGGCGGGTCGGTAGACCATCTGGTGGGTGGCGCTCTCGCCTCCGACGGATCGCACGTGGGCGAGCCTTCCTCCTGACCCATACGCGTACTCCACGCGCTCGCCCTCGGAGCTGGTCACGGAGCCGAGGAGCAGTCCGTCGTACTCGTAGCGCTGACCCGGCCAGCCGCGCTCGACGTCGAGGCCGTCGCGCGCCGTCACCAGGCGATCGAGCTCGTCCCAGGTGAACTCCGCGCGGCGGCCGGCGCGATCGTCGATGCGGACGAGCCGTCCGGCTTCATCGTGCGAGAGGCTGTAGACCGGCGTCCAGGTGTCCGGGTCGGTGTACTGTCGGACCTCGGCGAGGCGCGGCTCGCCGGCGATGGAGTGGTCCAGGAACACCAGACGCGGGTACTGCGCATTCCGCCAGCGGACGACGAGGAGCCGCCCGTCGCTTCCGAACTCGTGGATCCGCCCGCCCTTGGTCGCGATGCTCGACGCACCGTGCAGCTCCCAATGGGTGCCGGGGATGGCTTCCCCGGGCGCGAGCCCTTCGGTGGAGTAGGTCGCTCCGGTCGCGTCCGCGAACGCCTCCCCGTCGTAGTGGAGCTCGAAGCTCCAGCGCCAGCGCGCCGCTGCCGAGTCGTGGACGGCGCCGATGGTGAACCGGCCGAGGCGCGTGTCGAGGTCGAGGTCCCGACGCTCCACGCGAAGCGACCCTCCCATCGACTGGAGCGTGCCGCCGGGAATCCGGACGTGGCCGAGCCTCTGGTACTCGGGTGCACCGGGCGCGGGAGCCAGTGGCTGGGGATCGGGTCCGCCCCCGGGACAGCGTGGACCCGGCAGTGCGAGCAGGATCAGGAGCGCGCCGGCCAGAACGGGTCGAACGGGTCGGGAGGGAATCGGCTTCATCGTGCGTCGCTCGACGGGACCCAGGGGCGACGAAGGACCGAGGCGGCGGAGACGCCGACGATCACCCAGAGCGAGGCGATCCACGTCCCGGGAAGCAACGGAGGCCCCAGGGAAGCCGGCGCTCGAAAGGGCTCGACCAGGATCCGGACCGTGCCGACGCCGGCCAGTGCCAGACCCGAGCGAGCGGGGGAACGAGTGCGCTCGACGCCCGCCGCGACGGCCAGGAGTCCGGCGATCTCGTAGAGCGCAACGGGGTGCACGTCGAAGGCACCCACGGACCACGGGAGACGCGTCGGCGTGCCGTGACAGCAGCCCGCTGCGACGCAGCCGAGCCGAGCGACCGCCAGGGCGAGGGGGAGCGGAACCAGCGACGCGTCCAGGTGGTCGCGGAGCACCCGGCCGCCTCGCCACCAAGGGGCCGCCGCGATGAGCCCCGCCGGAACGAAGAGCGCGCTGTATCCACGCGCAGGATCCAGGACGAGCGACCCGATACCGGGAGCTGCTGCGTGGAGCGCCACGAAGCCGACGTGGGCCGCGACCGCACCCAGGACCAGCCCGACGGCCAGCCGCGGACGCGACGCGGGCCCTCGGCTGCCGAGCCACCACGCGGTCCAGAAAGCCGCGCTCCAGGCGAGAAGCCGCAGCGCGGTTCGGATCTCTGCCTCCAAGCGTGCCCTCGTTGGGAGGACGGGGCTCCGCCTGAAAGAGCAAGGGACGTGCCTGCCCACGACCCGTTCGCCGTCTCGGACACCGGACCATGTGGCCCGATGTGGCGCGGCATGGCCCGGCGGACCTCATTGCCGCCGCGGCGGTCCTGGACCCGAATGCGCCCCCGCCCCGCTGCGTCTAGCCTCCGGCATGCCCCGACGCCGCCGCTCCCAGCCCCGCCGCACCATCGGCTTCCCCTACCGCAGGCCCTTCCGCAAGCGCGGGCGCCTCGAGCCCAGGCCCGCACCCGGCCCCTACGCGGGCCAGCGCGGCTCGCCCTTCGGCGGCGTGCGTCGCCGCGGGCGCCTGCGCCTGTGGCCCATCCTGCTCTTCGCCGGCTTCCTGGCCTGGTACTGGCTGAGCCACCGCGAGGAGGTGCCGCTCACCGGCCGCACCCAGCTCGTGGACCTCACCCGCGAGCAGGAGATGGCCCTCGGCCTCCAGAGCTACCAGGAGATCCTGGCCAAGTCGCGGGTCGTCCATTCGGGCGCGGAGCTCGAGGTGGTGCGCGCCATCGGCCGGCGGCTCGCCGCCGTGGCGGCCGCGGAGGATCCGGGCTTCGAGTGGGAGTTCAACCTCATCGACGCCCCCCAGGCCAACGCCTTCGCGCTGCCCGGCGGCAAGACGGCGGTCTTCACGGGGCTGCTGCCCGTGGCCCGCAGCGACGACGGCCTGGCGGTGGTGATGGGCCACGAGATCGCCCACGCCATCGCGCGCCACGGCGCCGAGCGCATCGCCCACCAGAAGCTCGCCCGCTACGGCACCCTCGCCGTGGGGGTGGCGGTGGGCGAGATGGACCTCCAGACCCAGCGCATGCTGATGGGGGCCCTCGGCGTGGGCACCCAGTTCGGCGTGCTGCTGCCCTTCTCGCGCAGGCACGAGAGCGAGGCCGACTGGATCGGGCTCCTCTACCTGGCCCGCGCCTGCTTCGACCCGCGCGAGGCGCCCCGGCTCTGGGAGCGCATGGGCCAGGCCGGCACCGGCCGCGCGCCGGCGGAGCTCCTCTCCACCCACCCGAGCCACGAGACCCGCGTGCGGCAGCTCGAGGAGTGGATGCCGAAGGCGCTCGAGATCCGGGCCGCGAGCGGCTGCGAGCCCCTCTAGCGGGCGCGTCCTGCCGCGCCGCGCAGCCCCAGGGCGAGAACCCCCAGGCCGACCAGGGCGAGGGTCCCGGGCTCCGGCGTGAGCGTGATCGTCACCTCCGAGTAGTCGATGGCGAAGATCTCCGCCTGGGCGGGGTCGGTGGTGAGGTTGTCGATCTCGTCGACGAGCACCTCGAGCTCGCCGTCCAGCAGCAGCGGGAAGAAGCTCGGATCGAGGGCGAAGCTGACCAGCCCGCTCCCACCCGCGGCACCGAGGATGAGCTGGTTCACGTCGTCGAAGGCGCCGGCCACCTCCACGCCGTCGACCCAGAGGCGGTCGTCGATCGCCGCGAGCGGGCCGTCGTCGACGTCTCCCACCGCCAGCGCCAGGCTGACGGCGCTGATGGTGAGGCCGGCCGGCAGCGTGAAGACGTGGGTCAGCGTCTCGGGGCGCGCGTTCGCGCCGCTCGGGTGCGGGAGGGCCGGCGTGTAGGACGAGCCGACCACGGCCACGTCGGTGCCGGCCGGGTCCCCCACCCCCGGCGTGAAGGCGAGGATGTCCGGGAAGTCGTCGCCGATCGGGATCCCGATGCCGAAGCCGTCCTTGTCGCCCACGAGGGACGTGACGGTGAGCGAGTGAGCCTCGCTGGCCTCGAGGACCAGTGCGAGGGCCAGGAGAACCGGCGCCAGGGCGCCGGGCACACGTGCCTGCATGGGGCTCCCCCTCCCGAGAGAGAGGCCCTGTTCTACCACGAGGAGGGCCGCTCGGGGCCCCTCCCCGGGCTAGAGGCCGTCCATCAGCTCGAGCTCCACCGTACCCCGCGTGGGGTCGAACAGGTCGGTCGCGACGAGGTCCACCTGCACCGTGTTCCCGCTCGCGCTGGCGGGCGCGCCCAGCGCGGCCGCGATCGCGCTGGTGTGGACGAAGCTGCCGTCGCTGATCCACAGGTCGCCGGAGAAGAAGCCCGGCAGGCCGCCGCCCGGCGAGAGCACGATCCACGCCCAGCCCGCGCCGAGCTGGCCCTCGAAGGCACCCACGATCTGGATCGACGTCACCGTCTGGGTGCCGGCGTCGTAGGCGAAGGAGGCCGTGCCGTCGATCACGGCGTCCTCGATCGCGTAGACCGTGTTGCCGAGCCAGTCCTTCACGGTGAAGGAGGCGAGGTCGGCGCCCAGGAAGAGGGGATCGCCGGTGACGGCGTCCTGGATCTCGTAGGAGCGGCCCTCGGCGGGGATCTCCGTGCACTCGGCCTGGCCGTCCGGCGTCGCGCTCCAGGCACACCGCTCGCCCACCAGCAGCCCGTCGCCTCGCCCGATGGAGAGCGACGATCCGTGGGGCCTCACGGCCGCGAGGCTGGAGCTCGGAGTGCCGGGGGCGTAGGGAGCGAAGCTCGTGCAGGTGAAGTTCGCGATGGGGACCTCGGCTCCTGTGATCGCCGCCTTCCCAAAGATGCGCGTCGCGTCGGGGCCTCCGGGCAGCCAGCGGTAGACGCGCGGGAAGCCGACGCCCTTGTGGAAGGACTTCTTGATCCCGCTCTGCGTCTCGCAGCCGAAGATGTGCCCGTTCACGAAGTTCCCGTACACCAGGTAGAGGAAGCCCGCGGAGTCCACGGCCAGCTCCGTGATCCGGTTCCTGCCGGGATAGATGTCCACACCGTCCACGAGCAGCGTCTCGAGCTGCGGACCGACGGGGGCTCCGTAGGCCACGTCCGGCCGTAGGATGGCGGAGGTGCCGGAGCACGTTGCGGCGGGGTCGCGAGGGTCGATCTCGCAGACGAACACGTCGCTCCAGGTCTGTCCGCCCGGGATCTGGGCGGCGGCATAGAGCTTCCGCTCGTCCGTCGCCACGCTCTCGAAGAGCGCGAGGCCCTCGGAATCCACGTCGCCGAGCTTGCGGGTGCTGCCGGTCGAGAGCGTCACCTCCCAGACCCCGGCGTCGCCGTGGCCGTTCATCGAGGAGGCGTAGAGCAGCCCGCCGCGACCGACCTTCACCTGGGAGGGCGACGGCACCGCCGCCACCTCGGAGAGCGTGCCGTCGGCGAGCTTCAGGATGCGGCCGGCGGTGTGGGGAGCGCTCGTCCCGGTGCAGAGCAGCCCGCCGCAGTCGATGCTGATCTGGTACTCGGCGAAGTAGACCGTGCCGTCGGCGGCCACGTCGATCCCCCACGGGCCGTCGAGGGAGACGTCCGTCGCGACGGCCGGGAGCGCGGTCTGGCCCGAGGCGCCGGCGTCGCCCGCCACCCGCACCAGCCCGCAGGCCTCGGTGAGGTGCAGGATCACGTCGTGGCTCCAGTCCGCGATGTAGAGGGAGCCGTCCGGGGCCAGGGCCGAGTCGTGGGCGCCCGCGTCCCAGTGGTCCGGATCGACGCCGGGGCAGGCCGTCGGGACGTCCGGCGAGGCCACCGCCGGGCCGGGCACGACCCCCGCCGGGTCGCTCTCGAAGTGGCCGAGGAACAGGAAGACGTCGAGGTCCTCGGTGTCGATCAGCGCCAGCGCGGGGACGGCGACGAGCCCGGCCAGCAGCCAGAGTCCGAGACGGGCCCGTCCGGGGCGCGAGGGGGTCGAGCGTCGCAGCATGGTGCGGCCTCCCTTCCTTGGGTGGGTTCGGCGTCATGCTAGGCAGCTGCGCACCGCAGGAGGTATGACGGGGCTCACAAGGCCTCGGCCTGCCCCTCCGCGCCCCGGGTCCCGGCGGGGACCCGTGCGGATCGTTGCATTTCACCGACCGACCGTTCAAAATGCCCGGCTGGTCGGGGCGACGCCCTTCTTCCCCGGAGATGCGCGTCGGATCGAAGCTCGCGGAGCCGGCTGGGACCGGCTCCGTTGGGGGTGGCTCTTGCGTCGAGTCCTGCTTCTCACCATCACGCTCCTCTCGCTCGCGCTGGGCGGCGCGAGCTGTGGCGAGCTGCCCTACTTCCGGTTCCTGGGCCCCGAGGAGGGCATGCAGCCCGCCGAGGGCGTGACCTTCAAGCTGCGCGTCCCGCTCGGCACCACGCGCGCCTCGCTCCAGGTGCGGCTCGACGGCCAGGAGCTGAACCCGGCGGACTGGCAGATCGTCAACACCGAGGTCACCGGGCCCCTCGGCCCCCTCGGCCCCGGCCCCCACCGGCTCGAGGCCGAGATGCCCCTCGACTTCGTGGTCTTCACCGCCAACGCGCGGGTGACGCGCAGCTTCGAGGTGGCGGGCGGCCTGAGCTTCGACCTCAACCCGAGCGTCGAGCAGGTGCAGATCACGGGCGCGGTGAGCGGCCTCGACGTCGAGCTGCACGACGCCTCGGGCGCGCTGGTCGACGCGGGCGTGACCGACTACCAGGGCAGCCTGGTGTTCTTCGCCGTGCCGCCGGGCACGGGCTACCGCGTGGTGGCGCTCTCGAGCCCGCCCGAGATGTCCGAGCCCTTCGACGTGGTCTCCGTCGAGGACAGCACGCCGCCCCAGGAGTTCTACGACGCCCAGGTGCTCGAGGAGGGCTACGGCTACGTCACCACCCGGGACGGCACGACGCTCTCGGTCTTCATCACCCTGCCCGGCCCCGTCGAGGACGGCCCCTACCCCACGGTGGTGAACCTGTCGGGCTACGACCCCTCCCAGCCCGGCGTCTCGCTGCTGCCGCCCGACGACCCCTTCTACGACCTGCTCACGGGCCTCTGCAACCTGAACCCCGAGAAGGACCCCCTCGACATCCTGTGCAACGGCCCCACCCACCCGACGGGCCTCATCGCCGGGCTGCTGGGCTACGCCACGGTGGGGGTGAACCTGCGCGGCACGGCCTGCTCGGGCGGCGCCTACGACTTCTTCGACGATCTCCAGGTGCTCGACGGCTACGACGTGGTCGAGGCCGTGGCCACCCAGGACTGGGTGCTCCACAACGAGGTGGGGATCGTGGGGCTCTCCTACCCGGGCATCACCTCGCTCTTCGTGGCGCGCACCCAGCCGCCGAGCCTCTCCGCCATCGTGCCGCTCTCGGTGCTCGCCAACGCGGTCACCTCCACCCTCGCCCCGGGCGGCATCTTCAACGACGGCTTCGCCCTCGAGTGGGGGCAGACGGTGCTCGACCGCGCCGATCCCTTCGGCCACGGCTGGGACGCCGAGCGCGCCGCCGCGGGCGACCAGATCTGCGCCGACAACCAGCTGCTCCACTCCCAGAAGGTGGACATCATCGCCAAGGCCCGCTCGGACATCTTCTACCCGCCGGAGCTCGCCGACCCGGTGGCGCCGGAGCTCTTCGCCGACCGCATCCTGGTGCCGATCTTCACCACGGGCTCCTGGCAGGACGAGCAGACCGGCGGCCACTTCCCGGCCATGTGGGACGACTTCACGAGCTCCCCGATCGTGCGCCGCCAGGCTTTCAACGGCGCCCACGCCGACGGCCTGGGGCCCCACACCCTGGTGGAGTACAAGCTATTCCTCGACTTCTACGTCGCGAAGCAGCGCCTCCCGCTGCCCATCGAGGTCTCGGGCCTGGCGCCGCTGCTCTTCGAGCAGCTCTTCGGCGGCGCGGTGCAGCTGCCCCTCGACCGCGTCGAGGAGTTCGCCGCCTACCCGAGCTTCGAGGAGGCGCTCGCCGCCTACGAGGCCGAGGACCCGGTGCGCATCGTGTTCGAGAGCGGCGGCACGCCGGGGCTCGAGGGCGCACCGCGCGAGACCTTCGACGCGCGCTTCACCTCCTGGCCGCCGCCCGAGGCCGAGGCGCGCCGCTTCTGGCTCCACCAGGACGGCTCGCTGCGCGACTTCACGCCGAGCGAGGCGAGCTCGGCCTCGCTCTTCCGCCACGACGCCGCCAAGGGCCAGGAGACGCTCGTCACCCTGGACGGCGGGCCCGCGCCGGCGAGCTTCTTCTGGAACGCCTGGCAGGAGGGCCGCCAGGCCGTGTTCGTGGGCGAGCCCCTCACCGAGGATCTCGTGGTGGTGGGCCACGCCAGCGCGGACCTCTGGCTGCGCGGAGGCGTCGAGGAGGCCGAGCTCGAGGTGATGCTGAGCGAGGTGCGACCCGACGGCCAGGAGACCTACGTGCAGAGCGGCTGGCTGCGCGCCAGCCAGCGCGCGCTCGCCGCGGAGTCCACCGAGCTGCGTCCCGTCCAGTACCACCTGGAGGAGGACTTCCTGCCGGTCCCCACGGACCGCTTCGAGCTCGCGCGCGTGGAGATCTTCCCCTTCGCCCACGTGTTCCGCGCGGGCTCGCGCATCCGCATGTCCGTGGCGAGCCCCGGCGGCAACCGCGCGCGCTGGCGCTTCGACCTGACCGAGTACGAGGGCGAGGTGGTGCACGCCGTCGCCCACTCGGCCGAGCATCCCTCGAGCCTCGTGCTCTCGGTGATCCCCGGCATCACGCCGCCCGTCGCGCTGCCGCCGTGCGCGCTGCGCGCCCAGCCCTGCCGCGACTACGTCCCCCACGTGAACACGCTCGAGTAGCGCGCACGCGCCGAGCGAGGCGGAGGGTGTTGGACGCGCCCGTCCAACACCCCCCAGAGCCGGCAGCTCGTGCGCAGTACGGGCGCCTGAATCCCGCGCGGTCTCCTGCGTCTCACTCCCCATGCGCCCACGGGCCCGTCCACGAGCCCGGTGAAGGGGCGCAAGGGAGGCAAGGAGACCACCATGCAGAGGATCGTCCTACTCGCAGCGGCGCTGACCCTCGGGCTCGCGATCCCCGCGAGCGCATCCCACGAGAGGCCGCGCGGCATCGCGCACCTGAGCCAGACGGCGGGCGAGCTGGCCCACGCGACGGACCGGCTCTACCAGGAGGTCGCGTACCGCGCGGCGCGCGGCAACAAGCGCGCCGAGCTCGCGCGCGCCTCGCTCTACCAGCTCGACAAGCGGGCCCGCCGCTTCCGCGAGAAGCTGCCCCGCTACCAGCGCGACCCGAAGCGGCTGCGCCGCCAGTTCGAGCGGCTCCACTACGCCTACGAGGACGCCGCGCGCTGCTTCGCCGAGCTGGGCTTCCGCCGCGGGCTGCGCCGCGACCTGCGTCGCGTCGAGCAGCTCGTCTACCGGGTGAACCACCGGCTCGACCGGGTGCTGGTCGCCCAGGCGCGCCACCGCCACGACCCCCGCAGGCACGACCGGCACCATGACCGCCGGCACGAGCGACGGCACGACCGCTGGACGGGCCATCGCGCGGACCGCGACCACGGCTACGGCTGGGACGTGGCCTACGGCCGCCACTGGCACCGGGGCCATCGCAGCCGCGCCTACGGCCACTAGCAGGCCGGGCGCGACGCCCGGGATGCCCAGCGCGGGGGGTCCGGCCGAGGCCGGGCCCCCCGCTCGCGTCTCGGGGGAGCCGCTGGGCTGCTTCCGGCACGGGGCGTGCCTCCCCGCCGGGACGCTTCTTGACTCGGCGGTCAGGAGCAAGCAGTCTGGAGAGCCGGGCGCCGTTCCCCCCGGCGTCACCGACTCCCGGAGTACCCATGCGCCTTGCCCTGCCCCTCTCGGCCCTCCTGCTGCTCGCCCTGCCCCTGAGCGCCATCGACTGCGTGGAGCTGCCCTACGCCACGGACCAGTGCGTGCGGCTCAAGCTCGACGCCGCCGCCGCCTTCTGTGACGCGGCCCTCACGGGCACGGTCTCGCCGGACGACTCGGCGGCCTTCCTCGCCGACTGGGCGGCCGCGGACGACATCGCCGCCGACCGGGGCGTGGACTGCACGGACACCACCATCACGGCCAACCAGATGGCCGCCGACGTGCTGAACGCGGCGCCCGGGGCCCAGGGGGTCGCCACCGCCGGGCTCACCGGCCCGGCCAGCTGCTCCGCCGACCTGCTCGACGCCGCCGGCCGCCTGTGTGCCGAGGTGATCGTGGCCCGGGGCTCCCACTTCACGCGCCGGGTCACGGAGCGCAACCGCGACCGCGTGGTGGCGGAGATCGCCGAGGCCGAGGCCGACCACGCCGCCGCGCTCGCCGCCGCCCAGGCCACGGGCTGCGGCTTCGCCAACGACGTCGCCACGGTGCAGGCGTCGGTCCACGGGCTGGTGGACCAGATCGTCGACTCCACGACCATCTCGCCCAACGTCCCCCTCGAGTGGACCTCCGTGGTGCCCGGGCCGGTCGAGTACGAGGGCCGGACCTGGACCCCGAGCTGCTGGGACGGCGCCGACTACCGCTTCTTCGTGAAGCGCGGCACCGAGAACAAGCTGCTCATCAACTACGAGGGCGGCGGCGCCTGCTGGGACATCTTCACCTGCGGCCTCGCCCCGACCTTCAAGCGCAGCATCGACCCGGACGGAAACCCCGGGAACTTCCCCTTCGGCTTCGCCGACGACACCAATCCCGACAACCCCTTCCGCAACTGGCACAAGGTCTACGTCCCCTACTGCACCGGCGACATCCACTGGGGCGACGCGCTGGTGAACCACCAGCAGCTCGATCCGGAGACCGGCGAGGTGGTGAACGAGGTCACGGTGCGCCACAACGGCCACGTGAACGCGCGGGTGGTGGAGAAGTGGACCCGCGAGCACTTCGTCGACCCGGAGCAGGTCTTCGTCACCGGCTCGAGCGCCGGCGCCTACGGGGCCATCGGCAACTCGGTCTGGTGGATGGAGAAGGTCTACACCTCGACGGACTTCGCGGTGATGGGCGACGCGGGCAACGGCGTGGTGACCCAGGACTTCACCGCCAACGAGATCAGCAAGTGGGGGATCGAGACCCTGCTGCCCGACTGGATCCCGGAGCTGAACGTGCCCGTGGCGCAGCTCGACGCGGCGGATCTCTACGCGGCCGCGGCCGAGACCTACCCCACCAACCGCTTCGCCACGTTCACCTTCGCCTACGACGGCGGCCAGGGCGGGCAGACCGGCTTCTACAACATCATGCTGAACCCGGGGGCGATCTTCCTGTGGCCGAGCTGGTGGAACGCCACCTGCGCCTGGAACCAGGGCATGCTCGCGCTCAACGCCGACAGCGCGGCCCGGGCGCCGAACTTCCGCTTCTACGTGGGCGCGGGCTCGAGCCACACGACCTTCTTCCGCGATCGCGTCTACACCCAGACCACGGGCAACGTCCCGACCATCGCGTCCTGGGTGCAGGCCATGGTGGACGACACCGCGGCGTGGACGAACGTGCTGTGCGACGACTGCGAGGACGTCCTGCCCGACGACCCGCGGCCCAACCCGCCGCAGCCGCCCTTCACGGCCGACGACCGGATCGAGTGCGCGCCGGCAGCGGCCGCGACGATCCCGCCGAACTTCCTCCTGACCTCTCGCTCCGGCAGCGTCTCGAAGTTCCGGATCGGCAACCGGACCGACTTCTAGAGCAGCGCGAAAGGAGCGGGTCGGCGACCCGGTTCTCGGATCGACGCGCTAGTCGTCCGCGTGCTCGGGGGAGGCGGGCTGCACGGTCTTGCCGACCTTCTCGAGGCCCTGCCCGAGGGCGCGCACGGCGCCGCCCACCTGCTTGATGGCCCAGCCGTCGGCGCGCACGACGCCGCCGGCGAGGTTGCGCAGCTGGTCCACGGTGGCCCGGGCGCCCTTGGCGATGAGGCCGCCCGAGGCCTGGTCGGCGTTCTCGACGTAGAGGGCGGCGGTCTCGAGCTCGGCGCTGGCGGCCTGCTCGCGACCCGCCTCGTGGGCGGCCAGGGCCCGCTCGGCGTGGGCCACGGCGAGGGCGTGGTGGCTGCGCGCCACGGCGGCCTGGAGCACCTCGAAGTCCGGCGGGGTCCGGGCCTCGGCGCGAGCCGCCAGCTCCTCGATCTCGGTGGCCGAGAGGGCGAGGTCGAGCCGGGCGGCGCCCTCGGCCCGGGCGGACTCGACGCGCAGGTAGACGGCGCCCTTGCGCAGCTCCGTGGCCGCTCCGGCCGTGTCGCCGGCCTCGAGCTCGCGGCGGGCGGCCCGGAAGCGCACGATGGGCTCGTCCTGGAGGAGCTGCCAGTGGCGCTCGGGGATCGCGACCCAGCCCTCGGGCAGGGTCGGCGACTCCTCGAGCACCGGCTCCGCGGCGTGGGCCGCGCCGGCCAGCGCCGCCGCCAGCACGAGCGCGGCTCCCTTGCGAATCCCGATCATCGTCCACCCCCACGCCGACCCTCGGGCCTCGCCCGAGGCCCGCCCTCGAGCATCGCCAATCGGCCGGGCCGCTCAGTCCCTGTAGAGGGTGATCCGGTCCAGGTGCTTCTCGCGCAGCTCGGTGTCGAGCACGCCCAGGCCCTCGCGGTCGGCCAGGCACAGGATCCCGATCTTGCCCTCGTGCTCGTTGGCGTGCACCGAGGCCGCCGCGTCGCCGGACTGCTCCAGCGGGAAGGAGCGCGAGAGCGTCGGGTGGATCGAGCCCTTGCAGATCAGCCGGTTCGCCTCCCAGGCCTCGCGGTAGTTGGCGAAGTGGGAGCCGATGATGCGCTTCAGGTTCATCCAGAGGTAGCGGTTGTCGTAGACGTGCTCGTAGCCCGTGGTGGACGCGCAGGTCACGATGGTGCCGCCCTTGCGAGCGACGAACACGCTCGTGGCGAAGGTCCAGCGGCCCGGGTGCTCGTAGACGATGTCCGGATCCTCTCCCCCGGAGAGGTCGCGCACCATCTTCCCGAAGCGGCGCATCTCCTTCATGTCCATCTGGTCGCCGTCCCAGAACTGGTAGCCCTCGGCCTTGCGATCGATCACGGCGTCGCTGCCGAGCTTCTTCACGATCTCGACGCGCTTCTGGCTGGAGACCACGCCCACCGGGAAGGCGCCGCCGTTCAGCGCGTACTGGGTCGCGTAGCCGCCGAGGCCGCCCGAGGCGCCCCAGATCAGCACGTTGTCGCCCTGCTTCATGCCCGCGCCGTTGCGCGAGACGAGCTGGCGGTAGGCGGTGGAGTTCACCAGGCCGTTGCAGGCCGCCTCCTCCCAGGTGAGGTGCTCGGGCTTCGGCATCAGCTGGTTGGCCTTCACCAGGCCGATGTCCGCCATGCCGCCGAAGTTGGTCTCGAAGCCCCAGATCAGCTGGTTGGGGTCGAGCATGGCGTCGCCGTAGCCGTCGGGCTCCTGCATCTCGACGTCGGCGCAGTGCACCACGACCCGGTCGCCGGGCTTCCACTTGGTGACGCCCGGGCCCACGCGCAGCACGATCCCCGACGCGTCGCTCCCCACGATGTGGTAGGGCAGGTTGTGCCGCTCCCACAGCTCGCCCCGGCGCGCGTGGCGCTCCAGGAAGGCGAAGGTCGGCAGGGGCTCGAAGATCGACGTCCAGACGGTGTTGAAGTTCACCGCCGAGGCCATCACGGCGACCAGCGCCTCGTTGGGGCCGAGCTCGGGCACCGGCACCTCGTCGACGTGGAGCGACTTGCGGGGGTCCTTCTCGGAGGACTCGAGGCCCTCGAACATCGCCGCCTCGTCCTTGTGGGTGGTGACGGCGCGCATGCTCTCGGGCAGCTCGATGCCGAGGACGGCGTCGGCATCGGCCTGGGACTCGATGGCTTCGACGATGGTCTCTTGGAACGGGGGCATTTCGGGCTCCTTCGGGATTCGGGCAGTGCGCGAGGGTACCCGAGCCGGGCGGTCCGGTCAGCGCCCCGGCGCACCGGCCCCCCGGCCGCGGGGGATTGCCCGAGCCGGGCCGACCCACTAGGGTGCCCGGACCCGGAGACCCCCCATGCGATTCTACGAGTACGAGTCCAAGGCCCTGTTCCGCCGCCACCGCATGCCGCTGGGCAAGGGCGAGGTGGTGGGCAGCGCCGCCGAGGCCGAGCGCGCCGCCACCGCCATCGGCGGCCCCGTGGTGGTGAAGAGCCAGGTGCTCTCGGGCGGCCGCATGAAGGCCGGCGCGGTGCAGTTCGCCGACACGCCCGCCGAGGCCGCCGCGAAGTTCGAGCAGGTGCTCCCCATCGTGGTGAAGGGCGAGAAGGCGCGCTCGGTGCTGGTGGAGGAGAAGAGCCCCGTCGCCCAGGAGTACTTCGTCTCGGTCACCTGGGACGGCCGGCGCAAGCTGCCGGTGCTGCTCTTCAGCGACATGGGCGGCATCGACATCGAGGAGGTGGCCGAGACCCACCCCGAGCACCTCTCGCGCACCCACTTCTCGACCATCCTCCCGCTCACGCCGCGCATCGCCAAGGAGGCCATCGGCAAGGTGGGGGTGAGCGGCGGCGACCTGAACCGCCTCACCCCCATCGTGTTCGAGCTGATGAAGGTGTTCCTCGCCTACGACCTCACCCTGGCGGAGATCAACCCGCTGGCGAAGCTCGAGGACGGCCGCTTCGTGGTGCTCGACGGCCACGTCGACATGGAGGCCGAGGCCCGCGGACGCCACAAGGCCCTGCTCGAGGAGCTCGGCATCGGCGAGGACGAGACGCGCCAGGCGCGACCGCCCACGGACTTCGAGATCGAGGGTGCGCGCCTGAACGCCGTGGACCACCGCGGCGTGGCCGGCAACGTGGTCGAGTTCGACGGCGACCTGGGCCTGGTGATCGGCGCCGGCGGCGGCTCGCTCACGCTCTTCGACGCCGTGCGCAAGCACGGCGGCAAGCCCGCCAACTACTGCGAGATCGGCGGCAACCCCAGCGTCAACAAGGCCCGCAACCTCACCAAGCTGATCCTCTCGAAGCCCGGGGTCGAGAAGATCGCGGTGATGATGAACGTGGTCTCGAACACCCGGGTCGACATCGTGGCCCGGGGCGTGGTCAAGGGCTGCGTCGAGATGGGCAAGGACCCGAAGGACGTGATCGCCATCTTCCGCATCCCGGGCTCCTGGGAGGAGGAGGGCTTCAAGATCCTCGAGAAGTACGGCGTCGAGTACTGCGACCGCTCGGTCTCCATGTACGAGGCGGCGGGCCGCGCCGTGGCGAAGCTGGGGGCCTGACGTGTCGATCCTCATCAGCCAGGACACGAGCTTCATCATCCAGGGCATCACCGGCCGCGAGGCCGTGAACCTGACCCGCGAGAACCTCGACTACGGCGCGAAGATCGTCGGGGGCGTGACGCCCGGGCGCGCCGGGCGGGACATCTACGGCGTGCCGGTCTACGACTGCGTGCGCGACGTGGTGGAGAAGCACGGCGTGCCCGGTGGGTCGATCGTCTCCGTGCCCCCCGGCTTCACCAAGGACGCGGTGTTCGAGGCCCTCGAGAACGACATCCGGCTGATCGTGATCGTCACCGAGAACATCCCGCGCCGCGAGGTCGCCCAGATGGTGGAGCTCGCCAACCTGCGCGGCGCGCGCATCATCGGCCCCAACTGCCTGGGCATCATCTCGCCCGAGGAGGCCAAGATGGGCGGCGTCGGCGGCCCCGCGGCCAACACCCGCCAGGCCTACAGCAAGGGCCCGGTGGGCGTGATGTCGCGCTCCGGCGGGATGACCACCGAGATCGCCTCGACCCTCACCGCGGCGGGCCTCGGCCAGAGCACCTGCGTCTCCATCGGCGGCGACGCCATCATCGGCACCACCTACGCGGAGCTGATGCCGCTGTTCGAGGCCGACCCCGAGACGAAGGCCATCGCGATCTACTCCGAGCCGGGCGGCCGCATGGAGGCCGAGCTCGCCGACTGGATCCGCGAGAACGACTCGCGCCTGCCCATCGTGGCCTTCATGGCCGGCCGCTTCATGGACGAGATGAAGGGCATGCGCTTCGGCCACGCCGGCACCATCGTCGAGGGCAAGGAGGACACCACCGCCGAGAAGATCGCCCGCATGGAGGCGGCGGGCATCTCGGTGGCGGAGCGGATCGAGGAGATCCCGGAGCTCATCAAGAAGAGGATGGGGAGCTGACCATGCCCGGCATGTTCATCGACGTCGAGGTGGAGGCGAGCGCCGCGAAGGACGCCGAGGTGGCGCGCAAGCTCACCGAGGTCTGCCCCGTGGACATCTTCGCCCAGGCCGACGACGGCGCGCTGCGCATCGTGGAGGACAACCTCGACGAGTGCACCCTCTGCGACCTGTGCCTCGAGGCCGCGCCCAAGGGCAGCGTCAAGGTGGTGAAGCTGTACGAGTAGGCGCCGGGGCCTCAGGCGGTCGCCGGCTCGCGATCCAGCAGCTCCGCCGCCCGACGCTCGGCGGCGTCGGCCTCGGACCCCTCGGGCTCCTCCCCGTCGCACGGCTCGCGGCGCGGGGCGGCGTCCACCACGGGGAGCGGGTCGAGGCGGCTCCAGAGCGGCAGCGTGGTGAGCAGGCTGCCCATCAGGTAGCCGCCGCGCAGCAGCCACGAGACCACGCCCGCCGTGAGCGCCACCGCGGAGCCGCCCCAGGCCACGGCCAGGCCCGGGTCGGCGCGGTCCATCTCGCGGCCCATGGCGTCGAGGGCCTCCCACAGCCGGCCGTCGGGGCCGGCCTCCGCGGGAGCCTCGGCGCGCACCAGGGGTGCGGCGGCCGCGACCGCGGGCAGCGCCGCGCCGGGGCGGAGCGCGGCGGGCGCGGGCTCGGCGCGGACCGACGGGACCGGGGCCTTCGCCGCCGCGGCGGGCGGGGCGAACAGCGGCTCCTCGGCGGATCGGGACTCCGGGGACGGGGCCGGCTCCGCGGCCTCCGCCGGCTCCTCGGCGGACTCCGGGTCGGGCTCGGGCTCGGGCTCCACGGGCGGCGGCTCCGGGGCCGGCGGCTCGGGGATCAGCTCGGTGCCGGGCAGGATGATGGGCCGCACCGTGATCGTCACCGTGGCGACGTGGCTCGACGCGCCCCCGTCGTCGGCGCGGTAGGTGAACTGGTCCGTCCCCCGGAAGCCGGTCTCGGGGGTGTAGACGAAGGTGCCGTCGGGGCTCAGCACGAAGGCGCTGGCGTGGGCCGGCCCCGAGACGAGGACGGCGCTCAGGGGGTCGGCATCCGCGTCGACGTCGTTCGCGAGCACGCCGGCCACGGTCTGGGGCGTGCCGAAGCTCACGAGGGCGTCGGTCATGGCCGCGTGCTGGGCGCTCACCCAGTCGGCGGAGCGCGCCGCCTCGGCGACCCGCACCTCGTCGAGGCGGCCGTCCCAGAACGTGCTGCCGCCGTCGTCCTGGGCGCCGATGGCGGCGGTGGTGGCGTCGCTGTCCTGGGTCGCCGTGCCGATGAAGGAGGCCGGCGCGCCCATGGGCTGGGCGACGCCGTCCACGAAGACCTGGATCGAGTCGTTCGCGTAGTCGATCACGCTGGTGACCCAGTGCCAGCTGCCCGTGGTGATGGGCGTGGTGGTGGTCGCGCGCCAGTTCCAGTCCGTGTCGTCGTCGAGGGTGCGGGCGAAGACGCCGATCGAGCCGTTGTTGCCGACGAAGAAGCCGGCCCGGGACTGCACCGTCGCCCCGCTGCCCCGGGAGATCGCGACCACCTCGTGGCTCCCGAGGGTGCTGTCGGCGTTCACCCAGGCGCTCAGCGTGGCCGTCGCGGCGTCGCGCACGAGATCGAGCTCGTTGCCGAGGTGGAGGTGGGCCGACGCCAGCGGGTCGAACTCCTGGGCGCCGCCGATCCAGCCCGTGGCGTCGCTGCTGCCCCGGTTGGTGGCGTCGAGGCGACCGGTGGAGTCCACCACGCCCCCGGCCCCGGCGCCGGGATCCTCGTCGAGGTGGTAGACGGCCTCGAAGCCGTTGCTCCACACCGCCGCGGGGTCCTGGGCGTCCGGCGCGCTCGCGTTGCCGTAGTACATCCAGACGAAGTCGTCGCTCGAGAGCGCGTCGATGCGGGGCACGCGCACCCAGACGAAGGACGTCCCGGACTCGTCCCAGCGCTCGATCTCGTGGGCGAGGGGCGTCCCGTCGGGGTCCACGAAGCGCAGGTCCTGGCCGGCGTCCTGCACCTGGGCGTAGTCGATGCGGCTCGCGTCGAGGCGCACCAGCACCGGGAAGTCGCCGAGGGCCTCGCTGCGCAGCGCGTTGTCGAAGCCGAGGCGGCGGCGCTCGGCCCAGTCCTCGTCGAGCCAGCCGTCCTGGGAGTCCAGGGTCTCGTTCTGGTCCACCGTGTAGGCGTCGTCCGCGGCGACGGGGGCGGCCAGCAGGCCGAGCCAGCCGGCCTGGCCCGCGAAGCCCAGCGCCACGGCGCTCTCCACCCGGCCGGCGCGGTACTCGAGCGCCCAGTCGCCGCCGAGGCTCGCGTGCCCGGTGGCGTCCAGGCTCGCGGCGACGTCGGCCCCGGTGAGCTCCGCCAGCCCGTCGAGGAGCGCGCGCCCCTCGGCGCCGGCGGCGAGGTCGCAGCCGTAGAGCAGCAGGTCCGCATCCTCGGCGAGGGCGGCGCTCCAGGAGGTGACTCCCTGGGCCCGGGCCGCCAGCGCCCCGGCGTCGAGCCAGGCGTCGCCCAGCTGCAGGCCCGCCTCGCTTCCATGGGCGATCACGTGCACCGCCGCCAGCTCGCGGTGGGCGGCCAGGGTGCGCCCGATCTGGTCGAGCCCGTCCTCGCCCGCGTCGAGGGTGACCACCTCGAGGCGGCGGCCCTCCGCGGCTGGCGCCTCGAGGGCCCGCCGCAGGACCTCGAAGTCGGGGACGGCGGCGTCCACGAAGACCAGCTCGAGGGGCGGCGCCGGCTCCCCGGCCACCGGGCTCGGGCCCGACTCGAGGTGCAGGGCCGGAGAGGAGTCCTCGGGGCCCGGCGGAAGCAGCTCCGCCGCCCCCAGCGCCGCCGGCACGTCGGCGGAGTAGAGCCGACGCGGCTCCAGCTCCTCGACGAGGGGACGGCGCAGCGGGCCGCGGCCCATGGCGACTCTCTCCCGGCCCCTCCGAGACGACTCTACATCGGATCGTTCCGGACAAGGCTGTAGGGCTTTTGCCTCCCCTCTTTGGGTATGAATCTGCCGGCTCCTGAGCCCCTCAGGCCCTCAAGGGCCCTCGAAGGGGGACCGACATGGAGGGGGTCCGGGAGAGGGAGCCCATGAGCGAGAAGTACCGACTGGTCACCCGCAGCGACTTCGACGGCCTGGTCTGCGCCGTGCTGCTGAAGCACCGGGGCCTCATCGACGACATCCTGTTCGTGCACCCCAAGGACATGCAGGACGGGATCGTGAAGATCAGCGGCAAGGACATCACCACGAACCTGCCCTACGTGCCCGGCGCCCACCTCGTCTTCGACCACCACGCCAGCGAGCTGCTGCGCAACGAGGGCAGCCGCGAGAACCACGTCATCGATCCCGACGCCCCCTCCGCCGCGCGGGTCGTCTACGACCACTTCGGCGGCGCCGAGGCCTTCCCGCGGCAGTTCGACGAGATGATGGTGGCGGTCGACCAGGCGGACTCGGCCTGGTACGAGCTCGACGACATCCTCCGGCCGAGCGGCTGGGCGCTGCTCAACTTCCTGATGGACGCGCGCACCGGCCTGGGACGCTTCCGCGAGTTCCGCATCTCGAACTACCAGCTGATGATGGACCTGATCGACACCTGCCGCGACCACGGCATCGACCAGATCCTCGCGCTGCCCGACGTGAAGGAGCGCGTGGACCTCTACCGCGAGCACGAGGCGTCCTTCAAGGAGCAGCTCAGGCGCTGCTCCACGGTCTACGGCGACGTGGTGGTGGTGGACCTGCGCCCCGAGGAGACCATCTTCGCGGGCAACCGCTTCATGGTCTACGCGCTGTTCCCCGAGGCGAAGGTCTCGATCCACGTGATGTGGGGCAAGCAGAAGCAGAACACCGTGCTCGCCGTGGGCAAGTCGATCCTCGACCGCACCTCCCGCGCGAACCTCGGCGCACTGTGCCTCGAGCAGGGCGGCGGCGGCCACGCCAACGCCGGCACCTGCCAGGTCCCCCACGAAGACGCCAAGCGCGTCCTCGGCGAGCTCGTCGAGAAGATCAACAACGCCTGACTTCTGGACTTCGCTTCGCTGGCCTGCGCGCAGGCCTTCTGAACTTCGCGAGGCTGCGCCTCGCTGCGCGCCCGCCGACTGCCGTCGGCCGGCTTGCGGGCCTCGAAGAAAGGCCCTCCGAGTCACGCGCGCGTCACCTGCGCGCCGCCCCCCGGCTCGCGAGCGATCGTCGCGAGCCTCGCGGTCCCTCTCTCCGAGGCCCGCAAGCCGGCCAAAGGCCGGCGCGCAGCGAGCTAGCGCGCCGAAGGCGCGCGGCCAGCGAAGCGAAGTTCAGCGAATTAACCGATCCCCCGGCAAAGCCGGGGGAATTCGGAAGGTGAGCCGCTCAAAGCGGACTGAACGGGGCCGCTGCGCGGCCCCTTGCGCCCCCTGAAGGGGGCGGCCCCTACAGCAGACCGAGCTGGTCGACCCGCCGGTCCTCTGCCTCG
>JANQFK010000030.1 GCA_028277885.1 Myxococcota bacterium
AAGCGCCGCGGCCTCCGGCTTTTTGGTCTCTTCTTCGGCGGATCCCGGCAACGGGACCGCGGGAGCCAGGCAGATGTCGACCCAGACTCCGGCGGGGACCGGAACCCAGATCGACGAGGGCGTGCGCGCGCCGGCGCGCGGCGTCCCGGGAGGGGTGCGCGAGGTCGCGCGCCTCGCCTACCCGGTGGTGCTCCAGAACGTCTCGGTCACCACCCTCCACATGGTGGATGCGGCCTTCCTCGGCCGGCTGGGCCCGACGGAGATGGGCGCGGCGGGCTACGGCGGCCTGTGGATCTGGACGGCCCTGTGCTTCTACCTGGGCACCGGGACCGGCGTGCAGACCTTCGTCTCCCAGGCCCACGGGGCCGGCCGCGAGCGCGAGTGCGGGCCCTGGGCGTGGCATGCCCTCGGCGCGGTGCTGCCGCTGCTGGTGGTGAGCACGGCGCTCTTCGCCTGGGGGTTCCCGCTGCTGCTCTCCCTGCTCTCGCCCGCCCAGGAGCTCCAGGGCTTCGCGACGGAGTACGTGCGCGCCCGGGCGCTCGGCTGCGCGGGGGTCGGGACCACGATGGTGATGGGCGCCTTCTTCCGGGGCCTGGGCGACATGCGCACCCCGCTGCTCGTCACCATGACGGCGGCCGTGCTGAACGCGTTCCTCGACTGGGTGCTGATCTTCGGCCACCTGGGAGCGCCTGCCCTGGGCGTTCAGGGGGCGGGCCTGGCCACGGCGATCGCCGAGTGGGTGGGCGCGGCGCTGATGCTCGCCTGCTTCCTGCGCCCGCGGCTGCGCCGCACCTACGCCACCAGCCCGCGCTGGCCCGAGCGCGCCGAGGTCCGTCGCTTCGTGCGCACCGGCGCTCCCATCGGCGGCATGTGGTTCCTCGACATGATCACGTTCTCGCTGTTCACGACCCTGATCGCGCGCATGGGCGCCACCCCCATGGCGGCGGGCCAGGCCTTCGTGGTGCTGCTCCACGTCTCCTTCATGCAGGTGATCGGCTTCCAGATCGCCGCCATGACGCTGGTGGGCCGCTACATCGGCGCGGAAGACCTGGCCGCTGCGGACCGCAGCTTCCGCTCGGCCCTCGCCCTGGGCGTCGCCTACGCGGCGGCGGTGGGGCTGGTGTTCCTGCTCGTGCCGGGCCCGCTGATGCGCATCTTCACCGCGGACGCCGAGGTGCTCGCCCTCGGCGTGCCGCTGCTCGCCGTGGGTGCGCTCTTCCAGCTGTGCGACGCCGTCGGCATCATCGCCAGTGGCGCCCTGCGCGGCGCCGGCGACACGCGCTGGCCCTTCCTCGTCCAGACCGGCCTGGCCTGGGGGCTGTTCCTGCCCCTCGGCTGGCTGGGCGGCGTCGCCCTCGGCGGCGGCCTCGTGGGCGCCTGGCTGGGCGCCACCGTCTACGTCCTCGCCCTCAGCGCCGCCATGGCGCTCCGCTTCCGAGGCGGCGCCTGGCACGAGGTGAAGATCTAGGAGGGGACGTTCCTTGAGAATCTCACTTCCGGTCCCAGGGGGACGTTTGTGAGAAAGGGAAGGAACGTCCCCGCCGTGCCCTCGCTGTGCTACCCGACTCCGGGGGGGGATCGAAGGAGGAGGGGCCGATGATCTCCGCGGCGGAGCGCTATCCGAAGCAGAAGGCCGAGGTGCTGGGCCGCCAGATGGCCTACGTGGAGGTGGGGGAGGGCGATCCCATCGTCTTCCTGCACGGGAACCCGACCTCTTCGTACCTCTGGCGCAACGTGATCCCCCACCTCGAGGGGCTCGGCCGCTGCATCGCGCCGGACCTGATCGGCATGGGCGACTCGGACAAGCTCGAGGAGAGCGGGCCGGACCGCTACCGCTTCGTCGAGCACCGCGAGCACCTGGACGCGTTGCTCGCGGCCCTGGGCGTCACGACCAACGTGACCCTGGTGATCCACGACTGGGGCTCGGCCCTCGGCTTCGACTGGGCGAACCGCCACCGCGACGCCATGAAGGGCATCGCCTACATGGAGGCGATCGTGAAGCCCGTGAGCTGGGACCAGTGGCCCAAGGCCGTGAAGCCGGTCTTCCAGGCCTTCCGCTCGCCCGCCGGTGAGGAGATGGTGCTGAAGCAGAACGTCTTCGTGGAGCAGGTGCTGCCCGGCGCCGTGCTGCGCGGCCTCACCGAGGAGGAGATGCAGGTCTACCGCCGCCCCTTCCTCGAGCCGGGCGAGAGCCGCCGCCCCACGCTGACCTGGCCCCGACAGATCCCCATCGAGGGCGAGCCCGAGGACGTGGTCGAGATCGTCGAGGCCTACGGCCAGTGGCTGGCGGGCAGCGAGCTTCCCAAGCTCTTCGTGAACGCGGAGCCCGGCGCGATCCTGCGCGGCGCGGCGCGGGAGTTCTGCCAGGGCTGGCCCAACCAGACCGAGGTGACGGTGAAGGGCACCCACTTCATCCAGGAGGACTCGCCGGACGAGATCGGCGACGCCGTCGCGGCCTGGTACCGCACCCTGGGCTGATGGCGGAGCCCCTCGCGAAGCGCAGCGCCCCCGAGCCCTCGTGGCACGGCGTCCAGCCCAACATGACGTCGCCCGACGGCTTTCCGGAGCCCTTCCCCGCGCTGCACGCGCTGCGCGAGACGGCGCCCGTGCACCTGACGCCGATGGGGTTCTGGCGGCTGTGCCGCTACGACGACTGCGTGCGGCTGCTGCGCGACACGCCCTGCGGCGTGCGCCAGCGCGACGGCACCCTGCCCCAGCGCCAGGACGGCGGCGGCGAGTTCATGCTCCAGCGCGACCCGCCGGACCACACCCGCCTGCGCAAGCTGGTGAGCAAGGCCTTCACGCCCCGGGCGGTGGCGGGCTGGCGCGGCCGCGCCCAGGAGATCGCCGACGCCTGCGTCGCGCGCGCCCTCGAGGCCGGCACCAGCGACGTGATCGCGGACCTCGCGCTGCCCGTCCCCGCCACGCTCATCTGCGAGATGCTGGGCGTCCCCGTCGCGGACCGGGACCGCTTCACCACCTGGACCGCCGACGCCACCCACGCGCTGGCCGGAACCCTGACGGCGCCGGAGACCCGGGCCCGCGCCGTGGCGGGCGCCACCGCGCTCGCGGACTACTTCCGTCCGCTCATCGAGGAGCGCCGCAAGCGGCCCGGCGACGACCTGCTCACGGTGCTGATCCGCGCCGAGGAGGACGGCGACCGGCTCAGCCCGAGCGAGCTGCTGGTGCAGTCCATCGGGCTGCTGATCGCCGGCTTCGAGACCACGATCGGGCTGATCGGCAACGGCATCGCGGCCCTGTGCCGCCACCCCGCCGAGCAGGAGCGCCTGCGCGCCGACCCCTCCCTGGTGCCCAACGCCGTGGAGGAGTGCCTGCGCTACGACGGCCCGGTGGGCAGCACGGTGCGGGTGCTCCACGCCGAGGCGGAGTTCGGCGGCTATCGGCTGCCCGCCGACGCCTGGGTGTTCCCGATGACGCGCGCCGCCAACCGCGACCCGGCCCGCTTCCCCGACCCCGACCGCTTCGACGTGGCCCGCGCCAACGCGAAGGACCACCTCGGCTTCGGCGGCGGCACCCACCACTGCCTCGGCGCCCACCTGGCCCGCATGGAGACCGAGGTGGCGATCGGCACCCTGGTGGCGCGCAGCAAGGAGCTCGCCCTCGAGCGGGACGAGGTCGAGTTCGGCCGCTCGCTGTTCCGGGTGCCGGCGCGGCTGCCGGTGGTGGTGCGGGCGGCTTGAGGCCGCCACCGGCTTCGCGCCCAGGGAGGACCCCATGCAGCTCTCCGATCTCACCGGACGCACCGCCCTCGTGACCGGCGCCACCAGCGGCATCGGGCGCGCGGCCGCCCGGTCGCTGGCGGAGCTGGGGGCGAGCCTGGTGCTGGTGGGCCGCGACCGGGCCCGGGGCGAGGCCGCCGTGGCGGAGATCCGGGAGAAGACGGGGAACGACGACGTCTCGCTGATGCTGGCCGACCTCTCGTCCCAGAAGCGGATCCGGGCCCTGGCCGACGAGTTCCTGGCGAGCGGGCGGCCGCTCCACGTCCTGCTCAACAACGCGGGGGTGGTGCTCCAGAAGCGCTCCGAGACCGAGGACGGGCTCGAGTCCACCTTCGCGGTCAACCACCTCGGCTACTTCCTCCTCACCCACCTGCTCCTCGACCGCATCCGGGCGAGCGCGCCGGCGCGGATCGTGAGCGTCTCCTCGGACGCCCACCACTACGCGGGCGGCCCCCTCGACTTCGAAGACCTCCAGAGCGAGAAGGGCTACTTCGGGATGCGCGTCTACGGGAAGTCGAAGCTCGCCAACATCCTGTTCACCCGGGAGCTGGCGCGGCGGCTCGAGGGCAGCGGAGTGACGGCGAACTGCCTGCACCCCGGCTTCGTGGGCAGCAACTTCGCCACGAACAACGGCGTGATCGCGAAGGCGATCATGACCCTGGCGCGGCCCTTCAACCGCTCGCCCGAGCGCGGCGCCCGGACGGCGGTGTACCTGTGCGCCTCGCCCGAGGTGGAGGGCGTCACCGGCAGCTACTTCTTCGACGAGAAGCCCAAGTGGCCCAAGAGCTGGGCCCAGAGCGACGAGGACGCGCGACGCCTCTGGGAGGTCTCGGAGCGCCTCACGGGGCTGGCTTCCTAGGAGGCCGACCCACGCAGGGCCCGCGCCGCTAGCAGCCGGCCCTTCCGCTGCCGTAAGCTCCCCCTTTCCGCTCAGCGAGGAGGGGAGATGCACCGCGTCCGGGTCGGGATCGTCGCAGGGCTGGCTCTCGGGGTGGTCGCCGCCGCCATCGGGGTGGGGGCGGGCTGCGGGGGCTCGGAGCCGGGGCGGGACCTGATCCTGGCCACCACGACGAGCACCCAGGACTCGGGGCTCCTCGACGTCCTGGTGCCGCTGTTCGAGGAGCGCTCGGGCCTGCGCGTGAAGACCCTGGCCGTCGGGACCGGGGAGGCCCTCGCCATGGGGAGCCGCGGCGAGGCCGACGTGCTGCTCACCCACGCGCCGGACCTCGAGCAGGCGCTGCTCGACTCCGGCGCCGCCACGAACCGCCGGCTCGTGATGCACAACGACTTCGTGATCGCCGGGCCCGCCGGCGACCCGGCGGGCGTCCGGGGCACCCCGCGCGCCGCCGACGCGCTGCTGCGCATCGTCGCCGAGGGCGAGACCTTCGTCTCGCGGGGCGATCGCTCGGGCACCCACCACCGCGAGCGCAGCCTCTGGCGCGAGGCGGGCCGCGAGCCGCCGGGCGAGGGCTACGTCGAGACGGGGCAGGGCATGGCGGCGACGCTGCTCGTGGCCTCGGCCCGGGGCGGCTACGTGCTCACGGACCGCGGCACCCACCTGGCGCTGCGCGCGCGCAGCGAGCTGGTGCCGCTGGTCGAGGGCGACGGCCTGCTGCTGAACGTCTACTCGGTGCTGGAGGTGAGCCCGGAGCGCTTCCCCGGCGTGAACCACGCCGGCGCCCGCGCCTTCGCGGACTTCCTCGTCGGCGACGAGGCCCAGGCCGTCGTCACGGGCTTCGGCGTGGAGCGCTTCGGCCAGCCGCTCTTCTTCCCGCGCGCGGCCGGGGCGGACGCCGAGGGCCGCTGAGGCGGGGAGGCGGCGGTGGACCTGATCGCCCGGGGAGTGGTCGAGGCGCTGCGCCTGCTGGCGGGCCTCGACGCCGGCGTGATGGAGATCCTGCTGCTCTCGCTCCAGCTCTCGGGGCTCGCGACGCTGCTGGCGCTGGTCGCCGGAGTGCCCGTCGGGACCGCGCTCGCCTTCCACCGCTTCCGGGGCCGCGGCCTGGTGGTGGCGCTGGTGAACACCGGCATGGGGCTGCCGCCGGTGGTGGTGGGGCTCTTCGTCAGCATCCTGCTCTGGCGCAGCGGTCCCCTCGGCATGCTGGAGATGCTCTACACGCCGGCCGCCATCGTGCTCGCGCAGCTCGTGATCGCCTACCCGGTGGTGGTGGGGCTCACCATGGCGGCCCTCCAGCAGATCGATCCGAAGCTGCGCGACCAGCTGGAGGGCCTGGGCGCCTCCCGGGCCCAGCTCTGGGCGACGCTGCTCTTCGAGGCGCGCCTGCCCGTCATCGCCGCGGTGATCGCCGCCTTCGGTGCGGTGATCTCCGAGGTGGGTGCGGTGATGATGGTGGGCGGCAACATCCTCGGCTACACGCGCGTCCTCACCACGGCGACGGTGCTCGAGACGCGCAAGGGCAACTTCGACGTCGCCATCGCGCTCTCCCTGATCCTGCTCGGTCTGAGCTTCGCCGTGACCTGGGTGCTCACCCACGTGCAGCAGCGCGGGGTGGTGCGATGACGGGGGGAGCCCGGGCGGGATCGCTCGAGGCCCGCGGCCTGGGCGTCGACTTCGCGGGCCGCAGCGTCCTCGAGATCTCGCGTCTCGCCGTCGAGCCCGGCGAGATCCTCACGCTGATGGGGCACAACGGCTCGGGCAAGACGACCCTGCTCCGGGTGCTCGGGCTGCTCCAGCCGCCGACCCGCGGCGAGGTGCGCCTCGACGGCGAGGCCGTGCCCTGGGGCCGGCGGCGTCGGCTCCTCGCGCTGCGCCGGCGCATGGCTGCGGTGATGCAGCAGCCGCTGCTGTGCCGCATGAGCGTCGCGCGCAACGTCGCCCTGGGCCTGCGCTTCCGCGGGCTCCCGGCGCGCGAGGTGGAGGCGCGCGTGGCGCCCTGGCTCGAGCGCCTCGGCATCGCGGCGCTGCGCGACCGGCCGGCGGGCGCGCTCTCGGGCGGCGAGGCCCAGCGCGTGAGCCTGGCCCGGGCCCTGGTGCTCGAGCCCGAGCTGCTGCTGCTCGACGAGCCCTTCGCCGCCCTCGACGCGCCCACCCGCCGCGAGCTGCTGGCGGACCTCGGCGAGATCCTGCGCGGCGCTCGCGTGACGACGCTCTTCGCCACCCACGACCGGGGCGAGGCCCTGGCCCTCGGCGAGCGCATCGCGGTGCTGATCGGCGGGCGCCTCGCCCAGGTGGGCCCCGCCGAGGAGATCTTCGTGCGGCCCGCCAGCGAGGAGGTGGCACGCTTCGTCGGTGTCGAGACCCTGGTGCCCGGCCGCGCCGCGGCCGTGGGCGACGGCATGGTCCAGGTCGACTGCCGGGCGGGCCGGGTCGAGGTGGTGGGGAGCTGTCCCGTCGGCGCGCCGGTGGTGGTCTCGGTGCGTCCCGAGGAGGTCACCCTGCTGCCGCCCGGCCCGGCGGCGCAGAGCAGCGCGCGCAACCACCTCGCGGGCCGCGTCTCGAAGATCACGCCGTCGGACGCGACCCTACGGGTCGAGGTAGACTGCGGCACTCCGTTCGTGGCCGTCGTGACGCGTCCTTCCTTCCGGGAGCTCGGCCTGGAGGTGGGCAGCGAGGTGGGCGTGGCCTTCAAGGCGACGGCGGCCCACCTGATCCGTCGGCCCGGGGACTGAGATGAAGCTCGAAGCGGCCCTCTCCCTCGCACCCGCCACCGCCATCGCGCTGGCGAGCGGCGCCTCGGTGCCGCTGCGCCGGGCGCTGCGCGGGCCCCAGCGGCCGGGCTGGTCCATCGGCACCGAGACCACCGCGCGGGTGGTGCGCAGCACCATGCTGGCCTCGCGCTGGCTCGGACTCGGCTGGCTGCGCGCCGTCCAGGAGTCGGGGCTGGTCCGCTCGCACTTCCTCGACGAGGTGGAGCTCGAGGACGTGGACGCCGCGGGGGTGCGGGCGCGCTGGTGCCGGCCGCGGCGGCGCCCCGCGCCGGGCGCCGAGCGCAGCCTCGTCTACCTGCACGGCGGCGCCTACGTGATGGGCTCGCCCCGGAGCCACGCCGAGGCCATCGCGCGCCTGGCGGTCGGCGTCGGGGCCGACGTGCTCGGCGTCGACTACCGGCTCTCCCCCGAGCATCCCTTTCCCGCCGCCCAGAACGACTGCCTCACCGCCACGCGCTGGGTGCTCGACCAGGCGGACGCCCCCGAGCACGTCGCACTGGCCGGCGACTCGGCGGGCGGGGCGCTCTGCATCGCGACGCTGGTGGGCCTGCGCGACGCGGGCGCGCCGCTTCCCGCCGGCGCCTTCGTGATCTCTCCGTGGGTGGACCCGCTCGCCGAGGGGGGCAGCATGCTGGAGAACGCCGACTGCGACATCCTCACCCCCGAGCTGCTCGCGGGCTGGACGGCGCTCCACGCGAGCGGCCCCGCGCTCCAGGACCCGCGGCTGCGCCTCGTGGACGCCAAGCTCGACGGGCTGCCGCCGCTGCTGGTCCAGCTCGCCGGCGACGAGTTGCTGGCCGACCAGGTGCGGCTCTTCGCGGAGCGCGCGCGCGAGGCCGGGGTGGAGGTCGAGGTCGAGGACTGCGCCGGGCAGGTCCACGACTTCCAGATGCTCGCCGCTCGGCTCGCCGAGGGCGCGCGGGCCATGGAGGCGGCGGTGCGCTGGCTGCGCGAGCGTCTCGGCGTCGCGGACGAGCCGGCCTGAGTCAGCCGCGCCGCAGCCGCGGCAGCAGCGCCGGCACCCGGGCCTTGTAGTCCGCGTAGTCGGGGCGCCGCGCCAGCATGCGCTCGTCGATCATGGGGATGCTCGCGGTGAGGAACATGACCGTGATGGCGACGGCGCCGATCCCGGTCCACCACCAGGCCGGGTCGGCGGCCAGGCCGAAGAGCCAGAGCCCCCACCAGAACAGGTTCTCGCCGAGGTAGTTCGGGTGGCGCATCCGCGCCCACAGGCCGGTCTGGAGCGTGGCGCCGCGGGCCCGGCCCGAGCGCACGAAGGCGTTCAGCTGCTGGTCCGCCACGGTCTCGAGCAGGATCCCGCCGCCGGCCACCAGCACCGCCAGGGCGTCGAGGAGGCCGAGCGGGCGGCTCCCCGCCGCGAGGGCGGGGTAGAGCGGCAGCAGGCCGAGGAACACCACCACCGTCGGGAACAGGTGGATGCCCGAGAAGCTCACCGCCCACCAGGCGCGCCCGCTGCCCTCGCGCAGGTCCACGTAGCGCCAGTCCTCGTGGCCGAAGCCCTGCCAGCCGCGCAGCCAGTTGCCCGTGAGGCGCAGGCCCCAGAGCACCACCAGCGCGACGGCGAGGGCCTGGCGCACGCCGCTGGCGCCGGACTCGGCGCCCGGTCCGAGCGCCCAGTAGACCGCGATGGGGGCCGGCGCGACGCTCCAGTAGGGGTCGTAGAGGCTCGAGTTCCCGAGCGCGAAGCTGCCGGCGAAGATCACCCCGGTGGCGGCGAGGTCCGCGACGGCGGCCACCGCGATGGGGTGGTCGCCCGCGCAGGCGAGGCCCGCGGCCAGCGCCACGGCTCCCGCCACGACGTAGGCGAGGGCCACCAGGGCGCGGGCCCCACCGACCCCGAAGCTCGTCGCCCAGGCTCTCGCCGCCATGCCGCCTCCCGAGGAAGGCGGACAGTCTGGGGCAGGCGGGCGTGGGCGTCGAGTGCGCCCGCCAGGGGGCCGACCCGAGCTGGGTCGCTTCCGTCGGGCCCGTTCGGGCCAGGGGCCGACCCAGGATGGGTCGGCTTCCGTCGCAAAGCGAGCCCGAAGGGCTCGCTCGGGCTAGACCTCGGAGCCGGCGCAGACCTGGTTGCGGCCGCCTTCCTTGGCCTCGTAGAGGCGTCCGTCGGCCAGCCCGACCAGCTCCCGGGCGCTGGTCAACCCGCCCTCGGAGCTCGCCACGCCCATGCTGATGGTGAGGCTCTCGGCGCCGCCGGGCCCGAAGCAGGCGGACTCCACCGCGCGCCGCATCTTCTCGGCGTAGCAGTGGGCGCCGGTGGCGTCGGTCTCGGGCAGCACGACGGCGAACTCCTCGCCGCCGTAGCGCGCCACGAGGTCGTGGGCGCGGGATCCGGTCTCGAGGATGCGCGCCACGGTGCACAGCGCGTCGTCGCCCGCCGGGTGTCCCAGGCGGTCGTTGTACGCCTTGAAGTGGTCGACGTCGACCATCACCAGGCTGAGCGGGCGGCCGTGGCGCTCGGCGCGCTGGAACTCGAGCTCGAGGCTGCTCCAGAAGTGCCCGTGGTTGGCGAGGCCCGTGAGGGCGTCGCGCTGGGCGCGGTCCAGGACCTCCTCGTACTGGTGCGCGTTGGCGAGGGCGACCGAGGCGGTGCCCGCGATGGCCTCGAGCAGCTGGAGCTCCGACCGGCGGTAGGGCTCGCGGCTGCGCTTGTTGTTCACGTTGATCACGCCGCGGGTCTCGCCCACGTGGATCAGTGGCGCGCTCAGGCAGGAGTGGGTGTAGTAGCGCTCGTGGTTGCGGCGCTGGAAGCGCGGGTCGGTCTCCACGTCCTCCACCAGCAGGGGCTCGCCGCTCTCGGCCACCATCCCCGAGATGCCGTCGCCGGGGAGGATCGCGGTGGTGTCGAGGATCTCGGCGGGCAGGCCCCGCGCCACCACGATGCGCAGCCGGCCGTCGGGGTGCCGCAGCAGGATCGACCCGATCTCCGAGTCGAGGTGCGCCAGCACCCGGGCCAGCAGCCGGTCGAGGACCTCGCGGACCGAGAGGGTGGAGGTGAGGTCGCGGATCGACGCGTAGACGAGCTCCAGGGACCGGTTGCGCTCGCGCAGCCGCTCGAGCTCGCCGCTCGCAGCATCGCCTTCGCCCATGGTCTCCCTCGCTTCCCGCCCGGTTCGCGCGGCGAGGCGCGGGCCTGACCCCGCTCCCTGCGCCCGGGCTGCCGGTCCGGGAATCGGCGAATTCCATGACCGGCTTTAGGGCGAGGCGGGTTATTCTCCAGAGTTTCTGGAAGGGGAGTGCGGACGTGGCAGCCATCGTGGAGACGACCTCGGGCCGGATCGAGAGCGCCGGCGGGGACCTGAACGGCGTTCATTGCTTTCGGGGGATCCCCTACGCGGCGCCGCCGGTGGGCGAGCTGCGCTTCCAGTCTCCCCAGCCGCCCAAGCCCTGGGCCGGCGTCCGGGAGGCGGGGGATTTTGGCCCCGTCGCCCACCAGAACCCCATGATCCTGCCGCTGCCCGGGATGGAGCTCGGCGCCCAGAGCGAGGACTGCCTCTACCTGAACGTCTGGACCCCGGCCGCCGACGCCGCCCGCCGCCCGGTGCTGGTCTGGATCCACGGCGGCGCCTTCATCCTCGGCGCCGGCTCCCAGGCGATCTACGACGGCGCCGCCCTGGCGCGGCGCGGCGACGCGGTGGTGGTGACGATCAACTACCGCCTGGGACCGCTCGGGTTCCTGTTCCTCCAGGACCTGCTGCCCGGGCTGCCCGGTGCCGTGGGGAACGAGGGCATCCAGGACCAGGTCGCGGCGCTGCGCTGGGTGCGCGAGAACATCGCCGCCTTCGGTGGCGACCCGGAGAACGTGACGATCTTCGGCGAGTCCGCGGGCGGGATGAGCGTGGGAACGCTGCTCGGCATGCCGTCGGCCCGGGGCCTGTTCCGGCGAGCCGTGGCCCAGAGTGGGGCCACCCACAACTACCACGACCGCGAGACCGCCACCGCCGAGGCCGCCGAGTTCCTGGCGGGGCTCGGCATCGAGGGGCCCGACGCCGCCCGCAAGGTGCGCGAGCTCCCGCCCGAGAAGCTGCTCGCCCGCTCCCAGATCACCTTCCAGACGGCGCTCGGCGGGGGCCGCCGGCGTCCGGGGCTGCTGCCCTTCCAGCCCGTGGTGGACGGCGAGTCCCTGCCGCGGCCGCCCCTCGAGGCGCTGCGCGACGGCGCCGCCGCCGACGTCTCGCTGATGACGGGCACCACCCTCGAGGAGTGGAAGCTCTTCGGGATGCTCGACCCCGACGTCCAGCGCCTCGACGAGGCGGGCCTCGAGGCGAAGCTCGCCACGCGCATCCCCGGCGCGGATGCCGCGGCGCTGCTGCGCACCTACCGCGGCGCGCGGGCGGAGCGCGGCGCGCCCACGGACCCGGTCGCGCTCTTCTTCGCCATCGAGACCGACCGCATCTTCCGGCTGCCGGCCATCCGGCTGGCCGAGGCCCAGAGCGCCCACCAGTCCGAGGTCTTCATGTACCGCTTCGACTTCGGCTCCCCGGCCTTCGACGGCAAGCTCGGGGCGTGCCACGCCATCGAGCTGCCCTTCGTGTTCGGCAACCACGCCAAGCCCTGGGTGGACAAGTTCGTGGGTGCCGGCCCCGAGGTGGACGGGCTGGCCGGCCGCACCATGGACGCCTGGCTGGCCTTCGCCCGGGCCGGCGACCCGAGCCATGCGGGCCTGCCCGAGGCCTGGCCCGCCTACGACACCGCGCGCCGGGGCACCCAGCTGCTGGCCCTCGAGCCGTCCCTCGCCCTCGCTCCCGACGACGCCGAGCGCGCCTTCTGGGCCGAGCACCTGTAGGCGTGGGGCGGCTCGCCTAGGCCGTGGCCGAACCCCGCCCGAAGCCCCCGGACGGTCCGTCGGGGGGATCGCGTCTCATCCCCTTCCACGTCGCCTACCTGGCGCTGGCGCTCCTCGGCGTGTTCCTGCTGCGGGACCTCTGGGTGCAGTCCCAGGCCGTGGCGCCGATCCCCTACAGCGAGTTCCAGCAGCTGCTCCGCGAGGGGCAGATCGCCGAGGTGCTGGTCGGCTCCGACGAGATCCGCGGCGAGTTCCGGGAGGAGCGCGACGGCAAGGCGCGCTTCGTCACCACCCGGGTCGAGCCGGACCTCGCCGCCGACCTCGAGAAGTACGACGTCGAGTACGCGGGGCGCATCGAGAGCGACTTCCTGCCCACGCTGCTCTCCTGGGTGCTGCCGGTGCTCTTCTTCGTGGCGATCTGGATGTTCCTGCTGCGGCGCATGATGAGCGCCGGCGGCGGGCCCGGCGGCGGGTTCATGGCCATCGGCAAGAGCAAGGCCAAGGTCTACGTCGAGAAGTCCGTGGGCGTCACCTTCGCGGACGTCGCCGGCGTGGACGAGGCCAAGGCCGAGCTCGAGGAGATCGTGGCCTTCCTGAAGGACCCCCGCTCCTACGGGCGGCTCGGCGCGCGCATGCCCAAGGGCGTGCTGCTGATCGGCCCGCCGGGCACGGGCAAGACGCTGCTGGCCCGGGCCGTGGCGGGCCAGGCCGGGGTGCCCTTCTTCTCGGTCACCGGCTCGGAGTTCGTGGAGATGTTCGTGGGCGTGGGGGCGGCGCGGGTGCGCGACCTGTTCGAGCAGGCCCGGGGCCAGGCCCCCTGCATCATCTTCATCGACGAGCTCGACGCCCTGGGGCGCGCGCGGGGTGCGGGGCCGGCGGGCTTCGGTGGCCACGACGAGAAGGAGCAGACCCTGAACCAGCTCCTGGTGGAGCTCGACGGCTTCGATCCCTCGAGCGGCATCGTGATCCTGGCCGCCAGCAACCGCCCCGAGATCCTCGACCCGGCGCTGCTGCGCGCCGGGCGCTTCGACCGCCAGGTGCTCGTCGACCGGCCGGACAAGCTCGGCCGGGCCGCGATCCTGCGCGTGCACCTGCGCAAGGTGGACGTCGCGCCGGACGTCGACCCCGACGCCGTCGCGGCGCTGACCCCGGGCTTCACCGGGGCCGACCTCGCCAACCTGGTGAACGAGGCCGCCCTGGTGGCCACCCGGCGCCGCGCCGACGCGGTGCACGCGACGGACTTCACCCAGGCCGTGGAGCGCATCGTGGCGGGTCTCGAGAAGCGCAACCGCCTGCTGATCCCCCGGGAGCGCGAGGTGGTGGCGCACCACGAGATGGGCCACGCCATCCTGGCGAGCGTGCTGCCGGGCTGCGACCCGGTGCACAAGGTCTCGATCATCCCGCGCGGGGTGGGAGCGCTGGGCTACACGCTCCAGCGGCCCACCGAGGACCGCTTCCTGATGACCCGCGCCGAGCTCGAGAACAAGCTCGCGGTGCTGCTCGGCGGCCGCGCCGCCGAGCGGCTCGTCTACGACCACCTCTCCACCGGGGCCGCCGACGACCTCGCCCGGGCCACCGAGATCGCCCACGACATGGTGGTGCGCTACGCGATGGTGCCCGAGCTCGGCAACGCGACCTGGGTGAACGAGACCGCCCCCTACCTCGGCATGACGGTGCCCCGCGGAGCGCGGGAGTACAGCGAGGAGACGGCCCGGGAGATCGACTGCGCGGTGCGCGAGCTGGTGGACCGGGCCTTCGACCGCGCCCTCGCGGTGCTCGAGCGCAACCGCGCGATCCTGGGGGGAGGCGCGCGGCGCCTGCTCGACGAGGAGACCCTGGGCCAGGACGCCCTCGAGGCGCTGTTCGAGAAGCTCGAGCCGGAGCCCGAGGCGGGGTAGGGGACGACCCGACTCAGGCGCTCGGCACCCGCTGCTTCGCCAGCTCCCGGGCCGCGACCCGGCGCAGGTAGACCGTGAGGGCCGCCGTGGCGAGCAGGCCGCCGAGCAGCAGCGCCCACTCGGCCGGGGTGCGCTCGCGGCCGTCGGCGGTGGCGGCCGCCAGGGATCCGCTCAGGGAGCCGGCGTACACGTACACGGCGTTCGACGGGATCGTCCCGAGCAGCGAGGCCAGACCGTAGGCCCGGGCGGAGATCGTCGAGAGCCCGAACCCGTAGTTTCCGATCGCGAAGGGGAAGACCGGCGTGAGCCGCGCCAGGGCGACGATGCGCCAGCCGCCCTCGCCCACGGCGCGGTTCAACGCGAGGAAGGTGGCGTTGCCGGCCAGGGCGCGGGCCACCCGCTCCCGCGCCAGGTACCGCCCGATGCCGAGCGCCGCCACCGCGCCGAGGGTGGCGCCCACCAGGGTGAGGGGCAGCCCCAGTGCGAAGCCGAACAGGGCCCCCGCGGCCAGGGTGAGGACCACCGAGGGCACGAACAGGACGACCCCTGCCACGTACACTGCCACGAACAGCACGGGCCCCCAGGGACCCAGGCCGGCGATGGCATCGAGGGCATCGCCGACGCGCCCGCTGGCGTCGAGCGTCCAGGCGCCGGCGACCAGCATCGCGGCGGCCGCGATCCCCGGAGCCGTGCGGATTCCGCGTGCCACCGCTAATACATAGCTAGCTTGCGTCCCAGGAGGCCAAGACCATGAGAGCCGTCTGGAAGCACGCCGTCCTCGCCGAGAGCAACGCCACCCGCGTGGTCGAGGGCAACCACTACTTTCCCCCGGAAAGCCTGAGCCCCCAGTTCTTCGAGGAGAGCGACACCCGCACCCACTGCGGGTGGAAGGGCGAGGCCTGCTACCGCCACGTGGTGGTGGGCGGCGAACGCAACGCCGACGCGGCGTGGTACTACCCCGCGCCGAAGCCCGCCGCCGCGGAGATCAAGGACCACGTCGCCTTCTGGCACGGGGTCGAGATCCTCGAGGACTAGAGGGCGGCCGTGGGGGGCGTCGACTTCGATCAGCAGGTCGCCCGCGCCCTCGAGCGGATGTACCAGACGCCGGACGTGGTGGCCCAGCGCAGCCGCGTCATCCAGCGCATGGAGCTGCGCCCCGGCCAGAGCGTCCTCGACGTGGGCTCCGGTCCGGGCCTGCTCGCCGCCGACCTCGCCGAGTGCGTCGGGGCCGAGGGCGAGGTGATCGGCGTGGACCGCAGCGACGCCATGGTGGCCATGGCCCGGGCGCGCTGCGAGGAGCGCGGCCTCGCGCAGGCGCGCTTCGAGGTCGGCGACGCCCTGGC
>JANQFK010000024.1 GCA_028277885.1 Myxococcota bacterium
AGCTCGGCCAGACCGTCCTCGCCGGATTCCACCGTGGTGACGACAAAGCCCTCGTCGCGCAGGATCGCCTCCAGCGCGGAGCGCACTCCCGGCTCGTCGTCCACGACCAGGATCTTCTCCTCTGCCATGCGACAGCTCTCCTCAGAATCCCCCGCCCGACCCGTCAGCGGCGCGGCCGCCGGGCTCGAGTGCGGGCAGCTCGATCACGAATCGCGCGCCGGACGGCCGGTTCGGCTCGACGCGGATCGATCCGTGGTGGTCGGTGATCACCTTGTGCACGATGGCCAGGCCCAGACCCGTCCCGCGCTTCTTCGTCGAGAAGTACGGGCTGAACATCGTGTCGCGGTCGGCGGGGTCGATGCCCGGCCCGTCGTCCGCGATCTCGATGCACAGCCACTCCCCGCCCTCGATGCTGTGCGCCTCGATCTGGATCTCGCCGCGGCCCTCCGTCGCCGCCACGGCGTTCTCGACCAGGTTGATCAGCACGCGGCGGATCTGGTCCGGGTCGAGCCGCGCCGGCGGCAGATCGGGCTCGATCTCGATGCGCCAGCGGATATCGGGCAGTCCCTTGTACAGCGCCAGCACCGAATCGACCACGCTCGCGAGATCGACGAGCCGCGGCCGGATCTCCGGCATGCGTGCAAACAGCGAGAACTCATCGACCAGCTGCTTCAGGGCCCCGACCTCGCGCTCGATCGAGGCGGACGCCTCGGGCACGAGCTGGGTCAGCTCCTCGGAACCGTCGGCGGCCTTCTTGCGCAGTCGCTGCGCCCAGAGCTGGATCGGCGTGAGCGGGTTCTTGATCTCGTGGGCGATGCGCCGGGCCACCTCGCGCCAGGCCGCCATGCGCTGGGCCCGGACCTCCTGGGTGTAGTCGTCGAAGACGAGCACGCTGCCCAGGGGCCGGCCGTCGTCGTCCTGGAGCAGGGTCAGGGTGACGAGCAGGGTATGGACCTCCTCGCCGCTCGGCACCTGCACCTGGCGGCGCACGCTCTCGCGCACTCCGGCACGGGTCTGGCGGCCGAGCTCCGCCACCACGTCGAGGAGCTCGGTCTGGGTCAGCACCTCCTCGAGCTTGTGCCCCACCACGCCGGCGCCGGGGGGCACCCCGAGCAGCCGCTGGGCCGAGGGGTTGATGGTGCTGATGCGCGACTCGGCGTCCATGGAGACCACGCCCGCGCCGACGTTGCGCAGCACGATCTCCATGTAGCGCCGCCGCTGCTCGAGCTCGGCGTTGCCGAGCTCGAGGCCGCGGTAGGCCTCGCGCAGGTCGTGGGTCATCTGGTTGAAGGAGTGGACCAGCAGGCCCACCTCGTCGTCCGACGCCGTCTCCACCACGACGTCGAGGTTGCCCCGCGCCACCTCGGTGGTGCCCTCGGCCAGGGCCCGGATGGGCGTGGTGACGCCCTTGGCCATGCGGAAGCCCCACCACAGCGCGAACAGCAGGATCACCAGGGAGAAGAGCAGCAGCTCGAGCTGGTAGCTCCACTCGATGGAGCCCGCGTGGGGCTGCACGGCGCGGTACTGGTCCACCGCTGCCCGGATCTCCTCGACCTTGTAGGCCAGGGCGTGGGGCACCAGGTGGTTCACCACCACCGCCCCCACCACCTCCCGGGGCCGCGTCGGGTCCGAGGTGTAGATGGGCACGGCGCCGCGGATCACGTCGCCGATCTCGGTGCCCGTGGCCTCCATCACCGAGGCCACCTCGCCGCCCAGGGCCGAGGTCACGATGGCGCTGTCGCGCTTCACGAAGGCCGCCGCCGGGATCTCGGGGTTCACGAAGGTGACGAGGGGCTCGGCCTCCGCGTAGGGGAACACCTGGACCACGCCCAGGTTGTACTCGCGCTGCTTCACCTGGATGAACTCGCCCAGGGCGTCCTTCTGGTCCTCGCGCAGCAGCCGCTGCTCGCGCACCTGCTCGGCGATGCGCTCGCCGTAGTGGAGCGCGTTCTTCGCCCAGGCGTCGTAGTAGGCATCGGCGACCTCGTGGCTGCGGGTGAGGGCGCGGTCCACCTGCAGGCTGAACCAGGTCTCGATGGAGGCGGAGATGAACGAGTAGGACACGAACAGCACCAGCCCCGTCGGTGCCGCGGCGACGAGGAAGAGCGCCAGCACGAACTTCAGGTTGAGGTGCGAGCCGAGGATCCCGCGCCGGCGCTCGAACACGAGCTTCACCAGGTTGCGCGAGATCAGGTAGACGAGCAGGACGATGAGGATGACGTTCAGCGCGTTCAGGAACAGGAACAGCACGCTGTCGCCGGAGGGCAGCGTCTGGGTCACGCCGGACATGCGGCGCTCGAAGAGCACCACGCCCACGATGGCCGCGATCACCCCGGCGGCGAGACCGATCTCGCGGCGGCGCCGGCGCTGCTCGGCGAGGGGCAGCTCCGGGGACTCGAAGGGATCGCGCAGCCGGTCGCGGCGCGGGCTTTCGGGTCCGGACGACATGGGCACCTTCTGGATCGGGTCCTTCGGGGTCGCGTCCTTCCGGGTCAGGGAAGGCGGGCTCGGGCGGGGGGTGGCGCGCGGCGGCCTCCCGGGACCGCGCCCGCGCTCGTAAGCGCTCGAAAACGCTAATCAAACGATGGAGCCGCCGCAACCGGATCGGGGTCAAGCCAAGGCCCCGGAAAACCGATGAGAGCAGCGTCCCGAAACTCCCGGCCCCCCGGGGGAAGCTCGCTTGATCGACGATTCGGACGCCAGCGCCCTCGCCGAGCGCTTCGAGGCGGACCCCGGGGACACGAGCGCCTTCCAGGCCCTGGAGGAGTACTACTTCCAGCGCGGGGAGTGGCACGAGCTGGTGCTCCTCTACGAGCGCCGGCTCGAGGCGCCGGAGGTCGCCGAGGACGCCCAGCGCAACGCCACCCTGCTGCTGCGCCTGGGCCAGGTGCTCGAGGAGCGCTGCCTCGAGACCGACCGCGCCATCGAGTGCTACCAGGACCTCGCGCGCTCCCAGCCCGACTACCGCCCTCCCCTGATCCAGCTGCGCCGCATCTACGTCGCGCGCGAGCAGTGGGAGCTCGCCCTCCAGGTCGCCGACCTCGAGAAGGCGCTGGAGATGACGACCTGGGAGCGCGCCGTCTTCTGCGCGGAGATGGGAGACATCTGGCACCGCAACCTGGGCGACGCCGGCCAGGCGCGGGGTCACTTCGAGGCCGCCCTCGAGTCCGACCCCGAGCACGTGGGCGCGCTGCTGGGCCTGGCCGCGGTGCTCGAGGAGCTCGACGAGGACGACGGCGCGCGGGAGTGCCTCGAGCGCGCCGTGGAGCGCCTCGGCGGCCCCGACCGCGCCCCGGCCCTCGTGGCCCTGGCGCGGCTGGTGCGCAAGAGCGACGCGACGCGCGCCGAGGAGCTCTACCGCCGCGCCCTCACCGACGACCCGCGCAGCGAGGAGGCCCTCGAGGCGCTGGTCGAGTCCGCCATGGCCCGCGAGCAGTGGGAGATGGTGGCGGAGCTCCAGGAGCGACGCTTCAACCTCGCCGCCGGCGCCATGCGGCGCCTCGCCCTGGCCCACGAGTCCGGCCGGCTGTGGCTCGAGCGCCTGCGCAATCCCCAGGGCGCCCGCCTGTGGCTGCGCCGCGCCGTCGACCTGTTCCCCGAGGATCCCGTCACCCAGTTCCTGCTGGCCGACACCGAGCGGCTCGCCGGCAACCAGGAGGCGCTCGCCGAGCACCTGGCCCGCGGCTGCGAGCTGGCCGGCGAGAGCAGCCCGCCCGACGCGCTGCGCGAGTGCGCGCGGCTCGCCAAGGAGCGCGGCGATCTCCAGGGCGCGGTGGCGCCCCTGCAGCGCCTGCTCGAGCGCTTCCCGGAGCGGCGCGAGCTGGCCTCGGAGCTGGCCGACGTGCTCGAGCGCCTGGGCCGGGACGGCGAGCTGATCGAGACCCTGGAGCGCCAGGTGGCCCTCGCCCAGTCCGATCCGCGCGCGCACTCCGCCGCCCTGGCGCAGCTGGGCGCGGCCCAGGAGGAGCGCGCCGGCGACGTCGAGGCCGCGATCCAGAGCTACGAGCGAGCGGCGGGGATCGATCCCGCCGCCGAGGAGCCGTGCCGCGCCCTCGAGCGCCTGTACCGCAAGGCCGAGGACTGGACCAAGCTGCGCCGCCACCTCGACGGCGCCCGCGCGCGCGCGAGCGGCGCCCGCGCCGTCGAGCTGCACTGCGGCTTCGCCGAGCTGATCCTCGACCAGTTCTCCGAGCCCGAGGCCGCGCGGGAGGCCTTCGAGAGCGCCCGGGCGCTGGAGCCCGAGTGCGAGCGGGCACGCCTCGGCCTCGAGCGCATCGCCATGCTGACCGGCGACGAGGACTCGATCCTCGAGGCCTACGAGCGCGAGGCGTCGGTCACCACCGAGCGCGGGCGCCTGGAGTTCCTGGTCTGGGAGCTGGTGCGCATGCGCGAGGAGCGCGCCGAGCGCGAGGAGGCGCTGCTCTGGCTCGACCGCCTGGTGGGCGCCGACCCCGAGAACCGCAAGGCCCTCGAGCACCTGGCCCGGCTCCACGAGCGGCTCGGCCACACCGACGAGCAGGTCGAGATCCTGGAGCGCCTCGACGGGCTCCTCGACGGCCGCGCCCAGGCGGGCAACCGGCGCCGCATCGCCGGCCTGCGCCGCACCCTCGGCGAGACCGACCGCGCCATCGACGCCTACCGGCGCGCCCTCGACGGCGACCCCGAGAACGCCGAGGCCCTGGCCGGGCTCGCGGCGCTCTACGAGACGGAGGGGCGCTGGGCGGAGCTGGTCGAGGTGGAGCGCCAGCGGGTCGAGGGCCTGGCCGAGATCGAGCGCGGCCCGGCGCTCTCGCGCCTCGCCGGCCTGCTCCTCGAGCGCCTGGACGACGCGCCCGGGGCCCTGCGGCTGCTGGGCGAGCTGGCCGACGCCGAGCTCGCGAGCCCCGAGGACAGCGCGCTCCTCGAGCGCCTGCTCGACGAAGGGGAGCGCTACGAGGAGCTGGAGGAGCGCCTCGCCGCGCGGCGACGAGGAGCCTCCCGCGAGGACGCGGAGGCCATCGATCGCCGCCGCGCCGCCCTGCTGCTCGACCGGCTGGGCCGCGCCTCGGAGGCGGCCACGCTGCTGGCCTCGCTGGTGGACGCGAACCAGGGCGACCTCGCGCTGCGCCACGACCTCGAGCGCGCGCTGCGCGAGTCGAACGACGTCGAGGCCCTGGCGGGCCTGCTCGCCCTGCGCATCGACGAGGCCGGAGACGCCGACGAGGCCGCACGCCTGCGCTTCGAGCGCGCCGCCCTGCTCGAGGCGTCCCCGGAGCACGAGGCCGACGCACGCGCGGTCTACGCCGAGCTCGCCGCGGGCAGCGGCGAGCACGCCACCGAGGCCGACGAGCGACTCGACGCCCTGCTCGAGCGCAGCGGCGACTGGCGTGCCCTGCGCGAGCGCCTCCAGGCCCGCCTCGACGACGAGCCCGATCCCATCGCGGCCCACGAGCGGCTGGCGGCGATCTGCCGCGACCGGCTGGGCGACCGCGAGGGCGCGATCCACCACCTCGAGGCCGCGGCGCGGCGCGAGCCCGAGCGGGCCGAGCTCTGGCACTCCCTGGCGCGGCTCTACGCCGAGGAGCAGCGCCGGGACGACCAGCTGCGCGCCATCGAGGCCGAGCTCGACACGCGGCCCGACGCCACCCGCGAGCGCGACCTCCACGCGGCGGCGGCGGCCCTGTGCCGCGACCACCTGGACGACCCGTCGGGAGCCGAGCGCCACTTCGCGCGGCTCCACGACCTCGACCCCGACGACGGCGTGGCGGCCGAGTTCCTGGTGCGGCGCTACGAGGACGACGGACGCAGCGAGGCCCTCGCCCTGCTGCTCCAGCGCCGCCTCGAGCGCCTCGCCGAGGCGCCCGGCGGCGCGGGCGAGGCCGAGACGGCGCTGCGCCTGCGCCTCGGCGCGCTGCTCGCCGGCCCCCTCGACGATCCCGAGGGCGCCATCGCGGTGCTCGAGCCCGCGGCGGCCCGGGAGGCGTCGCTGCCCGTGACCGCCGAGCCCCTGGCGGACCTCTACCAGCGCAGCGGACGCCAGGAGGACTACGTCGCGCTGTGTCGCAAGGCCGTCGCCACGTGCAGCGACGCGGGCGAGCGCGCCGGCTGGTCGCTGCGCCTCGCCGACGCGCTACGCGAGGCCGGTGAGCTGGCTCCGGCCGCCGAGGCCTACCGCCAGACGCTCGGCGACCGCCCGGACACCCGCGAGGCACGCGCCGCGCTGCGCGAGCTCTACCGCCGGCTCGGCGAGAGCGACGCCTTGGCCCGGCTGCTCGAGGACGAGCTCTCCCGGGTGGCGGGTGCCGACGAGGTCCCGCTCCGGCTCGAGCTGGCGGAGCTGATGGTCCAGGCGCTCTCGCGACCCGGCGACGCCCTCGCCCACCTGCGGCGCGTGCTCGAGCTCGAGCCGGCCAACTCCGGCGCCGCCGAGCGCGCCCTCGCCCTCGCCGAGCAGCTCGGTCGCCACGACGAGCGGCTCGAGCTCCTCGACGGACTGCTCTCCCGCGAGCGCACGGGCCACGGCCGCGCCGCACGCCTCGCCCAGCGCGGCGCCCTGCTGGCCGGCCCGCTGGGGCGCGCCGCGGAGGCCGCCGCCCCGCTGCGCGAGTCCCTGGAGCTCGACCCGGGCCAGCCTCGCGTGCGGCGCCAGCTGCGCACGGTGCTCGAGGGCCTGGGGGACTGGGAGGGGGTGATCGAATGCCTCGCCCAGGAGGCGCGCCAGCTCGCCCCCGAGGCGCGGGTGACGGTCTACGACGAGGCGGCCCGGCTCGCCAGCGAGCACCTCGGCCCCGACGCCTCCCTCGACTGGCTCGAGCGCCTGCGGGCGGCGCGGCCCGACGACCCCGAGACCCTCGCGCGCATCGCCGACGTCCACCGCCGCAGCGAGCGGCCCGCCGAGCTGGTCCGCACCCTCGAGGCCCAGCTCGCCCTCGAGCCCGAGGCCGACGGCATCCGCGACCTGCACCTCGAGCGCGCCGCCCTCTACGAGGGCGCGCTCGCCCTGCCCGGGATGGCGGCCGAGGCCCTGGAGGCCGCCCGCGAGGCCGACCCCAACGCCCCCGGCGTGCTCGAGCGACTGACCCGGCTCTACGCCCGGGCGGACCGGCCCGAGGAGCTCGCGCGCACCATCCAGGCGCGGCTCGGCGGCGCTCGGGACCGCGAGCGACGCGCCCTCTACCAGGACCTCGCCGCCCTCCAGGCCGGGACCCTCGGCGACCCCGCGCGCGCGGCCCGCTCGCTGTGGTCCGCCCTCGGCGACGGCGCGGCGAGCCCCGCCGAGCGCATCGAGCTGCTGCGCTCCCTCGGCGACGCCTTCCAGCGCGGCGGACGTGCGGACCTGTGGGGCCGCGCCGCCGAGGCCGAGCTGGCGAGCCTCGACCCGAGCCAGCCGGTGTTCGCCGAGCGTCGCTGGGAGCTGCACCGCGAGCTGGCCCGCGCCTACGGCGGCGCCCTCGCCCGGCCGGGCCCGGCCCTCGCCCACTGGCGCGCGCTGCTCGACGACGCCGGCGAGGAGGGGCTCGGCCGCTCCTACGACGAGGCCGAGGCCGCGCTCCTCGATGGGCTGCGGGCCGCGGGCGAGCACGTGGAGCTGGCGCGCCGCCTCGAGCAGCACCTCGTCCGCGAGCCCGAGGACGCCGCGCGCTGGCTCGAGCTGGCGCGCCTGCGCGCCGAGCGCCTGCACCGGCCCGGCGGCGCCGCCGCCGCCTACCGCCAGGTGCTGGAGCTCGACGGCGGCTGCCCCGAGGCCATGCAGGGGCTGCGCACCGTGGCCGAGCGCATCGGCGACTGGGCCGAGGTGGCGCGCATCCTCGAGGCCGAGATCGAGCTTCCCCTCGAGCGGCCCCCTGCCGCGCGGGCGGCGCTGTGGCGGCGGCTCGGCGAGATCGCCTGGCGCCGCCTCGACTCGACGACGCGGGCGAGCCGCGCCTTCGCGGCGGCCCTCGAGGCCGACCCCGGCGACCTCGTCTCCCTGCGCTCGCTCCAGGCCCTGTGCGAGGCCGTGGAGGACTGGCGCGGCGCACTCGACTTCTTCGAGAGCGAGGTCGAGGTGCTGGGCGACGCGGAGCCCGAGCGACGCCAGGAGATCTGGCTGCGCGTCGCCGAGCTGACCCGCGACCGGCTCGAGGACCTCGAACGCTCGGCCCGTGCCTTCGACGCCGCGGCCGAGCTCGGTGCGCTCTCGCTCGCCCGGCGGGCCGAGTGGGCGGACCTGTACCGCCGGCTCGACGAGCGCGAGCGCTTCGCCGCGGTGTTCGCTCCGTGGTGCGACGCCGAGGGCTCGCCGGCCACCGCCGAGGACCACCTCGAGCTGGCGCGCGTTCTCGAGGACCTGGGACGCATGCAGCCCGCGCGCGAGCGCGTCGAGCGCGCCGTCGAGATCGAGGCGAAGCACGCCGAGGCGTGGGACGAGCTGGTGCGGCTGCGCGAGGCCACGGGCGACCTGGTCGGCTGCGGGGAGGCGCTCGAGCGCGCCGCCGACTGCCGGGCGGGCGACGCCGCGGCGGAGCGCCGGCACCGCGCCGCGCGCCTGGTGGAGGGCGAGGACGCCGAGCGCGCCCTCGAGCTGCTCGAGCGCGCGGTGACCGACGATCCCTCGCGCACCGCCGCCCATGCCGACCTGGCCCGGGTGGCCGAGGCCCTGGGGCGGCCCGGACGCGCGCTGGTGGCGGCCGAGCGCATGCTCGAGCTGGGCGCTCCCGGGGACGAGCCCGAGCGCACCCTCGACGCCGCACTGGCCGGAGCCCGCGCCGCGCGCGCCCTCGAGCAGCCCCGCGCCGCGGAGCCGCTCTACGCCGCCGCCCGCGCGGTCGAGCCCGGCTGCCCCGAGGCCGTGGCGGGCCACGCCGAGATCCTGTTCGAGCGCGGCGAGCACGGCGCGGCCCGCGGCGCCCTCGAGGAGCTCCTCGGTCTCGAGACCGAGGACCCGGAACGCGCCCTGCACCTGGCCCAGCTCGCCGTCTGCCTGGACGCCGACGGCGACGCCGACGCCGCCCTCGCGACCTTCGAGGAGGCCATCGAGAAGGACGCCTGCCTGGCGCTGGCCCAGGAGGGGCGGATCGCCCTGCTCGAGGGGGCGGACCGGATCCCCGACGCGGTGTCGGCGCTGCGCGCCTGGGCCGACGGAGCGGGCGAGCCCCCCGAGCGCGCCGGACGCCTGGTCCGCGCCGCCGCCCACGAGCTGGCGGGCGGGCGGGAGACCGAGGCCGAGGCGCTGCTGCGCCAGGCGACGGAGATCGACGCGACCCACGAGCGCGCCTGGGCGCTGCTCGCCCGGACCCTCGCCGAGGCGGGCCGCAGCGACGAGGCCCTCGACGTCGCGACCCGTGCCCTCGACGCGCTGCCGGACTCCGCCGAGGCGCGGGCCGGCCTGTGCCGGGTGCGCGGCGAGGCCCTCGAGCAGGCGGGCGAGCGCGCCGCGGCCGCCGAGGCCTACCTGGCGGCCGCGCGCCTCGACCCCACGGCGAGCGAGGCCGCCCTCGCCGGCGCACGGCTGCTGCGCGGCCTCGGCGAGTGGCGCGAGGCCGCGGACGCGCTGCGCGAGTTCGTGAACGCGCACCGGGGCACGGACTCGGCGGGCCTGGCCGCGGTGCTGCACCAGCTCGGCCGCCTGCTGGCGGGCCCCCTCGAGAGCGTCGAGGGCGCCATCGAGGTCTACCGGCGCGCGGTCGCCGCCGACCCCGAGCTGCCCGGCCTGCGCGAGGCCCTGGCCGACCTCATGGCCCACCGGCCCGAGCACGCCGAGGAGGCGCTGCGCCACCAGCTCGACCTGCTCGACGCGGACCCGCTGCGCCAGCCCTCGCTGCGCGCGGTGCTCCGCATCGCCCAGGCGCGCGGGAACTCCGAGGCCGTCACCCGGGGCCGCCGCATCCTCACCGCCCTGGGCATCGCGTCCTCCGAGGAGCGCGAGGGCGACCCCGAGACGGTCACGCTCTCGGGCCTGGGCGCGCCGCGCTTCGCCGACCCGATCTGGGAGGCGGCGCGCCGCCTGGTGCAGGAGAGCGCCCGGGAGCTCGGCGAGGCGCTCGGCACCGGGGAGCCGGGCGCCAGCGAGGGCGCGGGCGCCGGCGATCCCCTCGCGACCTTCCGCAACGCCGTGGTGACCGAGGAGGGGCGGCTCGCCGCGCCCGCCGTGGTGCCGCTGCCGACCGGGCAGCTGGCCGAGGTGGTGGGCCTGCTGGCCGACCTCGCCGTCGAGGCCGAGGGCGTGCGCGGCGACGGGCGCCTGGTGAACGACCTCACCCGCGTGCTGGGACGGCGCTCCCGCAAGAGGCTGCGCCGGCTGCTCGACGGACGCGGCAGCGACGAGATCGCGCGCATCGACTTCCCGCGCTGGCGCGAGGAGCTGCGCGGACTGGCCGGCGTCGCGGCCCTGGCGTCCACGGGCGCCCCCCTGCGCACCGCGCTGTGCGCCTGGCTCGTGGCCGAGCACGAGGGCGACGAGGTGCCCTCCCCCGGCCCCGAGGACGACGTGAGCGCGCTGGTCGCGGCCTGCCCCGAGGCCCGCGCCCTGCTGCGACGCCTGGTCCTCGACTGGATCGAGTCCGTCTCCGATTCCTCCGGGAGGAACGCCTGATGGCCGCGGCCGCCAACTCCCGCGCCCGGCGTCGCTTCAAGCGGCGCACGGTGCGCGTGCTGGTCGACTTCCACTGCCACGACGGGGTGCGCTTCGAGTACGCCACCACCCTCGGCCCCGGCGGCGTGTTCGTCGAGACCGACGCCCCCCTCGAGCCCGGCACGCCCCTCAAGGTGCGCTTCCGCCTCGCCGGCAGCGACACCCTCCACGAGATCGAGGGCCGCGTCGCCTGGAGCAACGCCCCCGACGGCACCCCGAACGGCGGCAGCCTCGGCATGGCGATCGAGTTCACGGACGCCACCGCCGCCGCCGCGCTCGCGAGAGAGCTGGAGAGGTCTGCGTAGGCAGGGCAGGGCTTTCTGGACTTCGCAATCTGGGCCCGCAAAGCCGGGCCCAGATTGCTGCGCGCGCCTGGCGGCGCTTGCCCCCTCTCACGTTTCGGCACCGGGGCGCCTCTCGCCGGCGCGGCTCTCGCCGCCCCGGCCTCGGCTTCGAAGGGGCTTCCCAGCGGGCAGCGGTAGCTACTGCGGCGCGTTGCCGAGAGCCTCGCCACGGAAGGGTCGCGCGGCCCGCCTGTGGCGGACCGCGCGCCCACGGGCAACGCAGCGGTGCGTGCAAGGACGCAAGGCCGTGCCAGCGGCCGCGCAGCGCGTCGCGAAGCGACGCGCGAAGTTCAGAAAGCCCGAACGGGGCTCGGCAGGGGCACGGCCGGGGCGTCGTCGACCACGGGGTCGGTGGCGCCGCCGACGACCTTCCAGGCGGTGGGGTTGGCGAGGATCTCGGCGAGGAGGCGCTGGTGGAGGGCGTGGCCGCCCTTCTCGACGCGGACGTGGGCCTCGAGGGGCATGCCGATCAGGGCGAGGTCGCCGATCAGGTCGAGCACCTTGTGGCGCACGAACTCGTCGGGGAAGCGCAGGCCGTCGGCGTTCAGCACGCGGCCGTTGTCCACCACGACCGTGTTGTCGAGGTTGCCGCCCCGGGCCAGGCCGGAGCGCCACAGGCTCTCCACCTCGTGGAGGAAGCCGAAGGTGCGGGCGCGGGAGATGTCGCGCTCGAAGGTCTCGCCGTCGATGCGCAGGCCGGCCAGGCGCTGGCGGCCGATGGCGGGGTCGGCGTAGTCGACGGAGTACGTCACCTGGAGCGAGCGGGCGGGCTCGACGCGGATCGAGCGGTCGCCGTCGCGGAACTCGAGCGGGCGCCGGATGCGCAGTCGGCGGCGCGGGGCGGGCTGCTCGAAGATGCCCGCGGCGCGCAGCAGGAACACGAAGGAGGCGGAGCTCCCATCCATGACCGGGATCTCGGGGCCGTCCACCTCGATCCGGATGTTGTCGATGCCGAGGCTGTAGATGGCCGCCAGCAGGTGCTCCACGGTGCTCACCGTGGCGTCGCCCCGGCCGAGGGTGGTGGCCAGGCGGGTGGAGGTCACGGACTCGGGCCGGGCCGGGATCTCCACCGGGTGGGCGAGATCGCCCCGCACGAAGACCACGCCCGAGCCGGCCCGGGCGGGCTCCAGGGTGAGCTGGACCGGCTCGCCGGTGTGCAGCCCGATCCCGGTACACGAGATCTTCTCGGCTATCGTGCGCTGGTTCACGTTCGTCCCCCCTACCGTGGATCACCCCGGTGGCCGCTCGCGGTGGTGACGGCCTCCGCGGCCCCTCTAAGCAAGGCCCGTGCCGCATCCACCCGGATTCCTGCCGCCGGAAACAAAACTTGAAAAGCTAGGTACTTCCGGCTCTTAGCGTGACGTGGCTCACAGAATTCGCCTGGCCCCGCAGGGACCCCTCCCGGGGAGGTCGGATTGGAGTGACGTTTGGGTTACGGCCGTGACGCGGCCATCACGGATCGGGGCCGGGCCGGAGAAGCGGTTCAGCCCCGGCGCGGAAGGCCGGCCTTGAGCTCGGCGAGGATCTCCCCGGCGTCCTGGTAGCGCTCCGCCGGGTCCTTCTGCATGCAGCGGCCCACGATCCCGGCCAGCAGCGCCGAGACCTCGGGATTCACCTCGCGCACGTCCGGCGGCGGGGTGTGGACGTGGTGGTAGGGGACGTTGCCCTCGCGGAAGGGCAGCGTGCCCGAGCACAGCTCGAACAGGGTGACGCCCAGGGAGTAGATGTCGGTGCGGTGGTCGACGTTCTTGCCCAGGGTCTGCTCGGGGCTCATGTAGTAGGGCGTGCCGGAGACCAGGGTCGTGTGGTTGCGGACCTCCTCCACCACCTTGGCCAGGCCGAAGTCCATGATCTTGGCCTTCTTGTCCCGGGTCCACATGGTGTTGGCGGTCTTGATGTCGCGGTGCACCACCTTGCTGGCGTGGGCGTAGCGCAGGGCCTCGCACATCTGGACCAGCACGTGGAGCACCCCGTTGGCCGAGATCGCGCCCCGGCGCCGGACGATCTCCTTCAGGGTGGTCCCGTCCACGTACTCCATGGCGATGTAGTAGACGCCGTCCTGCTCGCCGGCGTCGTAGACGGTCACGATGTTGGGGTGGTTCAGCTTGGCCGCGCTCTTGGCCTCGCGCAGGAAGTTGCGCAGGGCCTGGGGGTTCTCCTTGAACGCGTCGGGCAGGACCTTGAAGGCCACGGGCCGGTCGAGGACGGTGTCGTGGGCCTCGTAGACGATCCCCATGCCGCCGCGGCCGAGCTCCGAGCGGATCTGGTAGCGCCCGGAGCGCGACGCCTGGGGCGGCAGCGAGCCGGCGGAGCCCGAGGCGGAGCCCCCGCTCAGGCCCGGCGCCGTCATCAGCTGGATGCGGTCCCGCACGGCGGCCAGGCGGTCCCCGACGTCCGCGTAGTGGTAGTCGAAGGCGAGGATGCGCTCGTAGATCGCCACCGCCTCGGTGAGCTCGTTGTGGGCCTCGTGGATCGTGGCCAGCCCGTAGTAGGCGTCCACGTTGGCGCGGCCCAGCTCGGCGTCGCCGATGGCCTGCTTCACCTTGGCGATGGCGAGACCGTGCTGGCCGCGGGCGTGGAAGATCTCGCCCAGCAGCGCCGAGGCGGAGCCGAACTCCTGGCACTCGGGACCGACCTGCTGGAGCACCTTGATGGCGTCGTCGTCGAGGCCTTCGGCGTGGTAGACCTGGCCGGCGCGGAGCTTGTGGCCGGCGCGGTCGAGGAGCTCGGCCTGGCGGGCGGGCTCGCCCTTGCGCTCCCAGCAGCCCGCCGCGAGCTCGAACTGTCCGGCGCCCTCGTAGTTGGCGGCCGCGCGCTCGAGCTCGCCGGCCAGCTCGAACATCTCGGCGGCCTGGATGCGGTCGCCGGCCTTCTCGTAGCAGCCGGCGGCTCGGGCGCCGTCGTCGAGCTTGCGGAACAGGTCGCCGGCATCGAGGTACTCGTCGGCCTCGAGGAAGTAGCGCGCCGCCTCCTCGTCCTCGTTGCGGTCGCGGTGGTACTCGCCCAGGATGCGGGCCGCCGCCTTCTGCTCGCCGAGCTCGAGGAGCGCCTCGGCGGCGCGGGGCGGATCGTTGGCGGCCATGAACAGCTCGGCCGCCTTGGCGTGGTGCCCGAGGCGCTGGGCCACCTCGGCCGCGGCGGCGAAGCAGGAGCCCTTCTCGAGCACGCGCTCGGCGGCCTCGAGGTCGCCGGCGCGCTCGTAGAGCTTGCCCGCCTGGAGGACGATCTTCCGCAGCTCCTGCTGCTTCTGGGGCGAGGCCTGGGCCCCGGCGCTGGCGCCCTCCTCGATGGCGACCTGCTCGAGCGCCTCGGCGGCGGGCACCCACTGCTCGACGCGCACGAAGGCCTGGGCGGCGTGGCGGTGGAAGCCCGCCTCGAGGTAGGCCTGGCCGGCGCGCAGGTGCTGGCCGCCCTGCTCGAACATCTCGGCGGCGACGCTCGTCTTGCCCGCCCGCTGGTAGCAATCCGCGGCGCGCTCGAAGCTGCCGAGGCCCGCGAACAGCCGGCCCGCGGCCTCGAGGTCGCCGGCCTCCAGGTAGAGCTCGGCGGCCTCCTCGGTGCGGTTCTGGTCGAGCCGGATCTCGGCGGCGCGCACGCGCTCGCCGGCCTGCTGGAAGTAGTCCGCGGCCGGCTCGAGCAGGCCGCTCTGGAAGCACAGCTCGGCGGCCTCGAGGACCTGGCCCTTGCGCGCCAGGGCGGCCGCCTGCTTGGCGGTCTTCTTGGAGATGCGGGCGTCGACGCCGCGCTCGGGCTCCTCCTCGAGCCCGGCCTTCCGCGCCTTCAGCCCGCCGCCGACCTCCTTGCGCGGCCAGGCCGCCTTCGCGAAGGCCGCCAGCCCGACGAGCAGCAGCACGTAGGTCCACATCCCGGCCAGGTAGGGCTCGAACCTCTCGAGGTCGGTGCCCGCGGACTTCGCCGCCGAGGCCACGGCCTCGCGGGCCGCCTTCACGCTCGGGTGCTTCGGGGCCTCCTGGAGGGCCAGGCCGAAGCCACCGACGGCGAGGGCCAGGAGACCCAGGACCAGTGCGAGCGCGCGGACCAGCATGGGGCGGGCGAATTCCTCACGTCCGTGGCCCCGACGCGAGCGGAACCCGGCGGCCTCCATATCGGCCGTCGGGCAGGCCTTCTGAACTTCGCGCAGCCCGCCGGAGGCGGGCCGCGCTGCGCGCCCGCCCTGCTGAGCTTCGCGGCGGGCCAGGCCCGCCGCTGCGCGCCCGCCCGGGGGGGCGGGCTTGCGTAGGGAGACGCCCGCGCCCGGAGGCTCCGCGCTGAAGAGCCGCGGGGCCCGCGGACGCGCGGGCGCCATGGATCGGGGGTGGCCTGAGCACGTGGGTGTCCCGGGATCGGGACGTTGGCGGCCGGAGCCGGCACGGAGTGCCAGCCGCGGGCGGCGGCTAGAGGAGGGAGCCCTGGCGGCCGGAGGGGGGTGGGGTGAGGCCGAGGTGGTCCCAGGCGCGGCGGGTGGCGAGGCGGCCGCGGGGGGTGCGCTCGAGGAAGCCCTCCTGGAGCAGGAAGGGCTCGACGAGGTCCTCGAGGGTGCCCCGCTCCTCGCCGATCGAGGCCGACAGGGTGTCGATGCCGACGGGACCGCCGTCGAACTTCTCGACCAGGGTGCGCAGCAGGGCGCGGTCGAGGGCGTCGAAGCCGGCCTCGTCCACCTCGAGCCGCTCGAGGCCGAAGCGGGCCAGCTCGCGGTCCACCGGCCGGCGTTGCACCTCGGCGAAGTCGCGCACCCGGCGCAGCAGCCGGTTGGCGATGCGGGGCGTGCCCCGGGAGCGGCGGGCGATCTCGAGGGCGGCCTCGCCCGCCAGCGGAACGCCGAGGAGCCGCGCCGAGCGCTCGAGGATCGCGACCAGCTCGTCCCGGCCGTAGTAGTCGAGGCGTGCCGTCCAGCCGAAGCGGTCGCGCAGCGGCGCCGAGAGCAGGCCCGCGCGGGTGGTGGCGGCCACCAGGGTGAAGCGCGGCAGGTCGAGCCGCACCGACTGGGCCGTGGGCCCCTGGCCGATGATGACGTCGAGACGGAAGTCCTCCATGGCCGGGTAGAGGATCTCCTCCACCACCGCGGGCATGCGATGCACCTCGTCGACGAACAGCACGTCGCCGGGCTCGATCTTGGCCAGCAGGCCGGCGAGGTCGCCCGCGCGCTCGAGGGCGGGCCCGCTGGTGGCGCGGTACTGGGCGCCCATCTCGTGGGCGACGATCTGGGCCAGGGACGTCTTGCCGAGGCCCGGCGGGCCGTAGAACAGCAGGTGGTCGAGGGCCTCGCCGCGCTCCCGCGCCGCCGCCACGAACACCGCGAGGTTCTCCCGCAGCCGGTCCTGCCCGACCATCTCCTCCAGGGAGCGCGGCCGGAGCCCCTCCTCGACGCTGCGCTCGGAGTCGAGCGGGGCTCCGGTGAGGTCGCGAGCCCGGGGCGGGCCTTCTGAACTCCGCTCGCCTTCGGCTCGCTGCGCGCCGCCGGCGGCGGCTTGCTCCCTTGCTCGTTCCATCCTAGTTCCTCGGCTCGTGCCCGGGCCTTCTGGACTTCGCGCCAGCGCCCGGCTTGCCGGGCGCCGCCGCTGCGCGCCGCCGGCGGCGGCTTGCCCGGGTGCTCATTCGATTTCGATGCCTGGGCTCGTGCCCGGGCCTTCTGGACTTCGCGCCAGCGCCCGGCTTGCCGGGCGCCGCCGCTGCGCGCCGCCGGCGGCGGCTTGCCCGGGTGCTCGTTCGATTTCGATGCCTGGGCTCGTGCCCTTCGGGCACTCGCTCTTCGCGAACGTCGTGGCTTCGATTCGTCGGGATCGTCATCCGGTGAGGCTCTTGAGGGCGGCGCGGACGAGCTGCTCGATGGGGGCGTCTTCGCCGCACTCCTGGATGACGCCCTCGACGACGCGCTCGGCCTGGCCGCGGCCGACCTGGAGGTTGAGGAGCGCCGAGACGAGCTGGTCGCGGGCGGACCCCGCGTCGGCGACGGGGGCGGCGGGGGCGCCCGGACCACCGGCGGGGCGGGCCGGGGGCAGCGCCTGCACGCGGTCGCGCAGCTCGACGACGATGCGCTCGGCCGTCTTGGCTCCGATGCCGGGCACCGAGCGCAGCGCGGCCACGTTCTCGGCGCGGATGGCCTCGATGAGGTCCTCGGCCTCGATGCCCGAGAGGATGGTCTGGGCGAGCTTGGGCCCCACGCGGTTCGCGTGGAGCAGCAGCTCGAAGGCGTCGCGCTCGGTCTCGGTGGCGAAGCCGAACAGCTGGAGCGCGTCGTCGCGCAGCTGGGTGCGGATGCGCAGCGCCACGGTCTTCCCCTCGTCGGGGAGCCGGGCGAAGGTGGAGAGCGGGATCAGCGCCTCGTAGCCGACCCCGCCGACGTCCACGACGACGCGGGTCGGCTGCTTCTCGCGCAGCGTGCCCTCGATGCGCGCGATCACGGCGCCCTCCGCAGCACGAAGCGCGACGCCCGGCTCCGGGGCGCCCGCGAGCGGCGGGCGCTGGCCGCGGCGGCGCCGAGCGGGCCGGCATTGGCGTGGCACAGCGCCGCCGCCAGGGCGTCGGCGGCGTCGGCGGCGGGCCGCCGCTCGAGCGCGAGCAGCCGCCGGACCATGGTCTGGACGTCCTTCTTGGCCGCGGCGCCGCTGCCCGTGGCCGCCTGCTTGATCTGCTTGGCGCCGTACTCGACCAGGGGCACGCCCGCCGAGGCGACGGCGGCCAGCGCGACCCCCCGCGCCTGGCCCAGGACGAGCGCCGCCTTCGGGCTCGCGGCCACGAAGATCTGCTCCACCACCGCGACGTCGGGCCGGTGCAGCTCGATCACCTCGACGAGGGCGTGCTGGATGGCGGCCAGGCGGGGCCCCACCCCGGTGCCCCGGGGCGCCCGCAGGGTGCCGTGGGCCACGTGGGCGACCCCGCCCCTCGCCTGCTCGAGGACGCCGTAGCCCGTCACCGTCGAGCCCGGGTCGATGCCGAGAATGCGCATTCCGCTCCCACGGAGGATCCGGTTCGGGGAGCGGCGCCCCGCCGCCGGGGGGAGCGGGGAGAGCGCCGTTCGTCGCTCGTTCGATCTAGGCGAACTTCGCCATCTCGTCGTCGGAGATGTCGAAGTTCGCGTACACCTGCTGCACGTCGTCCAGGTCCTCGAGGGCGTCCATCAGCTGGAGCATGCCCTGGGCCTCGGCGCCCTCGAGCTTGACCGTCGTGCTCGGCTGCATCGTAACGCCCCCGCTGGTCGGGCGATAGCCGCCCTCCTCGAGGGCCTTGCGCACGCGCTCGTACTCGCCCGGCGTGGTCACCACCTCGAGGGCGCCCTCGCCCTCCACCACGTCCTCGGCGCCGGCCTCGAGGGCGGCCTCGAGCAGGGCGTCGGTGTCGAGGCCCTCGGCCTCGAACTCGAGCTGGCCCTTCTTGTCGAACAGGTAGGCGACGCAGCCCGAGGAGCCGAGGTTGCCGCCGTGCTTGCCGAGCACGTGGCGCACGTCGCCGACGGTGCGGTTGCGGTTGTCCGTGAGGGTCTCGAGCAGGATCGCGGTCCCTCCGGGGCCGTAGCCCTCGTAGACCACCTCCTCGTAGGCCTCGCCCTCCCCCGCTCCGGTGCCCTTGGCGATGGCCCGCTCGATGTTGTCCTTGGGCATGTTGGCCGCCCGGGCCTTGTCGGCGGCGAGCCGCAGGCGGGGGTTGGCCTCGGGGTCTCCTCCCCCCAGCCGGGCCGCGGTGGCGATCTCGCGGATCAGCTTGGTGAAGATCTTGCCCCGCTTGGCGTCCGCGGCGCCCTTCTTCCGCTTGATCGTGGACCACTTGGAATGGCCGGACATGACGGCGGGGGAATCTAGCCGCCCCTCCGGCGCGGGGGCCAGCCCGCCGGGAGCCCCGTCGGGGCCCCACCCCCTCCGAATGGGCCTCTGAATGGGCTCATGGTGCCCCTGGATTTGCCGATACCTGAGAGGTGCCGGGGTGGTCCGCCCCGCCCCTGCTCGCCGGGGCCCCGCCACACCGGTGCCCGAGGAGTCGCCACATGTCGTCCGAGCTGGCCATCGGGATCGACCTGGGTACGAGCAACTCGTGCGTCGCCCTCGCCCGCGGGCGCAAGGTCGAGGTCCTGCCCAACGCCTACGGCGAGAGCATCACCGCCAGCGTCGTCTCCTTCCAGGAGGACGGCAACATCACCGTGGGCAACGCCGCCAAGGCGAACGTCATCCACGACCCCCGGAACACGGTCTACTCCGCCAAGCGCCTGATCGGCCGCTACTTCTTCTCCGAGGAGGTGAAGAAGGCCCAGGCGATCTGCTCCTACAAGATCGTCGGCGGCCCGAGCCACAGCGTCCGCATCCAGATCCGCGACGAGCAGTTCTCCCTGCCCGAGATCTCCGCCATGGTGCTGCGGGAGATGAAGCTCATCTCCGAGGAGCGCCTGGGCCACGAGGTGCGCAAGGCGGTGATCACCGTCCCGGCGTACTTCAACGACAACCAGCGCCAGGCCACCAAGGACGCCGGCCGCATCGCCGGCCTCGAGGTGCTGCGGCTGCTGAACGAGCCCACCGCCGCCGCCCTCGCCTACGGCTTCGGCCGCGGCCTCGACCAGCGCGTGGCGGTCTACGACCTCGGCGGCGGCACCTTCGACATCTCGGTGCTGGAGATCGGCAAGGACGTCTTCGAGGTCCTCGCCACCTGCGGTGACACCTACCTCGGCGGCGACGACTTCGACGACCGCCTGATCGACCTGATCGCCGACGAGTTCGCCGCCAAGGAGGGCATCAACCTCCGCAACGACGTCTTCGCGCTGGAGAAGCTGAAGCTCGCCGCGGAGAACGCCAAGAAGGGCCTGTCCGTCGAGGACGAGGTCGAGATCAACATCCCCGACATCATCGCCGGCCCCGACGGCCAGCCGCGCTCGATCCAGCGGACCATCACCAGCGCGGAGTTCAGCTCCCTGGTGATGGACCTGATCCAGCGCACCTTCAAGGTCTGCGACGAGGCCCTGCAGCAGGCGAACCTGATCGCCCGGGACCTCGACGGCGTGATCCTGGTGGGCGGCCCGACCCGGCTGCCGGTGATCCGCCAGGCCGTGAAGGAGTACTTCCAGCAGGACCCCAAGGTCGACATCGACCCCGACGAGGTCGTCGCCATGGGGGCCGCCATCCACGGCGCCTCGCTGATGTCGTCGAGCCAGGAGGCCTACCTGCTCGACGTGACGCCGCTCTCGCTCCGGATCGGCGTGGCCGGCGGGCTCGCGGAGACGGTGATCGACCGCAACACGCCGGTCCCGATCGAGCAGACGCGCACCTTCACCACCTTCCAGGACCACCAGGAGTCGGTGAACATCCGCGTCTACCAGGGCGAGTCGCGCCAGGCCGGCGAGAACGAGCTGCTGGGCCAGTTCGAGTTCTCGGGCTTCAAGAAGGCGCGGCGCGGCGAGGTCCAGATCGACGTCACCTTCGAGATCAACAGCGACGGCATCGTGAACGTCACGGCCTCGGACCAGGAGACCGGCCAGCGCGCCTCCACCCAGATCACCCTGTCCTCGGGCCTCTCGGAGACCGAGATCTCGAACATCGTGGACGGGGCCCGGGTCGAGCGCGTGCGCGGCGGCGACGAGGGCGCACCCTCGGCGGCCCCGGCGGCGGCCGCCGCCGCGGCGGCCGTGGACCCCTCCCGGGAGCTCGACCTGCTCGGCGACGAGGGCGACGAGCTCGAGGTCCTCGAAGACGACGACGGCGAGGCCGACCTGCTCCTCGACGACGACCCGGGCGCGAGCCTGGGCGGTCCGGGCCTCGGAGAGCCGGCGGGAGATCGCGCAGCAGCCCCGGCCGAGCCGGCGCCGTCGATGCTCTCGGACGAGCCCGCCGCCGAGGCCGGACCGGAGCCCGCCGCGGACGAGGCGCCGCTCCAGATCGCCACCCTCGACGAGGCCGAGGCGTCGGGCCCCCTCGCCGCTCCGGGCCCACTGGAAGCGGACGACGAGGAGGTCGACATCGGCGCCGCGGTGGCGGTGGAGCTCGGTCTCGCCGAGCCGGAGAGCATCGGCCTGAAGGCCGCACCGGCCGCGGCACCGGTGGACGTAGCGGCCGCGCCCTCGGCCCCGCTCGAGACGACCGACGCCGGCGGGGCGGCCGGCCCGGCCGAGATGCCCGAGCCGGGCGACGAGGAGATCGACCTCGGCGCCATCGACCTGGGCGACCTCGAGGAGGTCGTCGCCGAGGACACGACGCCGCCGGGCGCGGCCGTGGCCCCGGGCGAGGTCGAGGCCTTCGAGACCGGCGAGGTCGACCTGGTGGACTCCCCGGACGCCCCGGACCTCTCGCTCTCCAACGGCCGGCCGGGCGACGCGTCCCTCGACGAGGAGCAGCGCAACGCCGACACCCTGCCGAGCGCGGACGTGGAGCTCGACGACGGCGGCGAGATCGGCCTCTCGGACCTCGAGGAGTTCGAGATCACCTCGGCGCCCGGCACCGGCGTGGCCGCCGAGGCCGAGCCCGAGCCCGCCGCGGCGGCCCCCGCCGCCGCTCCGGTGACCCCGAGCGACGAGGAGGACGAGGACAGCCTGTTCTCCGACGTCGGCACCGACCTCTCGTCCCTCTACGAGGACGACGAGAGCTGAGCCGATGGCGAGCCTCGCCCCCGCCGAGATCCGCGCCCTCGCCAAGCTGATCGACGAGCTCGACTACTACCAGCTCCTCGAGATCCCCCGCGGTGCCTCGACCTCGGAGCTGAAGCGCGCGTACTACGAGTCCTCGCGCCGCTTCCACCCCGACGCCAACCGCCACCTGGACGGCGAGCTGCGCGATGCCGTCGAGTGCATCGCCAAGCGCCTCTCCGAGGCCTACTCCGTCGTGCGCGACCCGCGCCGGCGCCGCGCCTACGACGAGCACCTCGAGGGCGAAGGCGGCCACCGCATGCAGCTCTCCGAGGCCGACGCCCGGCGCAAGGCCGGCCGGGACCCGGTCGCCACGACGCCCCAGGGCCGCCGCTTCTTCCAGCTCGCCCAGCAGGACCTGCGCGGCGGCAACCTCGTCTCCGCCGCCCGCAACCTCCAGATGGCAAGAACCTTCGAGCCCGACAACGACCGGATCAAGGCAGAGCTGGTCAAGGTGCAGGAGCAGCTCGGGTAGAGAGCTCTCGGGCGGCAGGGCTTTCTGAGCGCAGCCCGCCGAAGCCGGGCCGCGCTGCGCGCCCGCCTACGGCGGGCTTGCATCCCGAGACGCCTCGCCCACCCAGGATCGCGCGCCTACGGCGCGCTCGGCCGCGCCTTGCGGGCGCGGCCCGTCGCGGGGCCTCGTCGTCTCGAACCATCGCGAAGACGGCAGCGGGCTCGGCGGCCTGCGCCTCCTCCCCGACCCGAAGCAGAGTCGGCGATCGCGGAAAGCGCGACCTGAGAGTGCGCGCCCGGCGGCGGCGGGGGGTGTGGCGCAGCGAACCGGGAAGACTGCGCGGCGGAACGCCGCGCTCTCCCGGCCGCCGGCGAAGCCGGCCGCTAGAGCGCAGCGCTCCCGCCGGCGGCACGGCCCCAGGACGAGCAGTCCATCGTCACGGCACCGGGAGCCGGATCGCCCGCGCGAGCCATTCGCGGAGACACACCCCCCGCCGCCGACCGGACTCCGAAGCAGGCACCGAGGGGCCCTCCTTGCAGCGACCATCGACCGCTGGCACCATTGACTCGCGAGTCAACCGACCCGACAGGAGGCCCCCGCATGAGCGAAGAGAAGGCGGCGCTGCCCGCGGTGCCCTGGCTGAAGATCCCCGAAAGCGGGGACCCGTACCTCGAGGGCATGCAGTGCGGCGAGTGCGGCGCCATCTTCCTGGGCGACCGCAACGTCTGTTCCAAGTGCGGCGCCCGCGACCGGATGAGCCCGAAGCGGCTGTCGAACCAGGGCTCGCTCTACGTGTACAGCATCGTGCACCGCTCCTTCCCGGGCATCGAGGTGCCCTACGTCTCCGCCATCGTGGACCTCGAGGGCGGCGGCACGGTGAAGGGCAACCTCGTCGACGTCGATCCCGATCCCGAGAAGATCCCGCTCGGGATGCCCGTCGAGGTGGTGTACGCCGACGCCCTCGGCCGCAAGGACAAGGACGGCAACCACTACCTCTCCTACTTCTTCCAGCCCCGTCAGTAGCCTCTTCGAGAGAGCAAGGAGTCAACCATGAGCGACGCCTACGTGGTCGGCGTGGACATGATCAAGTTCGGACGCTTCCCGGAGCGCACGGTCCCCCAGATCGGCTCCGAGGCCGCCCTGCTGGCCCTCGACGATGCGGGCCTCTCGATCCAGGACGTGCAGGCCCTCTACTGCGGGAACCTCTACCAGGCCGGCGCCATGGTGGGGCAGCGCATCCTCCAGGAGATCGGGCAGACCGGCATCCCCGTGGTGAACACCGCCAACGCCTGCGCGACGGGTGCCACCGCGTTCCGCGAGGCGTGGATGGCCGTGAAGGCGGGCGTCTACGACCTGGTGCTCGCCGTGGGGGTCGAGCAGATGGGCAAGGGCCTGCTGGGCGGCGGCGGCGGCGGCAAGGGGATCCCCAAGGAGGGCCTGCTGGGGTCGGGCCTGATGCCGGCGGTGTTCGCCGAGGCGGGCATGGAGCACGCCAAGAAGTACGGCACCAGCTTCGAGCAGTTCGCCAAGGTGTCGGTGAAGAACCACCACCACTCGACCCTCAACCCCAAGGCGATGTACCAGATCGAGACGCCCCTCGAGATGGTGATGAACGCCGAGATGATCGCCTACCCGAACACCAAGCTGATGTGCTCGGTGAACGTGGACGGCTCCGCGGCCGCCGTGATCGCCTCGGAGAGCAAGGCCCGGGAGCTCGGGCTCATGAAGCGGGCGATCCGGGTGCGCGGCTCGGCGCTCACCAGCGACCCGTGGCAGGAGCGCGACCTGGTGATGCCCGACGTCAACACCTGCACGCGCCAGGCCGCGAAGACCGCCTACGAGATGGCGGGCTGCGGGCCCGAGGACATCGACCTGGTGGAGCTCCACGACTGCTTCGCGACGGCGGAGATCCTCCACTACGAGAACCTCGGCCTGTGCGGCGACGGCGAGGCGGGGAAGATGATCGACGAGGGCCAGACCGCCCTCGGCGGCAAGGTCCCCGTGAACTGCTCCGGCGGCCTGCTCTCGAAGGGGCACCCGCTCGGCGCGACCGGGATCGCGAACATCTACGAGGTCGCGACCCACCTGCGCGGCGAGGCCGGGAAGCGCCAGGTGGAGGGCGCGCGGCTGGGCCTCACCCACGTGATCGGCCTCGGCAGCGCCTGCGCGATCCACGTGCTGGAGGCGCCCGCCGCCGCCTGACGATCCCCGGCGCTTCGCTACCCTGCCCGCCGTGCGACGCGCCGTGCGATGGTTGGGGCCCGGGATCGCGCTGCTGTGGATGCTGGGGACGACGGCGCTCGGCTGCGGGGACGACGGCGCCCCCGCGGCGGGCGCGGGCGCTCCCGCGCCGGCCGACGTCGGCGAGGTGGAGCTCGCCAGCGCGCAGGCCGCGGCGCCGCCCGCCGCGCCGCGCAAGCGGCGGCGCGGACGGCCGCTGCCCGCCTACCAGGGCTGGACCCTCGACCAGGAGCGCGTGGACTTCGCCGACTACCTGGGGCGGCGCCTCGTCCTGTTCCTGTTCAATCCCGAGGTGGACGAGGCCGACCGCGTGGCGCCGGCGGTGGCGGCGATCGCGGCGGAGGGCGCGGCCCACAACTTCCGCGTGCTCGGCGTCGCCCACGGCTCGAGCGGCGAGAAGGCCAAGGCCTTCGTGGCGCGCCACGGCCTCGGCTTCCCGGTGGTGGACGATCCCGCCGGCCGGGTGGCGGGCCTGCTTGGGGTGCAGGCGCGCCTCGCCGCCCTGCTGGTGGACGCCGAGGGCCACTTCGTGACCGGCGCGACCCAGTTCCCCACCCAGGTGTCGGACCCCGAGACCCTGATCGAGGCCGAGTTCCGCGGCTGGCTCCGGCTGCCCAGGCCCGACGCCGTCGCGGTGCCCGAGCTCGGCGAGCGCCCGCTGGCCCCGGCCTTCACCGCGCCGCGCCTCGACGGCGGCGAGGACTTCGACCTGGCCTCCACCCGGGGCCGCCCGCTGGTGCTGCTCTTCTTCCTGCACACCTGCCCCCACTGCCACGGTGCCATGCGGGCGCTGAAGGACGCCCTGCCCCGCATCCCCGAGGAGCAGCGGCCGGCGCTGGTCGGCATCTCGCTCGTCGACAAGGCCATCGCGGTGCGCGAGTCGCTGAAGGAGGAGGGCCTCGACTTCTTCCCCGTCGTGTTCGACCCGGCGGGCCGGATCCAGGCCGCCTACGGGGCCGAGCGCAGCGTGCCCGTGGTCTTCCTGGTGGACGCCGAGGGCCGGATCGTCTCGCGCACCGACGGCTGGCGCGACGAGCGCGACCCGCCGCTGCTGCGCATGCGCGTGGCCCAGCTCGCGGGCGCCGACGTCCCCATGCTGCTGCACCGCAGCGGCTACAGCGGCGACGAGTTCTGCGCGGTGTGCCACGGCTCCCAGCACGAGACCTGGATGCTGACCCGCCATGCCGCCGCCTTCGACACCCTGGTGCGCCACGGCGCCGACCGCAACGAGGAGTGCGTCGGCTGCCACGTGGTGGGCTTCGAGAAGAGCGGGGGCTACTCCCTCGACGTCCCCACTCCCCACTTCGAGAACGTCGGCTGCGAGACCTGCCACGGACGCGGCGGCCCCCACCTCTCGCCCCAGCACGTGGTCGGGGCCAGCTACGAGACGGTGTGCGTGACCTGCCACGACACCAAGCACTCCCTCGGCTTCGACTACGCGAGCTTCGTTCCCCAGGTCTCCCACGCGGTGAACGCGAGCTTCGCGGGGCTCTCCCTGGAGGAGAAGCGCGCCCGCCTCGCCGAGCGCCGCCCGCGCGCGAACCTGCTGCCCACGGGCGCCGCCTACGTGGGCTCCGGGGCCTGCCAGTCGTGCCATCCGAAGGAGTACGAGACCTGGTCGGCCCAGCCCCACGCCCGGGCGCTGGAGTCCCTCGCCGCCAAGGGCGAGGCGGGCAACGCCGACTGCCTGGCCTGCCACACCACGGGCTACGAGCGCGAGGGCGGCTTCCCGGCGGGCGGCGGCGCCGCCGAGCACCCGGACCTCGCGGCGGTGGGCTGCGAGTCCTGCCACGGTCCGGGCGGCGACCACGTGGGCGAGGGCGCCGCGCGCCGGGGCAGCATCGTCTCCCTCACGGACAAGTGCGACTCCTGCGTGATCCTCAAGATCTGCGGCGGCTGCCACGACGACGCCAACGACCCGGGCTTCGAGTTCGAGGTGCAGGAGAAGATCGAGCGCCAGCGCCACGGCACCATCGCGCCGTCGTCGGGGACCTCGAAGGAGGCGTCGCTGCCTCCGGGCGGCAGCGACGTGGGCCTGCTCGAGGAGGCGTTCCGCCACCTCGACGCGCGGGGCTGAGGTGGCGATGGACGACGCCCTGCGCGAGGAGGCCCGGGACGTCCTGCGCGCCGCGCGCCACCTGCTCGGCGAGCTCGCCGACGAGGCGGACGGCTTCGGTCCGCGGCCGGCGGGCGCGGGCGAGGCGGCCCCGGCGCCGGCGCCCGAGGCGCGGAGCGCCGCGGAGGCGCCGCCCGCCGCTGCCTCTGCGGCGCCGCTCCAGACCGACCTGCTCGGCGCCACGCCGGGCTTCGCCGAGGCGACCACCCTCGAGGAGGTGCGCAGCGAGCTCGGCGAGTGCACGCGCTGCCGGCTCCACGAGGGTCGCACCCGGATCGTGTTCGGCGTCGGCAACCCCGACGCGGACCTGATGTTCGTCGGCGAGGGACCGGGGGAGCAGGAGGACCTGCAGGGCATCCCCTTCGTGGGCCGCGCCGGCGAGCTGCTGACGCGCATGATCGAGCGCGGGCTCGGCATCGCGCGCGACGACGTCTACATCGCGAACGTGGTGAAGTGCCGTCCACCGGGCAACCGCACGCCGCTCGCCGACGAGGTCTCGGCCTGCCGGCCCTTCCTGGACGGCCAGATCGCCGCCGTGCGACCGCGCGTGATCGTCGCCCTCGGCAAGCCGGCCGCAAGCCTGCTGCTGGGCCGCGACATCGCCATCACCCGGGTGCGCGGCACCTGGCACGACTACCGCGGCACCCCGGTGATGCCCACCTTCCACCCCGCCTTCGTCCTGCGCCAGTACACCGAGCAGAACCGCCGCCTGGTCTGGGAGGACCTCAAGGCCGCCCTCGAGCGCAGCCGCACCTGACGCGGGGACGTTCCTTCCGATTCTCACTTTCTGGCTGGCGGCCGGAAGTGAAGAAGTGAAGGAACGTCCCCCCCTAGGGGCGCTCGGGGACGCGGGCGGACTGCTCCTCGCGGAAGCGCGCGAGGGCGGCGCGGACCTCGGGGTCCTTGCGGGCGATGATGGCGGCGGCGAGGAGCGCCGCGTTCTTGGCGCCGGCCTGGCCGATGGCGAGGGTGCCGACGGGGATCCCGCCGGGCATCTGCACCGTGGCGAGGAGCGCGTCGAGGCCGTTCAGCGGCGAGCTCTCGATGGGGACGCCGAGCACCGGCAGCAGGGTGTGGGCGGCGGTCACGCCGGCCAGGTGGGCGGCGCCGCCGGCGCCGCAGATCACCACCTCGATGCCGCGCTCCTCGGCCTCGGCGAGGAAGCTCGTCAGCCGGTCGGGCGTGCGGTGGGCGGAGATCACGCGCACGTCGCTCCCGATGCCCAGGGAGCCGAGGGTGTCCTCGGCCGGCTTCATGATTCCATGGTCGTTGGGACTGCCCATCAGGATCGCCACGCGCGGCTTGGCTTCGGCCACGTCGCCCTCCTCTCTCGGTGTCGGTTTGCGGGGTCCGGGACGCCGGGAGTGTAGTGCAGTTTGTGCGATCATCCGGCCCCATGGCGCGATCCCTCCCGCCCATCTCCCCGTCGACGGCGCTGTGCGGCGTGATCCTCCACCCCGCGGGCCACACCCGCTCGCCCGCCATGCACAACGCGGCCTTCGCGGCCCTCGGGATCGACGCGCGCTACCTGGCCTTCGACGTGGCGCCCGCCGCCCTCGGCGACGCCATCGCGGGCGCCCGCGCCCTGGGGATCCGCCAGCTCGCCGTCTCGATCCCCCACAAGGTGGCGGTGCTCGAACACCTCGACGCCGTCGAGGAGACGGCCCGACGCATCGGCGCGGTCAACACCGTCACCCGCGAGGGCGAGCGCCTGGTGGGCGCCAACACCGACTGGGTGGGGGCCGTGCGGGCCCTCGAGCGCGAGCGACCGCTCGCCGGGGCCCACGCCGTGGTGCTCGGCGCCGGCGGCACGGCGCGCGCCGTGGCCTTCGGCCTCGGTGAGCGCGGCGCCCGGGTCCGCGTGCTGAACCGCACCGTCGCCAAGGCCGAGCGCCTGGCCCGGGAGCTCGGCGCCGACGGCGCGGGCGGCCTCGGGGAGCTCGGCGAGCGCCCCTGCGACGTGCTGGTGAACACCACCCGGGTGGGGCTCGGCGACGACGAGGAGTCGCCGGTGCCCGCCGAGGCCCTCCCCAAGGGAGCCGTGGTGATGGACGCCGTCTACGAGCCGCAGGAAACCCGGCTGCTGCGCGACGCGGCCGCCGCGGGCTGCGCCACGGTGGGGGGCAAGTGGATGCTGGTGGAGCAGGCCGCGGAGCAGATCCGGCTCTGGACCGGTCAGGAGCCGCCCCTCGACGTGATGGCCCGGGCCTTCGACGGCGCCGGCGGCTAGCTGAGCGAGCCCGGAGGCTCGCTTTGCGGCGGAAGCCGACCCATCCTGGGTCGGCCTCCTAGCGGGGCTCGGGCGGGCGCCCTACTTCAGCTTCGTCTCTTTGTAGACGACGTGCTTGCGCGCCTTCGGGTCGTACTTCTTGAACTCGAGCTTGTCCGGCGTGTTCGTCTTGTTCTTGCTCGTGGTGTAGAAGTGCCCGGTGCCCGCGGTGGACTCGAGCTTGATCTTCTCGCGCTTGCCCTTCTTCGCCATGGGGTCGGGGCCTCGCGATCAGGCGCTGCGCGCCGGATCGGGAACGGGGTTGCCGGACCGCGCGAAGACGCGCACGCGCTGGCCGTCGCGCTCCTCGACGCGCACCCGGCTCGGCTTGTCGTCCGCCGGGTCCACGAGCATCACCACCGAGGCGTCGACGTAGCCCTCCTGGTCGATGATGCCGCCGGTGCGGGCGGCCCGGCGGCCGGGCTTCAGGTGCCGCTTCTGCACGCGGACCTGCTCCACCCGGACCTTTCCGCGAGCGGGGTCGACGGCGATCACGCGCCCCTGCTTGCCCCGGTCGCTGCCGGAGATCACCTGCACCAGGTCGCCTTTGCGGATGCGGAGCGCCACCTCGGAGTCCTCTCTGCGCTCGCGGAGAGCGCTTCCGGAGCGCGTATGGATGCCGCGTGGAGGCGCCGGCGTCAAGCCGGGGTCCGGGCGGGGTCCGGGCCCGGCTCGAGATCCCCACGGGGAGGCCCTCCTCCCGCCGCCCCTGCTGGTTACCCTCCGGCCGTGCGGCGGACTCGCTTGCGTGCGATCGGCCTCGGGGTCGCCCTCGTGGCCCTGGGCTTCGGGGCCTGCCGGCTGCTGCTGCCCGAGCGGCTGGCCGTGAACGTCCCGATGGGCCGGGGCTCGCCCCCGAGCTCGGACGTCTTCGGCGGTCGCATCCAGGTGCCGCCGGGCTTCTCGATCCGGCTCTGGGCCGAGCTGCCCCGGGTTCGCTTCCTGCGCCCGGTGCCCGGCGGCGACCTGCTCGCGAGCGTGCCCCGGGAGGGGCGGGTGGTGCGCCTGCTCGCGGACCGCGATGGCGACGGCCGCTCCGACGGCAGCGAGACCCTCCTCGCGGACCTCGACCGGCCCCACGGCCTCGACCTCCACGGCGGCTGGCTCTACGTCGCCGAGACCGGCGCCGTGCGGCGCATCCGCTTCGACCCCGCCGACCCGGCCGCCGGGGTCTCGGGCGCGTTGGAGACGGTGGTGTCGGGCCTGCCCGCCGGCGGCAACCACTGGACCCGCACCGCGCGCATCGGACCCGACGGCGGGCTCTACGTCTCCGTGGGTTCGAGCTGCAACGTGTGCGAGGAGGAGGACCCGCGCCGCGCCGCGATGCTGCGCTTCGACCCCGAGAGCGGTCGCGGCGGCCTCTACGCCCGGGGCCTGCGCAACGCCGTCGGCTTCGACTGGCGACCGGGCACCGGCGAGCTCTACGCCACGGACAACGGGCGGGACCTGCTCGGCGACGACTTCCCGCCCTGCGAGCTCAACCGCGTGGTCGAGGGCGGCGACTACGGCTGGCCCGTCGCCAACGGCGACCGCATCCCCGACCCGGACCTCGGCGCGGGCCAGAAGGCGCGCATCGCCGCCTCGCTGCCGCCGGTGCACGGCTTCCGCGCCCACAACGCGCCGCTGGGCATCACCTTCCTGCGCAGCGACGCCCAGCCGGCCGGCTACCGGGGTGCCGCGCTGGTGGCGCTCCACGGCTCCTGGAACCGCACGCGCAAGGACGGCTACAAGGTGGTCTCCCTGCACTGGGGCGAGAGCGGCCGGATCGAGGAGCGCGACTTCGTGTGGGGCTTCCTCGAGGGCGAGAACGTGATCGGCCGCCCCGTCGACGTCGCCGAGCTCGGGGACGGCTCGATCTTCGTCTCCGACGACTACGCGGGCGCCGTCTACCGCATCACCCGGGGAGCCGGGGAGGCGGTGTCGCGGACCGCTCCCGCGGCGGGCGGCGCCCGGAGCGACCCGCTGGCCGCTCTGGCCGAGGGCGAGCGCCGCGCCGCCGCCGCGCGGGGCTCGGCCCTGTGGGAGCGGCACGCCTGTGCGGGCTGCCACGACCCCCGCGACCACGACCCGGGCGTGGTCCCCGTGGAGCTGCGCGATCTCGGCGCACGCTACGACCTCGAGGGCCTCGCGAGCTACCTCGCGGCGCCGACGCCACCGATGCCCGCCTTCGACCTCACGCCGGGCGAGCGCCGCGACCTCGCCGTCTCGCTTCTCGCCGACGGGGTCCGCGCCGACCGCTAGAGCGCGCGGTGCACCAGCACGCCGTCGTCGCGCCGGGTGGTCTCCACGGCGCCTTCGGCCTCGAGCCAGTCGAGGGCTCCGATCACCATCAGCATGCGGGTGCGCATCTGGGTGACCGGGTCGGCCTTGGGGAAGAGCCGCTCCCAGAGCTGCCAGGCCGAGACCGGTCGTCCGGCGTCGAGCTTGCGCAGGGCGCGCTGGATGCGCTGGATGCGCACCTCGTAGAACAGCAGCGCGTCGTCGATGGCGCGCGAGGCGTGCTCGATGACGCCTCCGTGGGCGGGCAGGATGGTGCGGAAGCTGCCGCCGCGCAGGCCGCGCAGGCTGGCCAGGTAGTGGGGCAGCCCCTGGAAGCGCGGCCGGCGCGCCAGCGGATCGGCGGGATCCGGAGCGCCCTCGACGTAGCAGTTCTCGGTGAAGGGCACCGCGTTGCCCATGATGTGGTCGCCCGAGACGAGGGTGCCCGTGGTCTCCTCGGAGAGCAGCAGGTGTCCCGGGGTGTGGCCCGGGGCGTGGATCACCTGGAAGGCCAGCCGCTTCGACTCGACGAGGTCGCCGGCCCGCAGCCGCCGGTCCACCCGGGTGGGGTCGCACAGCGGGTCCTCGCGGATCCACTGCCGGCGCATCCGGGTCTGGCGCTCGATGAGCTCCTCGGGCACGCCGAAGTCGCGGAACAGCGTCGCGGTGCCCTCGACGTTCTCGTCGCGCTCGGCGGAGAAGTTCTCGCACAGGAAGGCGTCGTCGGCGTGGCACCAGACCTCGAGCCGGGCGCCGGCGTCGCGCAGGGTCTGGGCCTGGCCCAGGTGGTCGGCGTGGTAGTGGGTGAGCACCACGCGCTCCACCTCGTCGAGCCCGTGGCCCAGCGCGTCGAAGGCGGCCTCGAGGGCGGCGCGGGATTCTGGCGTGCGCACGCCGGTGTCGATCAGGGTGAGGGGCTCGTCCTCGACCAGGTAGACCTGCACCGGGCCCACGTCCCAGGGCGTGGGCAGGACGATCTGGTGGACCTGGGGCAGCCGCGGCACCGGAGCGCGCCGCAGGCCCGTCCCGCTGGTGGAACCGGGCTGGGACATCGGTGAGCCGAGGGTAGCGGGAGGGCCGGGCCGGCGCCGGACGCGATCCGAAACCCGAGGCGGGACGCGGCCTCCGGGCGGCGGGTTGCCGACGCGCTGCGTCCCCGCTGCACGGGAGCTGCGCACGAGTTGCGCACGAGTTGCGCACGCCCTGCACCGGAGCGACGCGCCCGCCGCGTCCTTCCCGCGCGGAGCCTGCACGCGGGGTTCAAACCGAGTGCCGGTTCCTCCGATGAACCCGGGATGCAGCCGTGGGGCATTCGGTGCAGGCCCGGACGGGCCCTTCTCCTCGTGGCGCTCGGCCTCGCGCTCGGGGCTCCGTCTCCGGCGGCGGTGACACCGGGCGACTACTGCGTCTCGGGCCTGGGCACGAGCACCGGCACCACCACGGACGGCTGGCTCGGCGTGGTGTCGCCGGCGCCGGCGGGCTTCACCGACCTGACCGCCCAGCTCACCGCCCAGCCCCTGGTCGACCCCTGGGACTGTGCCGTCGATCCCACCAACGGCGACATCATCGTGGTGGACGAGGGCGGCAACGGCGCGGGCACCGACGGCTCGATCCACCGGGTCAGCGTGACGGGCGGGACCGTGACCGCCCACACCGTGCTCCACGCCGGCGCCCCCCTGGTGAACCCCCACGGCGTGGCCGTGGGCCAGGACGGAACCATCTACGTGGGCGACGTCGGGGCGAGCTTCCGCTCCAACACCTTCGACGGGGCCGTCTACGCGCTGCCCCCGGGCGGACCCATCGCGCGCCTCGACGCGCCCGCCGGCGGGATCCGCGACGCCGTGGACGTGGACGTGGACCCGAAGCCCTTCACCGGCACCAACCCGGGCGTCAACCTGGTGGTCCTCGACGGCCGCCTGGGCCAGTTCCGGCGCGTCCCCATCGGCGGCGGCAGCGTGGTGAACCTGCCCGGCGCGATCGGGGGCAACAACTGGGAGTCCATGGAGGTGGGCCCCCTCGGCAACTACTTCGCGAGCCGGGACGGCAACGACCTGCACCGCTACGACCGCCTCGCGGGCACCAACCAGAGCGTGCAGAACGGCGGCGGGGCGGCGGGCCTGCGGGACCCGCGCGGCGTCACCGTGGACTACGTCACCGCGGACCTGGTCGTCGCCGACGTGCGCAACGGCGTGGTGAACGTGCCCCCGGGCGCCTACCTGACCGGCGCGCCCGGCGTCACCACGGTGCTGGCGCCCACGGTCTTCCCGACGGGCCTGGCGGGCATCGGCTTCTCGCCGCCGCTGGCGAGCAGCGACCCCAGCGCGAACTTCGGGATGCCCACCCGGCGCGCACCCGTCCCCGGTGCGCTCCTCACCCAGCACGGCCCGGGCACGTCGACGGTGAACGGCGACGTCGAGCAGCGCCAGGACTTCTTCATCGAGGTCACCGACGTCTCGAGCCCCCTGCGCATCCACGTCTACGACGCCAACGTCCGCGACGGCTACGACGCCCCGGGCGCCGGCAGCTTCGACAGCGCGACCACCTTCACCCTGAGCGACCCGTCGGGCGTCACGGTGAGCACGCTGACCCTGGCGGCGAACGCGCGGGTGGACCTCGACCAGCGCATCGCCACCCTCGGCCCCGGCGCCCTCACGGTGCGCGGCAGCGGCATCGACCTCGGCGGCCTCGGACTCTCACCGGGCCTCTACCAGCTCACCGCCACGGTGAACGGAGGCGACGACTTCAGCACCTGGGGCCTCGCCGTGGAGGACTTCCACGTCTACGGCTTCACCACGGTGTACGGCGCCCTCAACACCTTCACGGGGCCGAACCCCCAGCTCACGCCCCTCGACTCGGCGAGCCTGCACCCCTACTTCGAGCGCGGCTGCGAGTACACGGCGACCAACTGGGACCTCGACGTCCCCTCCCGCGCCGCGACCCTCACCGTGAACACGCGCCTCGGCACCGCGGTGGCGCTCTCGGGCAGCAACAACGGCCAGCACCTCGAGGACGGCGTCTCGCCGCTGACGGCCAACATGGCCGAGGACTACGGCATCCACGGCATGGCCTCGGTGCTCTCGGCGGCCCTCAACGAGAACAACATCGTCACGATGCGGTTCCCGGACTTCCAGGGCTGGGTGGACGGCGGCGGAACCGGCGTCCCGATCCCGGTCCCGCCGGGCAACCCCGCCGCGAACCCGACGCCCGCCCTCCGGGCGAGCGCGGCCCCCGCCTATCCGACCCCCTCGCCGCCGACGGGACCGAACAGCTTCCTGCGCCACTACCTTCCGCGCCACGACGAGGCGCCCGGGCCCATCGGCGCCGCCGCGGCCCCCTACGCGCCCTTCCTCACCCACCGCGCCGTGCTGGTCTCCGCCACGGCGCCCGCCGACACGCCCAGCGTCGGCACCACGGACTACTACGCCGTGATCCTCTCCGTCGAGAACCCGGACCCGGTGAACGCCATGACGGGCCTCGCACTGAGCGTGCCGGTCCCGGCCCCTACCCGGTACGTGGAGGGCGGCTTCGGCAGCGTGGGCCCCGCCAGCGTGACGGGCGGCGTGGGCGGAGCGGTGACGCCGCCCTGCTCGCCCGGGCCCTGCTCGGGGACCCTTACCGCCTCCTGGACGAGCCTGCCCGCCGGCGGCGTCGCGAACCTGACCTACTACGTCACCGCCACCCCCAGCGTGGCGGGCGAGATCCTCTACCTGACCGAGGGGCCGCCGCTGCGCGGCGGCGGCGCCACCCCGGCCGCCAACCCGGCGCCGAGCGGCGGCGGAGGCACGCGGCTCACCTTCACGCCGGCCTGGTCGAGCGGGGCCTTCCCGCGCACCGAGAGCCTCGGCCCGCTGTGCGAGCTCTCGGCCCAGGAGGGCAGCGTCACGCCCGTCGCGGTGGACCTGGCGCGCTTCGAGGCCGTCGCCGGTGACGGCGCGGTCCGGCTCACCTGGGAGACGGCCTCGGAGTTCGAGAACCTGGGCTTCGACGTGTACCGCCGCCTCGAGGGCGAGGCCGAGCCGACCCGGGTGAACGACGCGCTGATCCTCGGGCGCGGCACCACCGACCTCTCGGCCCGCTACGCGTTCCTCGACCGCGGCGCACCGAACGGCGTCGGCGCCGAGTACTGGCTCGATGACGTGGAGTTCGACGGCAGCCTGACGCGGCACGGACCCGTCAGCGCGACGCCCCGCGCGGGCCTGCCGCCCCTCGACTGGAGCCCCGACGCCTACGCGTCGGCGGGCGAGACCGGCCCGTCCGCGGCAGCGGAGGCCGCGGCGACCGAGCCCGACCGGGAAGCCGAGGCGGACGCCCCCGGCCCGCCGCCGGCCCCGGGCCCCGTCGGAGACCGGGGGGCCCTCCGGGTGGTCGAGCGCGGCGCCCGTCATCTCGTGGTCGCGATCGACGTTCCCGCGCCGCGCGTCGAGCCCGACGGCGAGGGCGGCGTCGCGGTCTCGATCCCGGGCTGGGAGGGCACGGCCCGCGCGGGCTGGCCCGAGCTGCCGGTGCGCACCTTCTGGATCGAGGACGCGCCCGAGGGGCTTCCCGAGCTCACGGTGCTGGAGCGCGAGAGCACCACCCTCGCGCTCGCCGGGGCGGTCCGGCCTGCCGCCGAGACCACCCTCGACGGCGGCCAGACCGTGGCCCGGCGCGTCCCGGACCCCCTCGCCTACGCGGGCGACGCGCCCTACCCCGCCCACGCCGCCGAGCTCGCGGGACGGGCGCCGGCGCCCGCGGGCCAGCGCCTCGCCCTGCTCGTGCAGCCGGCGCGCTACCGCGCCGATGCCTCGGCGCTCGATGCCGACACGAGCCTGGTCGTGCGGCTCGCGTTCACGGCCGAGGACGCGGGCCGGGCCCCCGAGGCCTCGGCCCTGCCCGGCGCCGAGGTCGCCGGCCTGCCGGGCGTCAAGATCACGACCCGGGGAGCGGGCCGCTTCCGCGTGGACGCCGACGCGCTGTGGGCGGCGGGGCTCGACCCCGCCAGCGATCCCGCGAGGCTGCGGCTGCTGCGCCAGGGCGTCGAGGTCGCCATGACGGTCGCGGGCGGCGACGACGGCGGGCTCGACCCGGGTGACGCGATCGAGCTCTGGGCCGACGGCCGCGAGGATCGCTACGCCGACTCCCAGGTGTTCTTCCTCGTCGAGTCCGCCGGGCCCGGGGTGCGCATGGCGGGTCGCGACGCGGCGCCGGGAGCGGGCGCGGCCTGGCAGGAGGCCGACGCCACGGGCCGCCTCGAGGAGCAGAGCCTGTACCTGCCCGGCATCCTGAACGGCGAGGGCGACAACTACGTCGGCCCGTTCGTGTTCGAAGCCCCCCTCGTCGCCGAGGTGCCCACGCCGTCGGCCTCCGCCGCCGCGGGGACCCTCGAGGTGCGGCTGCGCGGCGGCACCAGCTACGCGAGCGTGCCCGAGGACCACCACTTCGTGGTCCGCGTGGGCGGCGCCGAGGCGCTCGACGTCCGCTTCGACGGCGGCGAGCTCTTCGAGGCGAGCGTCGCCCTGCCGCCGGGCGTGCTCGGCGGCGAGAGCCTCGCGGTGGAGATCGTCCCGCAGTTCGACTCGGGCGCCCCCTTCGACCTGATCTACCTCGACGCCCTCGCGGTGAGCTACCGGCGCCGGCTGGCCCTGGCTCCGGGGGACGCCGGCACCCTCGCCTTCCGGGCCGACGGCTCCGGGCCCCACGCGGTCACCGGCCTCTCCCCGGATGCGCTCGTGTGGGACGTGACCGACCCCGACGCGCCGGTGGCGCTCGAGGGGCTGGCGCGCGACGACGACGGGCTCCGCTTCGACGCCGAGGGGGGCCGCCGCTACGCGGTCTCCGACGCGCCCGTCGCGCCCGACTCCGTGGCGACGAACCGGCCGTCGCGCTGGACCGCCGAGGGCGGCGCCGACTGGCTCGCCATCGCCCACGGCAGCCTGGTCGACGCCCTCGCCCCGCTGGTCTCGCTGCGCGAGTCCCAGGGCCTGCGCACCGCGGTGGTGGACGTCGAGGACGTCTACGACGAGCTCGCCGGCGGTCGCTTCTCGCCGCCCGCGATCCGCGAGTTCGTCGACCACGTGCGTCGCCACTGGGACCCGGCGCCGCGCTACCTGCTGCTGGTGGGCGACGCCAGCTACGACTATCGCGACTTCCTGGGCGGCGCCGCGCGCAACCTCGTCCCCACCCTGCTGGTGGACACCACCTTCGTCGAGGCGGCCTCGGACTCGGGGCTCGCCGTGCCGCCGGGCGAGGCCGACGCGCGCGCGCCGGCCCTGGCGGTGGGCCGCCTGCCCGCGGCCGATCCGGCGGGCCTCGGCGCCGTGGTGCAGAAGCTCGTCGCCTACGAGACCGGGGCCGCGGGCGCCGGGGCGCCGGACCGTCTGATGCTGGTGGCCGACGACGGGGCCGGCGCGGCGAGCCCCGCCGAGGGAGCGCGCTTCGAGGCCACCCTCGACGCCTTCACCCACCGCGCGCCGGGGGGCTTCGACGCGCGCCGCCTCGCCCTCGCGGAGCTCCCCGAGCCCGGCCAGGGCGACGACGCCAACGCCTGGATCCGGGACACCCTGGCCGAAGGCGCCGGGCTCGCGGTCTACGTCGGCCACGGCGGCGCGCGCCTGTGGGCCGACGAGATCGTCTTCGGCAGCGACGACTTCGCCAGCCTCGCCAACCCGGACTGGCCGCTCTTCGTGGTGCTGAACTGCCTGAACGCGTTCTTCGACGCGCCCAACGAGGAGTCCCTCGCCGAGACCGCGCTCGCCCACCCGGACCGGGGCGCCATCGGCTTCGTCTCCTCGACCACGGTCTCGCCCCTGGCGGGCCAGACCGCCTTCGCCGAGGCGCTGGCCGAGCGGCTCCTGGTCGCCAACGAGCGCCGCATCGGCGACGCCTTCCTCCAGGCGCTCCAGGGCATCGAGGCCCGCGAGGGCGCGGACGACGTCCTGCGCGCCTTCGTGCTGATCGGCGACCCGGCGACCCGCCTCGCTCTGCCCGAGGTTCCGGTGGCCGAGGCCGGCGAAGACCGCAGCATCGACGCCGGCGTCGGGATCCGGCTCGACGGCCGGGGCAGCCAGGCACCGGGTGGCGGCGCGCTGGGCTTCCACTGGCAGGTCGTGGAGGCGCCCGCGGGCGCCCCCGAGGCCCTGGTGGAGAGCGACGGCCCGCAGCCGCGCTTCCGGGCGTCGCTGCCCGGCCGCTACCGGATCGAGCTGCGCGTGGACGACGGCGCCTACACGAGCGCGCCGGACGAGCTCGCGGTGGAGGTGCTCCCGCGCGGCGGCTTCGGCTGCGGCGGCGAGCCCGGGACGAGCTCGGCGGGCCTCGGCCCCGAGGCCGGCATGCTGCTCCTGCCCTGGCTGCTGGCCCGCGCGCTCGTCCGCCTGCGCCTCCGTTGCCGCTGAGCCCGCTGAGCCGCGCGCGGGCCCGTCGACCTCCCCGCGGGACACGGCGTTGCCCGCCCCCAACGGCTACTCTCGCGCGACCGTGATCCGAGCCCTCGTCCTCATGCTGGCCGGCGCCCTCGGTCTGGGACTGCTTCCGCGAGCCGGCGGGGCCGAGTCCGCCCTCGTGCTGCCCCTGCCCGACGAGTTCGGCGAGATCGACGCGGGCACCTTCGACGAGAAGGGGGCCCGGGTCGGGGACGCCCGGCTGCGCGTGGTGCAGCTGCCGGGAGGCGACGTCCAGCTCGAGGCTCGCAGCGGGATCGAGGGCTCGGCCGAGATGCTCGTGACCGCGCACCTGCGCCCCACGGCCGACGGCCAGGGTCTGCGTCTCATCTCCCAGAGCTCCCAGTCGAAGGACGAGCAGGGCCGCCCCCTCGGTATCCTCGCCATCGACCACCTGCGCCGGGAGGCGAGCTGCACGCCGCCTTCGGGCGGCGAGCCCCAGAGGCTGGCGCTCCCGACCCCGGACCGGGTCGTGAACGTCCCCCACAACCTGCTGTTCCAGTCCCTGGCCTCGGGCGACACCGACGAGATCCACTTCCAGATCGTGCTCTGCCGCTCCGGGGCGCGCATCATCAACGCGCGGGCCAAGGTGGTCGAGGGCGAAGGCTCGGTCGTGGAGGTGCGCTACGACATGGACCTCGGCCCGCTGCTCTCCAAGATCGCGGCGCCCTTCATGCCGCGCCTCTCGGTCTGGTTCGACCCCGCCGCCCAGGGCGGCTGGGTGGGCCAGCGCTTCCCGCTCTTCTCCCAGGGCCCCACCGTCATCGTGGTGCGCTCGGGCTTCGACTCCCAGGTCCTCGGCACCGCCCGCTAGCGCGCCGGCCCCCGCGGCCCGCCGTGCGTCACCCCCGACCGGCCCCGGGCCCCTATACTGAGGTGATGCGCCCCGTTCCCCTCCAACGGTGGCTGGCGGCTCTCTCGGTCTGCCTGGGTGCCGCCTGGCTGCCGGTCGCGGCCGCGGCCGAGGAGCAGGTCTGGCTGGACCTGCTGCGACCCGAAGGGGCCCTCTCCGGGCCCCTCGCCCTGGCCCCGGTCGAGGGCTGGGCCACCACGGGCGCCGGCGGCCACGACGTCGTGCTGGTGCTCGACGTCTCGGGCTCCACCCTGCTGCCCTCGGGCGACGACGTGGACGGCGACGGCAAGGTGGGGCGCAAGCTGCGCTCGGCCGACGACCCGCTGCGCAGCTTCAACCCGCGGCGCCTGTGCAGCGACCCCGGCGACAGCGTGCGCGCCGCCGAGATCGCCGCGGCGCGGCGCTTCGTCGACGCCCTGGACCCGGACCACACCCGCCTCGGTCTCGTCGTGTTCGCCGACTCGGCCGAGGAGCGCGCCCCGGTCGGCGCCTCGCGGGAGCGCCTCGAGGCGGAGCTCGACCGGCTGGCCCGCGAGGCCGACTTCGGCTGGGCGGCGACGAACCTGGCCGGGGCCCTCGACCGGGCGGGGGAGTCGCTGGCCGCCGCGGCGGAGCCCGTGCCCTCGGCTCCCGGGGCCGCCGGCCGCCGGCGCTGGATCGTGATCCTCTCCGACGGGACTCCGAACCTCCCCGGCAATCCGCGGCGCGCCGCCGACGAGGCGCGGGCCCGGCTGGGCGGCGCCGTCGACCAGGGCATCCGCATCCACGCCTTCGCGCTGGGCCTCCAGGTGATGGAGGACGGCCAGGTCTTCCGGGAGATCTCCGAGGCCACCGGGGGCCGCTTCGCCTGGGTGAAGCGGCCGGCCGACGTCGTGGCGCGGCTCGCCGACGTGGACCTCTCGGGCGTCGCCGAGATCGAGGTGCGCAACGCCAGCACCGGCGAGGCGGGACGCGCCGTGCGCGTCTCCCCCGACGGCCGCTTCGACGGCGTGGTCCCGATCTCCCCCGGCGAGAACCGCATCCGCGTCACCGCCCGCGGACCGCGCGGATCCGAGTCCGTCACCGAGCGCGTCGTGCACTTCGACCCGCGCGAGGCCGACGGCCCGGAGGAGCGGCGCGCCGCCGACGCGACCCTCGAGTGGCTGCGCTCGCGCACCGAGGCCCTCGAGCTCGGCCTGCACGTGGAGCGCGAGCGGACCCAGGCCCGGGACGTGCGCTTCGAGGCCGAGGGCGCGGCCTCCGAGATGGCGGCGGACGCCGCCCCCGAGCGCGGAGACGTCTCGGCGCCGCGACCCTGAAGCCGGCCCGACGCGATCAGGCGGTCAGCGGCACCGGCTCGGCCCGGCTCCAGCGCTCGAGCCAGGCGTCGATCCCCTGCGGCCCGAGGGCCCCGTCGTGGAGCAGCTCGCCCACGGCGCGCAGGTTGGCGCCCGAGAGCGAGAACAGGTCCGTGACGGCCGCGATGCCCGTGCCGTCCCACAGCGCCCAGCAGGTGAGCACGAGGACGGCGGACTCGCGGGGCAGCGCGTCGAGCCGGGTGCGGCGCTGCGCGGCCAGGTCGGGGCCGGCGGGGCCCCACAGCTCGCGCATCCCGACGCGAGCCAGCAGGGCCCTGCAGACCGCCGACCGCTGGCGATCGTTGCGAAACACCATGGAGCGGAACCTCCCCCCGGACCGGGAATCGCTGGCGGGGGAACCCGGCCTCCCCCCTGCAATGCACCCGGCGAGAGAACGCTTCCGTGACGGGGATCACAGTTGCGTGTGAGCACCGCGATTCCCCCTGCCGACGAGGGGTCCCCCCCACGCCTCGGCGGACGCGGACGCCCGCGCGAGGCTGGCCTACCCTCTCGCACGGTGAGCCTGGTTCCGCACACAGCCGCGCCCAGCCGGATGACCGGCACCGACGCGCTCTTCTGGTACGCGGAGAGCGCGCTGCCGATCTTCCGGCCGATCATCGGCGGCCTCTACGTGCTCGACCACGAGCCCGACGCCGGCGTGCTGCGTGCGCGCCTCGACGCGGCCCTCGCCCGGGTGCCGCGCCTGCGCCAGCGCGTCCTCGAGGCGCCGCTGCATCTCGGCCTGCCGGAGTGGGTGGACGACCCGCACTTCGACCCGCGCTACCACCTGCGCCACTTCGAGCTGCCGGAGCCCGGCACGCGTCGCCAGCTCCTCGACCTGGTCGCCACGCTGCTCGGCACGCCCCTCGACCGCGAGCGCCCGCCCTGGGAGACCTACTGGATCGGCGGGCTCGACGACGGCCGGGCCGCGTACTTCTTCAAGATGCACCACTGCCTGGTGGACGGCGTCGGCGCCGTCGCGATCCTGAACGCGCTCACCAGCGCGGCGCCGGGGGAGCTGCCCGACGTGGCGCCCCACGAGAGCGGCCGCCGCGCCGAGCGCGGGACCCTGGCGCGGCTCACCTCCCTGGCCCTCGACAACGCCGGCGCCGCCGCGCGCCTGGCCCGCGACGCCGCCACCACGCCGCTGCGCGCCCTGGCCCAGCCGCGTCGCACCTACGAGAGCCTGGCCCGCACCGCCCGCGGGCTGCGCGGCGCCGCCGTGAGCCTGGCGACGCCCTCGGTGCCGGACCCGCTGGCGGTGCCCGGCTCGGGGCTGTCCCGCCGCCTCGACGTGCTCGACCTCTCGATCCCGCGGCTGCGCAAGATCAAGGCGCCCCTCGGCGTCACCTTGAACGACCTGGTGCTGGCGGTCCTGACCGGCGCCATCGCGAGCTACCACCGCGAGCGCGGCGTGCACTGCGAGCGGCTGAACTGCCTGGTGCCCATGAACCTGCGCAGCCGCCGGGAGCGCGATGCCCTGGGCAACCGGGTGGGGAACTTCACCGTGGTGCTGCCCGTGGGCGAGCCGGACCGCGCCCGGCGCCTGGCCGCCATCACGGACCAGACCCGCGCCGCGAAGGGCGACCAGCGCGGCGCATCGGCGCCGCTGCTCGCCGACCTGCTGGCCCTGGCGCCGGGGCCCGCCCTCGGCTGGCTCGCCCGCAGCAGCCTGGGCCGCATCAACGTGGCCTGCACCAACGTGCCGGGCGTCGGCGAGCGCCGCTACATCGGGGACGCCGCCGTCGAGGCCATCTACCCCTTCGCGAGCGTGGTGGAGGGCACGCCCCTGGTCGTCGCCCTGCTCTCCTACGCCGACACCCTGCACGTCGGGATCGACACCGACCCCGAGGCGATCCCGGAGCCCTCGCGCATCGCCGCGCTCCTCGCCGAGGAGCTCGACGCCCACGAGGCGCTGCCCTGAGGCGCGGGCCGGGGCCGCTCAGGGGTGGGCGGCGCCCACCAGGGCGCGGCGCCCCTCCTCGAGCCAGCGGGCGCAGTCGGGGCAGAGGGCGCGCCGCTTCAGGTCCGCGTAGGCGGCGAGGTCCTCGTCGGTCAGCGCCCCGCGCCAGCGGCCGTTGGTGCCCTGGTTGATGAACCGGCGCGCGCCGCCCTTCCAGAACCGGCTCGCCTGGCCGACCACGCTCTCCGCCCGGGCCTTCATGGTGTCGAAGCGGGTCGCCTCGACGACCCGGGCGAGGACCTCGTCGGAGACGGGGATCTCCAGGAAGTCGGCGACGCGCCGGATCTCCTCGGCGGGGCGGGCCAGCAGGTCCGCGTAGTGGACGAAAAGGAGGTTGGGCAGGTGGCGGTAGTCGAACCAGGTCTGGGCGTGGTGGCTGGCGGAGAAGTAGGGCCAGCCCTCGGGCTCCCAGTCGAACCAGCCCCGGCGGATCCACTGGCCCCAGAGCTCCCGGACGTCGTCGGGACAGCGCGGGAACGGCTCCCCCACCAAGTGCGCCGGGTCGTTGAGGTCCTCGTAGGCCTCCTCGGAGTGGCCGCTGTAGTGGTTCCACAGGGACATGAAGACGTCGCGCAGGTCGCGGCCCACGTAGACGTACTGCATGTCGGCCCGGTAGGGGATGCCGTCCAGGGCCAGGTGGGTCTTGAGGAAGCGGCGGTGGGTCTGGGCGGCGGTCAGCTCGACGATGTGGTCGAAGTCCCGGGTGCGCATGTCGACCCAGGGCGAGATGTCCATGATGGCGCCGGGGATCTCGCCGTCCTGGAAGATCAGGTTGGCGATGATGGTCTGCATCCAGGTGGTCCCCGACTTGTAGGCCGTGGTGACGAGGATGTCGCCGGGCCGGGTCTCGAAGCGGTCCCAGCGCGGGCTGTCGAGGTGGTGGTTCTCGTAGACGCGGGTGCGACGCGGCAGGCCGGCTTCGGGGCTCACGGGTCGGCTCCTTTCGATCAGCATACCGGAGCCCGAGACGGCGACGGCCCCGAGCCGTTGCTGGCTCGGGGCCGTCTCAAGAGATCCCACCCTCGCGCTACTCTCCCACCGGGAAACCCGGCAGTACCATCGCCGAAGTGGGGCTTAACTTCCGTGTTCGGAATGGGAACGGGTGTGGCCCCCACTCTATGGAGGGTGGGAAAAACAGGGTTCTCTGGACTTCGCGACGGCGCAGCGCCGTCGCTGCGCGCGCTACCGGGCTGTCGCCCGTCCGCGCTTGCGGATTTGCAGGTTTCGGCTGCAGGGCGCCGCGACCGTCACGTGCGGTCCTTGACCTTCGAATAGCTTTCCGGGTCCATGCTTCGTCCGCCTTTCGGCGAACGACGGGTCGCGCTCGACACACCCAGCGGGGAGTGTGGTCAAGCCTCACGGGCGATTAGTACCGGTCAGCTCCACGCATTGCTGCGCTTCCACCTCCGGCCTATCGACGTCCTCGTCTCGGACGACCCTTCAGGGGACCGAAGTCCCAGGGAGATCTCATCTTGGGGCGGGCTTCCCACTTAGATGCTTTCAGCGGTTATCCCTTCCGAACATGGCTACCCGGCGGTGCGGCTGGCGCCACAACCGGTACACCAGAGGTTCGTCCATCCCGGTCCTCTCGTACTAGGGACAGACCCCCTCAAATCTCCTGCGCCCACGGCGGATAGGGACCGAACTGTCTCACGACGTTCTAAACCCAGCTCGCGTGCCACTTTAATCGGCGAACAGCCGAACCCTTGGGA
>JANQFK010000031.1 GCA_028277885.1 Myxococcota bacterium
CCGCTGGCTCGGGCTGGAGAGCGACCCGTGGCGCGAGCTCCCCGGCGAGGAGGCGCTTCTCGCCGAGGCCGCGGGCGAGGGGCTTCACGCGGTGGTGGCCGGTCGCACCTGCCGTCAGCGCAGCGGACTGCGCCGCTTCGAGGTGAGCCGCGGCTCCTGGCTGCTGTTCCAGGGCGGGCGCCTCGCGGCCTTCGACCACTGGGAGTTCGGCGACGAGTGCGTCCCCGAGCACCGCTTCCTCCCGACCCCGGCGGCCCAGCGCGCCCTCGAGGTGGACCTCTCCCGCGAGGTGGCGCGCCGCTTCCCCGAGAACGCCCTCGACCCGGAGCAGACCTTCCGCAAGGGGCTCGTCTACGCGGAGCACCAGCGGCGCGAGGACGCGGCCGCGATGCTGGCCCTGGGCGATCGGGCTCTCGCCGAGCTCCTGCGGGCGGCGCGGGAGGCGGAGCGCGAGGATCCCGACGCGGAGCCGCCGGCCGTCGGCGAGGCCCGTCGGCTGCGGGCCGAGCTCTCCGAGGCGCTGCGCGACCCGAACCAGCCCGAGGATCCCGAGGACCGCTTCTGGCAGGGCTACTGAGGCGCCCGCCTGGAACCCGTCTCGCAGATCCTCCCGTAGCGCAGCGCGCGTCCTCGAAACCGTCGAGCGCCGTGCCCGCGGTCCGAATCCGCACCCTGGGCTCGGTCCGGATCTGCGAGACGGGCTCTAGAGGGCCAGCTCGTAGCGCTGGCGGGTCTGCTCGGGCGTCTTCCCGATCACCCCGGCGAGCCCCTCCAGGCGCTTGGGGTTCTCGAGGTCCTCGGACTCGATGCGCACCTGGAGCGCCCAGGCGCTGGCGTGGGCGTCGGTGGAGGTGTCCACCAGGCGCACCTTGGTGCGGCCGGTTCCGGGATCCATGATCTCGTCGAAGGGGATCGGGACGATGGCGCCCCCCTCCTGGCGCGTGACCAGCACGCCGGAGCGTCCACCGAGCAGCGCGCGGACGGCGCCGGCCCCGAGATCGCGGGTGTAGTCGAGGTCGAAGGCGTTGGGCTCGGCGCAGCGCAGCTCGTAGCCGACGTCCTTGTCCACCAGGGTCATCTTCACGCCCTGCCGGGCGAGGGCGTCGCGGACCGAGTGGCGCAGCACCCGGCCCAGGGGAACCTCGGCGAGCCGGATGTGGCCGTGCTCGTCGCGCTCCACGTCCTGGAGCTCCGCCAGGTCACCGGCGGGGATGCGCTCGCCGATCCCCTCGGCGATCACCGCCACGCCGTAGGGCCGCCCCATGGAGAGGCGCTTCACGATCGCGCCCTCGAGGATGCGGGCGACGCGCTCCAGCCGGATCTCGGGCTCGGAGAAGTCCTCGGGGATGAGCGCCAGGGTGGCGCCGGCCGCCTTCGCGGCACCGAGGGCCAGGTGCCCGGCCTTGCGACCCATCAGCACGGTGAAGTACCAGCGGCCGGTGGTGCGCGCGTCCTCCATGAGGTTCGACACGACCCGCGTCGCGTTCTCCCGCGCGGTCTCGAAGCCGAAGGTCGGGATGCCGCCGGGAAGCGGCAGGTCGTTGTCGATGGTCTTGGGCACGTGGGCGACGCGGATCTCGCCGCCGGCGGTCTCGGAGACCCGGCGGGCCGAGAAGGCGGTGTCGTCGCCCCCGATGGTGATCAGGTGGTCGACGCCGAGCTCCCGCAGCCCCGCCACCACCTTCTCGAGGTCGCCGGGCTTCTTGGTCGGGTTGGCGCGGGAGGTCTGGAGGATCGAGCCGCCCAGCAGGTGGATGCGCGAGACCTGGGAGATGTGGAGGTCGCCGGCGTGTTGGGTGCTGCCCTCCATCAGCCAGCGGAAGCCCTCGAAGATGCCCACCACCCGCGCGCCGTTGCGCCGGGCCAGGATGGTGGCCGCGCCGATCACGCCGTTGATGCCCGGAGCGGGCCCGCCTCCCACCAGGATTCCGAAGGTCGTCACCGCATCCCCCTCAGTCCGCGCAGCAGCGCGCGCTTCAAGTCGGGACCGCCCGGGCGCCGCGAGGGCGCCTGGGGGCCGGTCGGGCGGTCGGCACGCACCGCCGCGCTGGGCGCGACGCCGGCCTCCTGCATCACCTCCTCGGCGAGGGCCCGCATCTGGCCGTGCACCTGCGTGCCCCGGGCGTGGTGGAGGATCGAGCCGGGGTGCACGGTGGCGGAGTTGAGCGCCTCGAGGCGCGGGCTGCGCGACAGGAAGTTCTTGTAGCGGGGCCAGCCCTGGCGGGCGATCTCGTCCTCCAGCCGGTCGTGGAGGTCCCGGCCCGCTCCGTCGACGCGGGTGCGGCGGTCCACCAGGGTGAGCACCACGCGCGCGCGGTCGCGGCCGAGGCGCGCGCGATCGAGGATGGTGAACACCTTGGCCGCCTCCTCCAGGGAGGCGCGGTCGGACACGGGCAGCAGCACGCGCTCCGCCGCGTGCAGGGCGTTCAGGGTGAGCGCCTCGAGGTCGCTCTTGGTGTCGATGATGACGAAGCCGCGCCAGTCCGTGCGGTCCAGGATCCGACGCAACGTGTAGGGGTCCTGGGCCCGGGCCTTGAGCAGCGCGGTGTCCGGCGGCGGCGGCACGAAGTGTACGCCGTAGCGCCCGCGCTGGATCACGCGGTCGAAGCAGCGCTCCGCCCAGCCGTGCTTCAGGTGGCCCTCTCCGGGGAGCGCCGGCTCGAGGCGGAACATGCGATCCAGGACCGACTGGTCGTCGAGCCCGACGAGCAGCACCGGCCACGAGTCCTGCAGGGCGCGGAAGTAGATGGCCAGGTTCGCGGAGACCGTCGTCTTACCCACCCCGCCCTTGTTGGAGCAGACCGCGATGACGAAGCGCTGGGTGGTGGGGGGGGCTTCCACGGCGGTAGAAGGTAGCGTCGGCTAGCATGGCTTCCATGACGGCGGTCGGAATCGTCCCCGCCCGATGGCGGTCGAGCCGCTTCCCGGGCAAGCCCCTCGCCGGGATCGCCGGACGCCCGATGATCCAGCGGGTGGTCGAGGGCGCGCGCCGCGCCAAGAGCCTGCGCGACGTGATCGTGGCCACCGACGACGCGCGCATCGCCGACGCCTGCCGGGAGTTCGGCGCATCCGTGGCGATGACTGCGGAGAAACACCCCACCGGAACGGACCGGATCGCCGAGGTCGCGCGCCACCTCGACGACGACGTGATCGTCAACATCCAGGGCGACGAGCCCCTGATCGAGGGCTTCGTGATCGACGCCGCCGTCGCCGCGCTCGAGGAGTCCCACGAGGCGGACCTCTCCACGGTGGCCCACCGCGCCCCGGCGTCGGCGCGGGAGGACCCGCACCGCGTCAAGGTGGTGATGGACTGCCGGGGCTTCGCGCTCTACTTCTCGCGCGCGCCGATTCCGGCCCGGGCCGGTGCGTCCGACGCGCCGGCGGAGTGCTGGCAACACGTCGGGCTGTACGCCTACCGGCGCGCCTTCCTCCAGCGCTTCGTCGCACTGTCGCCGACCCCCCTCGAGAAGCTCGAGGCCCTCGAGCAGCTTCGGGCCCTCGAGAACGGCGCACGCATCCGCGTGGCGCGGGTCGAGGGCTGGCACGGCGTCCCGGTGGACGTGCCCGAGGACGTGGCGCGGGTCGAGACCGAGCTGCTGCGACGCGCCGCGGCCGTTCGCGGGGCGTGAGCCGGGGTGGCGGGTCCGGAGTCGGCCACGGCCGCGGCGCTCACCGAGGCCCTCGCCGAGCGCTACTCGAACCGTGGACGCTGGGACGAGGAGGAGCCGCCCTGTGCGCTCTCCCTGGTGACGCGGAGCCGGCTCCTCGACGCCTGCGCGCTGCCGCGGCGCGGCGAGCTCGTGGCCTGCGGCCTGGCCCGCGGCGAGGCTCCGGACCCGGTGCGCACCCGCATCCTGACGCCGCGCGCCGCGCCGGCGGGCGTGGCCGGCCGCGGCGTCCTGCTCGACCTGCCCCGGGCCGAGCGGCGGCCGCGCCTCGAGCCCGGTGAGGCGATCACGCCGGACCGTCTCGACGCCTGCGCGGAGAGCCTGGGCGTGACCGTGGAGGCGGGCGACCTGCTGCTGGTGCGAACCGGTGCGCTGTGCGCGGCGCGCTCGAGCGGAGACTGGGAGCCCTACCGGCACGGCCCGACCCCGGGGCTCGCCCTGGCCTGCGCGGGCTGGCTCTACCGCCGGGAGCTCGGCCTCGTCGCGAGCGACACCCGCGCCGTCGAGGTCGTGGACGAAGCGGGCGAAGGCGACGGCCCCCTGCCCCTGCGCACCGTGTCCCTCGGGGACACCGGGGTGCTCTTCGGTCTGGACTTCGACCTCGGGCCGCTGGCCCGGGCCTGCGCGGACGACGGCAACTACGCCTTCCTGTGGGTGGCGCCGCCCCTCCCCCTCGCGGGCGCGAACCCCGCCCAGCCCGTTGCGGTCAAGTAGCGCGCCGCCCTTCGGCGCCGCCGCGCTGCTGTTCTTCCTGTCGGGTGCCGGCGCTCTCGTCGTCGAGACCACCTGGCTGCGCTGGTTCCGCCCGCTGTTCGGCGCCACGGCGCCGGCCGCCTCGGCGACCCTGGTGGCGTTCTTCGCCGGCCAGGCCCTGGGCGCCGCCGCGGGTGCGCGCCTGGCCCGTCGCGCCGCGAACCCCCTCGCGGGCTACGCGCGCCTCGAGGCGGCCGCCGCGGCGTGGGCCCTGGCGGTGCCGGCCCTGCTCGCCCTCGGCGCCGCGGCGGGCGGCTCGGTCTACGACGCACTGCGCGAGTGGCCCGCCGCCCTCACCGCACTGCGCTTCGCGAGCGCGCTCGCCGCCACCCTGCCCGCGGCGTTCTGCTTCGGCGCCACCCTGCCGATGCTGGGCAGCGCGCTGATCGCCGAGGTGCGCGGCCTCGGCGTCCGGGGCGCCGCGCTCTACGGCGTGAACACCGCCGGCGCCGCCACCGGCGCGGCGCTGGCCGCGTTCCTCCTCCCGGACTGGCTGGGCGTGCGCGCGGGCTACGGGGTGGGGCTCGCGCTGCTGCTGCTCGCCGCGGCGGGGGCCGCACTGCTCGCGCGGCGCGGCGCCGCCGCACCCGGCCCGCCCCCCGCCCCGAAGCCCGCCGCCTCGCCCGCCGGGTCCGGCCCCGGGGACCGGCGGCTCGCCGCGCTGGCGGGAATCTCGGGCTTCGGCTCCTTCGCGACCCAGGTGCTGCTCGTCCAGAGCTTCGCACTGGTCCTCGACCAGAGCGTGTACGCGTTCGGGGTGGTGCTGGTGACGGTGCTCGTCTGCCTGGCGACGGGCGCCCTCGTGCTGGCGGGGCTCGAGAGCCGGCGCCGGCTGGCACCGGACCGCGTGGCGCGCGCGCTGCTGGCCGCCGCCGCGGTGGGGCTCGCCGCCTTCCCGGCGCTCTTCGTGTCCGCCACCGACGGGCTCGAAATCCTGGCCAGCGCGCGGCCCTGGCCGGGCTACCTGTGGGCCTCCCTGGGTCTCGCCCTGGGCACCGCGGGCCCCGCGCTGCTGGCCGCGGCCGGCGTGCTGCCGGCCACCTTCGCGCTGGCGGCCCGGGGCGGCGGGGCGGGCCCCCGGCCGGGCGCGCGCCTCGGCGCACTCGCGGCGGCGAACACCGCCGGCGCCATCGCGGGCGCCCTGGCCGCGCCCTACGTGCTCGTCCCCGGCGTCGGCCTCTGGCCCGCCTTCGCGGTGCTGGCCGCCCTCTACGCGCTGGCGAGCGGCGCGGTGCCGCGGGCCAGCCTGGCGCGCGTGGGCACCGTGCTCGCCGTGGCCTGCGCGGCCCTCGGGCTGGCCCGCCCGTGGGAGCTGCCGAGCGTGCGCCTCGAGCCGGGCGAGCGGCTCGTCGCCCTCGAGCAGGGCGCGGCCGGGATCGTGGCCGCCGTCCAGGACCGCGGCGGCCTGCGGCTCCAGACCGACAACCACTACGTGCTCGGCGGGACCGCGGAGCAGGTCCACGAGGAGCGCCAGGGGCACCTGCCGCTGCTGCTGCGCCCCGGTGCCCGGCGCGTCGCCTACCTCGGCTCGGCCACCGGGATCAGCGCCGGCGCGGTGCTCGCCCACCCCGTGGAGCACCTCGCCGTGGTCGAGGTGGTGCCGGCGGTGGCGAGCCTCGCCGCCGACGTGTTCCGCCCCTTCAACCGCGACGTCTACGCCGACCCGCGCAGCAGCGTGGTCCTCGACGACGCGCGCAACTTCCTGCGCGCCACCCAGGAGCGCTTCGACGTGATCGTGGCGGACCTGTTCGTGCCCTGGCGGGCGGGCACCGGCTCGCTCTACACCCGCGAGCACTTCCGCGCCGCCCGGGAGCGGCTCCTCGACGGCGGGGTCTACTGCCAGTGGCTCCCGCTCTACCAGCTGAGCGAGGAGGAGTTCCAGATCGTCGCGGCGACCTTCCTCGACGTCTTCCCCGAGGCGGGGCTGTGGCGCGGCGACTTCTACGGGCGGTTCCCCATCGTGGCCCTGGTGGGCCACGCCGGACGTCCCGCCGCCGCCGCGGCGATCCAGGCCGCCGCCACGCGCCTCGGCGAGGCGGGGGAGACCGACCGCTGGGTCACCCACCCCCTCGGCCTCTGGTCCCTCTACGTCGGCCCGCTGGCCGCCTTCGGCGCCGCCGCCGGCGAGGTGCCGCGCAACTCCGACGACCGCCCCCGCATCGAGTACGGGGCCGCCCGGGCGCGCGCGCGAAGGGGGAGCGAGGGCGCCTTCGTGGGCATCGCGTTCCAGGCCTTCGCGGAGCAGCTGCGCCGCATCGCCGCCAGCCAGGGCGACCCGCTGCACCCCGACCTCTCGCCCGAGGCGCGTCGCGCGGGCGACGGCGGCCACGCCCTCCAGGCCGCCGGCGCCCTCTACGTGGCGGGCCGGGGGCGGGAGAGCGCGCGGGCCCTGGCGGCCGCCGCGGCGCGCCTGCCGCGCAGCCTGCTCGCCGACGCGCCGGCGGACGACAGCGCGGCCGAGGTGTGGCGCGCGGAGTGACGGCGCCGACCGGCGCGCGGACGGCTCAGAGGCGGCGCATCACCCAGAGCAGGGGCAGGGTCAGCACCAGCACCCCGGCCACCGGGGCCAGCGCGTGGGCGACCAGCAGGTGGAAGGGGTGGGGCATCGAGCAGCTCGCCTCGGCGGCCAGCGAGCCGAGGGCCGCCGCGCCGCAGGCCGCCGCGATCACCGCCACCCCGGGCCGGAAGGGGGCGGCCCGCCCGACGTAGAGCACCACGCCGAGCGCCGGCAGCAGCCCCACCGCGCAGGCGACGCCGAGGCAGGTGAGGTCCTTGCTGCCGAAGGGGCCGAGCCCGCCGGGCGTGCGCAGGACCAGGAGCGTCGCCACGCCGGCGGCGAGGGCGAGGCCCAGCCCGCCCACCACCAGGGCGGCGCGGGCGAGGCGCTCCCGGCCGGGAACGCCCAGGGCCAGGCCGCTCACGATGCCGCCGAGCCCGCCGGTGGCGAGTCCGGCGAACACCAGCCCGACGCCCCCCGCGCTCAGCATCGCCTGCACGGCCTTGGGCTGCAGGCCGAGGGCGAGCACGCCGAGGGCGGCCACGGCGAGCCAGAGCCCGAGGACGGCGGAGCCCACCACGCGCAGGGACGCGATGGGGCGGACCGGCGTCAGGTCCCGGGCCAGCTCCTGGATCAGCTCGCGGGTCTCGTCGTCGCTCACGGCGTGCGACTCCCCAGCACGGCGCGCAGCGCGCGGTAGCCGCGATGCGCGCGGAGCTTGAGTGCGCCCGGGGTGATCCCGGTGCGCTCGGCGGCCTCGGCCACGCTGAGGCCCTCGATCTTGAGCAGCACCACCGCCTCGCGCTGGGCGTCGGGCAGGCGCTCGAGGGCGCGCTCGAGGCCCGGCGAGAGGGCCCGGCTCTCGGCCGGGCTCGCGGGGGCGCCGTCGGGGAGCGCGTCGGGCTCCACCTCGGAGCTGCGCCGCCCCGCCCGCACGGCCCGCCGCAGCCAGTCGATGGACGCGTTGCGCGAGATCGCGCGCACCCAGGGCGCCACGGGCCGGTCCGGGCGGTGGGTGTGGCGCGCGGTGTGGATCGAGACCAGCGCCTCCTGCACGACGTCCTCCGCCTCCGGGCCGCGCACCCGCTCCGCCACCACCCGGCGCACGAAGGGGAGCAGCTCCGCGAGCAGCCGCTCGTAGGACTCGGCCGACCCCTGCTGGGCCTCACGCATCCAGACGCCCCAGCGGGCGTCGCGCTCCGCTCGCGATCGGTCCGTCATGCCTCCCTACGCGTCCACCCCGGGCCCGGTTACGCGGCCACGGCCCGCGAATCCTAGTCCACCCCGGGTCCCGCCCTGGCCACCCCTGGCCACCGGGTGGGAGGCGCCCGAAACCGGCCGCCCCCCGCCGGCGTAGGGATGCCGATGCACGTCCACGAGATCCCCACCCGGCCGCCTGGCCGGCGCCCGGGGCGCGCCCTCGGGCTCCTGCTCCTGGGCCTCGCCTGCGCGACCGCCCCGCCCGGCGACCCCCTTCGCTACCGCCTCGCCGGCTCGGGCAGCCACTGGGACGTGGTGGGGGCCGACCGCGTCCTCGAGGACCTCGAGCCCCGCTACCCCGACTTCTTCGCGATCGTCCTCGACCCCTCCCGCAGCGACGAGCCGAACCTCCTGCGGCTCCGGGAGGACCTCGAGAGCCGGCCCACCACCCGCCGCAACTTCGACGCACTGAACGCCGTGGCCATCGCGTACTTCGAGATCAACCACCGCGCCGAGAGCCAGCGCGGCGAGATGGGGTTCCTGTCCGGCGGCTTCCGCGTGGCCAAGCTCGCCGCCGTCCCCTGGCGCGCCTACGGCGACGTCGAGGACCCGAGGCTCCGCGACGCGATCCTCGACTTCTTCGAGGACGCGGCCAGCGGCGAGAAGCTCGGCTCCACGGCCAGCCGGGGCCGCCTGGTGGACGTCGTGCAGTCGCTGGCCCGCAAGGAGCGCGACCCGGCACGGCTCGCCCGTATCGAGTCCATCGCCGCGCGCATGCGGGCCGCGCACGGCGACGCCCCGCGCTGACGCTCAGGCCACCGCGCGGCCCTCGAACCGCTCCCGGGCCGCCTGGGCCAGGATCCCGAGGCCGCCGAGCGCGGCGACCGCGCGCACCAGCGGGCCGAAGAACGGCAGGCTCGCCCCGACCGCGAGCACCAGGAGCCCCACCAGCAGCGCCAGGCCGAAGGCGCGCTGGCTGCCCGGCTCGGGGTCGAGCAGCGCCGCACCGAGCCGGCCCGCGACGAGCACGCCCGCCGCGTAGAGCGCCGTCACCCAGGCGAACAGTCCGAGCACGGCGACGGGCAGCCCGACGAGGGTGACGCCCAGCAGGACCAGCAGCACCGGCGCACCGACCAGCACGAGGAGCCCCAGGCCGAGGGTGCGGACCGCCGCGGGCCACTCCGGGCGGAACAGGCCCGGCGCGAGCGCGTACAGCAGCATCCCGAACAGGAAGGCGGCGGTGATGCGGATCGCCAGCTTGACCCAGAAGCGCGGGGTCGCGTAGCGCTCGAGCCCCTCGCCGCGCGAGTGGGGATGCGGGCTCACCTCGACCTCGCCGGCCACGCGCCCCGCCGCCAGGCCCTCGATCCCGACGCCGTCGGGGAGCGCGGCCTCGAGCCGGCCGGCCACGCGCGCGCCCTCGCCCAGGGCGAGCTCGTCGGCGAAGACGTCGACGTCGCGTCCCACGTCGCCGCGCAGCTCGAGCTCTCCCACGAACCCGTAGAGATCGCGCTCGACTCGCCCGTCGAGGAACGCCCTGGAGGCGAACAGGTAGAGATCCCGCGCCGCCACGGAGCCGGGCGCGAAGTCGAGGCGCTCGGTGCCCAGGTAGGCGCCGTCCTCGAGGCGCCCCGCGATGCGGATGCGCTCCACGAAGGCCAGGGTGCTGCCCGTCACCCGCCCGTCCACCGCCAGCTCCTCGGAGAACACGAACAGGTTGCCCTCGACGCGGCCGCGCAGCACCACCTCGTCGGCGGCGGCGATGAGGTCGCCCACGACGACGCCGTCCACCTCGACCCGGTCCCCCGAGACCAGCAGGCTGCCCTCGACGCGCTCGCCGGAGGCGATCACCACGTGATCCTCGAAGCGGTGCTCGAGGCCCTCCGAGGGCGACGCCAGGCCGCCGCCGAGCAGCACGCCCAGGAGCAGCGCGGGCCCCATCCAGCGGCGCAGCACGGCGCTCACGCCGAAGGTCGCGAGCCCCGAGGCACCGGCCGTGGCCCCCACGGCGAGGGCGAGCTCGAAGAGCCCGGGTGCGCGCTCGCGGAGCACGAACACCGTGCCGAGGGCGCGGGTGACGAGCGTGCGCGGGTCGAAGGAGGCGAGGGACGCGCCGGCCGCCAGGCGCGCCTCGACCAGCGTCCCGATCACCCCCATCGCGACGGCGAGCGCCAGCAGGCCCGCGGGTCGCGCGTACAGCGGCGTGCGGTCCGTGTCGGCCCCGGCGGCAGCCGGTCGGCGAACCGTGGCGGGACCGCGGTCCTGGAACGCGCTCGCCAGCAGCAGCGACTCCTCACGCACGGCCAGCACGCGCCCGCGGCAGTCCTCGCAGTGGATCAGGTGGGCGTCGGCGCCGCGGGCCAGCGAGGCTTCGAGCTCGCCGTCCGCATACACCGCCCACTGCAGCTCGGAGAGACAGCTCACCCGGATCCTCCCGTGGCCAGACGGGCGCGCAGCGCGCGCCGGGCGTGCAGGAGGAGCGGACCGATGCGGTCGCGCTCCACGTCGAACAGGCGGGCCAGGTCGTCGTAGTCGAGCTCCGCCTGGTAGCGGAGCGTGAGCAGCGCGGCCTCGGCGCGGGGCAGCGCGGCCAGAGCCCGGGCGAGCTCTTCCGCCGTGAGCGCGACCGGACGTGGCGGCCCCGGCTTCTCCAGGTCCGCGGCCTCGCCCGGATCGAGGTGCAGGCTCCCCGAGCCGGCGCGGCGCAGCTGGGCCACGCAGGCCCGGGACGCCTCGACCAGGGCGGGCCGGCGGGCCGCGCAGCCGGGCGTCTCGAGCACCCCCGCAGCGGTGCCGGCGGCGGCGGCTCCCGCGCCGAGCAGGCGCGCGCAGAGCCGCTCGACCTCGGCGCGCAGACCTGCTTCCGACCGCTCGCTCACCGTTGCTCCAGGGGGCGCCACCGAGAGGCGACGCGAATCCTATCACCCCGCCCCGGGAACGGCTGCCCCCCGAGGGATGAACTTTCGGGAGGTAGCGGGCGTCTCACGCGGGTGGAGAACGACATGGCACGTGAGAACGACGGACGAGCGACCCGGGGACGGGTGGACTGCACGCTGCTCGAGCTGGTGTGCGCGGTGGGCGAGTCCTCGCGGAGCGAGCACGAGACCGTCCTGACCCTGCTGCACCTGGTGCGCAGCGGCCGCGTGCGCCTGATCGGTGCACTGAAGGACGAGTTCGAGGAGCTCTAGGGCGCCGCGAGCGCCTGACGAACGCCTAACGAACGCCTAACGAACGGTGTCGGTGGCCCGGCGGCCCGCGCGACGCCGGTCGACGCGGATGCGCAGCGGCCGCCCGGTGCGCGCGTCCCGCGCGCGGGGCTGGCGCACCGCCTGCTGGCTCAGGCCCAGCAGCGTGCCAGCGCAGTGCGCGACGCAGACGCCGCCCAGTGCCAGAAAGATCGTGGTCCCCATCGACAGGTGGGTGCGCCCGGCGCCGCCGCAGGTGACGGCTGCCGCCGCGCTGCGCCCGGCCTGCGCGCGAGGTGCGCGCAAGGCGCGGACCCGCCGGTCTAGGAGTACCGCGCCTCGACGCCCCGGGACTCCCCGTGGTGGGCCACGGCCTCGCGCAGGTCGGCGAGGAAGCGATCGGCCACCTGGAGGTGGCGCGGACTCACCATCACGTGGAGCGCGTCGGGGTCCTTCTGGCGGTCGAGGCACCAGCCCCGGTCGTCCATCACGTCGCCCACCGCACCGACGTCGATGCGGTCGGAGCCGAAGGCCATCAGGCTCGCCGCGGGCTCTCCGATCACGTGCAGCTCGGGGATGGCCTCGATGCCCTCGCGGAGCCGGCGGGTGGCGTCGCGGGTCTCCCCCGCGAGGCGCACGTAGCCCTCCTCGCCGAGGTAGCGCATCACCGCCCAGGCGGCCGCGATGGGGGCGGCGGGCCGGGCGCCCGCCATGGCGAAGGAGGCGTAGATGCCCCCGGGCCAGCGGTCGTAGAAGAACAGCTGGTGGCGCTTCAGGTGCGTCTCGTCGCGGTGCAGCACCACCGAGGCGCCCTTGGTGCAGAAGCCGTACTTGTGCACGTCCGCCGACATCGTGCTCACCCCGGGCACACGGAAGTCGAAGGGCGGCACGGGCTCTCCGAGGCGCTCGAGGAACGGCAGCAGGAAGCCGCCCACGCAGGCGTCGGTGTGGAACGCGATGCCGCGCTCGGCCGCCAGGGCGGCGAGCTCCGGGATGGGATCGATGGTGCCGAAGGGGTAGTTGGGCGCGGAGCCCACGACGAGGGCGGTGCGGTCGTCGATCAGCCGCTCCGCCGCCGCGACGTCCGCGCGCAGGTCTGCGTCGAGGGGGACCTGGACCAGCTCGAGGCCGAGCACCTGGGCCGCCTTGGCGAAGGCGGGGTGGGCGGAGACCGGCGCCACGAGCCGCGGCTGCGTGACGCCCCGCTCCTCCCGGGCCCGCTCGCGGGCCGTCTTCACCGCCATCAGGATGCTCTCGGTGCCGCCCGAGGTCATGCAGCCGCCCGCGCCTTCCGGCGCGTGGAGCAGGCCCGCCGTCATCGAGACGACGTCCACCTCCATCTCGCGCAGGCTCGGGAAGCGGAAGGGATTGAGGGCGTTCTCGTGGAGGTAGAGCAGGTTCGCCTCCTCCACGACCCGCTCGACGTCCTCGTGGCTGGGGTAGACGAGGGAGAAGGTGCGGGCGCCGCGCCAGTCGGCGTCCTTCTCCTTCCGCTCGCGCATCTGCTTGAAGAGCTCGTCCTTGGCGATCCCCTGCTTCGGAAGCTCCATGCCGGACTCCTTCGTGCCTCGTCGTCTCGTGGCCCCCAGCATGCCACAGCCGGCTCAGCCGGGCGGCCCGGGGTTGCGGGTGGTCTCCCGGAGGATCCGGCCCTCGGGGTAGCGGAGGTAGAGGACGGCGGAGACCCCGCAGCACAGGGCGGCGGTGGGCCCGATCAGCTGGACGCCCAGGGCCGCCTCGCGGCTGTTGCCGTAGCGGGCGAACAGGAACGAGAGCAGCGCCAGGGAGGCGGCGTAGACCCACTTCGTGAGCAGGCCCTGGACGCCGTAGTACATCGCGGCCCGGTGGTTGCCGGTGCGCGCGGCGTCGAGGTCGATGAGCTGCCCGATCAGCACGTGGGGCAGGATGAAGAAGCCCGCGATGGGCAGGCCGGCGAGGGCCAGGGCGGTGAAGGCGACGGCCAGGTTGCGGGCGTCCCCGGGCTCGCCGGGCAGCGCGGGCTCGAGCGCGACCAGCGCGAGCAGGCACAGCGCGACCCCGGCCACGCAGGCCACCATGACGCGCCGGGCCCCGAAGCGCCCGGTGAGGCGCGGGACCACGACGAAGCCCAGCAGCACGCCGGGCAGATAGCTCAGGCCGAGCCAGGCGCCGAAGGACTCGCCGCGGCCCAGCAGCACGACCGCCAGGTAGGGCAGCGCGGGCTGGACCATGGTGACGCCCAGGATGAAGAACACCTGGGCCACCAGGTAGACCACGAAGGGCCGGTTGCGCAGGGTCGTGCCGAGGGCCGTGGCGAGCGGCAGCGGGGCCGGCGCCGTGCGGGTGAAGCGCGCCTCGTCGACGGCGAGGATCGGCAGCGCGCACAGCACCAGGGCGACGAGCGAGGAGACCCCGACCACCGCGCGGATCGCGTCGGCGGTTCCGAGGCCGAGCTGCTGCCCGACCCCCACCCCGGCCAGCCACGCCGCCGGGTAGAAGCCCGCCACCGGCAGCGCGACCAGCGCCAGCAGCGAGGAGAGCCGCACGCGCTCGGCGCCGGTGGGCGCGATCTCGGGCAGCAGCGCCAGGTAGGGGCCGACGTAGACCGTGAAGAAGACGTAGTAGAGCGCGAGCACGATGGCGAGGCTCGCCCAGGTGGTCGCGCTGCCCGGCGCCCCCGGCGGCCAGAACAGCAGCAGCGGGCTGAGCACCATGGGCCCGATGCCCGCGATCAGGAACACCCGGCGCCGGCCCAGCCGCGAGCGTGAGCGGTCGGACCCCCAGCCCACGAAGGGGTCTGCGAGGGAGTCGACGATGCCGCCCAGGAGCCGCGCGAGGCCGTAGGCGGTGAACACGCCGAGCACCACGCGGTCCGAGACCTGGGGGACCAGGCCGCTCTCGGGCGGCGGCAGGTAGAAGTACACCGCTACCGCCGCCACGATGCGATCCGGGATCTGGAAGCCGGCGTTGCCGCACGCGTACCCCAGCCTCCGCAGGCGCGACATGGTCTCCGGCGGCGCCGCGGGGACGGATGCAGCGGGTGCAGCGGACGCAGCAGGCACGGCGCGCCATGGTACCGGCGCGGCCCGCTAGGCTCCGCCCATGGCCCGGCGCGCCTGCGACGACGACGCACTCGACGCCTGGCTGGCCCGGGACCCGCTCCCCGACGACCCCATGCCCCGGCTCTCGCGCTGGCTCGACGAGGCCCTCGCCGCGGGGCTCGAGCGCAATCCCGACGCCATGACCCTCGCCACCGTGGATCCCGACGGCCTGCCCTCCGCGCGGATCGTGCTCTGCCGCGGCATCGACGTGGCTGCGGGCTGGCTGCGCTTCTTCACCAACCGCGAGAGCCGCAAGGGCCTCGCGCTCGGTCGTACGCCCCGGGCGGCCGTGGTTTTCCACTGGGGCCCCCAGGAGCGCCAGGCCCGGGTCGAGGGCGGGGTGGAGGAGCTGCCGGAGACGGAGTCCGACGACTACTTCGCCTCGCGTCCGCTGGAGGCGCGCATCGGCGCGTGGGCGAGCGACCAGAGCCGCGCCATCGCCTCGCGCCGCGACCTGGAGGCCCGGCTCGAGGCCACGCGGGAGCGGCTCGGGGCGGCCGGGCCCATCGGCCGGGACCTCCCCCGGCCGCCCCACTGGGGCGGCTACCGGGTCCGGGCCGAGCGCGTCGAGCTCTGGCGCAGCCGGCCCGCACGGCTCCACGACCGCGCCGTCTGGACCCGGGCAGGGGAAGGCGCCTGGCGAGTGGAGCGCCTCCAGCCATAGCCGGCGCAATCCAGCCCCAGAAAGGCGAGACCCGGCACACCGAGGTGAACCGGGCCTCCCTGGGAAGGGGATATCTGGCTTTTATGCCTACGAAGTGGTCGCGAAATCGGCTGCGTGGCAGACGGCCGCGATTTTTTGTTTCCCCACGGGGAAAATCGCGGCGGGGCGGCGGCGGCGGGCGCGCTGGCGGCGCGTTGGGGGCCCCGGAGGAGGGGCTAGAAGTCGGCCTCGAGGATGACCGACAGCTTGCCCCCCTTGTGGCTCTGGGGCCCCACCACGAAGGGCTTTCTCTTCTTGATGCGGGCGTCCACCTTGGCGCTGCCCTCGAGGTCCACGGCCACCAGCAGGCCGTTGGGGCCCAGGTCGAGGGGCTGCACCAGGAAGTGTCGGCCGTTGGGGAGCGAGACCTTCCAGGTCTCGTTGAGCTTCACCTGGCGCCGCTGCGCATCCACGACCGAGAGGCTCTCGTAGCGGATCTGGGGTCCCAGGATCGCGTCGGCCTTGCGGGCCCGCGGATCGTCCGCCACGCCGTCCCCGGCGTCGGAGGTGTGGACGACGGTGACCTCGAGCGAGACCGACTCCTGGGCGAGGGCCCCGAGCGGGGCGAGGAGTCCGAGGAGCAGCGCGAGGCTGGCCGCGAGCCGGCTCCGCCGGCCGTTGGCGGGGTCGGCCGACCCGTCCCGGATCCGTCTCCTAGCTGAGGGCACGTCCCGACCTCCGAGTGAGCTCCGCGGGGGTCTCGAGGAGCCAGATGATGGTCGCATCCCGATCATCCTGTAGCACGAGTACGGGTCGCCCGTTGGAATCCAGCCAGCGCACGGCTCCCGGGTTGGTCCGGGGCCCGAGCTGCAGCACGATGGCGACCGCCAGGGCGGCCGCCGTGGCGGCCATCCCGGCCCCCACCCAGCGCGGGGAGCGGGTGGGCTCCGCCGCGGCCTCGGCGCGCCGCGCGTCCAGGCCGGGCAGCCGCAGGCGCAGGGACTCCCACAGGTCCGGCGTGGCGGCCTCGGCCTCGATCTCCCGCAGCAGGCCGCCCAGGCCGGAGAGGGCCTCGAGCTCCGCCTGGGCGTCCGGATCCCGGGCCAGGAGCCGACGCACCCGCCAGCGCGAGAGCCAGGAGAGCTCGCCGTCGTGGTAGGCCTCGAGCATCCGATTGCGTTCGGCCGCGCTCACTCTCGCTCTCCTTCGCCGGCTGCCGCCGGCTCCTCGATGACCCGAATGCCCGCCTCGACCAGGATCTCCCGCACCCGCCGTCGGGCGTAGTGCAGGCGGCTCATCACCGTTCCTTTCGGGATCTCCATCGCCTTGGCGATCTCGGCGTAGCTGAGTCCGTCGACCTCCCGGAGGAGGAGCGTCCGACGCGCCTCGTCGGGAAGCTGTTCGATGGCGGCCGCGACGTGGTCGCGGAGCTCCTTGCGCATCACCTCGGCGGCCGGCGCGAAGGGCACGCCGGCGACCTCCGGGGGCGGGGCGCTGGCGGCGGCGGCCTCCACGGGATCGCCGTCGTCCCAGTCCACGTGCCGGTTGGACTTGTCGCGGCGCTTGAGGTCGAGGCACTGGTTCATCACGAGTCGGTACAGCCAGGTGTAGAAGCTCGAGCGGCCCTCGAAGCGAGACAGCGAGGCATACGCCTTGAGAAGCGCCTCCTGGACCGCATCCCTCGCGAGCTCCTCGTCCCGCAGCACGCGCCGCGCCAGCCGGAAGGCCCGACCCTGGTAGCGCTCCACCAGGACCCGGAAGCCCTCGTGGTCCCCTTGGCGGGCTCGGGCCACCGCCTCGGCATCGGTCCACCGGCTCGAGGGCACGCCTTGCGCCCCCGGGGAGTCCGACGTGGGCTCCGGGCCGCTTATTCGGGGGGCTCGCCCGGCCATCAGTGGGCCTGCCGCCAGCTCGGGCCGGAGCCCAGCTCCACGACCAGAGGCACATCGAGGGCATAGACCCCCTCCATGCACTCCCGCACCCGGTCGCCGAGGGGCTCCAGCGCCTCCCCCGGGGCCTCGAAGACCAGCTCGTCGTGGACCTGGAGGATCATCCGGCCCTCGATCCGGTCCCCGCGCAGCCGCTCGGCGATCTCCACCATGGCCTTCTTCATGAGGTCTGCCGCCGTGCCCTGGATGACGCTGTTCACCGCCATGCGCTCGGCCGCGGCCCGCAGCGTGCGGTTCCGGGAGCCCAGGTCGGGAAGGTAGCGGCGGCGACCCAGCAGCGTGGTGACGTACCCCTCCTTGCGGGCGCGCTCCACCGTCGCGTCGAGGAACGCGCGCACGCCGCGGTAGCGATCGAAGTAGGCGTCGATGGTGGCCTGGGCCTCGGCGGGCGGGATGCCGAGCTGACGCCCCAGGCCGAAGGCCGAGAGCCCGTACAGGATGCCGAAGTTCACCGCCTTGGCCCGGGCGCGCTGCTCGTCGGCCACCTCCTCGGGCTCGATCCCCGCCACCTCGGCGGCGGTGCGCCGGTGGATGTCCTCCTCGGCGCGGAAGGCCTCGCGCAGGCTCTCGTCGCCCGAGTAGTGGGCGAGGATGCGCAGCTCGATCTGGGAGTAGTCGGCGGAGAGCAGCTGCATGCCGTCGGCGGGCACGAAGGCCTCGCGGATCCGGCTGCCGTTCTCGGTGCGGATCGGGATGTTCTGCACGTTCGGGTTCGAGCACGAGAGCCGGCCCGTCGCCGCGCCGGTCTGGTGGAAGGTCGGGTGGATGCGACCGGTGCGCGGGCTCACCAGGGGCGGCAGGGCGTCGACGTAGGTGCTCTTCAGCTTGGAGAGGCGGCGATGCTCGAGCACCAGGGCAGGCAGCTCGTGCTCGGCGGCCAGCCCTTCGAGGACCGTCTCGTCGGTGGAGTAGCCGGTCTTCGTCCTGCGCCCCGGCGGCAGGCCGAGCTTCTCGAAGAGGATGTGCTGGAGCTGCTTCGGCGAGCCCACCGCGAACTCCTCGCCCGCCAGGGCGTGGATGCGCGCCACCAGCCGCGAGAGCTCGGACTCGAACTCCTCGGAGAGCGCGACCAGGGCCGTCTCGTCCACCCGGACCCCCTCGCGCTCCATGGCCGAGAGCACCGCGGTGAGGGGCAGCTCCACGTCCCGGAACAGCGGCGCCAGGCCGTCGCGCTCGAGGGCCGCGGCCAGGCGCGGAGCCAGGGCGCGCAGCGCGCACACCTCGCGCCCCGCCCACGCCGCCACCGGCTCCGCGGGCAGCTCCTCGGCGGGCTTCGCCTTGGCGCCGCGGCCGGCCACGTCCTCCCAGGCCTCGTGGCGACGCTCGAGGTACTGGGAGGCCAGGGCCGGGGTGGTGCGCTGCGCCGCGGGCTCGAGCAGGAAGGCCGCGAGCTCCACGTCGAACTCGGGCAGCGAGGGCTCGATGCCGCGTTCGGCGAGCAGGCTCTGGAAGCGCTTCGTGTCGCGCCCCAGCCAGGGCCGCCCGCGCCCGGCGGCGAACACCGGAGCCAGGGCCTCGAAGACCGCCTCCTCGTCGGGCGCCTTGGCCTCGGGCCCTCCGCGCAGCGGGACGTAGGCGGCCTCGTCGTCCGCCAGCGCGAAGGCGAGCCCCGCCGGCGCCGCGGGCAGACCGCTCGACGTGTCGGCGTCGACCAGCGCCACCGCGACGGTGTCGAGCTTCGAGAGCCGGAGGGCCAGCTCGGCCAGGTCCTCGGCGCCCGTCGGCGTCGCGGTGCGCACCTCGGCGGCGGGCTCCGGCGCGGCGCCGACGTCCTCGAACTCGGCCAGCAGACGCGTGAACCCCAGGCGCTCGAACAGCGCGCGCAACGCCTCCCGGTCCGGCTCGGCGAGCTCCAGCGCGTCGGCTCCCTCGGGAAGCTCGACGTCGCTGCGCAGCGTGGCGAGGCGCTTCGAGAGCCGCGCCTGCTCGGCCTGGGACTGGAGCGCCTCCCGGGCGCGCTTCGCGCTCACCTCCCCGGCGTGCACGAGCAGGCTCTCGAGGTCGCCCCACTCGGCGAGCAGCTTCGCCGCGCCCTTCTCGCCGATCCCCTTGACGCCCGGGATGTTGTCGCTGGGGTCGCCCACCAGGGAGCGCAGGTCGAGGATCTTCTCCGGCGGCACGCCGAAGCGCTCCTCCACCTCCGCCGGCCCGAAGCGGCGGTCCTTCATGGTGTCGAGCAGGCAGACGCGCTCGGAGACGAGCTGCATCAGGTCCTTGTCCGTCGAGACGATCACCACCTCGACGTCCTCGGGCATCCGGCCCGCCAGGGTGGCGATGACGTCGTCGGCCTCGCAGCCCGGGACCTCGAGGCCGCGCAGGCGCATCGCCTCCACGATCTCCCGGGCCACCGGCATCTGGGCCGAGAGGTCCTCGGGCTGCGCGTCCCGCGTGGCCTTGTAGTCCGCGTACATCTCGTGGCGGAAGCTTCGGCCCGGCGGATCGAAGGCCACCACCACGCCGTCGGGCCGCTCCTCGCGCAGCACCTTGCGCAGCATGTTGACGAAGCCGTGGAGCGCGTTGGTGGGAAAGCCGTCGGGGGAGCGCAGGCTGGGGATGGCGAAGAACGCGCGGTAGAGGCAGTTGGCGGCGTCGATGACGACGAGGCGGCGCACGGCCCGGCCAGCCTACGGGCCGCCCCGTCGAGGGTCAACCACAGGGACCGAGCGCCGTTGACCGCGAAGCGGGCGCTGCTTACGCTGCTCGCCATGGGTGCCCCGCCCGGCCGGCCGCGAGCCACCTTCCGCCCGCGCTTCACCCTGATGCTGCTCTACCTGTTCGGCTTCTTCATGCTCTTCGCCCTGCTCTTCGCCCTGCCCGACCTGCTGGCCGGCGTGCAGGAGCTGCCCCCGGGCGGCGACGAGCTCACCCCCGAGGAGCTCGACCGGGCCCGGGAGATCGCACGCGGCGCGCTGCGCGGCCGCGTGCCCCTGGCCCTCGGCGCCGCCGTGGTCGCCACGGGCCTCGGCATCTGGACCCGCGCACTGCCCGGCCTGCGCGACTAGGAGGCCGCCCAGGATGGGTCGGCTTCCGCCGCAAAGCGAGCCCGAAGGGCTCGCTCAGCCAGCCGGGCGAGCCCGACGCGAGCCGACCCGTCCCGGGTCGGCCGGCTAGACGCCCCGGGGCCGCGCGAGCCCGCGCAGGAACAGCTCGACCATCTCGCCGAACACGTCGTCGAGCCCGCGCACCCGCAGGCGACCGGCGGAGTCGACGTGCTCGGTGCGGATCAGCCCGTTGGCCGCGGTCCACAGCAGGTTGGCGACGCTCCAGGGGTCGCAGGCCCCGAACTGCTCGCGCTGCACGCCGTCGGCGACCACGTCGGCGAGGATCTGCAGGCACTCGCGCCACAGCCGCGTCACCTCGGCCACCACGGGCTCGGGCAGCGCGCCGATCACGGGCTGGTTCTCGAGGGCCCAGAAGATCTCGAAGTACTCGGGGTTCCTCGACCAGTGGTCGAGGTAGAAGCGGCCCAGGCGGCGGATGCGCTCGGCGGCGTCGCCCTCGCCGGCCGCCGCCTCGCGCATGCGTTCCTCGAACAGCCCGCCGTTCTCGGACAGGACCGCCACGTAGAGCTCGGCCTTGTTCTCGAAGTAGCGGTAGAGCGTCCCCTTGGCGACGTCGGCCAGGCGCGCCACCTCGTCGAGGTTCGCCTCCATGAAGCCGTCGCGGAAGAACACCTCGCGCGCAGCGTCGAGGATCTTCTGGCGCTGGGCGGCCTTCCGCTCCTCGCGCCGGGCACCGCCGCCCGAGGAGCCGGCGGCCTCGGGCCGCGCGCTAGACCTCGTCACTTCCTTCATAGCGGTACGGAGCGAAGAGGTCGGTGTTGAGGTAGCGCTCGCCGAAGCTCGGGATGATCACCACGAGCAGCTTCCCGGCGTTCCCGGGCTTCGCGCCGTACTTGAGCGCCGCCGCCACCGCCGCGCCGGACGAGATGCCGCACAGCAGGCCCTCCTCCCGGGCCAGGCGGCGCGCCATCTCGAAGGCCTCGTCGTTGCTCACCGTGACCACTTCGTCGATCAGGCTGCGGTCCACCACCTCGGGCACGAAGCCCGCACCGATGCCCTGGATCTTGTGGGGGCCCGGTGCGCCGCCGGAGAGCACCGGGCTGGCCTCGGGCTCCACCGCCACGGCCTGGAAGGTCGGCTTGCGCCCCTTCAGCTCCTGGGCGACGCCGGTGATGGTGCCCCCGGTCCCGACGCCGGAGATCAGGGCGTCGACCCGGCCGTCGGTGTCGTCCCAGATCTCCTGGGCGGTGGTGCGGCGGTGCACGTCGGGGTTGGCGGGGTTGCGGAACTGCTGGGGCATGAAGGCGTTGGGGATCTCCGCCGCGAGCTCGTTGGCGCGGTCCACGGCGCCGCGCATGCCCTTGGCGCCCTCGGTCAGCACGAGCTTCGCGCCGAGGGCGCGCAGCACCACGCGCCGCTCGGTGCTCATGGTGTCGGGCATGATCAGCACGCAGGCGTAGCCCTTCACCGCCGCCACGAAGGCCAGACCGATGCCCGTGTTTCCGCTCGTGGGCTCGACGATCACCGTCTCGCCGGACTTGATCAGGCCTTCCTTCTCGGCGGCCTCGATCATGGCGAGGCCGATGCGGTCCTTCACGCTGTTGGCGGGGTTCTGCCCCTCGAGCTTGCACACGATCTCGGCGGGGCTGCCCTCGACCACCCGGTTGAGCCTCACCAGGGGCGTGCCGCCGATCAGCTCGGTGACGTCTTTGGCGATCTTCATCGTTGGGGGGGACCTCCGTATGCACCGCAGGGTACGCGAGCGCCCCTCCGGTGTCATGGGGACACGCCGGCCACCGGGCCGTAGAGCGCCTCGAGAAGCACGCTGGCGTAGCTGCCCGTGGGCAGGCGGACGCACAGGCGCTGCGCCCCGGGGCCCGCCGCGGTGAGCGCGGCCTCCTCGGGTCGGATCCGCAGCGCACGCCGCGCGCCGCGCAGGCGCACGCCGCGCGGAGGCGCGAGCGCGTCGTCCTCCGGGATCCCGAGGCGCCGGCGCGCCGCCGCCTCGCGCGCCGCCGGTGCACCTGCGGGCCGCGGGGCGCGCGGCCCGAAGATCGGTCCCGTCGCGCTGATCTCGAAGGCTTCGGCCCGGGGGGCCTCGCGCTCCGGGTCCTCCACCACGAAGAGCCCGCCGCTGGCGTGGACGACGGCCACGTCGCCGGCCTCGAGGGCGCCCGGCGCCAGCGGACGCTCCGCCAGCACGGCGTTGAAGAGCTCGGCCTGGAGGGCGGAGAGCAGGAAGCGCGCGTGGCGGCGGTCGCGCACCGGCGCGGTGCCCGCCAGGAGTGCGCGGGCCTCGCGCGGGTTGGCCGCGTCGCGCCCGAAGCGCTGGGGGCCGAAGCGGTTGGGAAGGCCCTCGCGGACCACGCGCGCGAGGCGCTCGCCGGCGCGCGCCGCCGCCGCCTCGTCGACGTCGCGCACCACGATCTCGAAGCGGTTCCCGGCGAGCTGTCCCGTGCGCAGCTTGTGGCGGTGCGGAACGGCCTCGAGCACGCGGAAGCCCTCGCCCGCGCAGGCGTGCGCCGCCTCGGGTGCGAGCCCCGGCACCGAGAACCACTGGCGCGCCACCGCGACGCGGTCCTTGCGTCCCGCGTAGCCGACCTCCCGCGGCGGCACGCCGGCGGCCCGGGCCAGGGCCCGGGCGACCTGCTCGGTGGTGAGCAGCCGCTTCTCCACGGCGACGAAGGTGTGCCCGCCCTCCCCCGCCGGCGCGTAGAGCGGGATCTCCTCGACGACGAAGTCCTCGGGCTCGCTGCGCGCGCGCGGCACGGCGGCTCAGAACAGCGCCAGCTGGGAGACCGGGGCGAAGGAGCGCCGGTGGATCGGCGAGGGCCCGCGGCGGCGCAGCGCGCGCAGGTGCTCGGCCGTCGCGTAGCCCTTGTGCCGCGCGAAGCCCCAGCCGGGGTAGCGGCGATCGAGGCGCTCCATCAGCGCGTCCCGGTGCACCTTGGCCACCACCGAGGCCGCCGCGATGGAGGCGTCGCGCCCGTCGCCCCCGACGATCGCGGTCTGGGGGATCTCGGTGTCGGGCACCGTGCGGGCGTCGACCAGCAGGTGGTCCGGAGTCACGCCGAGGCCGGCCACGGCCCGGGCCATGGCGGCCAGGCTGGCGTGGTAGACGTTCACGCGGTCGATCTCGTCGGGCCAGACCTCCGCCACGCACAGGTCGACGGCCTGCTCCCGGATCGCGGCGTCGAGCGCGACGCGGCTCTCGGCGGTGAGCCGCTTGGAGTCGTCGAGTTCGGGCAGGCGCACGCGGTCGGGCAGCACCACCGCGGCCGCCACCACGGGCCCCGCCAGGGGCCCGACCCCCACCTCGTCCACCCCGGCGATGCGCTCGCAGCCGCCGCGGCGCAGGCGCCGGCGCAGGGCGAACAGCCGGGAGAGGCGGCGGCGCTCCCCGGCCAGGGCGGCGCGCCGCCGCTCGCAGCGCTCGGCGAGGGCGCGCGCACCGGCCCGGCCGTCGGCGCGCAGGGAGCGGGCGAGACGCTCGAGGGCCGCCTCGCTGCGCAGCGCCTCGGCCCGCGTGCGCAGCTCCGCCAGGGACTTCGCCCGCGTGTTCTCCCGCGTCCCGCGGCCGGGCGGACGGCCGCGGCTCACAGCCGCTTGCTGGGCGGCGGCTCGCCCTCGACCCGCCGCTCGAGGGCCCGCACCCGGCGCAGCAGCTCGGGCAGCCTCGCGAAGGCCGTCATGGCGCGGTGCCAGCGACGCTCGGGGAGCGCGGGGAAGCCCCAGACCCGGCTGCCGGGCTCGAGATCCGCCGTCACGCCGCCCCGTCCTCCCACGAAGCTCCCGTCGCCGAGGTGGGCCCGGTTCGCCACGCCGGCCTGGGCCAGCAGGATCACGCCCCGCCCCAGCACGCTCCCGCCGGCGAGCCCCGCCTGGGCCACGACCACGCTGTTCTCGCCCAGCTCGCAGTTGTGTCCGATCTGCACGAGGTTGTCGATCTTCACCCCGTCGGCGATGCGGGTCGAGCCCAGCCGGGCGCGGTCCACGGTGGTGCCGGCGCCGATCTCGACGTCGCTCCCGATCACCACGTTCCCGATCTGGGGAACCTTCTCCCAGCGTCCGCGCTCGTCGAACTCGAAGCCGAAGCCGTCGCCGCCGATCACGGCGCCGGGCTGGATCACCACGCGGTCGCCCACCCGCGTGCCCTCGCGCAGCGTGACCCCGGCGTGGATCACGCAGTCGGCGCCGAGCACGACCTCCGGGTAGAGGGTGGCGTTGGCGTGGATCACGCTGCGGTCGCCGACCACGCAGCGGGCGCCCACCACCGCGCGCGGCCCCACCGAGACGCCCTCGCCGAGCCGCGCGTCGCCGGCCACCGATGCGCTCGCGTCCACGCCGGCCTCGGGGCGCGAGGCGGGCACGATCACCCCCACGGCCCGGGCGAAGTCGAGGCTCGGCGTGGCCGAGCGGATCACCGGGCGGCCGCCGACGTCCACCTCCTCGGGCGCGATCACGGCGCCGATCTTCGAGCGCTCGAGGGTCTCGCCGAAGCGCGCCGAGCGCACGAAGCCGAGATCCCCGGGGCCGCCCTCCTCGAGGGACGCCACGCCCTGCACCTGGAAGTCGGCGTCGCCCTCGACCTCGCGGTCGCCCAGCCGCGCCGCGACCTCGCCGAGACGCATGGGCCCCTGGCGCACCGCTCAGCGCGCGAGCAGGACGGCGACCGGTGAGGTGCGAACCACGGCTGCCGAGTTGCTGCCGAGGAAGAGCTCGCTGATGCGGTTGCGGCCGAAGGCTCCCATCACGATCAGCCCGGCGCGCGCGCTGCGCGCGGTGTCCACGATCTTCACGTCGGGGCGTCCCAGGGTCGAGGAGGCCTCGCGAACGCTGCCCGACTCGCTGCCCAGCAGCCGGCGCACCTCGTCGAAGCGCGCCACGGCGCGGCCCTTGTCCTTCGAGTCCACGAAGACGTGGATCGGCTGGGAGAGCCGGCTCGCCAGCTCCACGGCGAGCTTCGCCGCGATGCGCGAGCCCGGCGAGCCGTCGAAGCCGAGCACCAGGGGCCCCCCCAGCTCGGCGCCCTCGGGCACCACCACGGCGGGCTTGCTGGTCTTGCGCAGCACCCCGTCCACGGTGGAGCCGATCAGGCCGGTGCGGAAGCCGGCGTTCTCGCCGTCGCGGCCCAGCACCAGCAGGTCCACGCCCTGCCCGCGCTCGACGATGCGGTCGTCGGCGATGCCGCGCGCCGTCTCGGCCACCACCTCGAGGCCCGCTCCGCGCCCGAGCTCGCCCAGCCGGCGGCAGGCGGCCTCGGCCCGCGCCTTCAGGAACCCGTCCACGCCGTCCATGCCGGGCGGCTGGATGCCGAGGCCCTCGCCCCGCAGCCCCTGGAGCCACTTCTCCTCGATGACGGTGAGACCGGTGAGCCGCGCACGGATGCGCGACGCGAGGGCCACGGCGAAGCGCTCCGCGGCGTTCGCCGCCTCGGAGCCGTCGGTCGCTACCAGGATGGATTCGATCATTGCCTTCTCCGCGCCCGAGGGGCTAGCTCACGAGGCGTCCGAGCGGCGTGCTCCACAGCAGCCGCAGGAGACGTTTCAGCAGGCGCGACTTGCGCGCGCCGTAGGGGAACCAGAGGAACTCCGACTTGGAGCCGAAGCGATCGACCACGATGGACTGGGCGTGGCAGTAGCTCTTGAGACCGATCTCGCCGTTCACCTGGCCGATCCCGCTGTCCTTGCGCCCGCCGAAGGGGGACTCGGGCAGCCCGTAGGTGGTCATGCAGTCGTTCACGACCGCGGACCCCGCGACGATCCGCCCGGCCAGGCGCGTGCCCTTTCGCTTGTCCCGCGTCCACACGTTCGCATTCAGCCCGTACCGCGTGTCGTTCGCGTAGGCGAGGGCCTCCTCCTCGCCGCGCACCCGCATGATGGGTAGCACGGGTCCGAAGGTCTCCTCCCGCATCACGTCCATGTCGTGGGTCACGTCGGCGAGCACCGTCGGCTCCCAGTAGAGCCCCGGGTAGGCCGGGTTGCGGCGCCCGCCGGCGAGGACCCGGGCCCCCTTGGCGACGGCGTCGCGCACGTGGCGCTCGATCACCTCGAGCTGGGGCTCGTGGATGATGGGGCCGACGTCGGCCTCGCCCTCGGGCCCCTGGCGCAGCTCGCGGGTCTTCTCCAGGACCCTGCGGGTGAACTCGTCCGCCACCGCGTCCTCGACGTAGACCCGCTCGGTGGAGACGCACACCTGGCCCGCGTTGGCGAAGGCGCCGAACACGGCCCCGTTGGCGGCCCGCTCGAGGTCGGCGTCGGCGCACACCACCATGGGGTCCTTGCCGCCGAGCTCGAGGGTGCAGGGCACCAGCCGGCGGCCGCAGGCCTCGGCCACCTTGCGGCCCGTGGCCACGCTGCCCGTGAACGAGATCTTGTCGACGCCCGCCTCGACCAGCGCGGCTCCGGTCTCGCCGTCGCCGGAGAGGCACTGGAGCACGCCCTCGGGCAGACCGACCTCGGCGAAGAGCTCCGCGACGAGACGCCCGGAGAAGGGCGTCACCTCCGAGGGCTTGAGCAGCACGGCGTTGCCGGCGACCAGCGCCTGCGCGGTCGGGTTCAGCGCCAGCATGAAGGGGAAGTTCCAGGGCGTGATGATGCCCACCACGCCGAGGGGCCGGTAGCAGATGCGGAGCTTCTTGGTCTTTGCGAGATGCAGCGGGACGCGACGGTCCGCCAGCAGGCGGCGCGCGCGCCGCGCGTAGAAGCGCAGCGCGTCGCAGGCCCCGAGGAGCTCGGCGGACAGGATCTCCGCGGGCGGCTTGCCCGTCTCGCGCTCGATCACCTCGACGAAGCGATCCGGCGCCTCGGCGAGTCGCCGCGCCGCGGCTTCGAGATGACGCCCGCGCTCCTGGAAGGAGAGCGCCGCCCAGTCGGGCTGGGCCTTGCGCGCACGCTCGACGGCGGCGGCGACGTCCGTCGCGGTCTGCACGTCGAGCTCGCCGATCCCCTCGCGCGTCGCCGGGCTCGCCAACCGCAAGCGGCGGCGTCCCTCGGCACTCGGTTCGATCGGCTCGGCGATGGCCATGCGCTCCCCCTGCGGGCGGCCCCTGCCCCCGGGCGGAACGAGGGTACGAGAGCCCCGCGGGAAATGTCAATTGCGTTGCGACAGATGCTGCGACGTGCCAGACAGGAGGCGTGAGCGCCCCGACTCCGGCCCTGTTCCGGCACCACCCCCGGCTGGCGGAGCGGCTCCCCCACCGCCCCTTCCTGGCCGGGCCCACCCCCGTGGAACCCCTGGAGATTCCCGGGCTTCCCGCCGGCCGCGTGTTCGTGAAGCGGGACGAGGCGAGCAGCCCGCTCTACGGCGGGAACAAGCCGCGCAAGCTCGAGTTCGTGATCGGGGACGCCCTGGCCCGGGGCTCGCGCCGCCTGCTCACCACCGGCGGGCTGGGGACGCACCACGGACTGGCCACGACGATCCTGGCCCGGGAGTCGGGGCTCGCGACCACCCTGGTGCTGGTGGACCAGCCCGTCACCGAGGAGGTGGAGGAGTCGCTGCTGCTGTTCGCCGCCTACGGGGCGGAGCTCCGCTACGGGCGAAACGTGCCGGGTGCGGCACGCGAGTGTGTTGCCGTCCTGGCCCGCGGCTGGCTGCGCGGGGAGCGCACGCGCCTGGTTCCCACCGGCGGCTCGGGCGCGCTCGGCAACCTGGGCCTGGTGTCGGCGGGCTTCGAGATCGCCGACCAGGTGCGCGCCGGCGAGCTTCCCGAGCCCGCGAGCGTCTACGTCGCCGTGGGGACGGGTGGAACCCAGGCGGGCCTCGTGGTGGGGCTGCGGCTCGCGGGGCTGGCGACCCGCGTGGTCGGCGTGCTCGTGACCGACATCCTGCCGCCGTCCTCGGCGCGCATCGCGCGGGCGGCGGGCGCCACCCTGGCCCGGCTGCGCGCCGCCGATCCCTCCCTGCCCGTGCCCTCCCTCGGGCCCGCCGAGTTCCCGCTGCTGCGCGACCAGCTCGGCCCCGGCTACGGCGCCACGACGCCGGCCGCCGAGGCCGCCCGCGCCGCCGCCCACGCCGCCGGGCTCGAGCTGGAGACGACCTACACGGCGAAGTGTCTGGCGGAGGTGCTGGCCCGGGCGCGCAGCGACGCCCTGGGTGGCGGACCGGTGCTGTTCTGGAACACCTTCAACGGCGTGGACGTGAAGGCCCGAGCGCCGCGGCCCCTGGATCCCGCGGCCCTGCCGCCGGTGATCCGCGCGCGGCTGACGACGGCCCGAGGCGGGCCCGGTGAGTGACGCCGCCCGACCGACGCGCGGCGCCCCGCGCCTGACGCGGCGCGGCTTCCTCGCCTTCGCCGGCACCAGCGCGGCGCTCTCGGCCCTGGCCGGCCTGCGGCCCGGCGCCGCCGCGGCCGGGGGCGCGGCCGCCACCGCCGGCGCGCGCTTCTTCGCGGAGCGCGAGCGCGAGATCCTCACCCTGGTGGTCGAGCGCCTGGTCGACACCGGCGAGCCCGGCGCGCCCTCGGTGCGCGAGACCGGGACCGTCGCCACCCTCGACGCGCTCTGCGCCGGTCTCGACCCGGCCTTGAGCCGCCCGCTACCGACCCTGATGCGGCTCGTGGAGTGGGGCCCCCTGGTGTTCGACTTCACCTTCACGCGCTTCAGCCGCATGAGCCCGGAGCAGCGCGACGCGTCGCTGCGGGCCTGGATGACGAGCCGCCTCGCGCTGCGTCGCAAGGCGTTCTTCGCCCTGCGCAACCTCGCCTTCCTCGGCTGGTGGAGCCAGCCCGAGACCTGGCGACTGATCGGCTACGCCGGCCCGCTGCTCGGACCCGGGAGCGAGGCGTGAGCACGGACCTCGCCACGCGCGAAGCGCCGCTCGTCACGAGCGCCGACGCCTGCGTGATCGGCTCGGGCGGGGGCGGGGCCGTGGCGGCGGCGGTCCTCGCCGAGGCGGGCCGCGACGTGGTGGTGCTCGAGCAGGGGCACCACTGGACCGCCGGCGACTTCACCCAGCGCGAGGACGAGATGCTGCCGCGGCTGTTCGAGGAGGCGGGCATGCGCCAGACCGCCGACGGCCGCATCACCATCCTCCAGGGACGCAACGTCGGCGGCTCGACGGTGCACAACCTCTGCTACGCGTTCCCGACTCCGGACCCGATCCTGGCGCTCTGGCGCGACGAGCACGGCCTCCCGGAGCTCGGCCCCGGCGCCCTCGACGACTCCATCGCGCGGGTGGAGGCGAGCCTCAAGGTGAAGCCCATCCGCCCCGACGAGGTGAACGCACTGAACGCCGTGGTTCGCCGTGGCGCCGAGAAGCTCGGCTACTCGGGCTTCGTGACGCGCCACAACCGCGAGGGCTGCGTCCAGTCGGGCTACTGCATCCTCGGCTGCAGCTACGACGCCAAGCAGTCGATGCTCGTCACCTACGTGCCCCGGGCCGAGGCCGCCGGCGCCCGGCTCTTCGCCAACGCAAGGGCCGAGCGCATCGAGCGCGCGGGAGGCGCGGGCTGGCGCGTGGAGGGCCACGCCCTCGGCCCGTCGGGAGCGCCGCGCCAGCCCTTCCGGGTCGAGGCCCGGGTGGTGGTGCTCGCCGCCGGCGCCGTGGCCTCGCCGGACCTGCTCCAGCGCAGCGGCCTCGGCGGACCCGCCGTGGGCCGCCACCTCCATCTCCACCCCTCGGTGGTGGTGTCCGGCGTCTTCGAGGACGACTTCCACCCCTACCGCGGCATCCCCCAGAGCTACTACGTCGACGAGTTCATCGACCTCGAGCGCGACCCCCACCGCGGCACCATCCTGATGCCGATCTCGGGCTTCCCCGCCCTCGGCGCGACGCTGCTGCCCGGCTTCGGGCGCGACCACTTCCGCTGGATGCGCGACTTCGCGCGCAGCGCGGGCGTGCTGGCCCTGCTCCACGACCAGAGCGAGGGCCGCGTGCGCCCAGGCTCCGCCTTCGCGAGCCCCGAGATCGACTACGACCTCGACGACGACGACCATCGGCAGCTGGCCGAGGGAACCCGCCACTGCGTCGAGGTGCTGCTCGCCGCCGGCGCCGAGCGCGTGCTCGTCCCCTACTACGAGCAGCCCCTGGCCCTCTCCCCCGGCGACGACCTGGGTGTGATCGAGCGCCGCGGCGTCCGCCCCGGCCGCCTCCCCATCGCCTCCACCCACCCCCAATCCACCTGCCGCATGGGCGGCGACCCCGCCACCAGCGTCGTCGACGCCTGGGGCCGGGTGCACGACACCCCCGGCCTCTACGTCGCCGACATGAGCGTCTTCCCCACCTCCCTGGGCGCCCCCCCTCAGATCACCACCGCCGCCCTCGCCGACCGCACCGCGCACCACATCCTCGAGGTGCTGTAGGGGCGCGCCGCTCACGCTCGCAGCTCACCGGAACCCGCCCGGCCTCGGTGCGCGCATCTACGTTCGCGGCAGCTCGGTGGCGCTGGTGGGCACCGGTGCACGCATCTACGTTCGCGATGGGCAGGCGGTGCGCGCAGCGGGCCTTCTGGACTTCGTTCGCCTTCGGCTCACTGCGCGCCCGCCTGGGGCGGGCTTGCGTCTCGAGAGCTCGCGCGCCCCATCCCCTCGCTCGCCTGCGGCTCGCTGGGCCGCGCGGCCCGCGCGCGGCCGAGCGCGGGGCCCTCGGTGCAGGTACGGGTGGGCGACCGCGGCGAGCAACACGCTGGCGCCTCCCGGAAAGCACGCGGGCGCCCGGCGGCGGCGGGGGGTGGGGCGCAGCGAACTCGAGCGCAGCGCCGACAACGGCCGGCTCCCGCCCCGCGACGGGCCGAAGCGTCCACGAACACCCACGCGGAACGGATCGCCCGCGCGAGCCATTCGCGGAGCCCCACCCCCCGCCGCCGACCGGACTCCGATGCCGGCACCGAGGAGCGAAGCGGCCCCCCCTACTCCGGCTCCGGCCCGACCCCCGCCACGAAGCGGAGGACGTCGGTCTCGGTCACCATCCCGATCAGCCCCTCGTCCTCCACGACCGGCAGGCAGCCGATCTTCTTCTCGGCCATCATCAGCGCCGCCTGCTCGATGCTCGCCTCGGGCCCGATCACCACGGCGGGGCTCGACATCACCTGGGCGATCTCCACGACGTGGAGGAAGGCCCGGCGCTCGTCGTCGCCGTGGCCCGCGAGGGTGGAGAGAGAGGCCCGCAGCAGGTCCCGCTCGGAGACCACGCCCAGCAGGCGACCCGCCTGGACCACGGGCATGTGCCGCACGTGCCCCAGCGTCATGATATCCTCGACGGTCGACAGACGTTCGCTGGCCGAGATGGTCACCACCTTGCGGCGCATCACGTCGCGGACCCGGGGGAGGGCCCTCCGGTCGCGGGTCGAGCCCGGGCTCGGCTCCGGTCCCGGCCCGGAAGAGGCCGGACCGGCGGAGGCCTCGCTCGTCGACTTCGGGGTCGCCATGGGAATCCAATCTATGCCTCCCACGCGCGAGGACAAGGAAAATCTCGAAGATCCGGACCGGGACGAGGCAGAAGCCTCCTCGGACGAGGAGATCCGGGGCTTCCTGCCGGACCTGGTGCGACGGGGGCTCACCCTCGGCTTCACGGGCCTGTTCCTGACCGAGGAGGCCATGCGCAAGGCCCTCGGCGACACGGTGCCCCGGGAGTGGATCGACTTCGTGGTGAGCCAGAGCGATCGCACCCGGGCCGAGCTGGTGGATCGGCTGTCCCGGGAGTTCGGTCGCGTGCTCTCGGCGCTCGACCCGGTGGAGCTGCTGCGCCGCCTCTTCGAGGGGCAGACCCTCGAGGTGACGGCGAAGATCCACTTCCCCGATGCGGCCCGCCCCCGGGACCCGGACAAGCACGCCACCGGGGCCCGGGTCTCCCTGCGCAGCCGGCCGCCCACCGAGCCCGAGAGCGACCGGGGAGCCGAGCGGGAGGCCGGAGACGACGGCCGTCGGGAGGCCGACGGCGAGTGACGTCGGGGAGCCCGCCTGCGCGGAGCGAGACGCGGCGCGCGGTGGGGACGGGCTGGGGCCTCGCGCTCGGCGCCCTCGCCTGGAGCGCGCTGCTGCACCGCGGGCTCGGGCCCTCGCCGGGAGCGGGCGAGGTGCCGTGGACGCGGCCCAGCGGCTTCCTGCTCGAGTGGCTCGCCTCGGGCTCGCTGGCCGTGCTCGGAGAGGACGTGCGCCTCGGCGTGGCGGCGGCCGCCGCGCCGGCGGCGGCCCTGACCCTCGCCGTCTTCCTCGTCACCCGGCGCGTGGCGCCGCGCCTGATCGCCACCTGCTGCGTGGTGGCGTGCGCGCTCTTCGCCTTCTACGGCATCCAGGCGCCCTTCGTGTGGAGCTTCTTCGGCTGGCGCTGGTCCGCCTCCATGGCGGGGTTCGCCGTCGTCGTGGCGGCGGCCGCGCTGGCACCGCTGCTGGCCGAGCGCTGGCTGCGCCTCGGCTGGCCCGCCCGGGTGCTCTCCTACGCGCCGGTCTTCGCCGCCCTGGTGCTGCTGGAGCGCAACGTGACCGGGACCGACCCGAGCCTGCGCTTCTCGCTGTCGCCCTGGCCCGCGGTGCAGATCTTCGGCCTCGAGATCACGGCCTCGACCCTGGCGGCGCTGATCCTGGGCGTCGCGACGGGTCTGGCGCTGCTGGGCCTGGCCGGCGAGCGGGCGGCGGCGGTGCGGGGCGGCGCCGCCCTGGCGGGGGCCGGGCTCGCCGGCGTGTTCCCGGCCGCCCCGCTGTGGCTCGGATCGACCCAGGGCCTGCTGCCGTTCCAGACCGGCCCGCGCCTGCTCGGCGCCACGGCGGCGGCGGCGGCGCTCACCTACGTGTTCGCGAGCTGGAACGCCGGTGGCGGCCGGCGCTGGCGGCGCTGCCGGGTCTGGGCCGTGGCGGCGGCGCTGCTGGGCATCCCGCTCGTCGTGGGCCAGGCCCTCACGCGCCTCGACTACGGCACCACGCGGGAGGACCGCGCCCAGCGCATCATCGACGCCCTCGACCTCCACTACGCCCGGGAGACCGTGTACCCCGACGAGCTCGAGGACCTCGTCGCGGCGGGCGACCTCGCGGAGGTCCCGCGCCCGCGCATCGGCTTCGCGCTGGCCTCCTCGCCGGAGTTCGTCTACGAAGGGTTCGGGACCAGCTACCTGCTCGAGTTCTCGGCGCCGCGCTGGATCCAGTGCGCCTACAGCCCGCCCTACCGCGACGAGGACGGGAACCTCGAGGAGGGCGAGAGCCTGGAGGAGGCGTGGAGCTGCCCCTCGAAGCCGCCGGACCTGTGGTGACGCCGTGGTGAGGAGCTGGGCGACGCGGGTGCAGCGCGCTCGGCGCGTGACGACGACCTTCGGCCGGGTCTACCTCGGCGCCAAGGCGCAGCAGCTCATCGAGAGCCGGCTGCGCCCGCCGGACATGTCCGAGCGCTGGTCGGACTTCCACCGCTCGAGCGCGGAGTCGATCCACGCGACCGCGGTCGAGCTGCACGGGCTGGTGCTGAAGGGCTGCCAGTTCCTCGGCGCCCGCGCCGACGTGCTGCCCCGGGAGTACGTCGAGGTCCTGGGACGGCTCCAGGATCGGGTCCCGGCCCGGCCCTTCTCGGTGGTGCGGCCGCTGGTGGAGCAGGAGCTGGGCGCCCCCCTCGACGCGGTCTTCGCGGACTTCGCCCGCGTCCCCATCGCCTCGGCGTCCCTGGCCCAGGTCCACGAGGCCCGGCTGCGCGACGGGCGCCGGGTGGCGGTGAAGGTCCAGTACCCCGAGGTCGCCGGCCAGGTCCAGGGCGACCTCGCCAACCTGCGCGCGCTGTTCCAGGCCGTCGACTTCCTCGAGCGGGAGATCGACCTGATGCCCCTCGTCGACGAGCTGGGCACCCACGTGCCCCTCGAGCTCGACTTCGTGAACGAGGCCCGCAACGCCGAGCTGGTCGCCAAGCGGCTCTCCGCCCGGGAGGACGTGGTGGTGCCCGAGATCGTCTGGGAGCACACCACCACCCGCGTGCTGGTGATGGAGTTCCTGGAGGGCATCAAGATCAACGACGTCGAGTCCCTGCGCGCCGCGGGGGTCGACCTCGACGCGGTGGGCCGCAGCCTGGTGGAGGTGTTCGCCGAGCAGATCCTGGGCCACGGCTTCTTCCACGCGGATCCCCATCCGGGCAACGTCCTCGTGCAGCCCGGCGGCCCGCGTCTGGTGCTGCTGGACTTCGGCCTCGCGAAGGAGCTCCCGCTGCGCTTCCGCGAGGGCGTGATGGGCTTCGCCATGGGGATCCTGGCCGGCGATCCGGTCGCCCTGGGCAGGGCGCTCGAGGACCTGGGCTTCGAGACCCGCAGCGCCGATCCGGCCTCCCTCGCCGCGCTGGCCGAGCTGGTGCTGGGCGCGACCCGGGAGCTCCAGGGCGGGGCCGCCCTCGACGGCGAGGGGCTGGCGCGGCTGCGCGAGCAGATCCTCGACGCGGTGCGACGCGACCCCATCGTGCGCATCCCCCACCATCTGGTGCTGGTGGGACGGGTGCTGGGCCTGCTCTCCGGCGTGACGCGCTCCCTCGAGGCGCGCATCGACCTGCTCGCCGCCCTGCTGCCCCACGCCCTGGGCCAGCGTCCCGGGGCGGGGTGAGCGGCGCCCTCGCGGTCGGGGTCGCGGTCCGCCCCGGCGAGGGCGGCGCCGAGTGGCGACGCGCCCTCCACTGGGCCGGACTCGCCGAGGAGCTGGGCCTCCACTCGCTCTGGGTGCCCGAGGGGCACTTCCAGCGCGGCGCCCTGGCGTCGCCCCTGGTGGCGCTGGCGGCGTGCGCGGCTCGCACCCGGCGCCTGCGCCTCGGCACCACCTCGCTGCTGCTCCCGGTGCTGCACCCCCTGCGCGTCGCCGCCGAGGTCGCCACCCTGGACCGGCTCTCCGAAGGCCGCGTGCTGCTCGGGCTCGGGCGCGGCTTCCGACGCCCGGTCTTCAAGGGCTTCGGCGTCGAGGCCGTCACCAAGCGCGACCGCTTCGACGCGGCCCTCGACGCCATCCTGGAGGCCTGGACCGATCCCGACTCGCCGCTGCGCCCGGTGCAGCGCCCCCACCCGCCGCTGGTCGTCGCCGCCTTCGGCCCCAAGGGCCTGCGCCAGGCCGCCGCCCGCGGCCTGCCCTACCTCGCCTCGCCCCTCGAGGCCCTCGACGCGTTGCAGGAGAACTGGACGCTGTGGCGCGAGCACGCGGCCGGGGCCGGCCAGGGCACGCGCCTCCCCGGCGCCCCCTCGGTGCCGGTGATGCGCTCGGTCTTCGTGGCGCGGGACGAGGCCGAGGCCGGGCGGGTGCGGGCGGGGCTCGAGCGGGAGATGGCGCGCCTGGGGCCGGCCGTCCCCAAGGCCCTCGAGCGCGCCGCCCGGGGCGCCCTCGAGGATCGCGTCGTGGTGGGGTGCGGGCCGGAGGTGATCGACGGCGTCGAGCGCTACCGCGAGGCGCTCGGCATGGACCTGCTGGTGGTACGCGCCGAGGCGCCCGGGGTGCCGCCCGAGGCCTCCGAGGAGTCGCTGGCGCGGCTCGTCGCCGACGTGCTCCCGAAGCTCGGCGCGAGCCCGGCCCTCACTCCTCGGGCGCCTCGCGCGTGAAGGCGATGAACGCCATGGAGGGCCGGCGGGAGGAGTCGCGCATGGCGAACTGCATGGTGTCGAGCTTCCAGCCCTCGGCGGTCCACTCGTTCAGGATCCGCTCGAGCTCCTCGTCGCACACGTTGCTGGTCTCGACGACCTTGTAGAGCGTCGGCATGGCTCGCTTCAGCCTCCCAGGCGGGCCGCCAGGTCCCTGGCGGCGTAGGTGAGGACCCAGTCGGCGCCGGCGCGCTTGATGGCGAGCAGCGCCTCCTGCATGGCGCGCTCGCCGTCGATCCAGCCGCGCTCGGCGGCGGCGTGGATCATCGCGTACTCGCCGGAGACGTGGTAGGCGGCGAGGGGCACGTCGAGCTCGCGACGCGCGTCGGCCAGCACGTCGAGGTAGGGGAGCGCCGGCTTCACCATCAGCGCGTCGGCCCCCTCCTCGAGGTCGAGGCGCATCTCGCGCAGGGCCTCGCGGCGGTTGGGCGGGTCCATCTGGTAGGCGCGGCGGTCGCCGAAGGCGGGCGTGCTCTCCGCGGCGTCGCGGAAGGGCCCGTAGTAGGCGCTGGCGAACTTGGCCGCGTAGGCGAGGATCGCCACCTCGTCGAAGCCGTGGGCGTCGAGGGCGCTGCGGATGGCCCCGACCCGCCCGTCCATCATGTCCGAGGGCGCCACCACGTCGGCGCCGGCCCGGGCGTGGGAGAGCGCGGTGGCGGCCAGCCGCTCCACCGAGGGGTCGTTGCGCACGCTCTCCCCCTCGACGATCCCGCAGTGGCCGTGGTCGGTGTACTCGCACAGGCACACGTCGGTCATGACGCAGAGCTCGGGGACCGCCTCCTTGATGGCCCCGGTGGCGCGCTGGACGATGCCGCCCGGGTCGTCGGCGCCGGAGCCGCGGGCGTCCTTGGCGGCGGGGATGCCGAACAGGATCACCGCGGGCACGCCGGCGTCGAAGACCGCCTTGGCCTCGGACACCACCTGGTCCACGGAGTGGCGGTGCACGCCGGGCATGGACGCCACGGCCTCGCGCACGCCGCTGCCCTCGACCACGAACAGCGGCAGCACCAGGTCGTCCCGGGAGAGGCGCGTCTCCCGGGCCAGGCGCCGCAGCGCCTCGGTCCGGCGCAGGCGGCGCAGGCGGGTTCGCGGAAAGCTCATCGCGGTCCTCCGGGCCGCCCGGCGAAGTGGCTCGCCAGGGCGCCCACCAGATCCTCGCCCGTGGCGCGCTCGGCCACCACGTCGGGCGACAGCCCCGCCTCGCGGAGCGCCTCGGCGGTCACCGGACCGATGGCGGCGACGGCGCAGCGGCGGGCCGCCTCGCGCCCGGCGGCGGGCAGCGCCTCCCACAGGAAGCGCACCGCCGAGGGGCTCGCGAAGCTGAGCGCGTCGATCTCGCCGGCCTCGAGGCTCTCGCCGAGGGCGGCGCCGTCGATCCCGGCGGGCCGGGTCTCGTAGACCGGCACCGCGTCCACCGTGGCGCCGGCGGCGCGCAGGCCCTCGGGCAGGGTCTCGCGGGCGTGGGCGGCGCGGGGCAGCAGGAAGCGCCGGCCGGCGGGCGAGACCGCGCCGACGATGGTCTCGAGCAGCCCCTCGGCGTCGAAGCGCTCGGGGACGCGGTGGACCGGGAGCCCCGCCTCGAAGGCGGCGCGGGCGGTGGCGGGGCCCACGCACCAGGCCGGCGCGCGCAGGCCGTCGAGCGGCACGGCGTGCTCCGCGGCGCGGCGCACGAAGTGGCGCACGCCGTTCGCGCTGGTGAAGAGCAGCGCGTCGTAGGCGTCGAGGCGCGCCAGGGCGGCGTCGAGGGCGGCCGGGTGGGCGAGGGGCTGGATGCGGATCACCGGCAGGGCGAGGCCCTCGGCGCCGGCGGCGCGCAGCGCCTCGAGCATGCCGGCGGCCTGGTCCTCGGCGCGGGTCACCAGCACGCGGCGGCCGAAGAGCGGCAGCCGCTCGAACCACGCCATGCGCTCGCGCAGGCGCACCACGTCGCCCACCACCACGACGGCCGGCGCTCCCAGCCCGGCCTCCCGCACGCGAGCGGGCAGCTCGGCCAGGTTCGCCTCCACGACGCGCTGGGCCGGCGTCGTGCCGTGCATCACCACGGCGGCGGGCGTGTCCGGGGCGCGTCCCCCCGCCCGGATGCGCGCCACGATGTCCTCGAGGTTCCGCATCCCCATCAGCACCACCAGGGTGTCGGCGGAGCGCGCGAGGCCCGCCCAGCGGATCTCCTCCCGCGGCTTGCTCGGGTCCTTGTGCCCGGTCACCACCGCGAAGGAGGCCGCGTGGCGCCGGTCCGTGAGCGGGATGCCCGCGTAGGCGAGGGCGCCGAGGGGGGAGCTCACGCCGGGCACGATCTCCACCGGGATGCCGGCATCCGCGCAGGCCGTGGCCTCCTCGCCGCCGCGCCCGAACACGAAGGGGTCGCCCCCCTTGAGGCGCACGACCTGGAGGCCCTCCCGGGCGAGACCGACCAGGAGCGCGTTGATCTCGTCCTGGCTGCGGGTGGGTGCGTCGTGGCCGCGCTTGCCCACGTTGATGCGCCGCGCGTGGTCGGGCGCGGCGTCGAGCAGCGCCTCGGGCGCCAGCGCGTCGAACACCACGGCGTCGGCGGCGCGCAGGGCGGCGAGGCCACGCACCGTGACGAGGTCGGGATCCCCCGGGCCGGCGCCCACCAGGACCACGCGCCCGACCCGGCGCTCGTCGCTCACGGCGCGCTCCGTCGCAGCGCGGCGAGGAGCGCGTCGCCTCCCTGGCCCAGCACCGACTCGGCGGCGGCCCGACCGGCCCGGGCGGCCTCCTCCTCCGGTGCATCGGCGTGAGCGTGGAGCACCTGCTTGCCGTCGACGCTCGCCAGCAGGCCGCGCAGGGCCACGCGCCCCGCGCCGTCGAGGGTCGCGTGGGCGGCCAGGGGCACGGTGCAGTCCGCCTCGAGGCGCGCGAGGAAGGCGCGCTCGGCCAGGGTGCAGATGCGCGTGGGGCGGTGGTCCAGGACGGCGAGGTCGCTGCCCAGGCGGTCGTCCTCCCGGGTCTCGAGGGCGAGGGTACCCTGGCCCACGGCGGGGAGGAGCGCGTCGGGATCGATGCGCTCGCCGATGCGGTCCGAGAGGCCCAGGCGCTCGAGGCCCGCGCAGGCCAGCACCACCGCGTCGAGGTTCTCGCTGCCGAGCTTGCGCAGCCGGGTGTCGACGTTGCCGCGCAGGGGCTCGATGCGCAGGTCGGGGCGCCGCGCGAGGAGCTGGCTGCGCCGGCGCAGGCTGCCGGTGCCGATGCGGGCGGCCCGGGGAAGCGCGTCGAGCGTCATCCCCGGCGCCCCGGTCACCAGCGCGTCGCGCGGGTCGACGCGCTCGGGGAAGGCGGAGAGCACCAGGCCCGGCGCGATGGCGGCGGGCAGGTCCTTCGCGCTGTGCACGGCCAGGTCCGCGCGGCCGCCGAGCAGCGCCTCCTCGACCTCCTTCACGAAGAGCCCCTTGCCGCCCTTCTCGGTGAGCGGACCCGCGAGCCGGTCGCCCAGGGTCTTCACGATCACCAGCTCGGAGCTCACGCCCAGGGCCCGCTCCACCGCGGCCGCGATCCCCCGGGCCTGGGCCAGGGCCAGGGCGCTGCCTCGGGTCGCGATGCGTACCTCGCTCACCGTTCGTCTCCCTCCTCGTCGTCCCCGCTCTCGTCCAGACCGAACAGCGCGCGGGCCGTCTCCAGGGTGGCGAGGCCCTGCTCGCGGTCGGACTGGTCGCGCAGCCGCGAGACCGGCGGGTGCAGCAGCTTGTTGACGATCGCCCGGGTGAGGGCGTCGACGGCCTCCTGCTGCTCGGGCCCCAGGTCGAGGCGCGCCAGCTGGCGCTCGAGCTCGCGGCGCCGGATGCGCTCGGCGCGGTCGCGCAGGTCGCGGATGGTGGGCACCGCGCTCAGGGCCGCGAGCCAGACGTCGAAGCGCTGCTGCTCCTCGAGCACCAGCGCCTCGGCGGTCACCACCTCCCGGCGGCGGCCCTCGGCGTTGGCGGCCGCCGCCGCCGAGAGGTCGTCGATGTCGTAGAGGTAGACGTTCTCGAGCTCGTTCACCTCGGGAGCCACGTTGCGGGGCACGCCGATGTCGATCACGAAGATCGGCCGGTTGCGGCGCTGGGCGAGGGCCCGGAGGAAGGCGTCGCGATCGAGCAGCGGCGCGTCGCCGCCGATGGAGGTGAGCACCACGTCGGACCGGGGCAGCAGGGCCGGAAGCTCGTCCAGCGCGTGGGCGGAGCCGCCGAAGCGGCCCGCGAGCTCGGCGGCCCGGGCCGGCGTGCGGTTCGCCACCCGGATGCGGGCGAGCCCCTCGGAGCGGAGGCGCTCCAGTGCGAGCTCGGTCATCTCCCCGGCCCCCACCAGCAGCGCCGCCTTGTCCCGGAGGTGGTCGAAGATCTCCGTGGCGAGCTCCGCCGCGACCCGCGCCACGGACACCGGACGCTCGGCGATGCGGGTCTCGTTCTTCACGCGCTTGGCGGTGGAGAAGGCGTGCTGGAAGAGCCGCGTGAGCAGCGGACCACAGGCACCGCAGGACACGGCCGCGCGGTAGGAGTCCTTCACCTGGCCGAGGATCTGGGGCTCGCCCACCACCATCGAGTCGATGGAGCTCGCCACCCGGAACAGGTGCCGTACCGCGCCGGTGTCGGCGTACTCGTAGAGCGCCGCGTCGAGGGCCGGGTCGCGGGCCGCGTCGCCGCGCCGGTCGAGCTCGCGCTCGAAGAACGAGCGCAGGCGCAGCTGGGCGGGCTCGAGGCGCGGGGCCGCGCACACGATCTCGACCCGGTTGCAGGTGGAGATCAGCACCGCCTCGTCGATCTCGTCGCCGGCCACGAGCTTGCCGAGGCCGGGCCGCACGTCCTCCACCGCGAAGCGCTCCCGCAGGGCGAGGGGTGCGGTGCGGTGGTTCATGCCGAGGAGCAGGAGCTTCACGTGAGCAGCCCCACGCCCACCACGGCGAACAGCAGCACCGCGAAGCCCGCCACGGCGCTGAGCGCCGAGCGGCGCGCACCCTGCCCCGCCCCGAAGCGCGCCACCAGCAGCACGGCGTAGATCGCCCACGCGACGAGGGTCGCGCTCGCGTGGGGGTCGCTCGTCCAGAAGCCGCCCTGGGTGGCGCGCACCCACATCACCCCCGTCAGCACCCCGAGGCTCAGCAGCAGGAAGCCCACCGAGAGCGCCACCACGTTGACGCGGTCGAGGGCCTCGAGGGGCGGCAGGGGCAGGCCGCCCAGGCCGCGCTTCGCCTTGATGCGCCCGTGGTGGACGACGTAGAGGAGCCCCGCCCCTCCGGCCACGCCCAGCAGCGCGAGCCCGCCGCTCGCCAGCAGCACGTGGGCGTGGGACCAGGCGGGGCTGGTGCGCGCCGCCAGCGAGGCCGCGGCCGGCGCGGCGAGGGAGGTGGCGAAGGCGCCCAGGAAGGCGGCGGGCGCCACCAGCACGGCGAGCGCCGCGAGCCGCGCGAAGCGTGCGGCCCCGAGGAAGAACAGCACCGCCATCCAGGCGGCGAGGGAGACCACGAAGGGCAGGCCCGTGAGGGGCGGCGGAGGCTCCTGGCGGTGGAGCTGGAGGAAGGCCAGGGCGTGGACGGCGGCGCCCACGACCAGGATCCCCACGGCCCAGCGGTTCGCCCGGGGCGCGGGCAGCGCCACGGCCAGGGTCGCGGCCAGCGCGGCGGCCAGGTAGACGGCGGCGGTCCATGCGTGGAGGTCGAGGTTCACCGGGGCTCCAGGGGGAGGATACCGAGCGGCGCGGGGCTCAGCGCCGACGCTTCAGCCGCTCCATCTGGGCCGACACCTTGGCGGCGTCGTTCACCATCTCGAAGACGCGGTAGGCGGGCTCGCCGAACAGCACGAAGCGGATCTCCTCGAGGCTCGTCTCGGCCTCCAGATGGGCGCGCGCCTCCTCGAGCAGCACCTCGGCACAGCGCTGGAGTGGAAAGCCCGCGACGCCGGCGCCGATGGCGGGCACCGCCACGGAGCGGCAGCCGTTCTCCCGGGCCAGCGCGAGGGCGTGGCGGAAGGAGCCGCGCACGCTCTCCTCGCTGGCCTCGCCGCCCAGCGCCATGCTGGCGGCGTGGATGACGTGGCGCGCCGGGAGCTCGCCGGCGCCGGTGATGGCGGCCTCGCCCACCGCCACGGGCCCGTGGCGCTCGCACTCCTGCTGGATCGACGGGCCGCCCTTCGTGCGGATCGCGCCCGCCACGCCCGAGCCGAGCCGCAGGTCGTTGTTGGCCGCGTTCACCACGGCGTCCACCTCCTGGGCGGTGACGTCCCCCTCGCGGATGGTGATGCGGCCGCTCAACGCGCGCCTCCCGGGCCCCCGGCAGCGGACGCCTCGACCAGCGCCGCCGCCAGCAGCGGGACCAGGATCTCGTGGTGACCCACCAGGGAGATGCCGCGTCCGCCGAGACGCGTCGGGCGCTCCACCACGTTCACCTGGGGCCGGTAGTGGCGGATGAAGTCGAGGTTCACGGTGGTGAAGCGCTTCACCTTGTGGCCGAGGTTCCGCGCCAGGGCCAGGGCCTTCAGGAACGCCTCGGGCAGGATCACCGCGGAGCCGATGTTGTAGAGCACCCCGCCTTCGAGGGTGGCGACGAGGCTCGTCAGGGTCTCGAAGTCGCGGTAGCTGGTCGCGCCGAGTGCGGCGCCGTCGGCGCTGGGATGCATGTGGTGGATGTCGGTCCCGATGGCGGCGTGAACCGTGACCGGGATCCCCAGGCGCGCCGCGCTGGCGAGCACCGAGCGATCCTTGTGGGGGTAGCGACCGTCGAGGAGCTCGCGCCCCACCGCGGCCCCCATGCCGAGGCCGTCCCGGGAGCCGGCCGCGATGGCGCCGTTGAGCCGCTCCGCGGTCTCCCGCGCCATGCCGAAGCTGCCGTCGTCGAGGGCCGGGGCCACGTCCTCGCTGGTGCGCCCCATCATGGCGAGCTCGAGGTCGTGGACGCAGCCCGCACCGTTCATCAGCAGCCCGCTCACGAGCCCGCGCTCCATCAGGTCCACCACCAGGGGCGCCAGCCCGACCTTGATGAGGTGGGCACCGAAGCCCCAGAGCAGGGTGCGCTTGCGGGCGTGGGCGCGCACCGTGGCCTCCACCGCGACGCGCAGGTCGGCCGCTCCCAGCAGCCCGGGCAGCTCGTCGAGGAAGTCCGCGAAGGAGCCGCCGGGCTCGTGGGGCTTCGCCTCCTGGAGGGTGCGCACCTTGCTGCGCCGGCGGCGCGCCGGGACCGTGGTGATCTTCGAGCGATCGATGCGCGGCAGCCGCCGGCTCACGCGATCTCCGGGAACAGCAGCCGGTCCACCACCTCGGCGATGCAGTGGAGGATGGCGATGTGGGCCTCCTGGATGCGCTGGGTGTCGTCCGAGGGGACGACGAACACGAGGTCCGCGCGGCCCGGGAGCTTGCCGCCGTCGCGCCCGGTGAGCGCCAGGGTGGCGAGGCCCCGCTCGCGGGCGGTGTCGAGGGCCGCGAGCACGTTGGCGGAGTTCCCCGAGGTGGAGAGCCCGATGGCGACGTCGCCCTCGACCCCGTGGGCCTCCACGAGCCGCGCGAAGACGTGATCGAAGCCGTAGTCGTTGCCGATGGCGGTGAGGTCCGAGGTGTTGGCGGTGAGCGCGATGGCGGGCATGGCCGCGCGGTCGGGTCCGAGCTTCCCGGTCCACTCCGCCGCGATGTGCTGGGCGTCCGCCGCGGAGCCGCCGTTGCCGAAGATCAGCGCCTTGCGGCCGGCGCCGAGGGCCGCCGCCAGCCGCTCGCCGGCGCGGGCGATCTCCGCCGCCTGGCAGGCGGCGAGATCGCGCTTCACCCGGGCCCCGGCCTCGAGGCTGGCCCGGACGTGGGCGACCGGGTCGAAGGAACGGCTCATGGGCTCTCCCCGGAGCGATCGGGGCGGCCGCGGGTCGCGCCGCAGCGCCCGCCGGCGGTCGGAAAACGGAGTAAAATCAAATAGATCCGCCGGGGCGTGCAGTCTACCGGTGCGCCCCGCGGGCGTCAACGCGAGCGGCCGCGGCTGCTATCGTGCCCGCGGCGGGCGGCCGACCGATGAGACCTCCCGATGAGACCTCCGGGAGGCCGCGGCATCGAAAGCTTCCGCCGCGCCGGAGCGCGGCCGGGATCGACGAGGCAACCAACCCAGGGGCGGGCCGCGGGCCCGGAGAGGAGACACGGCATGGCCGAGGTGGTGGACGTCACGGATCAGAGCTTCGAGGCCGAGGTCCTCCAGTCGGACAAGCCGGTCATCATCGACTTCTGGGCGGAGTGGTGCGCCCCCTGCCGCGCCATCGCACCGATCGTGAAGGACCTGGCGGCCCAGTACCCCGACGACGTCAAGATCGTCAAGATGAACATCGACGAGAACCCGAACACCCCGGGCCGCTACGGCGTCCGCGCCATCCCCACGGTGCTCGCGTTCAAGGGCGGCACCGTCGTCGAGCAGATCACCGGCGCCCGCCCCCGCTCCGCCTTCGAGGAGATGGTCCAGAAGCTCGTCGCGTAGCGGCGCGCGAGCCGGCCGAGCTCGCGGAAGGCCGTGCCTACGCGAGCGGCTCCGTGGTCGCGGGAATGCGCGGCGTGTCGGGCGGGGTGAAGAAGCGGACGGGCCAGCGGCGGCTCGAGGCGACGCGGTAGAGCCGCGGGTCGGGGTTGGTGGCGACCGGGTGGCCCACCAGCTCGAGCAGCGGCAGGTCGGTGATCGAGTCCGTGTAGAAGAAGCTGCGGGCCAGGTCGATGTTCTGCTGCTCCACCAGGTGCTGGAGCCAGTAGATCTTGCCCTCCTCGAAGCAGATCGGCTCCACCACGCGGCCCGTGAAGCGCCCGGTCTCCACCTCGAGCCGGGTGTAGAGGATGTGCTTGATCCCGAGGCGCGCGGCCAGGGGACGCACCACGAACTTCGTCGCGCCGGAGACGATGGCGACGACGTGGCCCTCCTTCTGGTGGTGGCGCACCAGCTCCTCGGCCTCGGGGTAGACGGTGTCGATCACCCGCTCCCGGAACCAGGCGTTGGCCTCGCGGGTCAGCGAGCGCTCGCTCTGGCCCTTGAACTGGCGCATGGCCTCGCGGGTCCAGGCGTTGATGTCGAGCAGGCCGACCTTGTAGCGGAGGTAGGCGCCCAGACCGGCCAGCACCTCCCAGCGCGTGAGCTCGCCGCGCTCGTAGCGGTACTTCATGTAGAGCGCGCCGGAGTTCTCGGCGATCAGCGTCTTGTCCATGTCGAAGAAGGCTCCGACACGGTGGGGCGCTCTCTTGCGGCGGCGGGCGGGCATGGCGGGCAGTTTCGCCTAGAACATGTAGCGGCGCATGGAGACGTTCAGCAGCAGCGCCAGGGCCACCAGGGAGGAGAGCAGCGCCGAGCCGCCGTAGGAGAGCAGCGGCAGGGGCACGCCGATCACCGGGGCGAGGCCCAGCACCATGGCGACGTTGATGGCGGCGGGCCAGAACAGCACGCCCACCAGGCCCAGGGCGAGCATGGCGCCGAAGCTGTCCTTCGAGTTGCGCGCGATGGCCAGCCCCCAGAGCAGCATGGCGGCGTACAGGGTGAGGACCGCCACGGAGCCCACGAAGCCCCACTCCTCGGCGAGCACCGAGAACACGAAGTCCGAGTGCTGGGTGGGCAGGAAGCGCAGCTGGGTCTGGGTGCCCTCGAGCCAGCCCTTGCCGAGCAGGCCGCCGGAGCCGATGGCGATCTTCGACTGCATGGCCTGGTAGCCCGAGGCCAGGGGATCCCGCGAGGGGTCGAGGAAGTCGAGGATGCGCTCCTGCTGGTAGTCGCGCAGCGCGAACCTCCAGGCACCGGCCAGCGCCAGCACCCCCGCCACCGCCAGGCTGGCCCAGGCCTGCCACGGGATGCGCACGAAGGGCAGGTAGGTGGCGGCGATCAGCAGCGTGAGCACCGCCACGCCGAGGTCGCGCTGGAGCAGGATGATCCCCACCGGCGCGGCCACCAGCAGGGTGGGCGCGAGCAGGTCCCGGATGCGACGGATCTCGCTGGGCGGGTGCTGCTGGAAGTAGCGGGCCAGCACCAGCACGAGCCCGATCTTCGCGAGCTCCGCGGGCTGGAGGCTCAGTGGCCCGTAGATGAGCCACGAGCGGCTGCCCCGGGTCACCGGCGCCAGCACCAGGGTGGAGGCGAGGAGCAGGAGGCTAGCCACGAAGAGCAGCGCGGCCCAGCGCTCGAGGCGGCGGTAGTCGACGATGAGCGCCGTGGCGAACCCGACCGCCGCCACGCCGAGGGCGATCAGCTGGCGGCGGAAGCCCGAGGGCAGGCCCTCGCTCGAGCCGCCGTGGGTGGCGGAGTAGAGGTTGAGCAGGCCCACGCAGAGCAGCACGCCCATCATGCCGAGCAGCGCCCAGTCGAAGTTCTGGAGCGAGCGGCGGTCAATCGAGGGCACGGTCGCCCTCCCTCGCGACCCCGGCCAGGGTGGCGGCCGGCGCGTCGGGGTCGTCCTCCGGGACCTGCTGCTGCTTCTCCCACCAGCGCTCCAGCACGCGCTGGGCAATCGGGGCGGCCGCCGAGCTGCCGTGGAGCCCGTGCTCGACGAACACCGAGACGGCGATCTGGGGATCGTCGGCCGGTGCGAAGGCGGCGAACCAGGCGTGATCCCGGTGCTTGATCGGGACCTCGTCCTCCTCGAGGCCTTCGGTGATGCCGAGACCCACCACCTGCACGGTGCCGGTCTTCCCCGCCACCCGCATCCCCTTGACCCGCGCGCGCCCGCCGGTGCCGCCGGACTCCTCGACCACGGCGGTGAGGCCGTCGCTCACCGCCGCCAGCCACTCGGGCGCCACGGGGAGCGTGCCCAGCACCTCGGACCCCATCGCCTCCAGCTCGCGCCCGCCGTGGCCCGACACGCCGAGCAGCAGGCGCGGCTTCACCACCTTGCCGCCGTTGGCGATGGCGGCGAAGGCGACGGCGAGCTGGAGGGGCGTCACCAGGTTGTAGCCCTGGCCGATGGAGGCCGAGACCGTCTCACCCGGGTACCACGGCTCGCCGAGGCGCCGCTGCTTCCACTCCGAGCTCGGCACCAGGCCGGCGATCTCGCCGGGCAGGTCCAGACGGGTGACCGCCCCGAGCCCGAACGCCTTCGCGTACCCGGCCAGCCGGTCGATCCCGAGCTTCACGCCGTGCTGGTAGAAGTAGACGTCGCAGGAGCGCTTGAGCGCGATCTTCAGGTCCACCCAGCCGTGGCCGGTGCGCTTCCAGCAGCGGTAGGTGCGCCGCCCGAAGCGGAAGTGGCCGGGGCAGAAGACCCGGGTGCTCGGGGTGACGACGCCCTCCTGGAGCAGCGCGGCCGCCACCACCGCCTTGTAGGTCGAGCCCGGGGGGTAGTGGTTCTGGATGGCGCGGTTGCGCAGCGGCTTCCAGGGATCGCCGGTGAGGGACTTCCAGGTGTCGCTGTCGATGCCCCCGGCGAAGTCGTTGGGGTCGTAGGCGGGCCGCGACAGCATGGCGAGCACGTCGCCGCCGTGGACGTCGAGGGCCACGACGGCCCCCATGCGCGGCGGCTCGCCCTCGGGCACCTCGAGGAAGGCCTCCTCGGCGGCGCGCTGCAGGTCGAGGTCGAGGGCCAGGGTCACGGTGCGGCCCGGCACCGGCGCCACCTCGTCCACCACCTCGACCTCGCGCCCGGCCACGTCCACCACGACGTTGCGGCCGCCGTCCCGGCCGCGCAGGTGGCGCTCGAGCCGGGCCTCGAGCCCGGTCTGCCCCACCACGTCGCCCGGCCCGTAGCCGCGGAAGCGGTCCCGCTCGAGCTGGTCGGCGCGCACCTCGCCGATGCTGCCGAGGAGGTGGGCCGCGAACTCGCCCTCCAGGTAGTGGCGGCGCGGCTGCACGTCGGTGAGCACGCCGGGCAGCGCGTAGCGGTGGGCCTCCAGCCGGGCGAGCTGGTCGAAGGAGAGGTCGTCGAGCAGCCGCAGGGCCTGGTGGCGGCGGGAGCCCCTCGCCTTGCGCACGCGCTCCGAGAACCACGCGCCCTCCCGGTCCACGAGCTGCTCGAGGGCCGCGTAGGTGAGGTTGCGGTCGCGCAGCTCGCTCGGCACCACCTGCAGGCCGAAGGCCGGACGGGTGGTGGCGAGGACGCGCCCCTCGCGGTCCAGGACCTCGCCCCGGGGCGCCACCAGCCGCGCCGTGCGGATGGAGTTGCGCTGGGCGCGCTCGCCCAGGATCTCGTGCTCCACCACCTGGAGCTGGAACAGGCGCATCCCGAACAGGCCGAAGACCAGGATCACCACGGCGGCCACGATGCGCACCCGGCCCTCGAGGATCGTCTCGGGCCCCTGTCCGAGGGAGCGCGGCGCCACGGCTAGAGCACCGGCCGGCGCGTCTCGAGCCGCACGTCGCGGCGCCGCGCCTCGCGCTCGGTCAGCAGCTCGAGCACGGTGTCGAGGAGCCCCACCATGAGGGGCGCGCAGAGCGCGTTCACCCCGGCCCGCGCCGCGAGGTCGAGGGGCGCGTGCAGCCCGAGCATGGGGTCGCCGGCGAAGAGCCAGCCCAGGCCCGCGGTGCCCAGGGCGTCGGCCACGGTCACCCCCACCGCGCACACGGCCAGGGGCAGGCCGCGCTTCAGGTGGAACTGGGCGCTCACCACGCGGGTGCCGAGGAAGGCGCCGAGGCGCAGCAGGGCGTGCTGGCCCAGCAGCGAGCCCGAGAGCAGGTCGGCGCCGTAGCCCACGCCGGTGGAGATCAGCATGCCCTCGAGGGTGCTGGCGCTCACCGCCGCGGCGACGGCCAGCAGCAGGGTGAGGTCCGGCACGAAGCGCACCGGCAGCACCGCGGTGGCGACGCTCTGGAGGATCAGCACGGCCAGGCCGAGGCCCGCCAGGGCGAGGGCGCGGCGCATCAACGGGAAGCCGTCTCCCGGGAGCCCTCGGGATCCGCCGCCAGGTCCCCCTCGCCCTCGTAGAGGAGGCGCATGGTCGGCCCGCGGTGCAGCATCACGAAGACCTGCTCGAGGCGACCGAAGTCGACGGCCGGCCGCAGCACCGCGGTGTGGAGCAGCTGGGAGTCGCCCACGTTCACCTCGGTCACCTCGCCGATGCGCAGCCCCTTGGGATGCACGCCGCCGAGCCCCGAGGTGATGACCACGTCGCCCACCTGCACGTCGTCGCCGCGCACGACCAGGGTGAACTCGAGCTTCCCGGTGCCGCGCCCGCGCACGATGCCCCGGGCGCGGCTGCGCTGCACGATGCCGTCCACGGCGCTCTGGCGGTCGAGGAGCATCATGGCGCGGGCCGCCCGCGGCGAGGTGGCGGTGACGAGGCCCACGAGGCCGCGGTCCGTCACCACCGGCATGCCCGAGCGCACCTCGTGGCCACCGCCCCGGTCGAGCAGCACCGAGCGGAACCAGGGCGACACGTCCTGGCCCACCACCGCGGTGGGGAGCAGCGGCACCTCGAACCCCTCGCGCATCTGCACGATGCGCTGCAGGTGGCCGCTCGCCACGAGGGCCTCGCGGAACTGGAGGTTCTGCTCCTCGAGCCGCGCGAGGCGCGCGCGCAGCGCGTCGTTCTCCTCCTGGACGTCCACGAGCGCGACGTAGCGCGACCACAGGTGGCTCGTCGCCTCGATGGGGAAGGTCAGCACCTTCTGGATGGGGACGGCGATCTCCATCAGGATCCCCGTCCACCACGAGTGGTCGCGACCGCCGCCCTGGGAGACGCGCCGATCCACCACCATGGAGGCCAGGGTGAAGACGAGCAGCGTGGTGAAGAGCAGCGGGAGGCGGAGCCTCGCCAGGAGTTCGCGCATGGCCTCCGCGCCGGGGGGGCGGGTTACGACCGGATGGTCACGTCCTTCAGCAGTCTCAGCTCGTCCAGGGTGCGGCCGGTGCCGAGGGCCACGGCCGTGAGGGGGTCCTCGGCCAGCATCACCGGCAGCCCGGTCTCCTCGCGGAGCAGGATGTCGAGGTTGGTGAGCAGCGCGCCGCCGCCCACCATCACGATGCCCTTGTCCACGATGTCGGCGGCGAGCTCCGGGGGCGTGCGCTCGAGGGCGACCTTCACGCTCTCCACCACGGCGTTGATGGGCTCCTGGAGGGCCTCGCGCACCTCGTCGGACTTGATCTCCAGGGTCTTGGGCACCCCGGCCACCAGGTCGCGGCCCTTCACCTCCATGGAGCGCAGGTCCTCCTGGGGGAACGCGGTGCCGATGTTGATCTTGATCAGCTCGGAGGTGCGCTCACCGATCAGCAGGTTGTACTTGCGCTTGATGTAGTTGATGATCGCCTCGTCCATCTTGTCGCCGCCCACCCGGGCGGAGTTCGAGTAGACGACGCCCGAGAGCGAGATGACGGCGACCTCGGTGGTGCCGCCGCCGATGTCGACGATCATGTTCCCCGAAGGCTCGGTCACGGGGAGCCCGGCGCCGATCGCCGCCGCCATGGGCTCCTCCACCAGGTACACCTCGCGGGCGCCCGCGGAGAGCGCGGACTCCTTCACGGCGCGCTGCTCCACCGAGGTGATGCCCGAAGGCACCGCGATCACGATGCGCGGGCGCACCAGGTTCGACGAGCGGTTGTGCACGCGCTCGATGAAGTACCGGAGCATCGCCTCGGTGACCTCGAAGTCGGCGATCACGCCGTCCTTCATCGGCCGGATGGCGACGATGGTCCCGGGCGTGCGGCCCAGCATCTCCTTCGCCTCGCGCCCGACGGCGCGCACCTTGTCGGGGCCGCGTCCGTCCTTCACCACGGCGACGACGCTGGGCTCGGAGACCACGATCCCCTTGCCACGCGCGTAGACCAGGGTGTTCGCGGTCCCGAGATCGATCGCGAGATCGTTCGAGAACCAGCCCAGGATTCGCTTGAGGGGCACGGGAGACTCCTCGGGACGGCGTTTTGCCCGCGGCCCGAGACCGGCCCGCAGACCCCGCCCTAAGTATCCGATTTCCCGAAACCTTTGCCGCCACCCGGACGGCCCGTGAAAGACTATCAGCCCCCCGGGAGAGTTCAAGTTGCCCGGCCCGGAGCGGGCTCGTAACCTCGCGCCCTTCCCGGTGCCGACCGGCCTCCGGAGCGGAGGGATCCGCCCCCGCCCGGCCGCCGCGGCGCGCCGGGCCCGGGGGGCACCGATGCTTCGCATCCTTCGCCAGGGCCAGCGCTGGGTCCTGTGGTTCGTGATCCTCGTCGTGGGAGGCGTGTTCGTCTTCTACCTCGGCATCGGAGGCGCCGCGTCCGGGCCGAGCAGCCCCGACGTCGTGGTCCAGGTGGGCGAGCGCCGCTACGACGCGCGGGACGTGGACCGCCTGCGACGGAACATGGAGGAGCGCTACCGGCAGACCGCCGGCGACTCCTTCGACGCGGCGGCCCTGGGCGAGTACCTCGAGGAGGCCGCCGCCCGCTCGCTGATGCGCAACGCGCTGCTCGCCAGCGAGGCCGAGCGCCTCGGGCTGCGGGTCACGGACCCGGAGATCCGTGAGTTCCTGCGGGCGATCCCGGGCGCCGCCGACGCCCAGGGCCGCATCGACCGCGCCGTCGTCACCGCCTACGCGGAGCGCAACTTCGGCACCGTGCGCCGCTACCAGGAGACCCTGCGCGACGAGCTCCTCGCCACCAAGGCCGGCCGCCTGATGCGGGCCAGCGTCGAGGTCTCCGCCGCCGAGGCCCGGGAGGCGCTGGTCCTCGAGGGGGAGGAGATCGACATCGCCTTCGTGGCGCTCGATCCCGCAACCCCGCCCGCGAACCTGACCATCGACGAGGCCGCGGTGGCGGACCTGGTCGCCCAGGAGCCCGAGCGGGTGAGCGCCGCCTACCAGGAGCGGATCGACGAGTTCGATCTGCCCGAGCGCGTGCGGGCCCGGCACATCCTGCTGCGCCTGCCGGGGCCGGCCCCCGAGTCCTTCAAGGAGCAGATCCGGGCCAAGGCCCAGGAGACCCTGGAGCGCATCCAGGGCGGCGCCAGCTTCGCCGACGTCGCCCTCGAGGTCTCCGAGGACCCGGGCTCCAAGGAGCGCGGCGGCGACCTCGGCTTCTTCCCCCGCGGCCGCATGGTGAAGCAGTTCGAGGACGTGGCCTTCTCCCTCGAGCCGGGCGAGCTGAGCGACGTGGTCGAGACCGTCCACGGCCTGCACATCATCCGCGTCGAGGAGAAGCGCCCGCCCGAGAAGACGCCCCTCGAGGAGGTTCAGGAGCAGATCGCCCGGGACCTGCTCGAGAAGGACGCCGCCGACGCCTACGTGCGCAAGAAGTCGGCCGAGCTGGTGACCGCCGTGCGCGACGGCAGCAGCCTGGTGGACGCCGCGCGCAGCGCCGGCGTCTCCATCGAGCGCCCCGATCCGCTGCAGCGCCGCCCCGACGGCCGCATCCCCGGTCTCGGCGCGTCGCCCGAGCTGCTGGCCGCGGCCTTCGCGATCTCACCGGAGCGCGCCAGCCTCGACCGGATCTTCCCCGTGAACGGCAAGAGCGTGATGGTGCAGCTGCTCGAGCGGCGCACCCCCAGCGCCGAGGAGATCGAGCCCCAGGTCGAGGAGCGCCGCCAGAGCCTCACCGAGGAGCGCCGCAACCAGGTCCAGCAAGCCTGGATCGACCAACGCACCGCCGCCCTCTCCGCCGCCGGCGAGCTCCACCTCAACCTCAACGCCCTACGCTCGCGCTAGATACCCGCCGACCGGCGACTACCATGGCGTCCCCGGAGGGAGCGTATTCCGGCGAAGCCGCTCTCAAGTCTCTTGTTGCTTAAGGCGAAGCACGAGATGAGTGGGCTTCGCATCATACACCGCACGCTTGCTGAACCGATCGGTTCATTCGGTCCTCTATGTGCATCCCTCGGGGACCTGGCAAACCGCCAAGCCGGGAGTCCACGTCGAAGCGACGGCCTATCTTCATCCGGCGACAGGGGAAACGGTGCGTTTGGGGCCGTACGAGGCGGTGGAGCTTGGTCCGAATGGGGTCAAGAGAACCCTACCCTCCTCGCGCTTGGACGAAGTTTCGCCCTCCTTCGAAGCTCCCTTGTTCTTGGGCGCGACGCCGGTTTTGAGCTACTGCCGCACCGACTCGGACTTGATGCGGGCTTTGACGAGGGATCTGCGCCAGCTCTCCATCGAGGTCTGGTCCGACAGCAGACTGGAGGCAGGGGATTCGCTGTGGTCGATGAGGATCGAAAGGGCGATTGAAGCGGCTCCTGCGCTAGTACTGCTGGCGACTCCAGCTTCAAAGACGTCTCCTTGGGTTCGCCGGGAGATAAGCTACGCGAACACACACGGCGTTCGCGTGATTCCCTTCCTTGCTAAGGGCGACAAGGCTTCCAGTCTGCCCATCGATCTTGAGAACACTCAGTTCATCGATGGTCGGGATGCTCGGAGGTACGGCATGGCTTTGGCAGCGCTGGCTCGAGCTCTCGGCGAGGATCCTTCGGACCACAGCCACTGATTGCCGAGGATCGGGGGCGGTCCGGCGCACCAGCCTTCGAAGCGCGCGCCCGGCGGCGGCGGGGAGTGGGGCGCAGCGAACTAGAGCGCAGCGCCGACAACGGCCGGCTCCCGCCGCGCGACGGGCCGAACCGCCCGCGAACACCCGAGCGGTGCGGCTCGCCCGCGCGAGCCATTCGCGGAGCCCCACTCCCCGCCGCCGACCGGACTCGGATGCACGCGCCCAGAGGCGCGCAGCCCTAGGCTACGCCGACCTCGATCCCGAAGACGAACGCCTCGAGCCGCTCCCGGTTCTCCGAGTTCCGCAGCTTCGCCAGCGCCCGGGCCTCGAGCTGCCGCACCCGCTCCCGAGAGAGGCCCAGCTTGCCGCCGATCTCCTCGAGGGTGTGCTCCCGCTCGCCCTTCAGCCCGAACCGCCAGCGCAGGATGTTGCGCTCGCGCTCGCAGAGCTGGCCGATCGACTCGTCCGCGGCGCGCTCGAGCCGCGCGTGGTCGAGCCCGAGTACCGGCGAGACCGGGTTCGGGTCGGACACGATGTCCTTCACGCGCTTCGAGTCGGTGCCGGGCACCTCCTTCTCGAGGCTCACGGGCTCGCGCACCATGCGCTGCAGCTGCTCGGCCCGCTCCTCCTCGATCTCCATGGTCTCGGCGATCTCCCGCGTGGTCGGGTCGCGGCCGAGCTTCTTCTCCAGCGCGTTGTAGGCCCGGTAGTACTTGAGCAGCGTGTCGTGCACGTGGCTCGGGATGCGGATCGTGCGCGAGTGGTTCTGGATCGCGCGGATCAGGGCCTGGCGGATCCACCACACCGCGTAGGTGGAGAACTTGTGGCCGCGCTCGTACTCGAACTTCTCGACGGCGCGGATCAGGCCGATGTTGCCCTCCTGGATCAGGTCCTGGAAGGGGATGCCCATGTTCCGGAAGTCCTTGGCGATGGCCACCACGAGCTTCAGGTTGTGCTGCACGAAGGTGTTCTTCACCTCCGAGAGCCGCTCGAAGGCGTCCTCGACCCCGGCCAGGTGCTTGAGGAAGGCGCTGTGCTCCATGCCGAGCTCGGCCTCGAGGGTGCGCAGGCTCTTGCGGACCTCCGCCACCTCGCCGCTGCGCTTCTTGCGACCGGCGGCGCTGCGCGGCGCACGCCGCGGCGAGTCGAGGGCGTCGAGCTTGCGCACCAGGGTCCGCACGTTGCGGCGCAGCCCGAGCAGCTGGCGGCGCATGCGGCCGAGCAGCTGCATCGAGAGGTCCGCGTCCTTGAGCAGCCGCGCGGCGCGGCGCTCGAGCTTCTCCACGGCCTCGCGGTCGCCCGCCTCGAGGGCGGCCTCGCGCTTGCGCAGCAGCGCGGCGATCTTGCCCAGCACGTTGTCGATGCGCGCACCGAGGTCCTCGCCCTCGGGCGAGCCGCTGCCGAAGGACTCGCACATCTTGCCCGTGGCGCGGTTCTCGGCGCGCAGGCCCTCCCAGATCCGCACCGCCTCGGCGGCCGTCCAGGGGATGTGGACGAGGCCCTCGCGCAGGTCGCGGGTGGCGGCCTCGATCTCCTTCGCGAGCAGGACCTCCTGCTCCTTGGCGAGGGTCGGGATGTCCGCGATGTCGCGGAAGTAGGAGACCAGGGAGCCGCGGTCGCTCGAGCGCTCGGGCTCACCGGTGGTGTTCAGCCGGCGCGGGTCCACGCGCACCGCCGTCTCCTTGGGCCGCCGCACCGCCTCGCGGTCGGTCTCGGCCCCGAGCTCGCGGCCCGCGGGGCGCTTCGCGTCGCCCCGGGCGCGGCTCCGGTCGGCGCGCTGCTTGGTCTGGCGTTGCCGGGTGAGATTCCTGCTGCTCACCGGTGTCCCTCCATCCCGCGGCACCCCTTCGCGCCGCGCTCTTCCCGTCCTCGTGAGTCGTCCCGCGTCTTCGGGCGTCGTCGGTGGCGTCCTCCGGGCCGTTCCCGGTCCCACGCCACCGCCCTTGCCGAACCCCGTACCGAACTCGATGCCAGTCTCAGCGGGGAATCCCCGTTGTTCCGGCTCCCATCGCTCTCCGGAACGCCGCGGTCGGGATCCGGCACCGGCCCGCCCTCGCTCTCGCCACCGCAGGGCCTGCGAGTCGACTCCGGGCCTCCGGAAGCCGGGCCACGGAGTGGGGGCCCGGGTACGGACGGCCCTTTGCGACGCAACGCAGCAGCATCGAAAGAACCCGTTGGAGGCAGCGACTTGGCAGCGCTTCTGCGGATCGATGCAGGCTTGGGGACGCCGTCCGATCCCTCAATCGGCTGGCAGGGTATTCCGCTTTAGGCGGCTTGTCAAAACATTTCGACTTTGGGGTCAAAAAATTTCGCTCGGAATTCCGGGCATGTACGTCCCGGAGCGCACTTTTCCCGCGAGCCCGCTGACGCGTTGCGGCAAACCGCCCGACCCGGTGGTCGGGATGCGCCGCGTCAGGGCGAGGTCAAGGCGAGGCCCGGGCGGGGTCCGGGCCGGGTCGTGTCCGGGCCCGCTCGCCTCCCGCCGGCCCTCAGGCGAAGGACTGCTTGGTGTGGCGGATCAGCTCCATGAACTCGCTGCGGGTCTTGGGATCCACCTGGAAGGCACCGCGCATCGAGCTGGTGATCGCGAAGGCGTTCTGCTGCTCCACCCCGCGCATCATCATGCACAGGTGGATCGCTTCCACCACGACGGCCACGCCCCGGGGCGAGAGCACCTCCTCGATGGTGTCGGCGATCTGGGTGGTGAGCCGCTCCTGCACCTGGAGCCGCCGGGCCAGCATCTGGGTGAGCCGCGGCAGCTTCGAGAGCCCCACCACCTTGCCGTTGGGGATGTAGGCGACGTGGGCGCGGCCGAAGAACGGCAGCATGTGGTGCTCGCACAGGCTGTAGAAGTCGATGTCCTTCACCAGCACCATCTCGTCGTAGCTGACGTCGAACAGCGCGTTGTTGAGGATCGCGACGGGATCCTGCTCGTAGCCCTCGGTGAGGAAGCGCAGCGCCTTGGCGACCCGCAGCGGCGTGCGCTGGAGCCCGTCGCGGCCGGGATCCTCGCCGATCTCCTTGAGCACGCTCCGGACGAGTCCCTGGACCGGGTCGTCGCTCTCGCTCATCTGGGCTCTCCGCACTCGAAGTGGTTGCGCCGCGTCTCCTCGAGCCGCACGCGGAGCAGGCGGGCGCTGGTGCGCTCCGCGACGGGCTCCTCGAGGGCGGCCTGGGCGAAGCACGCGATGTTCTCCGCCGTGGGGACGCGCACCTGGAAGGCCGGCTGCTCGTTCAGCATGCGGTTCTCGAGGTGGGCCAGGACGTGCTCGCGCACCAGGGCGTCGAGGGTCTCGGGCTCGACCACCCGGCCGGTGATCCGGTCCGGCTCGCCCGTCACCGTCACCTCGAGGCCGTAGTTGTGGCCGTGGCCGTTCGGGTTGGCGCACTTCCCGTAGACGCTCTCGTTGCGGGCGTCGTCGAAGGCGGGGTTGCGCAGCACGTGGGCGGCGGCGAACCAGTAGCGGCGGGTCAGCTCGATCACTCCGCCTCCTCGCTGCCCACCACCTCCACCCACAGGTCGAGCTCCGGCTGCAGACGGATGCGCTCGAGCAGGCCCTTCGGCAGCGCCCGGTGGAGCAGCCGGAAGATCACCCGGGCCACGTTCTCCGGCGTGGGCGGCACCTTCTCGAAGAAGGCGGTGTCGTCGTTCAGGTCCCGGTGGTCGAAGCGGGCCATGATCTCGCGCTCGAGCACGACGATCAGGTCCTTCAGGTCGAGCACCATGCCGGTCTCGGGATCCGGCTCGCCCGACAGGGTCACCTCGAGGCGGTAGTTGTGCCCGTGGCGGGAGGCCCGTGCGCCGAAGCGGCGGCGGTTCTCCTCCTCGGAGAGATCGGGGTGGCGGTAGCGGAGCGAGCTCGAGAACTCGATCGCGCGGCTGATGCGGACCACGGCGCAACTCCAACGGGCATCTGGAGTTTTCGAACGTAGCCCGGGCCGGGGGGCCGTCAAACCGCGCCTGGGGCCCCCGGAGCGGGTCAGTACTGGCGCAGCAGGCCCCGCACGACGCCCTGCACCTCGACCTCCGAGGCCGGGACCTCGATCGGGCGCAGGGCCTGGTTGGCGGGCTCGAGCACCACCCTGGCCCCCTTGCGGAAGAACTTCTTCAGGGTGGCTTCGCTGCCCCCCACCAGCGCCACGACGGTCTCCCCGTTGCGCGCCTCCTGGCGGCGCTCGACCACCACGCAGTCGCCGTCGCGGATCTGCTCCTCGATCATGGAGTCGCCCCGGACGCGGAGCACGAAGGTCTCGGCGCGGCGGCTCACCATCTCGGCCGGGAGCGCGATGCGCTCGGGGACCTCGATGGCCTCGATGGGTGCCCCCGCGGCGACCACGCCGAGCAGGGGAACCTCGACGCTGGCGGAGCCCTCCTCGCCCACCGGCTCCAGCGAGCGCGAGCGGTTCCACGACTTCCGCAGGTGACCCTTCTCCACCAGGTGCGAGACGTGCTTGTGCACGGTGGCCACCGAGGACAGACCGAAGTGCTCGCCGATCTCCTCGAGGCTGGGCGAGTAGCCCCGCTCGGCCACGAAGTCGCGCACGAACTCGAAGATCTCTCGCTGGCGGCGGGTCAGGGCCACGCTGCGTCCTTCGCCCTTTGTTCGCCGCGAAGGTCGCGAAACGAGGGCGAAAGTCAAGGCCGCCCGGAACTATGTACAGGTACATAGTTCCGAGGCCGCCGCCCGCCGTCGCCGCCGTTGACCCACCCGGGCCCGGCGATACCCTGCGTCGGCCGCAGCCGCGGGAGGAGCCGCCACCATGAAGATCCGTCCCCTCCAGGACCGCATCCTCGTCAAGCGCCTCGAGGGCGAGGCGAAGACCGAGGGCGGCATCATCATCCCCGACTCCGCCCAGGAGAAGCCCCAGAAGGGCAAGGTCCTCGCCGTCGGCAAGGGCAAGGTCGGCGACGACGGCAAGCCCCGCCCCCTCGCCGTCGAGAAGGGCGACGAGATCCTCTTCAGCAAGTACGCCGGCACCGAGATCACCCTCGACGGCGAGGAGCACTTGATCCTCCGAGAGGAGGACGTGCTCGGGATCGTGGGATGAGAGAGGGTCGGAGCGAGTTCAGGGCCTTCTGAACTCCGCTCGCCTTCGGCTCGCTGCGCGCCCAGCCCGCCGGAGGCGGGCCGGGCTTGCGGGGCCTTCTGAACTTCGCTCGCCTTCGGCTCGCTGCGCGCCCAGCCCGCCGGAGGCGGGCCGGGCTTGCGGGGCTTTCTGAACTCCGCGCGGGCTTCGCCCGCGCTGCGCGCGCAGCCCGCCGAAGGCGGGCCGCGCTTGCCCCCTCCGACGTCTCTCCACCGGGGCGGCTCTTGCCGGCGCGGCTCACGCC
>JANQFK010000047.1 GCA_028277885.1 Myxococcota bacterium
AGCTCGGCGGGAGCGGCCGGGGCTGGTGCGCCTGGAGCCGAACTCGAGCGCAGCCGAGCCGCCGTGCTCCTCCGAGCAACTTGCGACCCCAAACGTGACGTGAGTCGCCGACCCCGCGGCGATGGCGAGCCATTCGGCGGAAGGCGCACCAGACGCGGCCGCGTCGCATCGGCTGGGAGGGCAATGCCGGATCAGGGCTAGCCCGCCCGGGCCGAGCCGTGGTGCGGATCAGCCGGTAAGGGCCTGCTTCCCTCCGGAGCGCCGCCCCAGTGCCTCGACGCAGCGCCGCCTCCCAGAGCCAGCCGACGACGACCAGGGTGACCGCGTAGCACCCGTTGGTCGCCTCGGAGGTGATCGATGCAGGGGCGCCGCTCGAGATCCCGGTGTGGATCGAGGACGAGGCGCGGGCGCTCCAGCTCCGGGTTCGCTCGAGAACCCCGGAATCCGATCCGATTCGGCGCCGCCGGTCGACTCCCCCCTGGCAGGCCCCGGTGCCGAGCCTCGGCGGCGGCCGGGAGGAGGAGTCGTGCGCCGGCACCGGATCCGCCCGGCACCCACGCCCACCCGAACGGAGACCGTCCGTATGACATTTTGCGGTGTAGAATCCGGCCCGCGCCCGCTTCGCCCCAGATCACTTGATTCCCGGGGCGGATTCGCGTTAGATGATCGACGCCCAGGCTGCGTTGGAAGATCCAGGCTCCGGAAGGAGAGCTCGCTCTGAGCCGGAAAGTCCTGCTGCCGTTCACGCTGGCTCTCGCCCTGCTGGTCCAGAGCCCGATCCCGACGGCGCTGCACGCGCAGGTCGCCGACGTGCGTCCCGGCGACGAGCGCGACGAGCTGCCCGCCTATCAGGAAGATCTCCCCGGCCGGGAGCCACTGCTGGTTCTCCCCGAGGTGCCTTCCTTCGAGCCGGCCCCCCGGGAGCCCGGCCGCGTGCTGCCCGAGCTCGAGCTGCCCACCGAGCCGGGCACCGAAGCCCTCGAGGCCGGGGCGCGCTTCGCGATCCGCGGCGTGCGCGTCCGCGGCAACACGGTTCTCGGCGAGGAGGAGCTCGACGCGATCGTGCGTCCCTACCTCGGCAGGCCGCTCGGATTCGACGACGTGCAGAAGCTGCGCGACGACCTGACCCTCGCCTACATCGACCGCGGCTACGTCACCTCCGGCGCCATCCTTCCCGCCCAGAGACTCGAGGGCGACGAGCTCGAGATCTGGATCGTCGAGGGTCGGGTCACCGATATCGACATCTCGGTCGACGGCCGCCTGCGCGAGAGCTACGTGCGCCAGCGGATCGCACGCGCCACCGGTCCGCCGGTGAACGTGAACGAGCTCGAGCGAGCGCTCCAGATCCTCCAGAGGGACGAGAAGGTCAAGAGCGTCGACGCCCAGCTCGTTCCGGGCGAACGCAAGGGCGAGGCCGTACTGCGCGTGGCGGTCACCGAGGCGCGCCCCTGGAGCGTCCGCCTGGCCGGCAACAACTACAGCTCTCCGGCGATCGGCGGCGGGCGCGGCGAGCTGCGCGCACGGTGGAGCAACGTCACCGGCTTCGGCGACGCGATCTGGGCCGAGTGGAAGGCAGGCGCCGGCCTTCAGGACGTCCGCGCCCACTGGGAGATCCCGGTCACGCCCTGGGACACGCGCCTCGAGCTGCACTTCCGCCGGACCTGGACCTCCATCGTCGAGCAGCCCTTCGACGACTTCGACATCCGCGGGCAGACCGCGACCTACGGCTTTCGGATCGGTCAGCCCCTCTACCGCACGCTCAACACCGAGCTCGAGGCCTTCTTCTTCGGCCAGTGGCGGCGGGCCGACTCCTACCTCTTCGACGAGCGTTTCTCCTTCGTCCCGGGACCGCGCGACGGGGTCGCCAAGCTCGCGGTGCTGCGCTTCGGGGGCCGCTACACCTGGCGCGCCCCGAACCGGGTCGTCGCCGCCCGCACGATGTTCTCGTTCGGCCTGCCCGCGCTGGGCGCCACGCGCAACAGCGATCCGGGGGTGCCGGACGCCGAGTTCTTCGCCTGGCTGGGCCAGCTCCAGCTGGCGCGACGCTTCCCCGAGCTGGCCGACGTCCAGCTCGTGGCCCGCGCCGACGTCCAGATCGCCAGCGACCCGCTCTTCGGCCTCGAGCAGTTCGCGATGGGCGGCCACGCCACGGTGCGGGGCTACCGCGAGAACCGCCTGGTGCGCGACAACGGTGTGATCGGCTCGGTCGAGCTGCGGGTGCCCGTCCCGATGCCCTCCTGGCGGGAGTGGCGCCCCACCTTCGAGCTCGCTCCGTTCTTCGATGCCGGTTACTCCTGGAACACCGACCGCCGCGAGTTCGGCGAGCAGACGCTGACGAGCATCGGCATCGGCGGCCGCCTCGGCATCACCGAGAAGCTCCGCGCCCAGGCCTACTGGGGCTACGACCTCCAGGACGTCTTCGATCCCGGCGACGGCGACCTCCAGGACGACGGCGTCCACCTGGGCGTCGTCTGGAGCTTCCCGTGATGCGGGGGTTCGGGATCGTCCTGATGCTGGGCTGCTGCGTCGTGCACACGGCGCTGGCCCAGACCCGCATCGTCACCGATGGCTCGCTGCCCGGGACCGGGGTCTTCGACCTGCCGGGTGTGAACGGGCTCTTCGAGATCCCGGAGACCCTGGGCTGGCGCCCGGGTTCGGGCACGAACCTCTTCCACAGCTTCCAGCTCTTCGACGTCGGAACGAACGACACCGCCTTCTTCACGGCGGGGTCGGGGCTGCCGACCCGCAACGTGCTCGCCCGCGTGACGGGCGGCGTCCCCTCGGTGATCGAGGGGCGCATCGCTTCGCTGATTCCGAACGCCGACGTCTGGCTCATGAACCGCAGCGGGATCCTGTTCGGGCCCGGCAGCAAGCTCGACGTCCCCCGCTCGTTCCACGCGACGAGCGCCGATTTCCTGGGCTTCGAGGACGGCTCCCGCTTCTACGCCGATCCCGGATTCGACGCCAGCGCGGGCAGCGTTCTGGACGCGGTCGCCCCCCCGGATTTCGGCCTGCTCGGCGCCCCCGTGAGCTTCGGCTTCACCGGCGATGCGCCCGCCGACATCGAGCTCGACGGCGCCGTTCTCGAGGTCGGGCTCCGGACGGGCTTCCAGACCCTCAGCCTGGTCGGGGGCGGAGTCCGGATCGGCGGGTCCGAGCTCTTCGTGCCCGATGGTGTGATCCGGATCGCCAGCGTGGGCTCCGCGGGAGAGGTCGTCGTGTCCGGCGAGGGGCTCGAGCTCGTGGGCTTCGAAGAGCGGGGCGAGCTCGAAGTCGTGGGCTCGGAGCTGGACGCCAGCGGGTTCTTCGATGGCAGCATCATTCTTCGCGGTGGCGACGTCCTCGTCCTGGGCTCGACGCTGGCCGTGGCCCGGCTCTGCTGTGGAGGCGGAGCCCGAGGCGGAGTGGGGATCGACATCGAGGGCGAGAACGTCGATCTCGTCCAGGCGTTCATCACGGCTCCGGCCCTTCCGGGCACCACGGTGGCCGGCGCGCCGATCCGCATCGCAGGCGATTCCGTCCGCATCGGCGCGCAGACGCGGATCCGCGCCCAGACGTTTCCCGGATCCGCCGCCGACGGTGGGAACGTCACGATCACGGCGGACCGCCTCGAAGTCCTCGGTGAGCTCTTCCGCACCGGGAATCCCAACTGGATCAGCCTGCGCGTCGAGACCTACGGCACGGGCCGCGGCGGCGATCTGGTGCTCCAGGCCCGTGAGATCGTGCTGGACGGCGCCGCCCGGATCCTCGTCGCGACGCAGGGAGACGGCCAGAGCGGCAACCTCAGCGTGATCGGCGGGGACATTCGGATCGACAACTTCAGCGAGCTCGTCAACGCCGCCGACGATGGCAGCGGAGATGGCGGCGACATGTACCTGCAAGGGGACTCGGTCCTGATCGACGATGCGTCCATCGTCGGGACCCAGTCCTCCGGCCGAAGCACGGGCGACGCCGGCGACCTGACCGTCCGCGCCGGCCGCCTCGAGCTGCGCAAGGAGGCCGTGCTCCAGAGCTCCGCCTTCGCAACCGGCGATTCGGGGAACATCGACATCGTCGCGGACTCGGTGCGGATCTCGGGTGAGGAGAACTCCATCTTCGACGATGGCGGGACGCTCCTGAGCAGCACGGCCTTCTTCGTTCCCGACGCCGAGACGGGCAAGTCGGGAGACATCCGGATCGAGGCCCGGCGGATCGAGGTCCTGGGAGGAGAGAGATTCGGGGTCATCCTCTCCCAGAGCGACGGGAAGGAGAAGGGCGGGAACATCCTGCTGACGGCGGAGGAGATCTTCGTCGGCTTCAAGGGAAACGTGAACGCCTCGAGCTTCGGGCCGGGTGAGGGCGGTCGTGTCGAGCTGGTCGCCGACCGCGTGAACGTCGCGCAGGGCGTCGTCTTCGCCAGCGCCACGGAGAGGGGCCGGGGCGGAGACGTCATCATCCGCGGAGACCGCGTCGAGATCAGCGGCGCGGTCAGCTCCTCGGCTTCCTTCGTCGGATTCCCGCCGGAGGTCAGCACCGGCGATGCGGGAGACGTGACGATCGAGGCGAACCAGGTCGTGGTGAAGGACGGCCGGGTGGCTTCCGCCAGCGTCACAGCGGGATCCGGCGGACGCGTCACGGTCATCGGTCACGAATCCGTACTCCTGACCGATGGGGGAGAGCTCGTCAGCTCGGCCGAAGGAGCCGGGGACGGGGGGACCGTTCTGGTGCGGACACCGAAGCTCGACATGCGCGATGGAGCCAGGATCGCGGTCGAGAGCAACGGTGATGGCCTCGCTGGAGACGCCATCCTCCAGGTGGCGAACGACCTCGACATGCAGAACGCGACGATCCTCTCGGAAGCCGCCGCTTCCGAGGGCGGCGAGATCGTGCTGAGCGGGCGCCGCATCCAGCTCTCCGAGAGCGCGATCAGTGCCAGCGTGGGCGGCGGCGATGGCGGGAGCGTCACGGTCCAGGACGCCGGAGTGCTGGTGCTCCGCGATGGCAGCTCGATCACCGCCCAGGCGCGCGAGCTCGGGGGAACCGGGGGGCGGATCGAGATCGGGGCGGAGTCGGTCTTCATCGAGAATCCGCTGGGCGTCCCGCCCTACGGGCGGGCGCCGCAGCCCGGCGACAGCTTCGTCGACGCCTCGGCCCCGGGTGGGCCCGAGGCCCAGGGCGTGGTGGTGATCCGCTCGCCGATCGTCGACATCGAGAGCCAGGTCAATCCCCTCGATGCGAGCTTCCTCCGCGCCGCCCAGGCCCTGCAGCCGAGCTGCGTGGCTCGTGCCAGCGAGGGCGCGACGGGCAGCTTCGCCGTCTCGCGCGTGCGCGGGCTGCCCTCCTCGGCCGACGGCCTGCTGATCGCCTACGACGACCTGGTGCCGCCTGGCGCTCCCGGGCCCGTCGCGTCCGCGACGCCGGACGTGGCCGCGGCTCCGCCGGAGGCGTCGTCGATCCAGGTGGCTCAGGCCTCGCTGGCCCGCGGTGCCCGGGCCTTCCGGGGCGGTCACTTCGAGCAGGCCGCGCAGGAGCAGGCCAGCGCCGCGGAGCTGCTGGCGCAGGAGGGTGATCCCGAGAGGCGGATCGATGCCGTGCGGGCCCTGGCCCAGAGTCAGTTGGCGCTCGGCCGCTACGCCGAGGCGGCCGTGGCGCTCGAGGAGGCGGGTACGCTCGCCGAGGCCCAGGGCGACGCTGCGCGTTCCGCGGCCATCGAGGCGGGCCTGGGCAATGCCTACCTGGGGATGGGCGATACCGGTCGGGCCGAGACGCATCTCGAGCGCGCCAGCAGGCTCGCGAGCGAAGCCGGCGATCCCGTCCTCGGCGCCCGCATCTTCAACAACCTCGGCAACCTGCGGGCGGTGAGTGGCCGTCACGACGCCGCTCTCGTGGCCTACGAAGAGAGCGCGCGCCTGGCGGCCCGCGCCGACCGCCCGGTCGAGGAGGCCAAGGCGCTCTCGAACGGATCGCGGGCGGCGCTCGAGGGGAGCACGGCCGGCCGGGCGGCCGAGCTGCTGGCGCGCGCCCGCAGCCGATCGGATGCCCTGCCGCGAAGCCACGAGCAGGCCCGGGTCTGGATCCACGTGGCGGCCTCCTACGAGCGGCTCGCGCTGGCCGATCCGGCCCGGCGAGAGACCGCCCTGCTGGCGGCGCACGCCCTCCTGCAGTCGGCGATCGCCCTGGCCCGCGAGCTCGAGGAGCCCCGGGCGCTCTCCTCCGCGCTGGGTCAGCTCGGCCAGCTCTACGAGAGCGAGCAGCGCAGCAAGGAGGCGCTCTACCTCACGCGCGCCGCCCTGCGCGAGGCCGAGACCGCCAGCGCCTTCGACCTGGCCTACCGCTGGCACTGGCAGGAGGGGCGGATCCTCTGGTCGCAGGGGCAGGCCTCGGCCGCGCTCCGCTCGTACCGGCGCGCCGTCGCAATCCTGGAGGAAACCCGCCAGGAGACGCTCGCCCAGTACGGCTCCGCCGAGACGCGTTTCCGACGCGCGGTGGCTCCGGTCTACGTCCAGCTCGTCGACGTGCTGCTCGAGAGCTCGGGCCTGGTGCAGGATCCCGCCGACGTCGAGCGCCTGCTGATCGAGGCGCGGCGCGTGATGGAGAGCTTGAAGGCGGCGGAGCTGCGCGACTACTTCCGCGACGAGTGCGTGGCCGAGGTGGAGGCCCGGGCCGTGGATCTCGACCGCGTGTCGCGGGGCGCCTCCGCCGCCGTCGTCTATCCGATCATCCTGCCCGATCGCCTGGAGCTGCTGCTGAGTCTGCCCTCGGGCATTGCGCGTCAGACGGTTCCCGTGCCGGGGCGGCAGGTCCACGAGACGATCGCCGCCTATCGCCGCGCCGTGTCCTCACCGGCGGACTTCGCGTTTCGCGCGCCCGCCCGACAGCTCTACGACTGGCTGGTGCGTCCCTACGCGGAGCGCCTGGCCTCCGAGAAGGTGCGCACGCTGGTCTTCGTTCCCGACGGTGCGCTGCGCACGGTTCCGCTGGCCGCGCTCCACGATGGCGAGAGCTTCCTGGTGAGCGAGTACGCGTTGGCCGTGACGCCCGGCCTCTCGCTGGTCGACCCGCGACCCCTCGACACCGCGGGCGCGGGGCTGCTGCTGGCCGGTGTCAGCGATGCGACCCAGGGCTTCCCCGCGCTGCCCAGCGCCGCGCGCGAGCTCGAGGCGATCCGGTCCCTCTACGGCGGCGAGGTGCTGCTCAACGAGGACTTCGTGGCCCAGCGGTTCGAGCGGGAGCTGGCGGCCGAGCGACCCACCGTCGTGCACGTGGCCTCGCACGCCGTCTTCAATCGCGATGCTTCGGAGAGCTTCCTGCTCACCTACGACGGGCGCCTCACCATGGACGAGATGTCCGACGCCCTCGTGCCGGCGCAGTTCAGCCCGCGCCCGGTAGAGCTCCTGGCGCTCTCGGCCTGCGAGACCGCAGTCGGCGACGAGCGCGCCGCCCTGGGGCTGGCGGGGGTGGCGATCCGCGCCGGCGCCCGCAGCGCCCTCGGCAGCCTGTGGCGGATCGACGACGAGGCCACCTACCAGCTGATCGTGGCCTTCTATGAGGAGGTCGGAAAGCCCGGCGTCTCCAAGGCCGAGGCGCTGCGGCGAGCTCAGGGCAAGCTCGCCGAGGACCTGCGCTTCTCGCACCCCTTCTACTGGTCGTCCTTCCTGCTGATCAGCAACTGGCTCTAGACGCGGCGCGGCCGGCGGAGCTCTCGGGCGGCCGCGCCAGCGCGTCGGCATCGCGCGCGGCCGGGCGGCGGCGCAGCGCGCAACGATGCGGGGCGGCTCCTGCACCCGTCGCCCCCGCAGGCGCACCACGGCGAGCCCCCGTTCCGGATCCGGCCGATGCTCCGAACCGAGCGCGATCCGATCTCCGCGTCTCCCCCGACTCCTCTTGTGAGCGCGGTGGACTCCGCGCGAGGGAGGACGGGGAGATGATTCGATCCATCGCGATGCTCACGGCCGTGCTCGGCCTGGCGGGTCCCGCCTTCGGGCAGATGCCCGCGGTCGGACACGGGCTTCCGGAGATCCACCAGAACGAAGGACGCGAGGAGCTCAGGAGCGCCTATGACGACTGCGAACGGCGCTATCGCTCGCTGCGGGCGCGCAACGACATGCGGCCGTCCGAGCGGCAGGCCGCCCTGGCCTCCTGCCGCGCCGCGGCGGACCTGCGGGTCTGGGAGGAGCAGCTCGCCGACGCGCGGCGTTGAGACCCGGGTCTCGTCGTTCCAGGGGCCGGACGAGGCGGGGCTGGCGGAGCTCGGGTGGCGCCAGCCTTCTCCAGATCGAGTCGCCGCCGTGCGCCCGGCTCCTCAGCGCGGCGTGCGGTCCCAGGCAGCCGCGTCCGACAGACCCTGCTGCTCCAGGAGATCGGCGCGGGTGCGACGCAGCTGCGCGTCGGCCGGGCTTGCCGCGATCGAGCGCGAGAGGAGGTCGAGAGCGTCGTGCCAGATGCCGGCGGCCGCCAGCACACGCAGCTTCTCCGCCGGCGTGGCCTGCGCGAGGTTGGTGCGCAGCTCCGCGTCGCTGGCCACCCGGCGCACGATGCCGCCCGAGGTCGGCGCGTCGGCGCCGACGGGCGTGAGCAGCCACTGGTAGTTGCGATCGGTCGCGAGCCGCACGCCCTTGGCGCCCAGGCGAAGCACGTGCACGCCGGCCCGCAGCGGGCCGCGCACCGTCGTCGAGAGCACGGTCCTCGCGGCATCGAGATCGTTGACGTCGATGCGCACGCCCGAGGCGCTCGGCGCGGGCAGGAACCAGTAGAGGCTGGGCTGCCGCTCGAGGGTCAGGCCGACGTTCGTCGGCGCGAGCGCCGACGGCTGGGCCGGTCCCGCGGTGGCGCCGCGCCGGCCCCCCCCGATGCGACCGGCCGGCAGGCCCACGCGGGGCACGAAGCGCACCGGCTCGGGGCCGAGCGCGGCGATCAGCCCCGGGGAGGCGGCGGGCGGCTTCGCGGCGGG
>JANQFK010000061.1 GCA_028277885.1 Myxococcota bacterium
CTTCTTCGGCCTCGCGGGCGCAGCGGACCTCGCCGCACGCCTCGACCCCGAGGACCTGCACGACGTGACGCGGGCCTACCAGGAGGCGGTCGCCGCCGTGGTCGCGCGCTTCGGTGGCAGCATCGACAGATACCTGGGCGATGGTCTCCTCGTGCTCTTCGGCTACCCCCGCGCGCACGGAGACGACGCGGTACGCGCGGTGCGCGCGGCCCTGGGCGTGCGGCGAGCCATCCGCGACCTCGACCGCGAGCTCCGCGCCGGGTACGGCGGCCGGAGCGAGCTGACGCTGCGGGCGGGGGTGCACACCGGCCCCGTGGTGGTGGGCGCCGTGGGTGGCAGCCCCGACGCCACCCAGGTGCTCGGCAACACGATGAACGTGGCGGCGCGCATCCAGGAGCAGGCCCGACCCGGCGCGGTGGTGGTGAGCGACGCGACGTTGCGGCTCGTCGTCGACCACTGCGAGGTCAGCGCTCTCGGATCGACGCCGCTCGAAGGCGTTTCCGAGCCGGTCGCGCTGCACCAAGTGGAGCGGGTCCACGACGAGGCCTCCATCGAGCCGGTCGCCTACCGCACCCCCTTCGTCGGCCGCGAGCAGGAGCTCGGTCTGCTGGGCGACCGCTTCGAGGAGACGGCGGAGGGCCGCGGGCAGGTCGTGCTGGTCTCGGGGGAGCCGGGCATCGGCAAGTCGCGGCTGCTGCACCGCTTCCGCGAGTCGCTCGCGGGAGAGCCGCACGTGTGGCTCGCGTGCCGCTCGACGCCGTACATGCAGCAGACCCCCTTCTTCGGCGCCGCGCAGCTCCTGCGCCGTGCACTCGGGCCGTCGACCGGCAGCGAGCCGGTGTCGCGGGGACGGCTCGAGGCCCACCTCGCGGGGCTCCACCCGCCGCTCTCGGACGCGGCGCCCGTGCTCGCGTCGCTGCTGTCGCTGAGCCACGCCGCCGACGCGCCCGGCGGGCCCGAGGCGGAGCTGCGTCGGCTGGAGACGCTGCGGTCGCTCGTGGCGTGGCTGCACTCGCTCTCGGCCGAGCATCCCGTGGTCATCGTGTGCGAGGACGTTCACTGGAGCGATCCGTCGACGCTGGAGTTCGTCACCCTCGCCATCGAGCAATGCGCCGCGGCGCGCGTGCTGCTGCTGCTGAGCGCGCGGCCCGATTTCGCGGCGCCCTGGCCCTCGCGCTCGAACCTCACCCCCCTGCCGCTGCACCGTCTCGGACGCGGCAAGGCGCGCGAGGTGATCCGCGGCCTGGCGTGTCCCGACGCGCTCTCCGACGAGACGTCCGCCGCCATCCTGGAGCGGGCCGAGGGCATCCCCCTCTACGTCGAGGAGCTCGTCCGCCTGGCGCTCGAGGCCGGGGAGACCACCACGGGAGGCGGGCGCGCGCTCGTCGCGATACCCGAGACCCTGCAGGACTCGTTGATGGCGCGCCTCGACCGCCTCGGTGCCGACAAGCGCCTCGTCCAGCTCTGCGCCGTGCTGGGCCGCGAGTTCGACTCGTCCCTGCTGGAGGCGATCTCCGACGAGGAGCCGGCCGCCCTGCAGCGCGCCCTGGCGCGCCTGGTCGAGGGCGAGGTGCTGCACCGGCGCGGGGCTCCCCCCGAGATCGGCTACGCCTTCGCCCACGCGCTCCTCCAGGAGGCCGCGCAGCAGTCGACACTGCGGCGGCAGCGGCGCGAGCTGCACGCGCGCGTCGCCGAGACGCTGAGCGCCCGCTTTCCCGAGCGTTGCGAGCGGCAGCCCGAGCTCGTGGCGCTGCACTTCGCCGCCGGCGGCCGGCCCGGCGAGGCCGTCGACTTCGGCTGGCGCGCGGCGCAGCGCGCGGCGCACCGCTCGGCCTGGAGCGAGTGCGCCGGGCAGATCACCGCAACCCTCGCGGCGCTCGAAGACCTGCCGCCGGGCCGCGACCGCGACCAGCGCGAGCTCGACCTGCGCTTCCTCTACGCGGTCGCCCTGAACGCGGCCCAGGGCTTCGGGGTCGAGCCGCTGGGCCCGACGCTCGAACGCGTGATCGAGCTCTGCCGCGCGCTCGACGACGACACGCGGCTCTTCGAGGCGACCTACGCCCTGTGGTGGGTCGCCTCGGTCTCGGGCGACGAGGCCGGGACGCTGCGCCTCCTGGGCAGGCTCGGCCGGATCGCGGAGCGCCTCGACCTGCCCGAACGCCGCATGCGCGTCCAGTTCGTGGCCGGGCAGGGGCACTTCTACCGCGGGCGACCGGAGGAGGCGCTCGACTGCTTCCGCGCGGCGCACGAGGCGCTGGCGGAGGTGCGGGAGGAGCCCGATCCGCTGGTGTGGGCCATCGATCCGGGCCTCGAGCTGCTCGCGGTGGAGGGCTGCTCCCAGTGGCTCGCCGGGCGCGCCGACCGCGCACGACAGGGCGTCGACGCGGCCGTCGCCGCCGCGGAGCGCCTGGGGCGACCCTACTCGCTGGCAGGCGCGCTCTTCTACCAGGGCTACGTGCGCGCGCTCGAGGAGGAGCCGGCGGCGCTGGGAGAGACCGCCGAGCGCCTGATCCAGGTCGCCCAGGACAACCGGCTGCCCGGCTTCGTGACCATCGGGCAGGTTCTGCGCGGCGCGGCGCGGGCGCGCTCTGGCTTCGCGGCGGAGGGAGCCGAGGAGATCCGCGGGGCCGTCGCGCGCCTCGAGCAGGCGCAAGCCGTGCTCTTCACGCCGTTCATTCGGGTCCAGCTCGCGGTGGCGCTGCTCCTCGCGGGCCGGCCCGAAGGAGCGCTCGAAGCGGCCGCCGACGGCCTGGCCCGGGCCGGCGGCAGCCTCGACCGCAACCTCGAGCCGGAGCTGCTGCGGCTGCGCGGCCAGGCCCTGCTGGCGCTCGGTCGCCCCCGGACCGAGGCTCTCGCCTGCTTCCGGCGCGCTCTCGAGCTTGCGCGCGCGAAGGGCCTGCGCGCCCTCGAGCTGCGCGCCGCCCGGGACCTGGACTCGGGAGACTAGCTCCCGCCCCGGCCGAGGACGCGACGGAAGAAGCCGCGCTTCCGCGCGCCCCGCGCGTCGGGCCCGGAGGCGACCGCCGGGACCGCGGCGCTCCCGCCGTCCGGGGACACCGCCTCGCTGGCAACGCCGTTGCCGAAGAGGCTCCTGTGGTTCTCGACGTGGATCGCGTGGTGCACGGTCTTCCCGGGGTCCGCCGACGGCAGCCGGATGCTGGGCGACCAGGCGTGCCACTCGGGCTCCGGTCGGGCGTGCAGCGGGAAGAGCGTGCCGCGCTTCACCCGGGGGCCCGGCTCGTCGGGCGTCGCGAAGGCGACGCCGCCGGCGAGGATCGACTCGAGCGACTCGGTGTCGACCTGCAGGCCCGAGAGGAGGCCGAAGTGAGCGTGGATGCCGCTCGCGTTCCAGAAGCGCGAGTTGCTGCGCACGAGCCGCGCGTACCGGGGGTAGATGCGCAGGTGCACCTTCACGCTACGGGCGTCCGCCGAGAGCTCATGCCGGCCCACCACGCCGACCCTCACCTGGCGGTAGGTGACGTGGTCCCCCTCCTTCAACGAGCCCACGTGCGTGGCCTCGATCACGAGGGGCAGCCCCTCGGCGTGCTCCCGCGTACGCTCCGCCGCATCGGCGGAGCTGTGAAGGGGGAAGCGGTCGCCCCTCTCCGCGCCCGGCGCCTTCGAGCCCTGCGGCGTGTCGAAGGCGATGCCGCCGGCGAGCAGCGCCGCGAGCGACTCGGTGTGGACCCGAACACCTCCCATGCCGACCTTCACCTCGATGCCGCTGGCGTTCCAGAACTGGGTGTCGCTCCGCACGAGCTTCGCGAAGTCGGGGTCGATCAGCGCCGTGATCGTGACGCCTCCGTCGCCGGGTGCGAGCGCGTAGCCGACGACTTCACCGGCCTCGATGCTGCGGTGGTAGATCTTCGTGCCCTCGCGGATCGAGCCCAGGGCCGGCGCCTCGAGGACCACCTGCAGGGCATCGGGGTGCGCGGCGCGCAGGGGGTGGTGGGCGAGGCCTTCGAAGTCGCGTCGGGGCTCCTGGCCGTGGCCCGGGATCACGCCGATGTAGGAGCCCGAGACCAGCGCGTCGAGGCCGCTGATGCCGCTGCTGCTGATCTCGGGCCGGACCACCCAGAAGACCGTCTGCTCGTTGAGGTAGGGTGCCGCCTCCGCGGCGAGCTCGGCGGTGGCGACGACCTGGGCGAGATCCTCCGACAGGGCGACGTCGGTCACCGTGCCGACCACCAGCGACTTGTACTTGACCCGCGTCTTGCCGGGCTCGAGGCCCGCTCCGCTCGCGAAGCGGATCGTGACCGTCGGCCCCCGCTCCAACAGGGTGCGGGCCACGACGCCGCCGCCCACCAGGGCCGCCACGATCGGGATCAGCCACACCATCGAGAAGCCGCGCTTCTCGTGCACGGCCGCTTCGGGCAGCTCGCTCTCGACGCTCCTTCGCTTCGTTTCACTCGTCATCCTTGATTCTCCATCGCGTCCCATACGAGCCTCGGGTCGAAGCTCGCGGCCGCGAACATGGTGAGCACCACCACGCCACAGAAGGCGGTGGCCGCGGGACCGGTCTCGATCGTGGCCAGCTCGCCGAGCTCGACCAGCGCCACCAGGATCGAGATCACGAAGACGTCGATCATCGACCAGCGGCCGATCGACTCGACGACGCGGTACAGGCGCGTGCGGTCCCTGGGGCGCCAGCGCGAGCCGCGCCGCACCGACCAGGCGAGGTAGCCGATGCCCAGGATCTTGAGCACCGGCACCGCGATGCTCGCGAAGAAGACGATCGCCGCCAGCGACCAGAGGCCCGCCTCGATCAGGTGCTCGACACCCGAGAGGATCGTGTTGGGCGTGCCGGCTCCGAGCTTGTGCAGCGTCATGATGGGAAGGGCGTTGGCCGGCACGTAGAGGATGCAGGAGGCGAGGAGCAGCGCCGTGGTGCGGGCCAGGCTGTCGGGCTTTCGCAGGTGCAGCGCGGCCGCGCAGCGCGGACAGCGTGCGCGCTCGGGGCGCGCGCGAGACAGGAGGCCACACGAGTGACACGAGAGCAGGCCGGCGGCGGCCGCGGTTCCGCCCGCTCCGACGGTCGCCGTGGCACTCATCGCGAGGTCTCCAGGCGCTCCCACAAGAGCCGGGGGTCGAAGCACGCGCTCGCCGCCGTCGTGCAGAGAATCAGCCCGACGAAGCAGAAGAAGGCCGGCCCGAGGATCACGGTGGCGAGGTCGGCGAGCTTCACGAAGGCGACGATCACGCCCAGCAGATAGACCTCGAGCATTCCCCAGGGCTTCAGGAAGTCGGTCAGGCGGTGCATGTGCGCCAGCCGCCGGGGCGTGCGTCCCAACCGCAGGGGCATGAGCAGAGTGAGCAGAGCCAGCAGACGCAGGGCCGGCACCGCGATGCTCACCGCGAAGACGAAGACGGCGAGCGGATGCAGCCCCTGCTCCCAGAGGGCGAGGGCGCCCGAGAAGATGGTCATGTCCTGCGCGCGCCCCTCGAGCGAGAGGCGGAGCAGAGGGTAGATGTTGGCGGGAACGAAGAGGACGAGGCCCGCCAGCGCGAGCGCGAGCGTGCGGTCGAGGGCGTTGCGCCTGGACTCCGCGAGGATCGCGTCGCAGCGCTGGCAGCGCGCCTTCTGCCCGGGCTCGAGGCGCGGGAGCGCGTGGAGCAGGTCGCAGTCGGGACAGGCGATCAGGGCGGGGGCGGCGGATGCCACGGATTCCTCCTCGCCGGGAACCGCGCCAATCGGCCGCGGAATCCGCAACCGCTCCCGGGCCCTGTCCTGGTCGTTTCGCGCGGCGCCGCCTCCCGGAGGTCTGCGACCGACGTCCCTGGAGGGATCTCGCACCGTGGCCTGAAATGGCAGGAAGCTGGCCACGGCGCATATGGACCGGCCGTCGCCGCGGTGGCTTGCTGTCGTCCATGGAGACGAACAGGACCCGCATCGGCCTGCCCCGGTCGCCCCGGCACCCGAGAGGCTCCCTCGTCGGCGAGGGAGGTCGGGTGGCCCCGGTGGCCCTGCTCGGCGTGCTACTCGCGGCGTGCCTCGGTGCGGCGCCCGTGGCCGTGGCCGCGGACGAGGGCATCGGGCGGGGCGCTTCCACGGCCGCCGACCGGCGCCCGCACCCCGGCCTCTGGCCTGCGGACCCCGGACGCCTCGCGACCCTGCTCGCGGGCGACGACTTCGAGCTGAGATCCTTCGAGTCGGCCGGAGGCGGGGTCACCGGCGCCGCCCGCGTCGTCACCTATGAGAAGCCGCTGGGGACCGAGCTCACCTTGAAGTGGAAGGAGGCTCCGCCGGGCGACGCGGACCACTGGAACAACTCGCCCCGCAAGGAGCTCGCGGCCTATCGGATCCAGCAGTGGTTCCTCGCGCCG